>NZ_JAPPTN010000002.1:0-649636 GCF_027587095.1 Vibrio sp. NFR
CTATATTGTTAAAGAACTTGCTTCGTAAGCTTTGCTATCGAAGCGGAGGCGTATTCTAAGGAATTAATTCTTAGTGTCAAACACTTTTTTAAATTAATTTTTAGAAGCTTTTTCTTTCGCCTCATTGCCAACCGCTTTTGCGTTTCCGCTTTGCCCTGACAACGGAGGCGCATTATAGGGAGATGATTTTTCTTGGCAACCCTTTTTTAGAAAAAAACTTAAAAAAAAGCGTTGAGTGATGAAATCTCACTCAAACGCTTATTTTTAGCACTTAGTTGTTAACTTCAAGTAGCAAATAGGCAATCAATATGTGTCTATCCAAGACTCTTCAAAGCTAGCGATATCCAGATCCAGTGATTGCGCCGCTTCTATTTGTTCAATTGCCTCTAATTCTTTATTTACACTGCTCATCGTTAATGTGTTGTTGTCTAACTCAAACACCTGACTTTGAGTCGTATAGTAGAACTTAAGTATCGTCAACGCTTTTACATCGTGCTCAACAGAAGCGGCTTTAATGCTTTTCAGTTTGCGAAAGATCTTGTTGTGCAGTTGCTTGAGTTTCCAGACATACAACACTTCTTCCATATAAGGGCGTGTTTTGAATTGGTTCAACAAAGACAGTGAAGTGGCTAAGGCGAGCACAACACCAATTAAGTTCCAATGAAAGTTCCCCGTCGATTGTTCAGGTACTACATCTGTATTACCGAACAAGATAATTAATAAAGTACTAAAAGCAAGAGAAGAGATCGCAAGCAAGGCAACAAAGCCACCAATCACTAGGTTGACCTTCTTTCTATAGACTTGTTTGTTTATTTTTTTGATTTCCATATACCGCTCCTAACAGGTTGCCTCTATTCTAACCAGCACACTCCTTACGACAATCGAAGCTTTGTAAGTAAGTTCACATTTGCTATTAAACTCGCATCCCTTCCCTGCTTGGGTATATACTTCCGCGCATTCACTCTTCCTATATAGAGGCTAAATTCATGCGCTCTTTTGTTTTACGAGCTCGCGCGGCGCCAACCACCAGCAAAGCACTGTTAGAAGGTGTTGGTAATGAAGCGCATACAGAGATTCTTGCTCATACCATGATGAACACTATGTTCGTTGCTCAATCGCACCGCGAAGATGTGGTTGTGCACTTGGTTTTAGAAAGCACAAAAGATTTCTCACGTACCATTACCATTCGCTCCAACGACATAACCAACATTGGCGGCTTCCATGAGTCAACTTTGATTGCAGCGGTGGCTCGCGCTTTAGACGCTTCGGTTGGTATGGGTAAAGAGCAGCTTCGTGAAGTCGAACCTGGTATCACCGTTCGTACAGTCAGCTTTGAACGCCTAGTGCAAGAACTGGCAGAAGATCACCAACTATATATGTTGGATAAAAAAGGCGAATTTGTTCGTGATGCAGAAATCGGTGGAAACCCATGTTTCTTGCTAACTGACCATATTCCGATGCCGAAGAAGTCTTTTAACAGCTTAAAGCGCCTTGGCACAGAGAAGATCAGCTTAGGTCCTAAGATGCTGTTCGCTTCTCAGTGTGTGGTATTGATCCACAATGAGTTAGACATTCGCGAATTTTAATTCTCACGAGTTAATCATTCGATAAAAGAAAGAGGACTCCATTGAGTCCTCTTTTTGTTTCTATAGGAATGCCGGAGTTATTTACCGCCAATGCTCAAACGAGCAAAACGAACGTCTGGCGAGAAGAAAGTACGGCTATCGTTAATTAGCTGAGTATCACCCACAGCCTCAACTTCTTGCAGCATCTTGTAGAAGTTACCCGCTACAGTGATACCACGCACTGGTTGAACGCGCTCACCATCACGGCACAAGAAGCCACTCGCACCAAACGAGAAATCACCACTCACCGCATCCGCGCCAGAGTGAACACCCTGCAGTTCGACTAACTCTAGGTACTCACCCGCTTTCACTTCTGACGCACTACTGTTGCCTGTCGCAATCACTTTGTGATTCGCTGATACTTCTAGGCTCGATTTTGCACCGCGAGCGGCACTTGCTGTCGAGACTGCACCCAAGTAACTTGCGGTCTGGCTGTTGTGTAGCAAGGTTTTCAACTCACCATTAGCAATCATCACATTGTCTTGAGTAGCAAAGCCTTCACTATCAAAACTTGCGATTGCCATACCATTTGGCATGTAAGCCGTATCAGTAAAGCTAATTAAATCACTCGCAACACGTTGACCAAGCTTATAACCCAGTGGCGTAATGCCTTTCATCGCGCTTACGCCAGAGAAAGCACTGCCGAAAGCACCGAA
Source organism: Vibrio sp. NFR (assembly GCF_027587095.1). Lineage (NCBI taxonomy): Bacteria > Pseudomonadati > Pseudomonadota > Gammaproteobacteria > Vibrionales > Vibrionaceae > Vibrio > Vibrio sp. NFR. The sequence goes on from NZ_JAPPTN010000002.1 coordinate 2,282, forward strand.
TAAACTTGCTAGCGCATTGATATGGAAGATAGCAGGGTAGTTACCCGTCGCAACCGGTGCACCTTCAAGAAGATCTCGAGCAAGGTTGTAACCGCCTTCTATACAGTAAGCTGGATTCAACTCATCAAAACGGCGACCAAGTGACATTCTCCCCGCCATTGACTGTTTGCCGTCTTTTTCAAACAAGGTATACGCGTAACAAGTGAACGAGCGCTCGAAGTGTTGACACAATGTACCTTGAGTATTGGCAATGATTAGTTGCGTTTCGCCATCGCTGTAACCATTGTAAGGTGCGCTAGAAGCGTGAGGTAGAGCGACTACGCCTTGCTCAAGTGCGAGAGACAGTTCAATTTTTTCATCAACAGAAGTCGTATCTTCTTGTGAAATCTCAGCAACATCAGTCGCAATTTGGCTGTTCACGCAACTAATCGTCTGATGTTCATCTTGTTTGGAAAAGCGAGCGCTTTGCAGTGCGTTGGTCAGCATCAAATCTAAGCTTGGTTGCTCTAACGACTCAGAATAGCTTGTTGCAACACGCGCATCTTTCACAACACGAACACCCAGAACTTGGCTTGAGCTTACTTTGTACTCATCCAGCTTTCCTAGGTTCGCTTTCAAAGAAAAGCTGCTGTTGCGGTTTACAATGACGTCCGCTTCTGCACCTTGGCGTTTTGCTTCTGATAGGACGTAATCAACCGCATTAAGAAGTTGTTGTTCTTGGCTCATTAGTTACCGCCTCCTACCAGAATGTTATCTACTTTCAGCGTTGGCTGACCGACTGTTGTTGGCACTGAACCACTCACGGAACCACACATGCCCGGCGCAAGCGCCATGTCTTTGCCGACCATGCTGATTTCTTTCAGCACTTTTGGACCCGTGCTGATCAGCGTTGCAGTTTTCAGAGGTTTGGTGATTTTACCATTTTCAATGAGGTAAGCTTCACGAACGGCAAAGTTGAACTCTCCCGTACCCGGTTGAACCGAGCCGCCGCCCATCTTCTTCGCATAGATACCACGCTCGATGCCTGTCAGCATGTCATCAAGTGAATGCTCGCCTTCTTCGATAAAGGTGTTACGCATACGCGAGGTTGGTGCGAACTTGTAGTTTTGACGACGACCAGACCCCGTAGGTTCGTAACCTGTCTTCATGCCCCCCATTTTATCGACCATGAAGCTGGTAAGCTTACCGTCTTTGATCAATTGAGTGCGCTGAGTCTTCATGCCTTCATCATCAACATGAATCGAGCCCCATTCGTTAGTCATGGTGCCATCATCGACTGCATTCACTGCGGTGTGAGCAACCATTTCGCCCATCTTGTCGTGGAAGACTGATGCTTTCTTCGCAACTGAAGTGGTTTCTAACAAGTGACCACATGCTTCATGGAAGATAACGCCACCAAAGCCGTTACCAATCACCACCGGCATTTCACCCGATGGACAAGCATCGGCGCCAAGTTTCACCAACGCTTGCTGCGCGATAGTTTGACCTAGCTCTTTGGCATCAAGCTGTTCACTGAATTCCCAACCCGCAAGAGCGCCAGGACCTTCCATACCTGAAGACTGCTCATTACCTTTTTGAGCGACGGTATTACCAGCAACTCGGATGTAGTGGCGAGTATCGTCAACGTGTAGACCTTCTGAGTTGAAGATAGACACTTGCTGTTCGCGCTGAAGCACGCTGCCGATGAACTGGCTGATATGTTCACTCTCTGCGCGTGCGGCTTGGTCAACTTGCAATAAGAAAGCAATTTTAGAATCTAGGTTAGCGTCTTTGCCAAGTGGCATACGACAACCATGTTGAATTGGGTAGCGGTTCAGATTGAGAGAACCTGCTGAGGCGATTTGCTCACGCTTGTCTTTTGCTGCAAGCAGTGAGGTTACGCGTTTAAGCTCGGCTTCATCGGTGCTGTTGGTGTAACCGTAAAGCACTTTATGACCGAAGAAGAGACGAATACCGATACCAAAATCGATACCCGAGTTCACCTTGTCCACCTCACCAGATGCGATCTGGACAGTGTTGGTTTGATGGTGTTCAACGAATAGCTCAGCGAAATCAGCCCCTAAAAAGAGGGCATGATCGATCACCGCTTTCGCTGTTACAGAATTAAGCATGAAATCTCCTTGCTCGTTGATCGTCCTAGCCTTCCCCACCTTTGAGTTAGACTCTGTTTATAACAGTCATAACCTAAATTGGATGACTCAAAAGGATATTGGCAACGCGTTAAATATTAACACTTTTTTAACCTTGTTTTATGCTAATCCTTGTTAAATCAAAGAACGAATCGTTACGTATTATGTCGACATCTCACTATTAGATAGTGTCTTGAACTGCCAGTTTCAATGCAGCACGTTATTTACACTAAATTCTGCCACCACATTGCTGTTGGATTCACAAAATAATAAGGGTTCCAGCTAGGCAACAAGCGAAAGAGTCCCATGAGCATAGTTAGCCTATGTGATTGGGCGAGTGAGCGCAGTTAACAACGCTGGGGCTCTAATTACGAAGAGAATCCAGTTCTCATATTTAAATGATGACTCTCTCTAGCCATAAAAAAACACGTGCACCGTAACTGAGTGAACTGCTATTATCTTGACGAAATAGTCGGGGGGCCCATGCAGTGAATGCATCGGCTGAGATCGAAATTCGAGACCCGTTGAACCTGATTCAGTTAGCACTGACGTAGGGAACTATCATCACTTTGCCACTAGCTTGCCTTGAGTCTCTACCAGTGCAGCTAGCCCAATGGATCCGATCACCGATCTTCCCTTGCTTGGCCAAGTCAGTTCCTGTACGTCTTGTAATAGGAGCGACCATGGCGCAGCAGTCAAGCCAAGAAAAACCATCAACACAGCCACAAGCAGCAACTTCAACAGACACACCGATTGTGTTAACGATTGCAGGTTCTGATAGCGGTGGCGGCGCAGGCATTCAAGCCGACATAAAAGCGATGTCCGCAACCGGCAGTTTTGCTTGCTCGGTAATCACGGCGATTACTTCGCAAAATACCCAAGGCGTTTCTGCGATTTTCCCAATCCCTCTCGACCATGTAGAGAGCCAACTTGATGCGGTATTTACCGACCTCAACATCGTTGCAGTTAAAGTGGGCATGCTGGCCGATTCCAATATCATCAAAGTCGTTGCAGACAAAATTAAACAATACCAGCCAAAACACCTCGTGATTGACCCTGTTATGGTGGCCACCAGCGGCGATCTATTACTGGAACAGTCGGCAATCAGCACTTTAAAAGAAGAATTGATTCCGCTCGCAGACATCATTACCCCTAACCTACCTGAAGGTGCTGCATTGACAGGTAAACCAGTTCCTCAATCAGAATCTGAAATGAACGATATGATTGCTGACTTGCGCGCATTAGGGGCAAAAGCGGTGCTGTTAAAAGGCGGTCATCTGGAAAAAGACAAAAACAGCAACGATCTGCTGATCATGCAAGACAATGCCGAGTTAATTAGCGCTAAACGCTTTCCAACCAAAAACACCCATGGCACAGGCTGCACACTGTCTTCTGCTATCGCGTCTTACCTTGGTCAAGGCAACAACCTGCACAAAGCGGTGCACCTTGGTAAGCAGTACATCAGCCAAGCTATCGCACACGCTGACGAATTGGATGTCGGTAAAGGTCATGGTCCTGTGAACCATTTTTTTGCAGGTCACACGCATGTGCGCTAATGCACTCGGCATTCAGCTTACCGAAGCAAGTCTGCAATACAAAGACAGCCAAACACCAACATTAGCTGGGTTGAGTATGACCATCCCTGCCAATCAATGGACGGTGTTACTTGGTCGCAGTGGTTGCGGAAAAACGACGATCCTTCGTTATCTAGCGGGTTTGTTAGACGACAAAGTCGAATGGCATGGCGAGTTAACGACCACGGATGGCATCACCTTACACAAGCGTATTGCCTACATGGCGCAGCAAGACTTGTTGCTGCCGTGGTTAAATGTGTTAGACAACGTCTGCCTAAGTTCTCGATTTTCTCAAGATCAAGCACCAGAACAAAATAAACAACGTGCACTGACTTTACTCAGCCAAGTGGGACTCGCCGATTACGCGGATGCTAAGCCAGCTCAACTATCTGGCGGCATGAGACAACGTGTTGCCCTTGCTCGTACTCTGATGCAAGACAAGCCTCTGGTTCTGATGGATGAACCTTTCTCTGCGTTGGACGCGGTTACTCGCCATAAGTTGCAAACCTTGTCTGCCGAATTATTGAAAGATAAGACGGTTGTTCTGATTACCCACGACCCACAAGAAGCGGTGCGATTGGCTCACCAACTCTATGTACTGCAAGGCACGCCTGCACAAGCTCAGCACTTGGTTGTTCCGGATTCCAAGCCGCCACGAGTTCTCGATGGAGAGTGCGCAGCGCTACAACAAGCGATTTTGGATCAATTGGAAAAAGACTATGAGTGATATGACTCAGTACAACTCCGTTTCGGCACGTATTAATAAAAAAGAACGCGTGACCCATCCGGCTCTGCGCTTGGTCATAAGCACTGCGGTGATCTTGGGATTGTGGCAGTTGGTCGTGGTGGTATTCGACATGCCAAGTTTCATCTTACCTTCACCGATTGAAGTGCTGGATAGATTGGTCACTCGTTACGATGTCTTGCTCAAACATACTTGGGTTACCGCGCAAGAGATTTTACTTGGTTTGGCGCTTGGATTATCGATGGGTTTGCTGTTCGCATTGCAAATGCTGATGTTCGAACCGCTGAAGCGTTGGTTACTGCCAATTCTGATTGCTAGCCAAGCGATCCCTGTGTTCGCCATCGCGCCAGTGCTCATGCTTTGGCTTGGTTACGGCATTGCGTCGAAAGTAGTCATGGCGGCAATCATCATCTTTTTCCCCGTCACGACATGTTGCTACGACGGCTTACGCAATACACCAACAGGTTACCTCGACCTTGCCAAGACCATGGGCGCGTCGAAATGGCAGCTACTTCGTCATATTCAATTGCCAGCCGCACTACCAACTTTAGCCTCAGGTATTCGTGTTGCCGTCGTTATTGCGCCAATTGGAGCAGTGGTCGGTGAGTGGGTAGGTTCAAGTGAAGGCTTGGGTTATCTGATGCTCCAAGCCAACGCTCGCATGATCATTGATGAGATGTTTGCGGCGCTGTTTATCCTCGCCGTACTGTCTATCGCACTCTACTTCATCACCGATAAATTATTGAAAAAAGCCATCCCTTGGGAAAGCAAGTAATTGCAGAAAATAACCAAAGGAAATTGGGAAAGAAAAGGAAGAACCCCGTGAATAAAAACAAACTTATGAGCGCTGCTGCTCTACTCGCTTCAGTGGTATCAACCAACGTACTCGCTGCTGAAAAAGAGATGACACTTATGCTGGATTGGTTCGTCAATCCAAACCATGGTCCTATCGTGATTGCTAAAGAGCGCGGTTACTTCAAAGAACAAGGTTTGAAGGTCAACATTCAAGAGCCTGCAGATCCAAGTACACCACCTAAGTTGGTCGCTGCTGGCAAGGTCGACATGGCGATTTCATACCAACCGAGCCTAACTATCGATGTCGCAGCTGGTTTGCCACTAATCCGCTCTGCGACTTTGATTGCTACGCCACTCAACACGCTGATGGTGTTGGATAACGGTAAGAATGAAAACCTTGGCGACTTGAAAGGCAAGAAGATCGGTATTGCGATCGCAGGCAACGAAGAAGCGACAATCGGCACCATGCTCGCTCAAGAGAGCGTGAAGTTTTCTGACGTACAAATCATCAACGTAGGTTGGGCGCTATCTTCGTCTCTTGCGTCTGGCAAGGTGGATGCGATTTGGGGCGGTCTACGTAACTTCGAAACCAACCAACTGGCACTAGAAGGTTATAAAGCTAAAGCCTTCTTCCCTGAAGAACACGGCGTGCCAGCGTATGACGAGTTAGTCTTCGTAGCCAATGCAAAAACCTATGACAAAGAAGCCATCAAGGCATTCAACAAAGCACTGGAGCAAGCGACCACTTACATCGTTAACCATCCAAAAGAATCTTGGAAAGAGTTTGTGGCTTATTCACCAGACACCCTCAACAACGAGCTTAACCAACGCGCTTGGAATGACACGCTAACTCGTTTCGCTCTTCGTCCATCTGCAGTAGATCTGAAACGCTACGATGATTATGCCGAATTCATGTATTCACAAAAAATCATCGAGACACTGCCAAAAGCGAAAGATTACGTACCGAGCTTTGACTAATTCTACTGACCTTAGGCTCAAAGCCTAAGGTCTTTTGATAACGAGATATCCATAATGAAATACCAAGACTTGATCGACGCTTGCCACCAAGATTGGCAAGAATACACTGAGCATGCTTTCGTGCAGCAATTGGCGCAAGGCACTCTGGCTCAGCCTTGTTTTCTGCACTATCTAAAGCAGGATTTTCTGTTCCTAAAGCAGTACGCACGAGCTTACGCATTAGCGATCTACAAAGCGCGTACTTTGGATGACATGCGCCGCGCTCTCCCAAGCGTACATGCATTGCTCGATTCTGAAATCGCCCACCACGTGACTTACTGTGAGCAATGGGGGCTGACGGAATCCGACCTAGAAAACGAGCCGGAAGATTTCGGCACTGTGGCTTACACCCGCTACGTATTGGATGCCGGCATGACGGGCGATCTTGTTGATCTATACGCGGCACTAGCGCCATGCTCTATCGGTTATGCCGTTATCGGTAAGATGCTGATTGAAGATGAAAAGACAGTAATCGAAGGCAATCCATACGCAAGTTGGATTAATCTCTACGGTGGTGAGGAGTTCCAATCTGGTGTCGCAAAAGGTGCAGAACACTTTAACCAGTTATTGGCGGAAATCGACATCAATAGCCAGCGTGGTCAAAACCTGATTCAGGTATTCAAAACTGCAACGCGTATGGAAGTAGCATTCTGGCAACAAGGTCTGAATGCTCAGCAAGATTAATCGGAGAGTCTCATGTTAATTGAACAAATCACCCAAGCATTAACCGCAGTACGCCAACAAAAGCCATTAGTCGTCAACATCACTAACTACGTGGTGATGAACAACACGGCAAACGCGCTATTGGCTATCGGCGCTTCTCCAATCATGGCGCACTCCAAGCAGGAAATGGCAGAGATGATGTCGTTCGCGGGCTCACTGGTTATCAACATTGGTACCTTAGACAGCGTTTGGACACCTCGTATGAGCTATGCCGTAGAGCAAGCCAATGCCAATGGTAAAATCGTTATACTCGACCCAGTCGGTTGCGGAGCAAGCTCACTACGTACAGAGACATCACGTGAGATCGCACGCCTTGCAGACAAACTCATCATCCGAGGTAACGCCTCAGAAATCATTGCACTCGCTGGCGAGCAAGCACAAAGCAAAGGCGTCGATGCGTTAGACAGCAGCGACACAGCACTTGGCGCTGCCAACTTCTTAGTCACAGAGTATGATGCAAGCGTGGTGATTTCTGGCGAGACCGATTACATCGTCACGAAAGGGCAAACCGTGCAACTAAACAATGGTCACGAGATGATGCCATACGTAACAGGAATGGGCTGTACGCTCACGGCACTAACGGGCGCTTTTGCTGCCGTTGGTGATGACACTGGTCTCGCAGCAGCAGCGGTACTAGGTGTTGTTGGCGAGATTGCAGCGGAACAAGCTCGTGGTCCAGGTAGCCTGCAAATGAACCTGTTGGATGAGCTTTACCAGTTGGATGAAGAAACATTGGCGAAGCGCCTCAAACTGCACGTGCAATAAGCTTTTATCTCTTTTAACACTAGCCTCTCAATCCTCTTTCAATGAGAGGCTTAAAGGAAACCCAATGAACGCCTATCGTTTATATTTGGTCACCGATGACCAACAAGATTTAGCCACATTAAAGCGTGTTGTGAGAAAAGCGGTGGAAGGTGGCGTGACTATGGTACAAGTCCGCGAAAAACACGGTGATGTGCGTGCGTTTATCGAACGAGCTCAAGCCGTGAAAGACATCCTTAAAGATACCGATGTGCCTTTGATCGTCAATGACCGCGTAGATGTCGCACTGGCTGTCGATGCTGATGGGGTCCACCTTGGGCAATCAGACATGCCAGCAATCATTGCTCGTGAGTTGATTGGACCAAACAAAATTCTCGGTTTATCTATCGAAAATGAAGAGCAGCTTGCAGAAGCCGACTCTCTGCCGATTGATTACATCGGTTTGAGCGCGATATTCGCGACGCCAACCAAAACCAACACCAAGAAGTTCTGGGGTATTGATGGCTTGAAGATGGCGTTAGAGACCACTTCACTGCCGATTGTTGCCATTGGCGGCATTAACGAAAGTAACATTCCGCAGCTTAGCGCCACTGGTGTTCATGGCTTGGCTTTGGTTTCGGCAATTTGCCACGCTGAAGATCCAAAAGCCGCATCGGAGTACCTATGGGGTTTGATGAGCTAACCTTGCTCACTCCAGAGCAAAGCGCTTATGGATGAGCGCGTTCACCTCTCAAAACTTTCAAAAGTCCCTACTTTCACAGCGAAGACCTGCAATGTCACTTTCACACTCGAATTGACAGAGCGTTGATAAGTTTTTCACATCAATTGTCGTAAGATAGCCGCCTATTTTCGACTGCTGTATGACTTTTCATGAAAACAAAAAAATATGGTTTGATGATGCTCGCCTTGTTCATTCTTGGCATCATCCCGCTTTCGCTGTTTGCCTCGTTCCACGATCTTACTTCTCACGTTTCTGATGGTACTGGCATCCTATTCACCTTGCTGACAGACTCTGCAGGCAGCAAAGGCTTTTTAATTACCTTGACGTTGTTGGTGCTGTCCCTTTACCGCTTTAAACCATCTCGCACCGACTGGATGCAAAAACTGTCGATGCTGGGGTTGCTACTGGTGATTGGTTTTGCCAGCAAAACAGGCTTGAAGCTAATGACAGAAAGCCCACGTCCCTACACCGAGTTGCTTGCTGCAGAGCAATTAATTGAACATCCAGAAGCGTTTTATCAACTAGAAACCGCTCAGCAAGCGAATGTGATTGGGCAGATTTCTGAGAAAGTCAGCGAATGGCGCACTCGCCACTGGCAAGGTGAAAAAGATTACTCTTTCCCATCTGGTCATACGATTTTCGTTTCAATCTGTTTAGCCTTCTTCGGTGGGTTATTTTTGCAGAATAAGTGCTATTTTTCTGCTGCAACTTTATGGGTGTGGGCTATGGGCGTAGCGTACAGCCGTTTGTGGCTAGGCATGCACAGAATTGAGGATTTGATTGGTTCAGTGGTGTTTGTCGCGGTGGTATTTACCTTACTGCCTACATTTCAAATCACAAAAAAAGCGCCTTTCGTTGCCTTAGCAACCAAGTAAAAGTCTTAAAAAATAGATAAAAAGAAGCCAGCAACTTGCTGGCTTCGTTCATTTTAAACATTGAGCTCTAAACTAAGACTAAGCATTCTTAGGTGGTGTAAATGCCGTTAGCTCAAGGATTGGTCCTTCGTATTTCTCGATACGAACCAACGCAGAGTTTGCCGCACAACCGTTCGCAAGACGAGAAGTTGGAATATCTAGCGTTAGAACATTACAACCACCGTTTTTACAGATACCTGTTTTCGGATCTAGATCTGGCCAACCACCTTCGTGAATACAAACAGAACCTTGCTTGATGCCATCAGTAACCAATGCCCCCACCAGAACTTGACCGCGACCATTAAAGGCACGAACAAGATCACCGGTCTTAATACCTCGTGCTTTTGCATCTTCTGGGTGGATAGAAATCGGCTCACGATCAGCAATCGCGTACTCTTCACGAATCTTCGCATAGTTGAACTGGCTGTGCAGACGATGCGCGGCGTGCGCCGTCATTAGCTGAAGCTCACCATCAGTGGCATTGCCCGTGTATTCTGTTGGCTCCATCCAAGTTGGGTGCGGAGGACAGTCTTCTAACTGGTAGCCTTCAATTGTCTTAGAGAAGATCTCGAACTTACCACTTGGCGTACCTAGTGGGCTCATAATTGGGTTTTCACGGAATTCAGCGTAACGTACAAACTGCGAGTTTTTCTCGTTCCACTTCATTTCGATCAACTGATTATCTTCCCAGAATTTACTGAAGTTTGGCATTGCGATGCGTTGACCACGACCGCCTTGCTGCGCTGCTTTATAGAAGCCATACAGCCATTCCATTTCCGTTTTGCCTTCGGTGTAAACATCACGTCCACCCGGAGCAAGCAATTCTGCCATATCCGCAAATACATCAAAGTCGTTACGAGCTTCACCTTGAGGCTCTACCACTTGCTTCATTGGTACTAGGTGTTGGTTACTGTAGTCACCTGTCATGGTCATATCGTTACGCTCAAACGATGTGGTGATAGGTAGAACAATATCCGCGTGCTTCGCTGCCGCTGTCCAGTATGGTTCAGAGATAACGATAAGCTCTGGTTTTTGCCACGCTTTGATCAAACGGTTGGTATCTTGGTGGTGAGTAAAGTTCGCACCGCCTGCCCACCAAATCATCTTGATCTCAGGGAACGTTAAGTCATGACCATTATGATGGTAGCTCATTCCTGGGTTTTCTAACGCTTCAACAATACGTGCTACTGGGAACGCATTAACAGAGCCAGAAACCGCCCAATCGTTACCCGCAGAAGATCCGCCACCTAGTGATGCTGAAATCGCAGGAAGCACACCCGCATCACGTGCAGGGTTACCACCGTTTGAGTAATGGTAAGAGAAGCCAAAACCACCACCCGGTAAACCAATTTGACCCAGCATAGTTGCTAGCGTCACTAGCATCCAGTGGCGTTGCTCTCCGTATTGTTGGCGCTGCATACCCCAGCCCGCCATCAGCATTGTGCGGTTTTTGCTGAAGATGTCTGCAAGTAGCTCAAGTTGCTTAACTGGCACGCCACAAATCTTAGATGCCCACTCTGCAGATTTCTCAACGCCGTCTTCTTTACCCATTAGGTAAGCTTCGAATACGTCGTAGCCTGTGGTGTATTTCGCTAAAAATTCTTTGTCGTGCTTACCTTGTTTCACAAGTGTATGTGCGATACCCATCATCATTGCCACATCCGTCATAGGATGCGGAGCGACCCATTCTGCGTTTTCGCCGAAGAACTCGATGGTTTCTGAACGCATTGGGTCGATAGCGATAACCGTCTTACCTGACTTCTTAAGCTGGTGGAAGAACTCAAGACCGGCACAGTCTGTTGAGCTCCAAGCGATTTTTAGGGTATTGATTGGGTTAAGACCCCAAAGCACCACAACGTCACTGTGCTCAAGAACCACAGGGTAAGTGGTTTGCTGTTCGTATACTTCAATAGAACCTACCACGTGCGGCATGATCACCTGCGCTGCACCTGTAGAGTAGTCACCAAGGTGACCTGAATAGCCGCCTGCCATGCTCATATAGCGCTGTAGAAGCGTTTGAGCTTTGTGCAGTACGCCACTTGAACGCCAACCATAAGAACCAGCAAACACCGATTCAGCACCATGCTCTTTGCGAATGCGCATGTGTTGTTCGTGAATCAGTTTGTAAACTTCATCCCAAGACACGCGAACGAATTCATCACTACCGCGCACGCCTTCTGGCACAGATGGGTTTGCCAAATAGCCTTTACGTACCATTGGGTACTTAACACGAGCTTTAGTATGAACTTGGTCAGGCCCCGTAGTTTGAAGACTGTTTGGTACCGTTTGTGGCAATGCGTTCGTGGTAGAAATCAGCTTACCGTCTTTCACTTCACATAGCATTGGACCCATGCGACCCGCTGTGAGTACACCTGAACCACGCTTATCGGACGCTAGCGCGCTCATTGGCGTCAATGAAGTGAAAGCTAGAGCACCAGCAGTTAGACCAGTGCCTTTTAGAAATCCGCGACGAGTTAAATTAGTCATAATCTTATCCTTCTATTTATCTATTAGTGACCAACCACATCTTTCGCGTGGTGCTGGAAGAACTTAGTCAAAATTTCTAGGTTTTCTGCTGAAATATCAGTGCGATCACCCATACTCTTCGCTACAGGTCCCCATGCGTTCACAGTAAAGTGATTTGAAGGAATTTTCGCGTGGCAAGTTGCACAGTAAACGTTGTCCAACTCTTCCGCGTATGACCAAACTGGCTCTAGCGTATCAACGACTGGAGAATCAATCGTTGCCGTTAGAGTGACAGGGCGCCACTCGTTGCCATATACATCTGCCTTGAACTCACCAGCTTCAACTGCTTGTTGGCCTTGTTCAGATAGTGTTGCGACAATCGCGCGTTGACCTTCACCCATGTAAAGCACTTGTTCTGCACCTTTCATTTGGAATGCGTTGATCTTAACCGTGCGGTTGTCTCCCTCAGCTTTCACAACGTCCAGCTTGGTTGTTGGGTTCACAGTACCAAAGTCGCCCATGCTGATAGACGTCACTGGATAAACCACTTTCGCATCTGCTGCTGTCTTGGTTGTGAAGCTCATCAGTGTTTCAAACGCTTTGCTATCAAGTTCCGCTTCTGGAGCAAAGTGCGCTACACCTTTGTGACAGTCGATACACGTTTGGTCATTCGCTTTACCGTAAGCGTGCATCTTCGCCGCGTCACGTGATTGCTCGAACTCTTCCATTGCATCGAAATCGTGACAAGAGCGACAGGTTGCCGAATCATTTTCTCGGAACTGCGCCCAAACCATCTCAGCAAGTTCAGTACGATGTGCTTCGTACTTCTCAGGCGTATCGATCTTGCCAGTCACAAACTCGTGATAAATGTCTTTTGAGGCACGGATCTTAGTGATCAAGTAATCCATTGGCTCTTTCGGAATATGACAGTCTGAACACTCAGCTCGAATACCTTTAGCGTTACTGAAGTGCACTGAGCCTTGATACTCTTTGTATGGAATTTCCATAGAGTGACAAGAAAGACAAAACTCAGTGTCCGATGTGTAATGCATCACTGCTGCGGTGCCGCCTAAAGTTAGCCAGCCCACACCAATACCCACTGCCACCATTGCGGCGATATAACGTTTTTTAATTGACATAATTAGAAATAAATACTCACAAAGTTACATGCTTTGTCGCATACTTACCCCTTTAGTAGTAATTTCGACTTGATCTGAGTCATGCCTATTCTCTATGTGGTGACTTATTTTTCGTTATTGAGAGGCTCCTTACCATATTCCATTTTTTAAAAAAATCTTTCTTGACCAGACGTATTCGCCATAACGATAGATGTTGTTTATCAAAGCACTTTTGATATGTTTGTGTGAAATATGAAAACTCGATCACATGGAGGCGAATCGCACGTGCTATCTCAATCTATTTCTACCCCAAGAACCGAGCTAAAACCGCTCACTCAGGACAATTGGGATCTCTATCGACGTCTATCCAGTGATCCAGAAATCATTGCTCTTTGTTTTGATCCACCAACAGAAGCTGACATGAGACAGAAATTTGAATCGCGTCTGCCAATATGGACTCCCCAAAGTGAACATTGGTTATGTTTGGTGATTTATGAAAAGTGCAGCTCACAGCCAATCGGTATCACTGGCTTTGTACTGCAAAATGGAATTGCTGAGGTTGGGTATTTGTTGTTGCCAGAGTTTTACGGTAAACAATTTGGTACCGAATCTCTTGCGGGTGTAATTGATTGGGCATTTAACCAGCACAATATCTCTGAGTTTTCTGCCACCGTGACGGAAGGTAACATTGGCTCCGAGCGAGTACTGGAAAAGTGCGGATTTAAACTTACTGAAATCATCCCTGAAGCCTATGAAATCGGTGGGAAAAAGTACGCTGATAGGCTCTATTCATTACAAAAATAATATTCACTACAAAAACAAGGATATGTTATGCAGAAAGTAGTCATCATCACCGGAGCCAGCCGAGGCATTGGTGCAGCAACTGCTAAGCGATTGGCAGCACAAGGTTATTCTGTGTGCGTAAACTATCGTACGCAGACTGACGCTGCCACACAAGTTGTCAACGAAATAGAAGAAAATGGCGGTAACGCAATCGCTATTCAAGCGGATGTTTCCAATGAGCAACAGGTGCTCTCATTGTTTGAACAAACCGAACAAGCACTTGGTAAAGTCACTCACCTCGTCAACAATGTTGGAATCTTATTCACTCAATCTCGCCTTACCGACATGAGTCTTGAGCGTTTCCAAAGCGTGATGAATGCTAACGTCACTAGCTGCTTTCTCTGCTGTCGAGAAGCGGCGAAACGATTTGAATCTGGCAGTGCCATCGTTAATGTCTCCTCTGCCGCATCTCGCTCTGGTGCGCCGTTCGAATATATTGATTATACCCAAGTGACTTCAAGATGCAGGATTCAGAGCGTTGTCATTGATTCGAGGTCAAGGAAAACAACGCAGCGTAATAGCCAGCTCTTTCCAAGTTGTTTGACGCAGACATCGGGGCAATGACACGCTCCCAAAGGGCGAGCTGTCTTGGCTTGTATACTTTGTTGTCGATTCTTGATTTAGAGTGACTAGATCTTTAAATCGTCGCCGCGTCTACAAACCAAGTCATTCTCGCTGAACCTAGCATCTCGAGGTTACTTGGGTATAATGGAGATTCGAACATGATTTATCTTTTCGATTGGGGGAACACCTTAATGGTAGATTTCCCTCACGCACAAGGAAAAATGTGCGATTGGGAACACGTCGAGACCATGCCTCTCGCCAGAGAAACGCTAGAAAAACTGTCACAGCAGCATAGCGTTTATATCGCTACCAGTGCATCAGACTCCGCAATGGAGGACGTGCAAAAGGCATTTCAGCGAGTCGGACTGGACCAATACATCAGTGGTTACTTTTGTTTTGCCAATCTTGGTATTGCGAAAAATCAACCTAGCTTCTATCTCGCGGTCGCTGAGCAATTAAACGTAGTACCCAGCCAGCTCACTATGGTGGGAGACTTACCAGAAAAAGACATTTATCCCGCAATGGATGCAGGGCTAAACGTCATTTGGTTCAATCCTAAAAACCTTCCTGTTCCAAGTAAGCCTATTCCGTCTCAAGTGCATTGTTTATCGGAGCTGATACTAGGCTAACCAACAAGGCTTTACTGGAACTCTCGTTTAACCAACTACACTTAATGCACTAATCAAGGAAGATGAATGCAGATCAGACCGATTACTCTCAACGATATCGACCATTTTATTGCGCTCTGGAACCGTGTATATGAAGAAGGCGAGTATTTACGATCTCCTGCGCCTGACCGAACAATGTTGAGTGATGTGATCACGCGAGTAGAAAAAGAATCCATCCCTCAGTTTGTCGCCTTTGATGGGAGGCAATTAGTGGGAAGTATTGAGATCTTCCCTGCCGAAATGTGCGGTTATGAAGGTGGAGAGTTTGCGAAAACTGGTATTCTTGGCATTCACATTGATCGTCATTATCGCAACCAAGGACTAGGAACAAAACTTCTAGCAACCGCCATTCAAAGTGGTTGGAAGTATGGTTATGATACCATTGTTCTCAATGTTTATAAGACCAACCAAGCAGCGATTGCTTTGTATGAACAATTTGGCTTCGAACATGGTGGTGAGCTAGGAGAAGTGTTACTACCCAATGGCAAATATCTGATGAGTCAAAAAATGGTGTTAAAGCAAGACGAAATGAACGCTAGCAGCAAAAGCCATTCTTGATAAGCTAAGATTCCAAGGCTACTTGGGTGCAAAGCCGACCTTTCGATATACTCGCTCGCCCAATGACTTAACACGTAATTGTGATGATTGAATTTAAACCTTTACCACCAAACCAAATTCCAATGACTTTGCTGTTAGAGGCAGACCCTAATCAAGACAACATTGAGCGATATCTTGATACATCCATTGGCTTTGCCGCTATTGAAGACAATCAAATTGTTGGTGCATGTGTGATATTACCTCATTCGAAAACACAAGCTGAAATCATGAACGTTTCAGTCGCGCCAATACATCAACAACGCGGCATTGGTTCAAATCTATTGCGTTTTGCAATTGAAGCCATGAAAAGTCAATCATTTCAAAAACTGATATTGGGAACGGGTACCTTTGGTTATCAACTGACGTATTATCAGCGATTAGGTTTTAGGGTAGAGAGCGTGGACAAAAATCATTTCTTACTCCACTACCCAGAACCAATTTGGGAAAACGGCATTCAACATAAAGATATGCTACGCCTGTATCTTGAGCTTTGAATAAAGAGACTTTCGGTTAACTTTTCATATCTAACTTTTTACCCAAGTATTCAATTTCAAATGTCGCATAGCCAAGCTGAACCGCTTCAAAAGAGTACATTAGGTTTTGTGCCTGCTGCGCATCCTTGGCTAACACAGCGACTGAATAGATTGGACGCTCAATGCCATTGTCGAGTACTTGGGTATTGATATAAGACGAAGTGATTAAACCAGAGTTGTTCAGATTGATAACACGCTGTAAATCGACACCCAATACGCGGTCCATTTCTAAAGCCTCAACCCCCTCTTTCCAACGCAATGTCACACTGTAGTTATCACTCTCAGGCGTGTTATCTAACCATTTAGCACCCAAAGGTTGGATACTCGCGATCTTCACCAAATCTTGTTGGTACATGGGTAAGTCTTGCAGTTTTGCTTGTACTTCCGCTTCGTTTTCTGCTGATAAAACAAAACGCAGAATTTGTACCACTTTACCATCAATACTGCTTGGTAAAACGAACATGTCTTTCACATCACCTTGCTCGATAAGTTGATTAAATGCGGCTTTCTGTTTTGGTAATGTCTGTAAAACCTGCTCGACATCGTTAGTATTCCAGGCTAGTTCAACGCCGTAATCAGCAGCAAAACTTGAGAAAGACGCAACAGCAAGTGTGCTCAATAGGATGATTCTGTTCATAAGGTTACCTTTCATTTTACGATTTTCTTATCTGCTTCAAGTTAAATTCAATGTGGTTGACTCTATTACCAGCGGCTACGATATGCGCGATGGCAACTACGACAAGTACTCTGGGCTTGTTTGAGTCCAGCCTCGGCTGCTGAAACTTGTTGATCTTGCGCTGCTTGATACAGTTGAACGAACCCTTCATCCATTTGCACCATCAAACGATTGAAGTTCTCTGGCTTGCTCCACACTTCTTTCTTCGCTTTGCTATCAGCTTGGCTACCTTGCGGAAACGCTTGTAGCAAATGTTCGCTATGACGAGAGAGTTCATTGCCGATCTGCGCTAAAGCTTGCCAATCGGTATTACTGCCATTCAGAGCCTTGTCCGCTTGCTTCGATAGAGATTCAATTTGCTCAAACGCATTCTGGCGCATGTCGATTTGAGAGCTGAAGTCTTGAGCAAAAAGCGTTGTTGGTACAAAAATGGTCGGTAAAAGTGCAATCAGTGCCAGTGTCTTTTTCATGTCTTTCTCCTAATCGTTCTTCATTGTTGGGTTGTTGGATTTAAATTTACACAACAATCATTGCATACGCAACTATTGTTGTGTAAATTACCATAAAGAAGATCATCACACAACAAAACGATCGAGGTAAATGATGAAGATTTGGGACTTAGCAACAAGGCTCTACCACTGGAGTCAAGTTTTACTTTTTATAACATTGATGGCATCTGGGCTGTCTGGTAACGGTCCTCATATCCAACTTGGATTGGCATTATTCACACTGCTAGTATGGCGAATGGTATGGGGATTCATCGGCAGTGAGACTAACCTATTTCGTCAGTTTCTCCGCTCTCCTGAAGACGTCATTTCTTATTTAAAGGGAAAATCGGCAGCCACTGCTGGTCACAACCCTGCTGGCGGCTGGATGGTAGTAACCATGCTGACAGCACTCTTGCTTCAATGTATTTCTGGAATGGCTCTTGGTGGCGTATTCGACACATGGCCTTATTCGGAAGTTTGGCTTAACGATGACGTATTCGCTGGCATGGAGTGGCTACATCTAACCTTGGCCGATCTTTTACCAATATTGATCGCTTTACATATTGGCGCGATCCTTCTTTATAAATTAAAAGGCAAACCATTAGTGAAAGCCATGATCACTGGTAAACAGACCAAAACAATCAAAGAAACCTCTGTTGCTGAGCAAAAAATTGTCTATCTCGCACCGCAAAGCCGTGCGTTGGGGGTGCTAGTTGCCGCAACATTGGTTACCATGACAATCGTTGCTTTATCATAAGAGAAAGAAAATGAGCGAACAGTTTGATAGACAAGACAGTTTTGGTTGGATGATCAACGTGGTTGCACACGATGCGGCAAAGCGATTTGAGATCGAACTCAAGAAGCATGGTCTCACAGTAGCGCTTTGGCCAACCATGATGTGTTTATGGGAAGAAGAGGGCGTAACACAGCGCGATATTGCGGCGAAATCTAAGGTAGAAAACTCAACCACGACTCGCACTTTGGACAAGCTTGAGAAGCTTGGTTTAGTGGAACGCCACCCTGATCCAAATAGCCGCCGATCATTCCGAATTTACCTCACGGAAGAAGGGCGAAACCTCAAAGAAACCTTGCTGCCAATTCCGTTGAACGTCAATAAAGCACTAATGAGCCCGTTAGAGCCGGCTGAACAGAAAGAGATGTTACGCCTACTAAAAAAGTTGGTCGCAGAGATTTAGCGCTTCGCTGAGTTTTCCAACCAAGAATAAACAAAGCCCTAAGTTCTGAACTTGGGGCTTTGTGTTTTTAGGTGAACGCCAAGTTTGCCCGTACCTAACACCCTTCAGTAACATGCCCTCTTACCACTGAGCGATTTGATGCCTGATTAACGTAATAGAAATAACACGCCTCACTTTCCAAGGTATAGCCCTGCGGCCAGATGTACACCACACGATCTAGACCAGAGTGATCAATAAATTGGTATTTTGGGATCTCAACAAAGTGTGCACTGTTAGGAAATTGATTGCCCATAATACAAAAATCGCTGCCATGGCACGGCTTATCGATGGGTGAATTGCCCTTGGCGGGTAATCCTATTTCCAATAAAGCACGGATACTGTTCGCACTTGCTTCCGGCATGCCACTGAGCATCTTCACTTGATGGTCAACATAAGTGATTTGTTGACTATCCTGTGCATCATCAATAACAACTTTGGCATGAAAAAACTTAAGAGATGTCCCCAGAGAGGACTGTGAACTGTGCAGCATAGACGCGTATGCTTGGCGGTGGATATCGAGCAAGACAGGTAAAGCTGCGAGAGCAATGGATCCCAATGTTGCGAGCACAATGGTGATTTCCATCAACGTAAATCCTTTTGCTTTCACTTCTTATCTCTCGGCATACAGACAAATGATAGTTACCCAAGTAGCCTCTTGATGCTTGATTCAGCGAAATGGCTGAGGGTAAAGGTCGTCGCTCCCACTTCCATGTGAGAACCGAGCCAATATATCGCTGAAATTACGCAGAGAAACGCACTAACTGAGAGAAAAACCGAACCAATTAAGAACTTGAGACCAGCCGCTAAGTTGTGCTGAAACATACTCAGCAATTAGCTAAAAAACTCGACTAAATTCAAACTACTACGGCACAAACGATCAGGTTAAGTATTTGTTTCTAAAATAAGAATCTTATTTAGTTAATACTTTTGATGTATTCAAATATGTCATTGACTTCGTTTTCACTCAGCACAGTTTTGAATGGTGGCATTGCACCGCCCTGCCCATTACCACCTTCCAAGACAGAACCAATCAGCTCCACTTTCGTCCCAAACGGGTTTAAGAGCTCGGCAGATATATTATCGGGTTTAATGTCCATGGCTCTGGCAACAAGACCATCTCCATGCCCTTTATCACCATGACAAGAGACACAATAAGACTCAAAACGCTGCTTTCCTGCGACTAGGTCCGCTTCGCCGTATTGGTTATCGGTAAACCATTTATAGCCTGCAAATCCAGAGCTGGATACAAGCAATAAGAAAACAACAGAGAAAAAGAATTTACGCATGGGTGCCCCTTGTCTTCATTTGCTAAATCAATGAAGACAAGGTAACGAAGGGGATGTCGAAAAAGTGTTGATTAAGCGTTCAACAAAGGGACGTTATTACGTACTAGACCTCGACGCACGCTGGTGCACATTTTGCCAAAGCGACGAATTTCATCAAATTGAGGAGTGATACCGCGTTCCATCGCCGATTCCCAATAACTCAATTCTGAATCGACCATCTCCAACAGTTTTTTAGGACAACCAATGCATTGTCCTTCAGGACCACAAACAAACGTCTCTGGTTCATAAATCGGCAGTTCAGCTTTTACTTGTGCAATGATATCGCGCATTGCGGTCATTCGATCTGGCTTGACGGTCATTACCCGGCTCCACACAATATTGAGAGCCGGATTGTACTCTCTGGCACGCAAATGTCCCTACCTAATTTAGGTATATTTTACGTTTTTGCTTTGCAAACTTTGATTTAAGCGTTGGAAATTCAGGCTTTTTCGCCACCAAATATACTGCGGTCGCTGCCAACACAAAGCCAATAATACCCATCCAATCAAATGACTCACCGAACGCAAACCAAGCTTGAAGCGCCGTGGTTGGAGGCACAAGGTAAAACACAGAAGCAACGCTTGATGCCGCACCATTCTTGACCATGTACAGCAACAATAAAATTGCTACGCAAGACAGAACAACCACTAACCAAATCAAGGTGAAAATAAACTCCGCTGTCCATTGCACCTGCATGGTTTCAAACTGCATTGCAACAGGTAGAAACATCACCAATGCCGCCAAATATTGCACCGTTGCGCCTCCCACCATGTCCACTTGTTGACAGTATTTCTTTTGATACAACGTGCCGACGGTAATACCAAACAGAGATGACAAACACACACCAATCGCTAAAGTTTTGTGCAAATCCGACTGCCATTCCATCTTACCCATCAGCACCATCGCAATGCCGACAAAGCCCAATGACAAACCAATCCATTGTGATGGCTTAAATTGCTCAGAAGCGAACACTACCAGCAGCACGGCAGTTAAAATGGGCTGTATACCTACCAATAACGAGCTTAGTCCTGCTGGCATACCCAAACTAATAGCAAAGTACGTCCCACCTAAATAAAAACCGTGAATCAATACACCAACCACACAACTGTGCCAAAAGTCCTTGCCCGTTGGAATACGACGACGCAGCAAGACCACTATCACTAGGAACAGCAAAACATTAAACGCCATGCGAATCGACAATAAGGTTGCTGGTTCAGCGTATTGCAAACCAAAGCGCGCGCCGACAAACCCAGAAGCCCAAAGAATAACGAATACAAAAGGAATGGCTCTGATTAACATGATGCGCCCTCACTCTACCTGTTTTTAAATTTTGAATGTTTTTCAATCTCGAATGTTGCTAATGTAGTTAGGTACAGTGTTTTCAAAAAGTGACAGATGGAAGTGTTTTTATGGGTACAGATTTAATCAGTACGCTTGATGCGAATAAGTACTTGATCGTCGAGCATCACCTCAAACAAGCGATCAGTAATGGGGTCTATCAACCGGACGATAAGTTACCTTCCATCCGTCTATTAAGCACCGAGCTTAAAGTAAGTAAAAACACGGTGATCCGTGCCTACCAAGAGCTGGAAGCGCAAAGCATGGTTTATTCTGTGCCCAAATCCGGTTATCGCGTAAAACCCACGGAACAAAGTGAAGCCAAGATCGCCAAGCCTACGCGTGTGGATTTACTTTCCGTGTGTAAGCAAATCCTCACTTACCCTGAGTATCAAGAGCGGCTTCCGACTGGTTCTGCACACCCAAATATTGATGCCCCAGCAATCAAAAGTCTGTATGCCGAAATTGGTCGCCATAGTCGCCAGCAAAGCCATATATCCAGCCATTATCAATTGCCACCAGGCGATGATTTGTTGATCAAACAGTTGGCTAAGATCACTCAAGATCTGGGAACCCCTGCGAATGTTGACGATCTTCTGGTAACCCATGGTGCCCAACAAGCAATCAGCCTTGCATTAAGAGCAACAACACAAGCCGGCGATATTGTCGCTGTCGAATCACCGTGCTATTTCGGTAACTTATTAATGCTTGAATCGCTTGGTTTACAAGTGGTTGAGATCCCAAGCTGCCCCCGAGATGGTATGGACCCAGACGCACTAGAAAAAGCAATGGCAACATGGGAGATCAAAGTCATTGTCGTCACACCGAACTTTACCAATCCAACCGGCTCTCTGATGCCACTTGAAAGACGAAAGCAGCTACTCGCGGTCTCTAGAGACGTTCCCATCATTGAAGATGATGTATTTGGTGCGTTGAGCTTCGATAAGACTTTGCCAAGCCTACGAAAATTGGATGAAAAACAACGAGTGATCTATGTGAATTCTTTATCGAAAACGCTCGATTCACGGCTTCGCATTGGTTGGATGCTGGCAGGGCGTTATCGCGCTCAGGTCGAGCAGTATTTATTGTGTGAAAACATGGGCAGCTTGAACTTGATGCAATCAGCGGTAGCGACCTTTTTGACGTCGGGGAAATATCGCGCGCATACGGCGCGAATGTGTCGCGTGTACCAAGCAAACGTCCGTCGATATTTGCAAATGCTAAATCAATGTTTAGACGTGCACTTTGAATTAAAAAATAATTATCAAATCAATGCCGTACAAGGCTCATTCTTACTTTGGTTACGCTTACCACCAAAAACTGACAGCTACGCGCTCTATCAAGCCTGTAATGAACACAAGATCAGTATTCTACCCGGCTCTGTATTTGGCACGCAGGGGCAGTACCAAAACTGTATCCGCCTCAGTGTGGCGAACTTCGGAGCTGAAAAAAACTGGCAGCCAGCTATGGAAACCCTCGCCAAGCTCATCGCGAAGTTTGCACAATAAAAACAAAGCCGCCCAAGTGGACGGCTTTATTAGGGTCTGTTGACGAGATTAGTTACCCCAAACCATTTCGACAAATTCCGGATGATCGATGTACGGGTTACGGTTACCCTGGAAATCAAATACCTGTTGGTTACGATTGATTTCTTTCGCGCTCACCGGATCGTTTTTGTGCCAACGCTTAAGCATGTTAAGCATCCATGGTTCAAATACCGTCGTGCTTGTGCCATTGAGTACAGCGTCTGAACTGCTTGAGTTCTTTTCCCAATTACCAATCACGTTTTCGTATCGTGTTGCCATGTAGAAGTAAGCACGAGCGAAGTCACCTTTAAACTCATCAATTGGCTCAAATACTGTGCCTGAGTAGCCCAAAGATGCGCTGGCTGAACCTAATTTTGAGCCATTATTAGAAACATAAGTGCTGCTACCCACCTCGCCAAATGGCCAGTTGCTACGCTTAGCATTCACATAACCATCGGTCGCAAACAAATGATGACCGTCTGAGTTCATTGGTTCAACTTTGCCACCAAACCAGCTTTTCGGGAATGAGTGTTCGCGGTTATAGCAATCCCCTTCAGCTTTGTATTGACCACACTGATCTGTCACTTTGGTAAAGCTGACAGCATCATTACCCAATGGTTTTTCTGAGTACATGTCTAGGATTGTGCCGTCTTTTTCATAGTAGTTGTCCAGATCGGCATCTTTCACCAATGTCCAAATCGCAGAGTAGCCACGACCAGTGTGGTTATTGATGATATTGAACAACGCCGTTTTCAATGCAAAACCTGTTTTGCCTTCCGCCGCTTTGTAATATTCCCCGACGACCGGTGGTGTAGTTGTTTCACCCAGCGTGAAACTGGTGGTTTGCGTTTTAGTAAATTCACCACCTGAAGCAAGCGTTTTTTGACCAAGCATCAAAGCGTACGAGCCGTTACCGCTGCTGCAACAAATGCCGTCACCGTAGCTATCATTGATGGTAAATTGATAGTCACCATCGGTTAAGCACATGGTCTTTTCATAGGTTTTAGAAGAGTCGAAACCTTGACCAGAGAAGAGTACTTTTGATTGACTGTCATTCAGTTCCCAGCTGGTTTCTGAGCCGTAACTATCAGTCGTCAAAGTCAGTCGGATTTCATTATCATTACAGCTTTCAACCGGAGGCTGAGTACCTCCACCGTCTTGGTTAGGTAGGAAGTTATCGACATACACTACTTCAGAGCCATCAAAGCCCGATTCATCATAGAATCTCAGACCAACGTTAATGGTTTTATTTGATGATGCGGTATAACTGTGTGTGAGCTGTTGCCATTGATTGGTTTGCTTAGGGTTTGAATAACCATGGTACCCATCAACAATCAGACGCGCTTTAACATTGCCTTCAGTGTGATAAACAGACACTGCAAATGGATAGGTTTTCCCTTGCTCCACATTAATGGTTTGCAGAAAGTCCGTGTTGCTTTGGGTACCCGTATTCACGACTACTTGCGCCGCTAAACCACCGGACTGCACTTGGTTACTAGTGGGAGATACCGCAATACCAGAGTCAATCACAGCCCATTGTGTTGGCGAATTGCCATTCCACTGTTCGAAGTCACCGTTGATGACGTCACTGTAGGCGAATGGAGAGCAAAGCAAAGGTAGGATAAAGAGGGGTTTCGCTATGGATTTCATTATAATTTTCCATTGGTTATATAAATCCAAGAAAAGATAAACATAATGATCACATATAAATAAGCGTTAACTCACAATTTTACGTTGCACGAATGTGAATATTCTCATTATCGTGCAGAGCATCTCACAAATTGCGTACTGTTTCTCGATTTGGATAGCACCGTTTGTTCGATATAAAACAGTAAGATAGAACATGCGTATAGAGATAGAGATAGAGATAGAGATAGAGATAGAGATAGGAATCGAAACAACAGAACTTGTCATACCCAATTAACTTCAAGATACAGGATTCAGAGCGTTGTCATGGATTTCCTGTTTCCCCGAAGGGTACTCTTTGCAAACAGTAAGACCTTGTCCTGTAGACTTTACTGTCGGCTCTTGATTTAGAAGAACTAAACCTTTAAATCGCCGCCACGTCTACAAAACTAAATCACTCTCGCTGAGCCAAGCATCTCGGAATTAGCTGGGTATATGATTTCTAAAACCTACAAAAAAAGCCAAGTGAGTCTCTATGGGGGTAGAAGACTGCACTTGGCTTTGGATAGAAATAAAATACTAATGAGCAAGTAGCCTTAGATGCTATTGCACACTCGGCGTTACTTTAAAGAATCGCCCTTGTAGTGCGGACATTGGGATCTGGTATTGCCCATTACTTGGTGTGATTGTTTGGTTCGTTAGCAAGTCCACCAGCGCTTGAGAGCTACCCACTTGCGTCTCAGTCAAAATAACGTTTCGAGCGCTTTCTAATGTATTAAGCGCAAACAACACCTGATCACTGCCAGACTTTTTCAGATCGACATAACTACCATTGCTTGCCGCTAAGTTAACGCGAGAACCTTGATACAGGGCAGGATGAGCAGCACGCATCGCCATCAAAGACTTAACGTAATTTTTTAGGTCAACTTGATTTGCATCCAAGGTTGCTGTCACACCCTCAATCTTAGCGCTGCTGCGGGCGACATGGTCATCGCACACGCCTCGCACGGCGCAGGTGTTATTGTCTTCTTTCGCAGCAAACCCATCAACTTGATCGCCAATTTCGTCGCCGTAGTAGAGCGTAATTGGTCCGGTATAAGCCGCTTGGAAAGCAAACGCAGCCTTATGACGTTGCCAATACTCGGCGTCATTAATATCAGCCATACCGCCGCGTTGAAGTAAGTCACCAAAACGAACTAAATCGTGGTTGCCAATCATTAAGTTTGGCTGCGCATGGGATGGATACTGATTGTGCGTTTGGTAGCCATTATCCAACCAATCAACACCTCGCCCACCCACGCCACTTTCATTTACCGCTAACGTTTCTACGATGCGGTAACGCATTGGGAAGTCGAACGCCGAGCACAACGCGGGATCATCCGCAGACCCATACGCTTCACTTGCGATATCAGATTCGCCCTTCCAAATCTCTGCAACCATATAGCCAAGAGGGTTAACGTCTTTGCCATCAGCATTGGTGTAAGTCACACTTTGCGAAGCATCATCGACGGCTTTGCGGATCTGTGTCCATGCATCCGTTGGTACTTGATACGCCTGATCCAAACGCCAGCCGTCGATCTTCAGCTCTTTCACCCAATAGGTCGCCACTTCTTTGTAGAAGTCTAAGCTGGCAGGATAATCAACAGGATTACTACCACCAGTAGGCAGCAAGCCAGACGGAGAAGGTTTGATCAATCCCTCTTTGTGGTGACCGAATACGCCATCAAAAAAGACATACAAACCACGCTTGTGTGCCTCATTAACTAAGGTTCTTGCCGTTTCTAAATCGCCAAAGCGAGGATCAATCTTAAAATAATCCGTAGCAAAATAACCCGTTGCATCCAAACGATCTGCCCAGTGATCTTGTCCCGCAATCGCTTGAGACTCAAAAACTGGCGTCAACCAAATCGCATTCATGCCTAAGTCTTGGATATAATCCAGGGAATCAATGATGCCTTGTAAGTCGCCATTGTGATGACTGGTACCATATCCGGTCCCATGACCTATGTTTGAATCACCATCGACAAAGCTCTCAACCATGATCTGATACGTGCGAAGCTGATTACTCTGCTCCATCACATTCGTTTGGCAGGCATAACTCGAATCTGGAAGTGGTGTACTGCCACTATCACTGCTACCAGAGGAATTACATGCCGATAAAACACCGACAACACTCAACGCAATAAGCGATTTACCAAGCAGTTTATTATATCGGATATTGTGCATTAAACTCTCCCAAATAAAATTAACCCCGACACGTTCTCCATGTAGGGGTTAATAAAAAAAGCAAATCTAAATAACGAAATGGAATATTATTGGCACTTATTAACCATTACATGAAGTGGTTTGCCTTCGCCTTCAAATTGAAGACTCCAAACATATTTACCATCTTCTTTAATATCAACCGCTGTATCCGTTCCGTAGCCACCGAAAGTCAGTGGTGTTAATTCACCCACGTTCATTCGATTGCCTTTCGCAGTAAATTGTGGGAACCACAACTCTGTCGCGTACTGCATTTTGTAAGAGCCTGCTTTTTCTTGCGTCACAACTTGGTAGAAGTTATTACCTTTATAAGTGTATTGGCGTTGAGGTACATGCTTCCAATCTGAATCAGCAAACGTACCAACAACAAACAGTGGCTTAGAAATTGGACCTTTCGCCGTACTATCTGGGTTATCACAAGCCGCCATAAAAGCGACGACTTCATCTTGAGATAGATTAACAATAGGCTCAGCCGCCGCTTCTGGTTCTGCCGTTGATTGACAACCAGCAAGAGCAACAAGTAAGGCAGCAGCAAGTGATGTTTTCATCATGTTCATTTTCACGTTAATTCCTTTTTAATATTCCAAAGTAAATAAAAACTCACCAAGTTGGTAAAAGTTTAATATTTAAAAAGAACAAAATATCGAACTACCGATAAAGAATATTATTCCATATCTTGCTGAGCCAGATTACTTTGATAGGTTTAATTATTTCCTAATCGATGACGAGTAAGGTTAGGAACACAATTTAATTATTGATCTGTTAAATATAAAAAACAAAGTAAAACAAATAAATTTGTGAATAAGCTAACTATATGTAGGGGTGAGTTTTAAACACTCAAATAGAGTAATAAAAAAGGTCAGCATATCGCTGACCTTTTTTAAATTATTTTGTATTTACTGCTTTCACAAATGCTTCTTGTGCACCTTCGATGCCCAATTCTTTCGCTTCATCAAGCAGTGTTAGTGCTTTCGGAATATCATTAGCCGCGACCGCTGCTTTAATCGAGCTGTGGTAGTAGCTGGTTAAATCCGTACCTTGTGGGATATTGTCGTTTTTCGCGACAATTTTAGTATTCACGATATCGTTCGCGGATACTGAGAAGCGGAACTGACCAAGTGGGCTGTGTTTCGCTTGAGGATCTGCAATATCTGGCGGCTGAGTGTGATTTGCCAGTGCGAAGGCTTTTGCAGGGTGAAGAACTTCTGAACTTCCTTTTAGATCATCGGAAGTGGTGTAAACCAACACATGCAAATCGTTACCTGTCATGTCTGGAATTACATTCATTTCAAGTACGAACTTATCGTTATCCAGTAGTTTTGCTGGCACGTACTCAAACTTTGAAAAATCTGCTTGGTAAATAGGTTCACCCGCCGCATTCATTACAACGACGTTTGGTGCATAGAACTCTAGGTTCTTGTTTACGAATGTCTCTAGTTTGATATCGAGACTGCCGCGATTACCCGGTAGAGCGAACGCTGCAATTGCGCCTGCGCTATTACCATCTAATAGCATTTGGCTTTTATCAGTCAAAGCGAACTCAGTAACCGCAGGTACATCAATTGGTACCCATTGAATATCACCCGACTGCGTGATCACTTGTTGCTGACCTTTCGGGCTCATGTCTACTTGTTCTACAGAAGAACAACCCGTAGCCAACATTCCCAACAGCACGGGAGCAAGCCATTTTTTCATTACCGTCTACCTCGACTCGTTATTGTTTTTGAAATAAATACAGCCAGATAGGTTCTGGCTGTATCATTCTAGGACAATTTAGGACTTAATGGTTAGATGATTACCACCAAGCTTCCGCTTGTACACCGAACTGGAATGTATCGTCAGAACGACCGTTGTCGAATGTGTTTGAGTTGTCCGCTTTATCCGCTGTTAGGTAAGAAGCGTATAGACGGATTTCAGGACGAGCCCAGAAGCTAGAACCAGCAGACCATGCTTGAGCAACTGTTAGCTTACCGTATTTGTTTTCGTCACCGTCGTTATCATCAATCGCGTAACCCGCTTCGAAGATAGTTTTGTGGTTGTCGTCCCATTTGTACATTGGACGAACGACTACAGACATAGTTTCCCACTTGTCTTGACCAGCCCACATTTCTTCACCAACACCGTATACTAACTGGTGACCCATTTCCCAGCTGTCACCCATGCCGATTACACCCCAGTTGATTAGGCGGTAACCAGATGCGCCATCTTTCGCTTCTGCACCGTACCAGCTACCGTCACCGTAAAACGCCATTGTTTTAGAGTAACCTTCAGTACCGTACTGAACTACAGTTTTGTTGAAGCCTGAATCTAGACCTTGAGTCAATTCAGCTGTGAACATTACGCCATCTTTTGCATCTTTAGTGCTGTTTGGCGCAGCGTCAGTTTCGTTAACTAGTGCGTAGTTAAGACCTAGCTCTAGAGAAGCGTTGTTCCATAGTTGAAGACCTGCGTAACGTGCATCAAGTGTGTTTACGTTTGCAGCTTTACCGTCGTTACCTGGGTCAGTGATGTCGCTACGGTCGTTACGTACCCATGCTAGAGATAGTTTACCTGGACCCGCTTCGATGTTTTCGATACCAGCACCAGCACCAGAAATGTTCCAGTAGTAGAAGTCAGAGATATGGATATCGTGACGTTGGTAGTAACGTTTACCAGCCCATAGCGTTGCTTCTGGAGCGAAGTCTAGAACGCCTTTAGCTTGAACGTTGAACTGACGTAGAGCAAATTGTGCATCGTCAACACACTCTACTTTGTCGCCCTTAGCATTTAGACCACAGTTAGCCGAAGTGCTTTCCCAGTCGTTTGAACCGTTAGAAGTCATTGCGAACATTGAGTCAACGTAGAACGTTTTACCGTTGTTGTTGTAAACTTCTTTACCTAGTTGAACTTCACCGTATACATCGCCTTCGTTACCTAGACGACCGATTTTGTTCTTCTCAAATGTTACTTGTTGGCCACCATCAGCGCTCACACCAACACCAGCACGCATGTAACCGTGGAAATCCACTGCGAAAGCAGAACCAGCAGCTAAAGTTGCAGCAACAGCAGCAGCAATTACACTTACTTTTTTCATTCTTAACTCCATTAAGGGTATTTATAATTCTGTCTTCCCTGCTCACTCTTTTAGGTGAATATAGGCAGTAAAAATGCACCTAAAGAAAGAGAGGTAAGATGGGAACAAGTCCCCGTTTGTTTCAACAGTCTTAAGATTACCCAAGGCGTACAAGGATGACGTCCTCCACCCCAAACTAATTTAGGGGGGATGAGAAAGGATGAGAAAAATTACCGAATGGTGTTTTTTCGAGTCAGATCACCAATCTAGGGAGGAATTAGTAAGTTTCTTCGGTTTATAGTGGCTACAAAGTGATAGCCATTTCATATTTTCGTCAAAAATAGGACGTAGAAAGTAATTTAATTACAGTGATAATTTTCGTTCTAAGGTGGTTGACCTAAGTAAGACAAAGTTTTTTACTTATAGTTTCTTAAAGGTAGCAATAAATATTAAAAAAAGTATCTCTGATGACACGACTTCACTCTCGCCCCTACCCACTTGGTGCAACCCTAAATAAAGAAGGTTGTAACTTCGCTATTCATGCGCCAAGCAGTAAAGACATTCAACTTGCGCTCTTTGCAGAAGACGGCAGCTATGCACTGTACGACTTACCAAATGAATATGCAGGTATTCGTCATACTTTTATTCCAGACATTAAATCTGGGCAAAAGTATGGCTATGTGGTGACGCATCAAGACCAACCTTTGCTGATTTCTGATCCTTACGCAAAGTCGATTGATAAAGCCCTCCACTACCAACCTCCTTTCTCTCCTGCAAAAAGCTTTGATATGCCTAAATGTGTCGTTATCGAGGATCACTTCGATTGGCAAGACACCGATCACCCTCGCATACCAAGAGAAGAGATGGTGTTATTTGAAACCCACGTAAAAGGGTTAACTCAACAACACCCAGAGGTCCCAAGTGATGACAGAGGACGTTACCTAGGTTTATCGTCACCTGAGATGTTGGCGTTTTACAAACAACAAAACATCAATACGTTGCAATTGCTACCTGTTGCTGCGTGTATGCACGAGCCGCATTTGCTTAAGATGGATAAGGTGAACTATTGGGGTTACAACCCTTACCTTTTCATGGTGCCAGATCCTCGTTATGCCGAAAAAGATGCCGTCACAGAACTCAAAACTACTATTCGAGAGCTGCACAAGCACGGCATCGAAGTGATTCTTGATGTCGTGTACAACCACACGGCGGAAGGCGGTGAAGGTCCGACTATCTTCAACCTAAAAGCACTCGATCCTCGCTGTTACATCAAGCATGGTCCTCACTATGCGAACTTCACTGGTTGTGGCAACACGGTGGACCTGACTTATCAGCCAGCACTTAACCTCGTTATGGATACGCTGCGTTACTGGGTGAGCGAATTTAAAGTTGATGGTTTCCGTTTTGACTTGGCAGCAACACTCGGTCGCCAAGGGGACGATTACAACCCTGAAGCGGCATTCTTTAAATCGGTCGCGCAAGACCCAGTTCTTCGCGAGACAAAGCTGATTGCAGAACCTTGGGACATCGGTCCTAATGGCTACCAAGTGGGTAACTTCCCATTTGGTTGGAACGAGTGTAACGACAAACTACGAGACATCTCCCGCAGCTTCTGGCGCGGCGATCAAGGTTACCTAAAAGAGTTTGCGACGCGCTTGATGGGCTCTCGTGATATCTACAGCGCAGCGAACTGGCCTTACAAACTCACGGTCAACTACATCACATATCACGACGGCTTTACCTTGCAAGATCTCGTGTCTTACAAGCAAAAACATAACGAAGCCAACGGCGAAGAGAACCGTGACGGTCATGGTGATAACCGCTCGGAAAACTATGGCGTTGAAGGTGAAACCGAAAACCTAATGATCATCGCTACACGCGAAAAGCAAAAACGCAACCTGATTGCTAGCTTGCTGTTTGCGTTCGGTATTCCTCATATCCTGACTGCAGATGTGTTATCCCATACGCAAGGTGGCAACAACAACGCCTACTGTCAGGATAACGAGACTAGCTGGTTGAGCTGGGCGACGTCTGAGCGCAAGCAAGATTTCAAAGCATGGATTTCACAAATGGTGGCAAACCGTAATCAATACATGGTGCCATTCATTCGTGCTTTTAGTGGTGAAAATCGTAATAACAACCGCATCTTCTGGCGTCGTATTGATGGCAGCTTGATGGAACATGACGATTGGAACCGTTTAAGCTCAGTAGCGCTGCATTTAGGCATTGGTAAAGAAGGGCAAGAGTTGGTTTACTTGATCAACCAAACCAATGCACCAGCGCGCTTCAAGCTGCCAAGTGAGCGTGGTCAAGAATGGGTGACGGTGTGCGATACCAACGTACGTAACCTAAACCCAGGACATGCGGAAGGAGAAGTCCTGCTGTCTCCAACTTCGATGGCAATTTTGCACTATAACCCAAATCAAGAAGCCTAACAGATTCGCCGTCCAATCCTATAAGTTCTTACAAACCCAGCTGCATGCTGGGTTTGTTTTATGGACGTTTCGAGCAGATATCCATCAATCAGGTCAAAGAACACACCATACGCATTGATGCGATAATGAAACTAATCTAATATCGTTAGCCAAATCACATTTATAATATCTACAACGTAATTTGGCACCATGGCTTTACCTAAATTCTTAATCCGTATTCTGCGGCCTTACCTGCTACTTCTCGCAGGATTTATGGTCTATCTGGCTTATGCTCAGTTAGTTGATTCTGAGTCGATGGTTTATCGGCAATCTCAAACCAATATCATCACCGCCGAGCGGCTGATCCACTCCCAAATCGAAGCGGCTTTCAGCAAATTCTATCTACTAGAAACCGCACTAAAGACAAGCAAGCAAGACCTTAATGATCCTGACTTTCATGAGCTAAGCCAAGGCATCATCGATTACTCACCACAGTACTCCAACATTCTCTACACCACGACAGATAGTAACATTGCCTATGGTCTTTCTGGTCAGGTAAAACAAGCGGATATCAGCAAGATCTTATGGCATAAGCTGAATACCGTCAGTGATAAATTTTCCATCTCTTCGCTATACCAAAACCCGCAACAACGCTGGGTATTTGCCATCAAACATGACAACCCAGACCTCAAATACCAACTTTGGTTAGAGTTCGATCTCCTCCATACTACTCAGCAGCTACGCGGTCTTAAAACTTTGAACAAAGGCTATGTGTTTGTCGTAGACAGAGACACCGAACGCTTGGTGTTCCATCCTGATCCAAGCCGAATTGGCGATAACTCTGTCAGTTATCACGGTGGCATTAGCGAGAAAGTAGCCGCAGGATTGTTGTTTGGTAAACATGAATACTATTACCAAGATAACTTTAAGATTTCGGTCTTCGACGCAGACAACGGATTAAACTGGGTGTTTGTGGCGGGCACAGACCGCGCCGACATCCTCAACAACAGTTATCCATTTACTCTTACTGCAGGTGTCATTGCTTCTTTATTAGCTCTAGCGATTGGTATCAATTACCTCACTTACCAACTGCATTTGTCACTCGCACGCCTAAATGGCACTGAGAGCGTTGATGAGTTCAAAACCCAACTCAGGCATGTTTTGGATCGTTTCTGCTATCACCGAGGTATACAGTTCTGTTTATACGACAGCTTGAATTACAGCTTTTACACCCTCGATTATCACGGTAACAAAAAGCTCGTCTTAACCGATGCCGAACTCGCGGCGCGTTTTTCTCATAGTGCGTTGACTTACCGCAACAAGAAGTACGGCGACGAGTTGACGAAAAAGCTCAAGATCAACAGTAATCACTACTGCATTCCGTTGTTTGATGGACGAGAACTGCTTGGGGTGACTTACGTCAGTTGCCGATTCCCAACCTACAAATGCGTGCTCAGTTTGATTCAGAACTACGCCCAAGTAGCGTTGGCAAACCTCAAATTGCATGACCGTTTACGCCATCAAGATCCAATGACGCAACTCGAAAATAAAGCGTGTTTAGCTGCAAAAGTGTCGAGAGAGCTTCATTCAGAGAACCGTTTTATCGCAATGGTCGATATTGATAACTTCAAATACATCAACGATAAATTCGGTCATCCAGTGGGCGATTTGGTCATCCAAAAAACAGCTGAAGTGATGCGCGACTGTTTCCCTAAACCAAAAGGGATTTGTTTAGCGCGCTATGGTGGTGAAGAGTTTGCAATCGTGTTCCAAGCCAATGACGAATTCGATGCCAAACACCAACTGGATAACTTCCTAACGGTGCTGCAAAGAAGCCATCTCACTTTGGGTTGTGGCGATGTGCGATTTACGGCAAGTGTTGGATTTACACCATTAGAAACCAGTTACCATCACGTGGTGGAGCAAGCTGACAAAGCACTTTATCAAGCAAAAAGATTGGGCAAGAATCGCGTCTGCCACCTAAAAGCAGCATAACGCTTTTCTTTTCCAAAAACGACAAAGCCAGAGCAAACATCGCTCTGGCTTTTTTATTTTTATTACAGTCAGTTAAATCAAAAAAACTGACACTCCCCTTTCCTCTTTCCCGTCTTTTAACCGACTCAAGTTCTGCCCCCAAACACCCTCTCGTTAATCAGTTCTGAACAGGTGTTTATTTTTCTTTGATTTAACTTAACGGCTCTCACCAATAACCTTAAATGCATCAGGGGATTGCATGAAGCCAATTGAAAATGAAAGAACTGGACGATTACATAGAGCAAATAAATTTAGACCTGACTAACGAGATGTTAGAGGAGCTAGGTTGGATTAGCGACAACGTTCATCAAGTGTTTTATTGGCTCATTGCCGCCATCCTATTCGTTGTATTGATTTGGGGTATTTTTTAATGAAGGCATCCAATCCATCTTATGGTCAGGTTTATTTGGTTGGGGCGGGCACAGGCGATGCATCACTGCTCACCATTAAAGCATTTCGTTTGCTCAATCGCGTTGATGTTGTGCTTTATGACCATCTGGTTTCGGAAGAAGTCTTGGATGTAATTCCACGAAAAACCCTAAAAATCTGCGTAGGCAAACACTACGGTAAGTGTTCGCAAACTCAGGCAGAAATCAACCAAATGATGAAGGGCTACGCAATCACAGGTCTGACGGTATGTCGTTTAAAAGCGGGCGACCCGTTTGTATTTGGTCGAGGCGGTGAGGAAGCGACCTATTTAGCTCAACAAGGTATCAACTATGAAGTTGTGCCGGGTGTAACTGCAGCGCTCGGGTGCTGTGCTTATGCGGGGATACCGGTCACTCATAGACAAGTTTCGAGGGGTGTCACCTTGGTAACGGGTCGAAACTGTAATGATGCTAGCGAACCAAATTGGAGCGCACTTGCCGCCATCGACCACACCCTAATTTTCTACATGGGGCTACACAAAGCAGAAGCGATCGCAGACAACCTGATTGCTCACGGTCTCGCGCCAGATACACCTTGCGCTATCGTCAGCAATGGGACACGAGAAAATCAAAACAAGATCGTCACTACCTTAGCTGGACTGTATGAAACCTGCAAAGCGCAAAAACCACCACTGCCAGCAATCATAGTGGTGGGAGACGTGGTTTCCCTTTCACAGTCACTGGAATGGTTTGAGTCCACCGCCGAGCCCTGTTTAGAACGCACGATTCATTAGTTTTTGAAAATAACGAGATAGAACAATGCCTAAGTTTTTAACTACTCAGCAAATGGGTTCGGCGATCGAGGCGTTACGTCAGAGCTATAAGGTGATGGCGCCCGTCTATGAAGAATACGCAGGTCGTTTTGCCCATACCCCAAATTTGGATTACCAAGAACTCGAACGTTACGATCAACTGGAGTGGAAAGAGAAAAGCCATTTCTCACCCAAAGAAATCGTCTTCCCAATTACCGAAACCCTGTTTTGGTTTAACGCCGACGAGTTGCGAGAATCCAGCGTCGATGCGCGACCTGTGTTTCTGTTTCTCAGAGCTTGTGACATCAATGCGCTCAAAAGCCTTGATTACATGTTTTTAGAAAACGGCGGTCACGAAGACTTCTACTACAAACGTCTGCGCCAAAAACTCAAACTCGTACTGATTGAATGCAGCGAAAGTTTCGAAAACTGCTTTTGTGTCTCTATGGGCACCAATAAAACTGACAACTTTGCGGCTTCAGTTCAATTTAGTGAGCATGGCGCAATTGTCACTATTAAAGATCCAGAACTGACACCGTATTTTTCACAAGGTAAAGACGTTGAGCACAATGTCAGCTTCGTCAAGTCCAATCCTGTCAAAGTGCGTACGCCAGATTCGGTTTGCGATGATCCGGCTAAAGTACGCGAAGTGTTACTCGGTCATCCAGTGTGGTCAGAATACGATTCACGCTGCATTGGTTGCGGTCGCTGCACTTCCTCATGCCCGACTTGCGCCTGCTTCAACGTGTTTGATGTGGTTTATAACCAAGAAGCCAAA
Organism: Vibrio sp. NFR; assembly: GCF_027587095.1. Taxonomy (NCBI): domain Bacteria; kingdom Pseudomonadati; phylum Pseudomonadota; class Gammaproteobacteria; order Vibrionales; family Vibrionaceae; genus Vibrio; species Vibrio sp. NFR. The sequence goes on from NZ_JAPPTN010000002.1 coordinate 38,385, forward strand.
GTGGGTGAACGTCGCCGCCAACACGCCAGTTGCATGATTGATGGTTTCTCGGATATGGCAGGCGGTCACAGCTTCCGTCATAAAACCGGAGAGCGCTTACGTTATCGCGCCTTACACAAGGTCAACGACTTTAAGTCTCGCCAAGGCGAACACCATATGTGTGTCGGATGCGGGCGCTGCGACGACCGATGCCCTCACTACATCTCATTTAGCAACATCATCAACAAGATGACATCGATTGTAGAGGAGGCGCTCTAATGTGCGATTGTGAAAACAAAATGCTGCCGCAAAGCTACCCGATTATTCATATCGAAAAGCACACAGAACTGGAATGGAACTTTCGCGTTGCGTGCGATTTTCCGGTGCACTACGGACAATTTGTCGAAGTGGGTTTATCCCTTGTGGGTGAAGCTCCTATTTCCGTCTCCGACTACGGCTTAGGTTACGTCGACTTGCTGATACGTAATGTCGGCAAGGTAACCAGCGAGCTGTTCCAATTAAACGCCAGTGACCGCGTGATGATGCGCGGCGCAATGGGCAATGGCTACCCGATGGAAGAGTACCAAGATAAACACCTCATTGTGGTCGCGGGCGGCACTGGCGTTGCTCCGGTTAAAGGGCTGATTAACTACTTTCACAACAACCCAAGTGATGTGAAGAAGATGTCTTTGATCCTCGGATTCAAAAACCAAGATGCCGTGTTGTACAAGAACGACTTGCTGAATTGGTCTTACTCCAATCACGTCATCACCACCTTGGATGACGGTGGCGACGAACACTTCTATGAAAGCGGCTTAGTTACCGAACACATCAGCAAACTTGATCTCTCTGACAAGGAAAACATCCGCGTCATCGTAGTGGGTCCACCGATCATGATTAAGTTCGTCGTGCAGGACTTCTTATCCAGAGGCATTCAAGAGGACCAGATTTGGGTCGACTACGAACGCAGAATGGCTTGCTCAGTTGGCAAATGCGGCCACTGCCGAATTGGCGACAAATACGTGTGCTTGGATGGTCCGGTTTTCCGTTATGACCACGCCAGAACCATGATCGATTAGGAGGGAATCACAATGACGATGGACGTAGATATCATCAAAATGCGCGCCAATGGCGATTACCGCCTATCGAAAGTACGTGGCGAGTGCATGATCAGCGTACGCATTCCAGGTGGCATTATGCCTGCTTACCTGCTCGGCGCTGCGCAAGAGATCGCCGAGAAGTGGGGCAATGGTGTTATTCACCTCACCACGCGACAAAAACTGGCGATGCCCGGCATTCGCTATGAAGATATTCCAGAGGTCAACAAAGCGCTGGAGCCCTTCATCAAAGACATCACCGTCGATACGTGCGGCATTGATGTCGAAGACACACAAGCAGGTTATCAGTCGATTGGTGGGCGTAATATCGTCGCGTGTCAGGGCAGTCGAATCTGCCAGAAAGCCAATACCGATACCACTGGCTTGGCACAGCGAATGGAGCGTCACGTTTACCCAAGTAAATACCATTTAAAAATGGTCATGGCAGGCTGTCCGAACGATTGTGCCAAAGCCAATATGGCAGATTTCGGCATCTTCGGTATCGCCAAAATTAATTTCGAAAGTCATCGCTGTATTGGTTGTGGTGCTTGCGTCAAAGCTTGTGCGCACCACGCAGTAGATTGCTTGTCACTCAAAGACGGTAAAGCGGTGAAGGAAGAAAGCAAATGCATTGGCTGCGGCGAATGTGTGCTTGCTTGTCCGACACTGGCTTGGCGTCGAGATCCAAAACAATTCTATATGGTCAAACTGGGCGGTCGAACTTCGAAGAAGACCCCTCGCGTTGGCAAAATGTTCCTCAATTGGGTAACGGAAGACGTCCTACACCCTGTCATTGACAATCTGTTCGAATTTGAAAAAGAGATGTTGGGCGGTAAGCCGATTTACCTCCACATGGGACATCTGATCGATAAAGGTGGCTACTTGCGTTTTAGAGAGCGTGTCTTAGATGGCGTTAGCCTAAATCCAGAAGCCAAAGTCGCCGAACGTATGTATTGGGCAGAAGATGAATACGTAGCGAACATGCACGTGAAATAGGCATAATATGAACAAACTAGAAGAAATGTTTAGAGAGGCGTTAGCCCCGGCAGGTATTACCATTAACGGCTCGAATCCGTGGGATATCCAAGTATTTAACCCAAAAGTGTATGAGCTTGTGATGCAGTCAGGCTCCTTGGGTTTAGGGGAAGCGTACATGTCCAAGATGTGGGATTGCAGTCGCTTGGATCAGTTCTTTGAACGCGTACTTTTAAACGACATTGAAGGCAAACTGGGACTGGCTGAAAAACTCAAGTTTGCCTCTTCCGCTGCGAAACTAAAATTGAAAAGCTGGGTTAACCCGCAGAGCATTGAGCGCTGTAAATTCGATGTACCGCACCATTATGACATCGGCAATAAGCTTTACCAAAAGATGCTCGATTCACGCATGACTTACACCTGCGGATACTGGAATCGAGCTTCGACACTGGATGAGGCGCAAGAGCACAAGATGGATTTGATTTGTCGAAAGCTCGATCTGCAACCAGGGATGCGTATTCTCGATATTGGCTGTGGTTGGGGAAGCTTTATGATTTACGCAGCGAAGAAGTATGGCGTTATCTGCGATGGTCTCACTCTATCCAAAGAACAGAAGAAGCTCGGCAGCAAACTGGCGATAGAAAATGGCGTAGTCGCGAACTTCATTTTGAAGGACTACCGCGAGTTCAAACCCACCGTACAATACGATCGCATCGTTTCTATCGGTATGATTGAACACGTGGGACCGAAGAACTACGCGGAATACTTCGAGTGCGCAGAGCGCTTCATGAAAGATGATGGCGTGTTCTTGCTACATACCATTGGTTCACACCACAGCACTACCGCATCGGACCCGTGGATCTCGAAATACATCTTTCCAAATGGTGTCATTCCATCGATGAAGAACCTCGCAGAGGCGATGGAAGATCGATTCAACATCGAAGATGTGCACAATTTCGGTGAAGACTACGACAAAACCCTGATGTGCTGGTTCTCCAACTTCCAACAATCGTGGAATCAAATCAAAGGCGATTACAGTGAAGATTTCTACCGCATGTGGAAATACTACTTACTCAGCTGTGCTGGCGCCTTTCGCTCACGAGATTTGAGCCTATGGCAACTCGCCCTAACTAAGATTGGTCGCCGTCGTCCACTGACCGTACGTTCCATGTAAGCAATCTGCCTCCAGATTGTGTTTTGAGCACCTTAGTTTGGCTCCAAGCCAGAATGGGCGGTTTCATTCTGGCTTTTTTTACAGTTCACAGTTCACTTCCACAGTCCGAAAAGTCCCATTTAGGGGGCTTTTATAGTGACTCTCCTCGCAAAAACTAATACTTAGTAACGTCTAGTGTTACTTTTAGTCTTGTGCGCTATGACTTGTTGAGCATTGATGGTGCCGTTCGCTCGACTCAGGCAATCTTCCTCTCAACCAAGGCTCATCCCAACAAACAAAACCAGAGCCAAGATACCATTTTGAGAGTCACCACTATGAAAGCCATCAAATCAATCATCATCGCACTACTGTTTACATCGACACTTTCTGGGTGCGTTTCAACGCCCGGTCACTATCGCTTGGCACCCAACGTTCGTCCTACTTTGATGAATGCCAATATCAACGTTCAACCACTGGTTAACACCGCAGTCTCCGTTGGCAAAGCCGTACTGCCTTATGCGATATCAGCGGGACACGCTTACGTTAATACGCCTTATTTCCTATTGCGATAAACCCGCCAAACCCATGACGGTCACAACGACAAAAAACAAAGCCGATGCTTCTCAGTGCATCGGCTTTTTTGTTGGTTAGACTTGCTTAACTCATTATTCGCAAGGCGGTGCTAGGTGAATCAAAGCCAATCCACCCAGTGACGTTTCGCGGTATTTCTTGTTCATGTCTTTGCCCGTCTGATACATGGTTTCAATCACCTTATCTAACGAGATCAAACATTTACTATTACGCTTTAATGCCATGCGAGAAGCATTGATCGCTTTCATTGCGCCCATTGCATTACGCTCAATACACGGTACTTGCACTAAGCCACCGATTGGGTCACAAGTCATGCCTAGTGAGTGCTCCATGGCAATCTCAGCCGCAATACAAATCTGCTCATTGCTGCCACCACGTAGCGCGGTCAGGCCAGCTGCCGCCATAGAGGAAGACACGCCAACTTCGCCCTGACAACCTACTTCAGCGCCCGAGATAGACGCATTAGTTTTGTACAAAATGCCAATCGCACCGGATACAGCAAGGAAGTCTTTAAGCTGTTTGGTATCAAGCTCTTTGATGAAGCGATGGTAGTACATCAATACCGCCGGAATCACACCTGCTGCACCATTAGTTGGAGACGTTACGACTTGTCCACCAGCGGCGTTTTCTTCACTCACAGCAAAAGCAAACAGGTTAATCCAATCCATGATTTCCATTGGATCGTTTTCGATTGCTGCATTTGCTTCAAGTTTCTTCAGCAAGTTTGGCGCACGGCGGGTCACGTTCAAGCCGCCGTCCAAGATACCTTCTGTCTCGAAACCACGCTCCATGCAACGCGTCATCACACGCCAGATCTGTTCTGCGCGTTGATTAATGGCTTCCATATCCTGAAACGCTTGTTCGTTTTTCAGAATCATGCCACCGAGGCTCATGCCATTCTTCTCTGCTTGTGCCAACATTTCGTCCGCACTGGAGAATGGAAACTCAACTTCTACGGGAGCAGTCGCACTGCCATTTTGCAGTTCATCCGCCGTTGCTATGAAACCACCACCGATAGAGTAGTAAGTTTCAAACCCAACCTGATTGCCATGCGCATCTAACGCAGTAATCGTCATGCCATTCTCATGCAGAGGAAGGTTCTCTTCGTGGAACAACATGTCCGTTTTGTAGCTGAATTCGATTTCATGACGGCCATCGACAGACATCATGCCCTCTTCAATCGCCTTGCGCATCGCTTTGTTCGCAGAAGCGATTTTGATGGTATCTGGTTTGTTACCCAATAGACCTAAAATCGTTGCACGGTCAGTATGGTGACCAATCCCCGTTAACGAGAGTGAGCCGTATAAATCGACTTGAATACGAACCACTTTTGCCAAGTTCGATTCAATCAAACGAGTGAAGTGGTAACCCGCGATCATTGGACCATTGGTGTGAGAGCTAGAAGGGCCCACACCAATCTTGTAAATATCAAAGATGGACAGCATAAACTTACCTATTACGACAATGCAGCATAAAGCCAATCAGGGAGAACCATACAAGCAGCAATGGTCGCCACAGCGAACACCAACAGCCCGTAATGGCTTGCGGTTGGCTTTGCAAAAAGATGTTTTTGATTATTGATAAAAATTTGTTGCTCGGCAGTCACAGCGCCCCAACGACGGCTCACTAACACACCAAACAAAAGGAAGACAAACGTACCAATTGGCGCGAACCACGGCCAAGCCACGTCGAGATACATCGCAGTAAACACCGCAATCACACTCATGATACTACCGACGATCACGCCTTTCTCATTGGCTTTCGCCCAGAATAAACCAAGCACGAATGAACCCAAGCGGATACCAACAAAAATAGAAGTCAGACTAGCGATGGTTTTGAGTACCGATTCATTTGATACCGCGAGAAGAGCTGGCACTACCACCATGGCTGCCGCGAGCAAACTCATCTTCCTTGCGACTTTTTCGTAGTGCTCATCATCGGCACTTTTGCGAACGAAACGCTTGTAGATATCGAACGTCGCGACGGTCGCCATCGAGTTGTAGGTTGAATCCAAGGTCGACATTGCAGCCGCTGCCAATGCGGAAATGATCAAACCAACCACAATTGGGTTAGTGTGGTTGAAAACGAAATCCAAAATCACTTCGTTGCTGTTTTCAAACGATTGATCTTGATAGAAAACACTCAGGAGAACACCAAGTACAGCGAAGAACAAGTACACGAAAAACGCACCGTAACCACACAACAGCATTGACTTCTGCGCCGTCTTTTCACATCTCGTCGCTAACGTGCGTTGGATGATCAATTGGTTGGTGCCGTATACACTCAAATGCAAAAAGCTCACGGCAACCACGCCTGCCCAGAGTGTGGTATCCACGCCCAAATCAAAGTCTAAATTGATGATATTCAGGTGATCACGAGAAAGGTAATCTGCCGCATTAATCTCTGTCATTAGAATGGCAAAGATAGCGATGCTGCCCGCAACCAATACTGCAGATTGCAACATATCGGTCCAGATAACCGTGGAAATCCCGCCCGCATAGGTATAGCAAGCAGTGAAAATACTAATGTAGATAATGGCTTCAGAAATACTGATAGGCAGAACTTGCACTAAGATCAGCGCCACGGCATACAAAATCACACCCGCAGAGATACATTGAACCACAATGAACACAATCGAGTTGATGGTTCTTGCATACACCCCAAAGCGGTGCTCAAGGTATTCATAAATCGAAGTCAGACCCAGCTTATAGAAGACAGGTACAAAGAAAATGACAGTGAAAAAAATAACGATGGGATAGTTAAGGTGAATACTCATCGCTTCCATGCCAGAGCTATAAACCCAACCAGGCATCCCTACAAACGTCATCGCACTAATGTAAGTCGCAAGTATCGAAACACCTGCCGTAAACCAGCCAAATTGCTTTCCACCCGTGGAAAAGTCGCCACCATTGCTGTAGCGCTTATTCACTAAATAGCTGATTAGTATGGTAATTGCTACATATAACGCAATCACCACAAAATTTGAGTACGCAACCATTTTAAGGTTTTCCTAATTCTGGGTAGCTAATTATTATGCCCAGATATTACTGTAAAAAGGCATTTTTAAACGACAATCCCACTGTAAGTGTGATTATTATCACCAATATAGGCGAAAATATATTCAAAATCGCCAAAAACGCCGATTAGTGAGATCCTTGTCACTAAAACCCACAAAATGGGTACGCATTCATTTTAAAATTGATTTTGATCACGGATCTAATAACCTTAAAAAAACTATGATTCACCCCGACACGAAATCGAAGATGATCCAAATAAGATCGTGTTCATTAAGTTTGAATAGCAACAAATCCTAAGTGAAATAGAGGTTTATCGGTCATGAATGCCAAAAGACACATGAGCGAAGTTCCTATGATTCAAAGGGTAGCTGCCTATCTAGCGATACTGGTTGGTTACTTTTTCTATTGTTATAACTTTGTAATTATTGACTACGTACGCCCATACATTGTTGAAGCGTATGATGGTATTAGCCTGTCAGACACTGCCCAGTTCTATACATGGCAGTCGGTTGGTGCACTTATCGGTGCATTGAGCTGTGCTTGGTTCGCAACAAAATTTGGTAAGAAATCCACTCTTATTACCATCACAGCCCTAAACGGTGGCGCAACGATCATCAATATGATGTTCACCGACTACGCAACATGGGCAGCAATGCGTTTCATCATTGGTTTGTCACTGGGTGGTTACTTCACCGTGGCAGTAAGCCTAATGATCGGCCTATTTACGCCAACGGTACGTGGTAAGTTGACGGCATTCGCGTCTTCTATGTTCTCTGTAGCACTGATGGTAATGGGTGCCTATGCAGCGTTTATTGCAAGCATTGATGCACCATGGGAAAGCCTAATGCTTGTAGGTGGTATCCCACCATTGGCAGCCGCTGTGGTCATGATCTTTGTACTACCTAGCGACAGCAAAGTGATCGCTTACGGTGAAGAAGAGCAAGCAAAAGTAGAAGAATCAAATGCACCAGCGAAAAAAGGCTCTTGGGGCGAAATGCTAAGCAAGCCTTACCGTAAGATCACACTAACGTGTCTATTACTGGCTGGCCTTAACTTCTACGGTTTCCAATTCTTTGGTGGCTTCGTAACCACATACCTACGTGATGTACGTATGTTCGACGGTGCAACCATCGGTCTCATCTTCTCTATCTCAGCATTTGGTTCACTGTTTGGTGCGTGGTTCTGGGGTTGGGTAGCTGACAAATTCGGTCGTAAGGTGAACGCGTTTGGCTTCATCCTAGCGGGCATCATGGTTTCAATCTTCTTTGTTGCACCTGGCGACATGGTGATTGGCGGCCTAAACATGCTGGCTCTACTTGGTCTGATTTACAACTTCGGCCTGTCTTCTTCAGCGGTATGGGGTGGTTACTTCTCAGAACTGTTCCCAGCACACCTACGTAGCTACGGCGCGGCGCTATTCCACGGTGGTCGTATCCTCGGTATGTGGGCACCAATGGTACTTATCTTCATCCAAGAGCGTACCGACCTACAAACCGCAATGTGGGGTTCACCAATCGTATGGATCCTTGCTGGTCTTCTATGGCTATCACTGCCAGAGACACTAAAAGGCGGCGTGTTCGATAAGAGCAAAAAAGCCGAAGCAGCAAAAGCGTAACTGAATTTCAAAAACTCCGGCTGGCTCCCCGGCCGGATGAAAAAACTTAATTTCGAGTCCTGTTCCCAAAGCCGACTCGACAGCAAATAAGAGAGTTTATTATGTCTAAATATCAAGAAGCGAAACGCGTTGTACGTGAATACTTCAGCGCAATGGAAAACGCAACTCACGAGAACGTGGCAGAAGTACTAAAAGCACACACTTCAGAAGATTACCTATGGCGTGGTGTTTACCCATTCCGTGAGCAACAAGGCGCTCAAGCAGCAGCTGACGTTTTCTGGGCTCCTTTGATGAAATCAATGACTCGCATGCAGCGTCGTCAAGACATCTTCATCGGTGGTGAGAACGAAGTAACATCAGGTGAAATCTGGGTAATGAGCATGGGTCACTTCATGGGTCTATTCGACGCTGAATACCTAGGCATGCGCCCAACTGGCAAAATCATGAACATCCGTTACGCAGAATTTAACTGTGTTGAAAACGGCAAGATCACTAAGACTGGCATATTCCTAGACCTTCTAGGCGCGATGGACCAAGCAGGTTGTTACCCACTACCACCATCAACAGGTAAGCACTTCGTATACCCTGGTCCTCGTAACCACGACGGTCTACTGTTCGAAGACGCAGCACCAGAAGAAGGCGTAGCAACACTAGCACTAGTGAACAAGATGGTTGATGACCTATCTGCACTAAACGACAGCGGCGCTATGGGCTGCCCACCAGAAGTTCTTGAGAAGAGCTGGTCTAAAGACATGATCTGGTACGGTCCATGTGGTATCGGTGCGTCTTACACAATTCCTCGTTACCAACAGCAGCACCAATTGCCGTTCCGTAACAACCTGAAAGACAAGAAGTTTAACGGCCACGTATGTCGTTTCGCAGAAGGTAACTTCTCTTGTTTCTTCGGCTGGCCAAACCTATCTAACACGCCAATCGGTGGTTTCCTAGGTATGACAGGTGGTGAAGTACGTGCAGACATGCAAGTGGTTGACGTTTACTACCGTGACGGCGACAAGCTATCTGAGAACTGGGTACTGATCGACCTTCCTTACTGGCTAAAACAGCAAGGTCTAGACGTGTTCGAGCGTACTCAACAGATCCTAAACCCTTCTCTATAAGAAGTCCTAGGGGCGGATTGTCAACCCGCCTTTATGTTGCCTGAATCCCCTCTCGGTTCAGGTGACATGCTCCCAACTCGTGCCTCAAGGATGGGGCACAACCTCAAGATAGAACCCTTATTCAAAACGGGCATGAACGCACGGTGGCTTTCTGCGCCCTGAATAATGAGATTGATGATGAAAAAGTCGACCCTTTCTGCAGTGATTTTAGCAGCGCTTACTTCTAGCTCAGCCTTTGCTGCACACACTTTTGTTAATGACGCTGGCGACAGCCTAACCATCGATGGCCGTTTCGATCTTCGCTACCAAGACCGTGGCGGTGATGACAATGGCGAATGGAACAGCGGCAGCTCACGTTTCGGTTTGAAAGGCCAAATGGGTCTGGATAACGGCTGGACTGGTTTCGGTCACGCGGAATGGGGCTACAACTCTGGCGCGAACGGCGACAACATATACGACCGTTTGCTATACGCAGGTGTTGAGCACGAAAAATACGGCAAAATTGCTGCGGGTACTAAGCAGTGGTCTACCTTCTACGACGTAGCATGGTACACCGATTTAGGTCGTGTATTTGGTACTCGTGGCTCAGGTGTTTACAACCTAGCTGACTGGGGTATCGCATCCGGTGCTGGTCGTGCAGAAAACTCAATTACGTACCGTAATTCAATTAATGAAAAAGTGAGCTACGGCTTTACTTACCAAACCACGCGTGAAGATGTTGCTCTAGCAAACAATGCGACAGCCTCACTGAAAAACGGCATGGGTGCGTCTATCACTTACAAACCGGTTGATGGCGTAACACTGGGTGCAGCTTACCATCAAAATGAAGTTGCAGATCTAGACGCAAGCGTGGTTGGCGTAGAAAACGGCGACAACATGCGCATCATGCTATTGGGCGCAAACTACAGCAACGGTGGCTTCTACGCGGGTGCGACTTTCCACGTTGGCGAAAACTGGGAAGCAGTGAGCCAAGGCGGTACGGACGTAATGTTCGATACCCTAGGTGGCGAAATCTACACTTACTACCACTTCGACAACGGCCTACGCCCAACGTTGAACTACAACTACATGGAAGATCGTGGTGACGAGACGCAAGGTTACGAGCGTAACTTGCTGATTCCTGGTCTTGAATACCACTTCCAGAAGAACAAATTCCTAGTTTGGACTGAATACCAGTTCGACCTAGGTAAAGATCAGTACGATGGCAGCAAATTCGAAAACCGTGATGATCAATTCGCGGCAGGTATTCGCTACTACTTCTGATAACCATGAGATAAGTTATTCCGGTTACGTAACTTATTCGATTTAGTGGAAATGGGAAATAAGAGCAAGCCTTACCTTTTTTGGGTAAGGCTTTTTTCGTATGCAAAACATGAAATGTGACTTGGGTACTACCCAAATTGCGCCACCAAAGACAATCTAACCCTTTATTTACTTAAATCTTGCTTATTTCTCTTTATGACTACGTACCTATTTGTGTTAACCTAGTCACAGTTAAACTGACTTATGAATCAACTCACATGAATCCTGCAAAACAAACCGTAACATCGAAGGACGTTGCCAAACTGGCTGGCGTTTCTCAATCTACTGTATCGCGTGTGTTTGTTCCGGGCAGCTCAGTATCTGAAAAGACCAAGCAAAAGGTCTTCGAAGCCGCGAAAGCCCTAAACTACCGTCCAAATGCTTTTGCACGTAGCTTGACCACCAACGAATCTAAGTTGATCGGTTTGGTATTCCCAGATGCGGACTACCCTATCCACATGAAAACACTTCAATTGATTTCAAGTGAATTGCAGAAGCAAGGCTACTCAGCGGTGTTGATTCCATGGCAAGTGGATGATGAAGACAACCACTCAATCCCGAACATCTTCCAATACCGTGTAGATGGTGTCATTGCCGCTTCCGCTACTTTCAACAAATCACTGTATGAAGAGTGTGAAGAGTTCAATATCCCTATCGTTCAGTATGCACGCGTCGTAGAAGGCACTAAGAGCAGTTACGTTATCAGTGACAACTACGAAGCTGGCCAACAAGCGGCACAACTGCTGCACGAAAGCGGGGTGAAAAACGCGGTTTACCTGACGGGTGAAGTGCCAACCTTTACCAACGACGAGCGTCAAAGTGGCTTCAGCGCTGAGTTTGAAGACTTAACGGGCAAAACGCCGCGAATTATTGAAGCGAGCTACGACTACGCAAGTTCGCTGGATAAAGTACGTGCGATGCTAGCCGATGAGAATCGTCCAGAAGCCGTGTTCTGTGCAACCGACAACCTTGCAATGGCGGTAATGGACATTGCACGTATTGAGTGTGGTATTCGTATCCCTCAAGATCTGAAAGTCATCGGCTTCGACAACATTCCACAAACAGAATGGTTGAGCTACCAACTGACCACTTTCCGCCAAGACTTCCGTCGTCTAGCGCGTGAGTGTGTGAAAATTATCGTTGATCAAATCAACAATAAAAACAGCAGCTTGGTGAAGATGATGGTGCCAGTCAAATTGATAGAGCGCAGCACAACCAAAGCTTAATCCCAGAGAAGCCAACCCAAGCGGTTGGCTTTTTTATTTCCTCATTTCTTCTTTCTCTTGCCCCTCATCTTTTACTTCTACTTCTAAGATTTCGAGCCAATGGCTCATTTGGTGTTGTGGTTACTAATGAACCTCTGTATATTTATGGACCATTACAGTATATGAACCAATCTCAAGAGACGCATTGCACCCATGGCTACCTTTCTCTATACGCGGCACTCGCCAAAAAACCGGGCTTACCCTGAGCAGCTTAACACTCTGCGAACTTTTGCCCCTAAAGCCGTTCACTTTGAAGACAAAGTACGTGGCTGCACACCACCAGCAGAACGACACGCTTTTCAGCAACTCATCAACACCGTTCAATCCGGTGACACTGTCGTACTTTGGTGGCTAACCGCGTTTGGGCGCGATTTCAACCAAGCATTAAACACAATACAAGCTCTACTTGATCAAGGCGTCACCCTAAAAACGGTTTGTGAGCCGTTGACCTTTGAACCAGGTTCGGTACAAACACAAACCTTGATCTCACTGCTTTCTGGCTATGGGCAAGTCCAAACTCAACACCGTCTATTTGCCGCGGAACAAGGTCGCAAGGCGCTCAAAGACAATCCACAGATGTGGAAGCAGAAATTCCGAGGCCGTCCGGCAGATAAAGCAAAACATCAACACATCGCGACGCTATTGTTGGAAGGAAACACGCTCCAAAGTGTCGCAGAGCAATGTGATGTGAGCCTATCGACGGTAAAACGGGTGAAAGCCAAGCTGAATCAGTTCGATGAAGAAGGAAGCCTACGTCGCCGCGGTGATGGTGAAAAGTCATGAGTCGAGCATTCGAATTTAAAACCATCTTGCTAGCTTGTTTGATCATCAGCGTTGGTCAACTCAGCATGGGCTTGGTGTTTCCATCATTGCCTTGGATTGCGAAAGACTTTGATATCTCCCTCGACCAAGCTCAGCTATTGGTAAGTGTTTACTTACTTGGATTCGGTCCCTCTCAGTTTATCTACGGCCCAGTATCTGATGCACTAGGTCGTAAAAAAGTCCTACTGACCGGCTTGTTGATTGCTATGCTCGGCCTGCTGATGATCATCTTCTTCAGCAATACCTTCACTGGTATGGTGATGGGGCGTTTTCTGCAAGGTCTGGGAACAGGTTGTTGCGCCGTATTAGCTCGTGCATCCACCCGTGACCGCTTTAGTGGACCAGAGCTGCCTGTCGCCCTTTCCTACATCGCAATGGCTGCGTCTATCACACCATTAGTTGCCCCCGTTATTGGTGGCTTCATTAACGCCCACTTCGGCTGGACCATGGTGTTTATTTCACTGCTCGGTTACGTCTCACTAGCTTGGATTGTTATATTGGTGCGCTTTAAAGAGACCATCACACAAACCTCCCCACTGCCATCACCGAAAAAAATGCTGCTGCAATATCGTGATCTGTTGACTTCTCGTTACTTCATGAGTTTTGCCAGTATCGGTTGGCTTAACTTCAGCTTGATGATCACCACTGTTTCGGTAATGCCTTTTATCATGCAAAACCAAATTGGCATGACATCTGATCAATACGCGATGTGGGCACTGATTCCTGCATTTGGCATGATTTGCGGCACCAGTATTTGTAACCGTGTGCGCCCAATCATCGGCACGAAGAAGATGCTACTGGCGACGCCTATCCTGCACCTAAGCTCCGCAGTGTGGCTGTTCTTTTGCCCAGTCGAACCGCTATATTTGATGCTTGGTCAACTGCTGATGATCTTAGGCAATGCGATCGCTCTACCTTGTGCTCAAGCCATGGTTATGCAGCCATACAAGAAGCAAGCAGGAGCGGCGGCTGCCATGTCGGGCGGTGGTCAAATGGTGGTGTCATCCTTGGTCAGTATGGCGCTCGTGCAGCTCGGTTTGAGCCAAGCGTGGCACTTGTCGTTAGTGATTGTGGTATTCGCGACAATTACATTGACCAATATCTTGCGAGGCTTTGCAACTGAGCAGCCTTCAGAGCAATAGCAAGGATAGATAAACAAAAAGACAAGTTAATTTTGCTTAGCTTGTCTTTTTGTTTTTTAAAGCAGGAACAAATTAATCGTTATTTTTCTTTGCGTCTAAGATAGCTTGAATACGAGGATGCAGCTTATTACCGTGCTCATGTTCGTATTCTTCACGCTTTAAGTCCGTCATGCTTTTCACCGAGTGAGTCGGTAAAGCAATAGGTGCTGTCGTGAGCTTTCCTTTCTCAAGCAATTTCATCGCCTGACGGTAGTATTCACGGAATTTCTTTAAAATCAGATGCTCAGGCAGTCGACGTAGCTCGTAGAACTTGCTTTGCATTAACCACAATTCAATATCGTCATTTGGCGTGCGTGCCACGACTCGGTTTAACGCATCCTCCAACTCAGATTCCGTTGGTAAATCTTTCAATACCACCAATTCACCCATAATTGGCGGCCATCGGTCCCCCGATTGCAGACGCTCGCGACAGTGCTGGATAATTCGCACTAACTCTTTATCTGTAAGCGAATCCGCGAAATCCAAAAAGCGACCTGTTGGACGTTTACCGTAGCTTTGCACCCATGTTGATTCATAGATACTAAAGAGCGTACCAAACACCTCATTGCATCGATCGCTCGCTTCTTGAGTAACGACAAGCGCTTGCTCAGAAAACGTCGGCTGTGGTTCAGTGACAATGGGTTGCTCCCAGCTTACGCTAGGTTCATTTTTCACAGTAAGAGATTGACTGGTAGATACTTTATCTTTGTTCAAGTGATCCACGTTAGCTTCAATACCAAGTTCACGAAGTCGACTTTCGAATGACGAAAAGTCCACTTTTTTTGGTTTTTTAGAATAGCTCATAGCTTCTATCTCTTTGGGTCAATTAGAAGGATGGTTTCTTGCCTTGCTCTCTCAAAAATTGTCTAAATTCTTCAGAAGGGCTGACATGCTTATCTCGAGCACTGCTGTGCTGTTGATATCTCGCTTGTTTTTGGCGATCTTTTTCCATCCACTGCTTCTTCAAGTTAATCGAATATCTTAACTTGTTGACGAATTGGGTAACAGGACCAATGAAGTTTGCCTGCGTTTTTTGGTACAACACGAACTCTTTCCAGAACACACGTAAATCCATATCTAAAGCAGAGTGGTGCAGCTCTCTTTCTGCCCAGCTTGGAATTGTGTTTTCATCGAGATCGTAGGAGTTGAGATAACCATTATTTGGACGACTGCTACTTTCAACGTTTC
Source organism: Vibrio sp. NFR (assembly GCF_027587095.1). Taxonomy (NCBI): domain Bacteria; kingdom Pseudomonadati; phylum Pseudomonadota; class Gammaproteobacteria; order Vibrionales; family Vibrionaceae; genus Vibrio; species Vibrio sp. NFR. The sequence goes on from NZ_JAPPTN010000002.1 coordinate 53,688, forward strand.
GATAACTATTTGGCGCTGCTGGTTCTTCGGCTTGGTGGTTACTGGTTAGTTTTTCTAAACGCCCAGTTCGTTTACTTTCTTCAAGCCAGTTTTCAAAATTGCGCTCCAACCTTGAAATGTTGACATTACCCCGACCATTTTGGCGAATAAATTCACGCCAAACATCGTCTCTATAGCTTGCCGGAACCTTATAGAAATCACATGTTTTATTTGCCCATTGCGGCAAGCCAGCTCCTTCTAACGTCGTGATCGACGGTTTCTCTGTCATTGGCGCGGCTTGTTGTACCGATGGTTGAGGCGCAGATTGAGAATCGGAGTCTAATGTGAGCTGACATGAATGTCTCTCTACACTGCCTTCGCGTGTGGTTCGCCCCATCGCGAGCAAACCTTTTTGCGATAAAGCAAACAAGATGCTACTTAACTTGAAATCTTCGCACAGACACTCTTGTGTAATATCACGCAAGACAAACGATGCTTGTCCATCTGCGCTTGCGATGTCCGACAGTTTTAGAAGAACCAGCTTCTCTTCAGCACTAACGTTGTGTGCCTGCCAAGCTAAATAGGTGTGTTTATAACTCATGTAATACTCCCAAGTTGCCCGCAGATTTTACTAAGATGCTACAGAGAAGAAAACAGATAACTTTTACTCCATCACTTTCATTGATGGTAAATCACACGCTTTTCAACATTAGCTTGAGCAAATACGCAACAATCCTAATTAATTATATACCCAAGTGACTTCAAGATGCAGGATTCAGAGCGTTGTCATTGATTCGAGTTCAAGGAAAACAACACAGCGTAATAGCCAGCTCTTTCCAAGTTGTTTGACGCAGAAAGCGGGGCAATGACACGCTCCCGAAGGGCGAGCTGTCTTGGCTTGTATACTTTGTTGCCGATTCTTGATTTAGAGTGACTAGATCTTTAAATCGTCGCCGCGTCTACAAACCAAGTCATTCTCGCTGAACCTAGCATCTCGAGGTTACTTGGGTATATACAATGCCGTCCGCGCTGTGTCTCTGCTGGGTGATGAGTTGGACAGTTTTATACTTGGAAAATCAAAATAAAACGCCCACTTAAACAAAGTAGGCGCTGTTATTTTCAAACCATGCTGGAGGTTTCAACTAAGAACTTTGCAGGCTTACCAAAATCACGCCAGCGGTGATCAAGCCAATCCCCATCCAGTTAACCATACTGAGCTTCTCTCCCAGCAAAACCACACTGAAGATCGCAACTAACACCACACTCAACTTGTCGATAGGTGCAACTTGAGAAGCTTGCCCCAATGACATAGCGCGAAAGTAACACAGCCATGATGCGCCGGTTGCTAAACCCGACAGCACCAAAAACACCATACCTTTGGTCGAGATCTCACCTATGGCACTGAATTGCTTAGTCGCGTAAGCAATCAAACCGACTAAAACAAGGATGACGCAGGTACGAATAAAGGTCGCCAAGTCTGAGTTAATATTGGCGACACCCAGTTTGGTCAATACTGCGGTCATCGCTGCGAACACAGCTGACATAAGCGCCCAAAATAACCAAGAAGTTTGTAGCATTGCCTTTCCCCATTCATCCCTAAAAGCAAAAAAGGCGTTGCAGAGTATACTGCAACGCCATGTGTTCGAATCAGTGTCTCACCAGAGCTTAGAAGTCTGCCGTCATACCAACGTAGTAAGTACGTGGCGCTTCTACATAGCCGATGTTCTCTAGTTCTTTAGATACACGTTCGTCAGTCAGGTTAGTGATACCCGCACGAATACGCAGCGCATCGCTCACATGATAAACCGTGCCTAGATCCATTGTGGTGTAAGCATCTTGAGTTAACTCTGAATCAATCTTACGATCACCTCGGTAGCGCGCGCTAGCAAACAGATTCAAATCTTGAGTTGGGTACCAGTTTAATCGTGCAAACGCAGAGTGCTTGTAACGCTCGTTCAACTCTTCACCTGTCGACTTATCTTCAGTATCCAGATAAGTGTAGTTACCTGACATCGCCCATTGCTCGGTAAACTGAATGCTACCGGTCAGCTCCACACCTTGAATTACCGCTTTTGATACGTTTTGGTAAGATTTGTACGGGTTAGACAACTCACGATCGATAGGGTCACCATTGTCATCGATACAGCTCATCACCGCACTCGACCATGTACCCACTTCACAGAAGATATCCGTTTGTTCGATCAGGTTTTCGATTTCGTTACGGAATACCGCACCTTCTAGGTTCCAGTTACGACCGCTGTACAATGCCGAGAACTCATAGTTAACGCTGGTTTCTGCTTCCAGATCTTCGTTACCTACGATATTACAGTTGCCCTTACAGCTGTTCATCGAGAAGTCTGGATGGTTTTGCGTCATGGTTGGTGCTTTAAACGCTTTACCCACACCACCTTTCAATACCAAATCATCCGTTGTTTGATGTACTAGGTACACACGCGGACTGAACTCTTCACCGTAGTGTTCGTGCTTATCCAAACGACCACCAATCGTTGCCGTCAACGTATCGGTCATTTCCCATTGGTCTTGAACGAATACGGCACCTTGGTATGCCTCTGCTTTGTTGCCCTTAATATGCTCAGGGTTCGTAAGTTGGCTAGTTTGGTAATCCACACCAAAGGTTACTGTGTGGCTTTCACCTAGATAAGTCGTTGCTGACGCCTCAAAGATTTGTGTCAGCTCTTCAATTGAATCAGCACCATCGTTTGCCGCTTCAATGTTCTCTACGTTTTCACGTGAGTAACGAACTTGCGTATCACCCCAAGACCAAAACCCAGTGTGCGATAACGCTTGGCTGTTACGTTTAACGTGAGATTCAGAGTAAAGCACAGTCGTTGCGCTTTCAGCCGCCGTATCACGTTCATCATCGCTGTAACCAAGATCTAAATCGATGAATTGGTTATCAGCCAAATGCCAAGAAAGTGTACCGAACATCGCCAAACTGTCACGACCTTCAAGAGCAGTAATTTCTGAACGGTCGTAATCTTGACCTTTCACGCTCTTAATTCCTGTGTACGGCTGCCATGCATTGCGGCTAGTTTGAGAAACCGAAAAACGAGCAAATAGTGTGTCGTCAATCAGAGCGCCAGATGTAGTCAAACCTACGGTGTATTCTTGACCGCCATTGCCATCATTCGGCGATGTGTTATCTAGGCTAAGCTGTGAGCTCCAATCGTTGTCTGGCGACTTGGTGATAATGTTAATCGTACCGCCCATGCCGTCTGAACCATAAAGCGCCGACATAGGACCACGGATGATCTCTACTCGCTCAATTGAATCCATTGGGATCGCAGAAAGATCAAAGTCGTTACCACGTACAATCGCACTTGCTGAACTCATGCGACGACCATTTACCATGATCAATGTGTACTTAGAATCCATACCACGGATAGAAATTTGCTGACGACCGGCACGTGTGCTGTCGAAGTCTGACTCCACGCTGGTTGCATTAGACACGATGTCTGCCAGCGTGATGCCCGGATCGTTTTCGATATCTTCAGCGGTGATCACCGACATAGAAGCTGGTGCGTCTTTCAGCTCCATCTGGGTACGAGTTGCTGTTACAACAAGCTGCTCATCAGCTTCGATTGGCGTTGTATCAGCAAAGACAGAAAAAGAAGTACATAGCGCACCGATCACCACTGCTAATGGTTTTGGCGCAAACGGAGTCGTCTTCGACATGGTAAAAACCTATAAACTTTAATGGAACTTATAATGATAATGGTTCGCATTAAATAGCCTTTATTTAACGAAGACAAGCAACCGAGCATTTGCCGAAGTTATTACGATTATGTCAAATGTGAATAATGAATTTCTTTACCATTCACTCTCAGTTGAGCCATATATTTCTTTAAATAATGACTTAACCCAATTACACATCGGGTCGTTATGATAGCGCTTATGCCAGTACAAATAGACCGATTCACTGTCCATTCGAATCGCTTTCGGTACGGTTTTAGTAATCAATTTTCTGCCTTGACAAGCATCTTCCGCAAAGGGCGTTGGCAAGTGAAAAATCACATCTGTTTGTTCTGCGATCGCTGGTGCAGCATTGAAGTTTGAAAGCTGGACAGGAATCGATAATTGACGCTTTTTATCCACCACACCAAGCTCGACAAAACGATGATAAATCGACAGCGTTTTGCCTCCTTGAAGTGAGATTTGACCGAAATTGCAATCGAGCAGCATCTCTACCGTCAGCTCTTCAACATGCGCAAGCGGATGGGTTTCGCTCATCAGGAATCGGTAGTCGCGATTGGCAATTTTCATGCGGTACAAATTCTGCTCAGAGCTAGGCGGCTCGGCGGTTGAGAGCACAAAATGTACATCCCCTGCAATCAGTGCATCGAAATGGCGCTTCGGGATGGAGTCGATATCGACAATCATGTTCGGCGCTTCTTCACGGATACGCGAAACAATCGGTGGCAGTAAGAAAATTACCTGTGGAACCAAGCCGTAAAAACGGATCGTCCCGTTACTCTTTTCAGGTACAAATGACTGACCGTACATCAGCTTTTCTAGCCCGGTTAGAACGGTGTTCAAATCTTGCTTGATCACTTCGGCTTTTGGGGTCAATTCGTAGCCGTGTGCAGTGCGTACTAACAGCTCATCGTTGAACAAGTTTCTGAGTTTTTGTAAAGAGCGGCTCACCGACGGTTGGCTCATATTGAGCGATACCGCTGTGTTGGAAACATGCTTCTCTTCAAGTAGGTGTTTGAGAATAAACAATAAGTTCAAGTCGACTTGAGCTAAATTCATTTTTTGAATACTCACTATTCCGCTAATTCTGTTGCTGCATATAGACTATCTGCTAATGTGTCTGCAATCAATAATCATTCTTATTTGATTTTAATCAAATTAGTTATACCGCTTTACGACTAATCTCGCGCTCTATTTTTTAAAGCACTATTTGTTTTTTAAGGCACTAATGCGAGATTGCATCGCACCTTTTGGAAATCATTATGTTGGGTAAAACTTCTCTTCGCGTAGCAACGGGAGCTTTGCTGCTTGCATTGGCTCCTATCGGGGCAATGGCTAAAACCTACCAACACAGCTTGGGCACAGTAGACATTGATGGCGTTCCACAACGCGTCGTTGTTCTAGGCTACGGCAGTTTAGACTACATTGATGCTTTGGGTGTAACACCTGTCGGCATGCCAAAAACACTGTTGCCAAAATCACTTGAAAAATTCCAAATCGACTCGTTTGTGAATACGGGTAGCGTAAAAGAAGTGAACTTCGAGACGTTGTTTATGCTCAAGCCAGACCTGATCATCGCAGAAGGTCGAATGGCAGATATCTACAAAGATCTGAGCGACATCGCACCAACTTACATGTTCCGTATCGACACCACCGACTACTGGAAAACAACCCAAGAACACTGGCGCACGCTGGGTGACATCTTCGACAAAGAAGAACAAGCTGAGCAGTTAATCGAAGACGTTCAAGAGCAAATCGACCATCTTCACGCAAAAGTAGAAGAACAACCACGACGCGCACTGACGGTCTCAAACAGTGGTAACAGCTTGGCGATGTTTGGCACCAATAGCCGTTTCTCATTCGTGTATGAAGAAGCAGGCTTCGCGACTTCGACTTCTGAAAACGTGAAATCTGTACCACGCACTCACGGCAACCTGATTTCATTCGAATACATCGCTGATGCCCAACCTGAAGTACTGCTTATTCTTGACCGCGAACAAGCCATCGGTCAGAGCAGTGGTAAAGCAAAACAGCTGTTCGACAACGATCTCGTGAAGTCGACACCAGCGGCGAAAAACAACCGCGTGCTGTTTATGGACCCAGCGGCTTGGTACTTAACCGCAGGTGGCTACCAATCGACGCAAACCATGATTAAAGAGCTGAACCAAGTCATTGCTAACTAATAGATTCGGTTCCTGCTCATTCTAATCGATGACCTTTCCCGCTTCACGGTGCGAAAGGTCATTGTTGTTTTTATCACCCTATAAATACACCATGAAATTACATCATATCTTGGCTTTTTTGTTGCTCGTCGTACTCGCCTGCGCCTCTTTGTTGGTTGGGGTGGCGAACGTTTCACTCTCGCAGATTTTGGCTGGTGACAGCCACAGTTTGAACATCTTGCTGGTTAGTCGCTTACCCCGCTTGCTTGCCATCGTCTTAGCCGGAGCAGGCTTGAGTATCGCTGGTTTGATCATGCAGCAGATCGTGCAAAACCGCTTTGCTGCCCCATCCACCACCGGTACGGTCGATTGGGCAATGTTCGGCTACATCGTCGCGCTGATTCTGTTTGCAGACATGAGCAGTTGGATTCACCTGGTCACCATCTTCGCGTTTTCTGTGATTGGTACGGTGATCTTCGTGCGCTTCTTGCAACGTTTGAAGTTTAAGAACACCGTACTCGTCCCGCTGATCGGCATCATGTATGGCAACGTGGTGTCATCCATGACCACCTTTATTGCCTACAAGTACGACCTAGTACAGACTCTTGGTTCTTGGACTGTGGCTAACTTCGCCTCGGTATTGCGTGGTAACTACGAATTCTTATATCTCGCTCTTCCGGTCTCGGTTCTGGCTTACGCTTACGCTAACCGCTTTAGCGCGGCAAGTGTGGGTGAAAGCTTTGCAAAAAACATTGGTTTGAACTATCAACGCATCGTTCTGGTTGGTGTGATCCTTGTGGCTGTACTGTCGTCATCGGTGGTAATGATCGTTGGTATGATTCCGTTTCTTGGGCTTATAGTGCCAAACCTTGTGTCACTGTTCATTGGTGACAACATGCGTCGTAACTTGCCTTGGACCGCATACGCAGGTGTGATTTTGGTGCTTACTTGCGACATCCTCGGTCGCCTCATCATCTTCCCTTACGAGATTCCAATTTCGATGATCATCAGCATCTTGGGTGGCTCAATCTTCATTTACCTAGTTCTTAGAGACAAATCGAATGCGTGATTCTATGAAAGTAACGCTGCTGGCAATCGCGGCGGTTTTGATTTGTGCGGTGTTCATCGGCAAGGGCTTAACGCCAGACAACTACCAGTTCTTCTTGTCACGCCGCATCCCGAAAGTACTGGCGATTGTCTTGGCAGCAATGGCGATTGCGTCTTCGTCACTGATTTTCCAGACCATCACCAACAACCGAATCCTCACCCCTTCGATTCTGGGTTTCGATTCCATGTACGTGATGATTCAAGTGCTGCTTGTGGTGATGTTTGGGGGCTTGAGTGCTTTGGTCATCAACAGCAAGCTCAACTTCGTGTTGTCGACTGGCATCATGATTGTGTGTGCGATGACTTTGTTCAGCTTCTACTTCCGTGGTCGTCAGCGCAATATCTTCACCCTTTTGTTGATTGGTATCGTGTTGAGTAGCTTGTTCAACAGTGTCACTGGTTTCTTCACCATGATCACCGACCCAGATGAGTTCACCTTCATCCAAAGTTCGATGTTCGCGAGCTTCAACAACATCAACAGTGAATTGGTGTACTGGTGTGTGGTTCCGATGCTGCTGTGTGGCGCGTACCTAATGCGTATTGCCCACAAATTAGACGTAATGTGGCTTGGTGTCGATAACGCGAAAAGCCTAGGTGTGGATACCCACAAACTGACCATGCAAGTCATGTTCATCATCACTTTGATGGTGTCTATCTCGACCGCATTGATTGGTCCAATCTTGTTCTTTGGTCTGATTGTTGTGGCTCTGACTCGCCAAATCTTCACTGGTTACCAACATCGCTTATTGATTGTCGCAAGCTCAGTCTTGTCGGTTGTGCTGCTGTCAGGCGGTCAATGGGTGGTTGAAAACCTGTTCGATTTCGACACCACCATCAGCGTTATCATCAACTTTATCGGCGGCGGCTACTTCTTGCTTCTGCTTATGAAAAACAAATTCGATTAAGGGTTTATCACATGATCCGTATTCAAGGTCTTAGCAAAAAATACAACGAAAAATACGTGGTAAAAAACGCCGATGCCCTTTTTCCACTTGGTAAAGTAACCAGCATTATTGGTCCGAACGGCGCGGGTAAAAGTACCTTGCTGTCGATGGCGAGTCGCCTAACAGAAAGCGATGCTGGTAGCGTCGTGATTGGTGATAAGCCACTTGACCAATGGAACACCGAAGACTTGGCAAAGCGCCTATCAGTGCTGCGTCAGTCAAACAATATCAACATGCGCTTTACGGTGCGAGACTTGGTGGCGTTTGGTCGCTTCCCGTACTCACAAGGTCGTCTGACAGAAGAAGATCACCGCATCATTGATGAATCAATGCAACATCTGGAAATCGACCATTTGAAAGATCGCTTTATCGACCAACTGTCGGGCGGGCAACGTCAAATGGCATTTATTGCTATGGTGGTGGCACAAGATACCGACTACATCTTCTTGGATGAGCCGCTGAATAACCTCGACATTAAACACTCCGTCGACATCATGAGTACGCTACGTAAGCTTGCGGAAATGAAGAACAAAGCTGTAGTAATCGTAATTCACGACATCAACTTTGCGTCTTGTTACTCTGACCACATTGTGGCGATGAAGCTCGGGGAAGTCATTAAAGCGGGCTTAGTTGAAGAAGTGATTGATGCCGAAGTGCTGAGCGATATTTATGAGATTCCATTTATCGTGCAAGAGATTAACGGCAACCGTATTTCGTTGTACTACCGACGTTAACGTAACCAATTTGATTTCAAAGGCGGCCTCGTGTCGCCTTTTTTAATTTTGGTCAATGAAGAAGCATTAAACGCGGAAAAGCGGTGTGTCTCGGCAGCAATAATGATACTGTACTGAACAGTTTTATTTAGGCTGATTTAGTTATGCGCGCATCTACTGAAAAGAAAAGAACTCGAATCATCGAAGTCGCGACCGAACTGTTTATTGAACAGGGTTACAAGGACACGTCACTCGATCAAATCGTTTCAATTTGTGGAGGTTCAAAACAGACCCTGTATCGTTACTTTTCCAATAAAGAAGGGTTGTTTGTTGAAGTGCTCGCGCATAACACCAAGATCAGCCTAGAATCCGTTTTCCAACTTGCCGATAAACAGAATGAACCACTAAGAGAAACCTTAGAAGACTTCGCTAAAAAGTATCTACGTGGCATTTGCTCTAACCCAATCTTATCGCTTTATCGCATCGTGTCTGCTGATTTTAATAAACACGACTCGGTTCCAAATCAGTTTTGGCAAACCGGACCACAGCGTATTCACCAATACTTAATTGAGTTTTTAAAAACCGACACCATTAGCCAGCAGCTTCACATCAACGATGCCGATCTAGCCTGTGGTCAGCTACTCGCGCTGATCAAAATGGATTACCAGAATATGGCACTGATGGGCTTTGATTTCTTAAGCGACGAAGAATTGGATTCGCATACACAAAAAGCCGTGGCAGCATTCCTCACGTTGTATCAACGATAAGAATCTCAAGCCTAAAAATAACAAAGGGAGCACATTGGCTCCCTTTGTTATTTTTACTGCGCTGCCTAGTTACCTAACTATTTGGGCTACTAGTACTATTTTACTTAGCCTCAGTGTGCCTCTTGTTTTGCTGCCAGCTTTTTACCAATCAACAAGATTGGCGCAAGGGCAAAAATAGAGACAATAAACATCACCAACGAATTACTCAGCGCCAATGTCGTTGCTTGCTCCTTCACAACGGCACTAATCTGGCTCATGCCGAGCGCCGGATTAGGTAAGCGACCATGAGTTAGAATCGCGCCGCTCAACGCCTGCTCGTAAGCTACGAATACGTGATTAGAACCATCCAGAGTACGACCGATTTCGCCCGATGCTTGCGCGCTGTGGTTTTGAATCACACGAGAGAAAAACGCCCCGCCAATCACCCCGCCCATGGTTCGGAACAGATAGAAGTTAGCAATACCTTCTAAGCGCTGGCCTACTTGGAAATACATCAACACAGCAATCGTCACCGACACGTTCAACAAACCAACACCAAAACCGCGCAGCAGCATTGGGATGGGTAGTGACTCTGTACCAACAAAGCTTGGTAATTGGCTGAACTCGTGCACCGACAGTAGAATCATCAGTACGCCAAAAGGCACCACAGCATCTGCCAGTGGACGGCGGAAGTAATACACCAACACACTCACCAGCATGCCGACCAACATGGCGTAAAACGATGGCAACTGCGCATAGCCCGCATTGAGGCTGTTATAGTGCATCGCCATTTTTAGGAAGTTAGCAAACAGCACCGTACTTGCCATCACGGCAAAGCCTGCAAGAAAGGCGTTGTACATAAACACGTTAGTCTTTAACTTGCCGTGCAATTGCATCGACGCAGTATCCAAATGGCGCGTTTTCACCAACTGATACACCACCAACAAAACCAGTGCTGCAGTGACAGAAGAAGCCTGTACAAACCAGTCTGAATCCAACCAGTTGTAGTAGCTGCCACGCATCAGTAGGAACACCACCAAACTCATCGTTAACGCGAGTACAAGGTACACCGAACCTGAAGACTTTGGCTTAGTTTCAATCTCAATCGCCTGAGGCTTATACACGCCGATCATCACTAGAGCTGAAAAGTACAACCAAGCCGAGGCAACGTTCAAAAACGACCAATCAAACTCTTCAACAATCTCTGCCACCAACCACGGATAAGCGCCCATTGGTAACAGTGTTGAGAAGATCAGCGTCAGCGCAATAATCGCAGGCAACCAACGCTGCTCAAAAGTATTGAGTAGATAAAGGTTCACTACCACCAATAACATGCTCATGAAAAAGCCGCTTACTAACCAAGTCAGTGTGAACAACAACGCATGCTGACCAGTCCAATAGAGCGCAAGGTTTGTTCCCAAACCCACCAGCAATGCAGAGTGTAATGGCAATGACGTACCAAGCTTACGCACCATGATTGGGGTAAACATAAACCCTAATACTTGAGTGATCATAAAGCCGATTTTCACTAACTCGACTTCATCTGCGGACAAACCGGATGTGGCTGCCATCTCGTGGGACAACTCGGTAAACATCACCGAATTGATTCCAAAAGCCGCAATGGCGAACAGCGCAAAAATCAGCAATGGTGAACGTGTTTTCATGGCGATTAACCTTGAGTTGCGGTCTCAATCGACACTTCAGCCGATAAGCCAGGGTAGATGCGCTGTTTCAGCTCTTGTGGGATATCCAACTCGATACGCACTGGCACACGCTGAACTACTTTCACGAAATTACCAGTCGCATTTTGCGGTGGCAGTAAACTAAACTGCGCGCCTGTTGCTGGGGTTATGGAAGTTACACGACCATGCAATGGATGATCAGGGAACATGTCTAACACCACTTCCACGTCTTGCCCTTGTACGACGTTCTCTAGTTGAGTCTCTTTGAAGTTTGCCTCAATCCACACGTAATCCGGTACCATCACAATCAACCCCATGCCCGGTTGAACAAACTTACCCACTTGCACTTGTCTGTCTGCCACATAGCCATCAAAAGGCGCTCGAACGATAGTTCGCTCAAGGGCGATATTCACCAATCTCAGGTTCGCTTCGGCTTGTTTGCGTTGCGCGGTTAGCTGCATCTTTTCTGTCACGAGCGCGTCAAGCTGCTTCTGTTCAGCGGCTAGCGCTAGCTTGGCAGTTTCAAGGTTGCTGTTCGCTTCAATAGAACGCGTTCTTTGCGCTTCAAATTGGTTTTTACTCACCGACTGCTTTTGTACCAAACGAGACAGACGTTTAAACTCAGCCGCTTGATGTTCCGCGTTGGCACTTGCACTGTGAATGCCCTGCTTCGCCTGCTCGATCTTTACCAACTGCATCTCAGTTTTGGTTTGGTTTGCGGTCAGCGCTGCTTTTGCGACATCTAACGCCGACTTCGCAATTTCTTGATTGGCAATGAAATCTTCATCATCAATCGAAAACAGTGGCGCACCTTTGCTTACCCACTGGTTATCTTCGACAAAAAGTTGGCTTACCTGCCCACCGACTTCCGGAGAAATCGCCGTCACATCCGAGTGAACATAAGCGTTATCGGTAGTCACCGTATTAGGTTGGTATAACGCACAACCTGCAGCGAACAACGAACCAATAACAAGCGACAACGCAATGACTTTCTTCTTCATTTTTGAAACCCAACTTAATGATTTTCACAAACTGTACTGTACCGTACAGTTTTAGTAAAGATACATTTGATCATTTATGAAGGAGAAAGATCCATCCCACTGATTTTTATTGATCTTATTTGGTGCCCACTTTTGAATGAAAGGGAGAGAATTGAAGTACATATATTGAGAAAAACAAAAAAGGCGACACTGAGGTCGCCTTTTGATTATGAAAAAATACTTCGAGATTGAAGCCAGTGAATCACGCTTATTGCTGCGCTACCTTCACTTGTGGTTTCGTTGAACCGGTGTAATCAAAGTCGAACGTGATGCCATCTTTGGTTACATCCACCGCCATACCACCAACAAGTTGGCCTTGAAGGCTCATCATCAGATCTTCTGGAACTGGTTCGCCAGAAACTTCAGATGCCGTTTCCATCACTTCCAATACACGCTCTGAATCCAGAGTGAAGCTCAATAGACCATTCGCTGTTAGCGGTTGTGCCATCACCTTGTCACTTGCAGATGCTGCTGCATCACCGCTGTAAAGCGTCAAGTGACTGTCATTCAGACGAGCAAACACATCAATTGGCTTGCCAGCGTACGGTTCTAACAAACCACCAATATTCACGGGTTGGTTATCCGGTTGGATTTGGATTTGAGCAAGTTCAGGCACAAACATCTGCGCGGTTTGCAGCAACATGTTTGGATCGTCCGCAGAGATCGAGAAGATTGCGTCTAGCTGACCAAGCTCAGGGCCGTATTGACCGCTCATGTCTACATCAAGACCGAACATTTCCATGCTCAAGCCTTTCAGACCATTCGCCATACCTGCACCCATGCTGATTGCTGGAGCTGGATTTTGACCACGCATATCTTGCTGCGCTTTGGTTAAAATTGAACATTGGTATTGAGGCGTAGTTAGATCGGTCCAGATCTTACCAATTGCTGGTGCAAGCGTAGCAACATCCAAGCCCAGCGCTACACTGAACATACTCTTCTCGCCGTTTGATTCCGCGAGTACACCACGCATTGATTGCAGTGCTTCCAAAATCACTTGGTTTTTCGATTCAACGACTAAGCTACCATTAATGCGCGCCTTGCTGTCTTGGACTGAGTATTCACCAAATACCACCATTTGCGGCCAGTTTTCTGCGATCTGAGTAAACTCGGTATGACACGCTGGCGTGCGAAGTTCATCCAACATTGGATCAGAACCCGCCGTATTTAGTTGGCGAGCAAGGCGGTTACCATCCGTCGTAGTGAAACCTTTGATGATTTCACGGAAATCAACCAAGCCAAACGAGTTGTTGTTCGCACCGTATTTCGTTTTCAGCGCTTCCAAGCGACCAGAATCCGCAATGTTGTTCTTTGGCGATTCTAGACCAAATGCCATCTTAAGCGGGTTCTCAGCACCTAGCTCAGGAATATCCAACGTCACCGTCAGCACGTTGTTCACTACGCCCACAGCAAGACCAACACCCATTTGCGGATCTTGTGAGTCTGTTAGCTCATAGCGACGGAACTCAACCGTATCCAATTTCACGCTCTCGTGTTGAATACCGGCTAATTTTTCTTGCTCATCTAAGCTTTTCCATAGTGATGCAGGAGTCTCAAGCTGCATCTTATAAACTGGAACAAAACCAAGCGTATAGATAATTGGGCTTACCATATCGCCAGTACCTAGGAAAGATTTGAGACTTTCAGGTGAAGAAGATGCCGCAACATAAGCATCGAAGAAGTTAACCGCAAACTCGAGACCTGGAGTCAACTCTTCTTCTACGAACAGATCAGCAAGAGGCGGCTGTTGTGTTCCACCGAAAGCAGTCATGTATTCGTAATGATTGAATGGTTCTGTTTGGTAAGTCAGAACAAGTGTATCTGCCGGAACTTGCGTGAGTAGCGAGTTTGAAGATTCACCTTGGGCAAGGTTGTTTTGGTACACATAAGCGGCACCGCCAACTGCTGCGACCACTGCAGTAGCTAATAATAATTTTTTCACGACCAACTCCGTTGTCTTGGTTATATTTCCCCAAACCAACTAGCTGGTTTGAGAGAGCATTAAGCCTTCAATGAACGCTTTAACAAGATGAAAAATTTCATTTTTTGTTTCAGGCGTTTATTCGCGTGCAACGCCATCATAAACACCCAACCAGACTTATCAATTTCCCAAATGCTAAATTACTAAAATATCCAACATTTATAAGATAAAACGTGAAGTGAGTTAAATTGCTCAATCATACTATTGGTAATTTACTCAATCGAAAGGATAAGCTCCCCTTATCTCACTGACCAAAGCGGCGATAAGATTAAATCTACCCCCTAACTTTTATTGATTGTGTGAAAACAGATCACGATCTGACATTTTCATCAACATAATCAGTAGAAGCCGACGCACCTTTTCCTTAAAGTCTTGCTTTTCAACAAATAAACGGCAGAGCTACACCTAATTAAGCGCAATGAAAGACCAGCTAACGATTTCAATCTCCACCATTAACGGTTCCAAGCATTGGTACTTCAGTAAAACCATGCAACGCAACTTTAAAACTGGCGTAGTGGTGTTTGTACTGGCGTTAGCGGCGACTGCAATTTTGATAAACCACCTTTACTCACAAGTGGATGATGCGGTTCTTAAACAGGCAGAACTGACCGAACGTTCGCGTAGTATCGGGCAAGAACTCGATGATTTAAAAAATCTTAAATCCGAGTTAGAGAACGATCTCTCTGAACGAGAAGAACGCGTTCAACTCGTTTCTGAACGCTTAGGTGAGTTAGAAAAAGTGCTTGGTGTTGCCAAAGAGTCCTCCAGCGATAGTTTGGATGCGCGACTAGATACCGCAGCCATTACCTCACATGTACGTATGGCAATGCTTAATCAGATCCCTAACGGCTCGCCAGTAGGAAAGGCACGTTTTTCTTCTGGTTTTGGTAAACGCGTCCATCCCGTTACAAAGCAAGTCAAGATGCACCGAGGATTGGACTTTGCCGTAAACACTGGAACCAAGATTTACGCGCCAGCAGATGGCGTTGTTGAAGTTACTCGACGCAGTAAAAAAGGCTCGGGTAACTTCTTACGTTTACAACATTCATTCGGCTTTTCGAGCTCTTACTCGCACTTAACAGGGTTCAAAGTCAAAACCGGTGAGTTCGTCAAAAAAGGACAACTCATTGCAATCTCCGGCAACAGTGGGCTCTCTTCTGGTCCCCACCTTCATTATGAAGTGCGTTTTGTCGGACGAGCCCTAAACCCGAGGCCATTTGTCGATTGGAACCTCAATGATTTTGAAGACATCTTTACCAAGGAGCGAAGAATACGATGGGAATCTTTAATCAAAACCGTGGAACAACGAGTAGCCCAACAGCTTCAACTCTCATCGCCAAAGGCTGTACTGTTAGCGGAGAACTCAAAGTAGAAAGCGACATCCAGATTGATGGTATTGTTGAAGGTCAATTGCACGTCGAAGGCACCCTTGTGGTCGCAGAAAGTGGTCGCATCAAAGGCGACGTTTATGCGAAGCAACTTGTCATCAATGGCGTCCTTGATGGCAACTTCCATGCAGAGCACATTCAAGTGCTCGCAAAAGGTCGTGTTAGCGGCAAGATCTGGAGCAACAACTTGAGCATCGAACCGGGCGGTAAGTTCTTCGGTGAGGCAGCAGAGCTACCAGAAAAAGAAGTGGTGACGTTAAAAGACAAATCCACAGCAGTGAAAGGCGCCGCAAAAGCCGATAAACCACAGGCGGTTAAAAGCGCTTAATAACAAACCAAAAGAGCACATTTAAGTGCTCTTTTTTGTTTATCCTCTTCATCACCTCTCCCACTCCTTCATATCGTTTCGAACACAGCCTCGATAACGGATTCGCACTTGGTAGAAGCGAAGCCAGTACTTTTATTCGGGCAAAGTCAGCGGATTGTGAAACTTCATCCACATGCAAAAATATCGCTAGTAGATTTTCATTTCTCTCGACTATGATTCGCGCTCCTGTGTTTTGGTGATTATTTTAATGAGAATTTATACCGCTATTATCACGGCAGCACTCGCTGCAACAACACTTATCGCGCCTGCTCATGCGGACGATAAATTCACTTTGGGTCGTACCATTTTGCTTGAGCACGGTAACCTAGCAGCAAAAATCCCGATGATTGTTTGCCGCAATACCAACGCGATCAAAGTGAAAGCAGAGAAAGATATCGAACTACGAAAAGTGGTTGTACGATTCCAAAATGGTGACGAAAAAACCATTCGTTTCCATCGTGACCTTGATAAAGACAAAATGACAGATTGGCGTTACTTTGGTTACCGTCGCTGCGTAAAACATATCGAAGTTTACGGTAACTCAGAAGGCTCAAAGGCGGGCGTTCGCGTTTACGGCAAAGAGAAAAACGATTAAGTATCAGAGTGCGATCGTTCCTTTCATCGCAGACAAATACATAAAAAGACTCCCGCTTGGGAGTCTTTTTCGTTCTGTGACGAGTTTAAGCTGAGTGTTTATTGAGCGCTTTGTTTGATTGACTCAAACTTTTTCAACTGCTCTTGCTGGCGCTTCTCAAGCGTTGCTTTCTGTTCGTCAGTAAGCACATTGTAGATATCGTGCTGCGCTTTAAGTTGAGCAAGTTGTTTGTCCAACTGTTTTGCATTTGCTTGCTGAATCAGCTGTTTTGCTTTTGCTTCATCAAAGGATGATGCTTTAACCAATTTCTCGAATTGTTTTGCACTCTCTTGAGCCGCTTTAGGATCTTGTTTGCCCGCTAATTCGCTGCTGAGCTTAATCTGGATGTCTTCAATTTTTGCTTGCTGCTCCGCAGTCATACTCTCTAAACCAAATGGTTTTGGTGCAACAGGCTGCGCTGGTGTGGATTCTGCGAATACATTCGCGCTGCTTAGTAGTAGAATCGTCGACAATAGGTAGCGTTTCATTGGGGGAACCTTCATTTACTGCTATTTGGAATTAGATGAGACTCAATCGATACCACATGGTTTCCTGTACCTAGTAAATATGAGGCATTCCTTCACAAAAATGATTTTCGATTGAAGCCCGAAGGAACCTTGTACAATTCCAATAACTGCGTCGTCTTTTCTCGTGATCATTCGTCTTATACCCAAGTAACCTCGAGATGCTAGGTTCAGCGAGAATGACTTGGAAAGAGCTGGCTATTCCGCTGCGTTGTTTTCCTTACTTGCTTTCGGTAAATAGGGAATCAATGACAGCGCTCTGAATCCTGCATCTTGAAGTCACTTGGATATAATCATTGTTTAACCCTAATTTAAGAGCTTATGTTTACCTTTAAACCCGCAATCATTGAGATTGATACCCATAAAATCGCTATTTCACCGGATGACCAGAACCTTGTTGATATCGCTCGTAAGGTCAGAGTGAATATCGCCGCACCGTGTTTAAAGAACAGACGCATCAAAGGCTGCTGTCATGTTTGTAAAGTAGAAGTGGATGGCCAGCCTCGCTACGCGTGTAAGGTAAAACCCATGCCGGGCATGAAGGTGACCGTGCGTCGTGCTGATTTAGATGCGGCGCGTAAAGAGGCAGCAAAAGCTTACAAGCAGAAGATTAAAGCGCAAGAGTCTGTCGCCAATGAGCAAAACTGACTGAATACGGCGGCATTCAAAAATAAAAAGGGCGACCATGGAGTCGCCCTTTGCAAATTATGATTTTGGATTGAGGATGATCGTCGTGCGTTTCGCTTTGTTACCGAAGGCACGTTTTGCCAACGCTTTGACTTCTTCTAAAGTGACACTTTGCGCCGCTTTGTCGATATCAAGCAATACATCCAGTCCATAGTCATGAACAAGGTAACGCGTGTATGCCCAACTGCGTTGACCCGGACTGTCGTCGATGTCTTTCATTGCAACCACCAACTGTTTCTTCGCAATATCGACTTCTTTTTGAGTAATGTTCGTTGCCAAATCATCGATGATGTTGCCAAGCTGCGCATCCATTTTACTCACGTCTTTCGGATCGATTTGAGATTCAAAGAACCAGTCAGACACCATCTCTTCATCTTGCGTGATTGGGTAAATGCTTGGGCTGTAATCCAAACTTGCCTCTTCACGTAATTGATCAGTCACTCGTGCTGCCGCAATGCGTTGAAGTATGTCAATAACAACCGTTTCTTGCGCCGTTCTTGGCTGTTCATTGCCGTTCGTTAAACGCAATAAATACAGCGACGATGGCTCGTGCCCTTCTGCCATTACCAAGCGTTTTTGCGCATTAGGATTAAAATCGATGTGGTAGTCCACTGCTTCACTTGGTTTTAGATCAATCGATGCAACGTACTTACGCAATAACGGCGTGATCTGCTCTGGGTCGATGTCTGCAACCATCACCATCTTGTAGCCGCGGTTGTGGTTAAACAACGTCTCATGCAAAGCGAAAACTTGCTCTGGTGTGATATCCTTAACCCCATCTGCAGCTAACAGAACTTGACGACTGTTCGGCAGGTAAGCGTTTTCATTTGCCGCTTTGACCCACTTACCCATTGGTGATTCAAAGAACGCTCGACGCTGCTGAACAAACTCGCGTTTCACAGCGGCAAGTTGACGCTCGTCGACTTTAATTTCCGTCATGATGTTGTACAAACCATTTAGCGCACTCGCAAGGTGTGCTTTTGGCGCGATCACTTCTACACCATGATTGGTTGCACCCAAAATAGGAAACAGTGAAATATCCGTTTTACGCAAGTAGCTGTCGAGCTCAGAACCAGAGAAACCACCTAAGCCACTGCGTGCAGCAGCCATCGTTGCCACATCAAAGGCAGGGTACAACGACTTATCTAACGCCGCTTTACCACCTTGGCTTGCTAAATAAACGTATGCGCGATTGGCTGCTTTCTCGTCTTTTTGGAACCACACCTCAATGCCGTTCGATAGAGTGTAAACTTGGAATCCACCCTTCTCTTCACGCATTTTAGTGATCGTGCCTTCTTTGGTTGGTTGAATAAAACCATCCGTCTGCGCATACATGTCCAATGGCTTCTCACCAGCTTGTGCATATGCGGCGCTCAAGGCTGCAAATTGACCTGAAAACTGTGCTTTGTCTTCGTTTTTACCCAGTCCAATTACAAAGTTTGCTGGTTCAGACAACAGCGCTTTCAGCTCATCATTGGCATGATCTAATGTGTTGCTGTCGATAAAGCTCGACAAGCTTTGCTCATACCCTTGCTTCGATTGGCTTACCGAATTGATTTCTAACTGGTAAGTACGCGCTTCAGCATAACCTGCTGGCTTACGTTTCGACCAATCTGAATCAAGGTTAGATAGCTCGCCATACCAACCAGACATCACACCATCAAGCTCTTGTTGTGTCACTCCGTAGTCACGTAAAGACGTTAGCGTATTTAGGAAGATTTTCTGAATATTGTCACGACGCTCTGGCGCAAAAGAAACACCGGCAGACATGACACTGTGGTAGTTGGACGTGTAAGGCTGTGCATACGCGTATTGGAAAGATTCCGCCGCATCATTTAACACCGCAAGCAAACGTTGCTGGATAAGCTGAGCACTGACTTCGTCTTGCCATGCACTATGTTGTTGAGCCAAGGTTTGGCGCATCACAGAATCACGGTCGATGATCAGATGCAGACTTGGCGATTCCATTTGGCTGCTTGGCAGAATGCGATTGGCGTTATTCGCACGAATATCACGTCGCTTCTCAACCACAACGTCAGACGTGCTCTCCCAGTTTGAGAATTTTTTCTCGATAATCTTAGCGATCGAGTCCACATCAACATTACCTGTGATGATCAACTCTGCGTATTGCGGCTGATACCACTTGTCATAAAAGCGCTTTAAAGCGGGTGATGACGTATTTTCAATCGAGCTACGCGTACCAATTGGATCGTGCTCTGCGTAAGGCGTCCCCTCAATTGTGGCTTCGTACGCAGTGAAAGACAGCGGCTTATCATCCGGACGAGAACGTCGCCACTCTCCCAAAATCACGCCTTTCTCTTTTTCTACCTGCGTTGGGTCAAATTGAATGCCATCACCGATGTCACGCATCCACGTTAGCGCCTCACTCAGCTTGTCTGGATTGGCGAGATCCAATTTGTACGTCGTCTGCTGATAGGTTGTCGTGGCATTAATATCTGCACCAAAGCTGCCGCCTGATGCTTCAAACAGCTTTACAACATCATTGCCAGAAAAGTGCGTACTGCCATTGAACGCCATGTGCTCAATAAAATGAGCGTAGCCTTTTTGGCTGGCGTCCTCTTGGAAAGAGCCGACATTCATCATCAAACGTACTGAGACTTCTTCGTCTTGAGTCGGATAGATGTGGTACTTCATCCCATTGGCAAGTTGGTCGACATGCCAATTTGTATCGGCTTGGAGAGGTGTTGATTGGGGAGTCAGAGCGCACCCTGACAGTAATAATGCGGGTAATAACAACGTGCTACGCATAACTATTGTCCCTAACAATGAATAATTGAGGCAATATATCGATCACGTCATATGCTTGATATTTAATATGCAATATACGCCCTTATAGTAAGACTTTGATCACACTTTATAAAAACAAGAATCATTTACAAAGATGTAAATAACGGTTTGCTAATAAACAAGTTAGCGCAAAAAAGCAAAACAATTTGAACAAAATGTGTGCATTAGCATGAGTATGAATCAAATACGCGACACAGATCGGTATTTATTTTGAACACTAAAATATAATATCGGCGCGAAATACAAATTTTTATAAATAATAAAGAGCCAATCATATCTATATGTTTAAGAACTTATCTTTGAAGAACAAGCTGGCGATCTCTGCCAGCGCTGCCATCATCCTCGGGGGAGTGTTGGTAGAGGGGCTGTCTTTCCGTGACTCTTTGCAACGACTTGACGTTGAAGTTGCACAGCGTTTAGAAAGTACAAGCGCATCTTACAACCAATATGTAAGTGACTGGATTCTATCCAAAGAACGAGCACTGACTTCACTATCGCAAGACGCTAAAAAATCGGCAATCGTGACGCACCTAAAACAAGTTCGCGATTCTGCCAAGTTTGATAACGTCTTCTTAGCTTACCCAGACGGTTCGCAAGATAACGCAAACGGCGTTGTTCTACCGCCAGGTAACGATGACCCACGCAAATGGGGTTGGTACACCAATGCCATTGCTAATCCATCCAAAGTCTTTATGGATAACCCAACGGTTGCCGCCGCAACAGGCGCAAACGTGGTGTCTTTGGGTAAAGCGATACAGCTTCACGGTCAAACCTCAGTATTAGGTGCTGACGTAGAAATCGGCGATATCCTAAACAGCCTAAACCAAGTAATTTTACCGGGCGAAGGCTACATGTTCATTGCGAACGACCAAGGCAACATCTTCACTCACAACGACAGCAAACTGCTTAATCAACCTGTGAGCAAGCTTGGTTTGAGCAACAATGACATCGTTGCGGCAGCAAGATCTGGTCAGGATCGAACTGTGTCTATTCAGGGTAAAGACTTTGTGGTTTACGCAAAAGCCATCGACGGTACCAAGCTAACCACAGTAACCGTTCTGGATAGCGACTCACTTGTTGCACCACTTTACGATGCCGTTTGGGGACAAATTATCGCGACGGCTATCGTTGTGATCATCTGTGTGGCGTTGTTTAACTTGCTGTGTAACATCCTGTTCCGCCCGCTTTACAACGTCTCTCATGCACTGTCGCAAATCGCTAACGGCAGTGGTGACTTAACTCAACGCATCAAAGTAGAAAACCGCGATGAGGTAGGTGAACTGGCAGAGAACTTCAACCAGTTCGTTGCGAGCCTTCAGCAGCTTATTGGTCATATTCGTCATCAAGCCGAAGACCTAAACCAACAGTCTGAGCTAAGCACTAAGCGTGCAAACCAATCAGTTGATGAGCTAAACCACCAGCAACAAGAAATCACGCTTGTGGCAACGGCAGTGACAGAAATGGCGTCTGCAACTCAAGAGATCGCCTCTCACGCTGAACAAACAGCGAAAGTAGCGCAAGATTCATCAGTAAGTACACAAAACGGTCACTCACTTGTGGTAAACACGAAAGACTCGATCAACAACTTGTCTTCTGAAGTGAACCAAGCAAGTGGTGTTATTAGTGAACTAAACCAACACGCACAAGACATCAACACCGTGCTGTCGACCATCCGTGATATTGCTGAACAAACCAACCTACTTGCGTTGAACGCGGCAATCGAAGCGGCACGCGCTGGTGAACAAGGTCGTGGATTTGCAGTCGTGGCTGATGAAGTTCGCGTACTATCGCAACGTACACACACTTCAACAGAAGAGATCAAATCCACCATCGAAACGCTGCAACGCACCACTCAACGCGCTGTGACCTTGATGGAACGCAGTTCAGAACTGGCGATGGGTTCGGTAGAAGATGCCGACCGTGCTTCGCAAGCGTTGGATGAAATCAATTCAGCGGTTGCATTGATCAGCGACATGGCGACACAAATCGCTACAGCAGCAGAAGAGCAAACGCACGTGACCAACGAGATCACTCAGAATGTTACGTCCATCAAAGACGTGACCGATCACTTGGTGATTGGTGCAGAAGAATCCATGAACCAATCTTCTGAGCTGAAATCACAAGCTGAAGACCTCAACTCGAAAGTAGCGACATTTAAACTGGCGTAGTACTCGTTTCTAAGCTCAATATCAAACCCCGCCTAGCTACGGGGTTTGTTTTTCCCACCGATACTTCTCTCTTAAATTGACCTCAAAGCCTTAAAAATCCGTACATATACCCAACCAGTATTTTCACCTACCGCCGAGAGCAAGCTTCATAGAAAGCGTGGTAGGACATCATTTAGGGAAACGGCTTTTCAACCTTATTCTGAATACGTTCGAAGAGGTGCGCTTATGAATCTTATGGACCTACCCAAAAAACGGGGGAAATGGAATCTCGAACTGTGCAAACAAAGCGCAGCACAATACAAAACTCGCACCGCATGGAGCGAAGGGAGTAAAGCGGCTTACAGTGCTGCTTATCGGAATGGTTGGCTAGACCAATGCTGTGCCCACATGCAACGCGTTGGCGTTAAGTGGACCTACGAAAAATGCGTACGCAGCGCCGCTCGATATAAAACCCGCTCTGAGTGGAACCAAGCGTGCAAAAGCGCCTACCATGCAGCTCGTAAAAATGGCTGGGTAGAAGATTGCTGCGCTCACATGCTTCCCTCTCGTACAGGTAAAAAATGGACCTTTGAAAACTGCGCGAAAAATGCCAAGAAGTACAATACCCGTTCTGATTGGCAACACGGTTGCAGCGGTGCTTATAACGCAGCAAATCGTAATGGTTGGCTAGACGAATGCTGCACTCACATGAAGCCCATCGAACTGAAATGGGACTTCGCGGCGTGCCTCAAAAGCGCTCGAGCGTTTCGGACCCGGACCGAGTGGATCAGCGCGTGCAAAAGTGCGTATCAAGCGGCACGAAACCGAGGTTGGTTGGAGCACTGCTGCGCTCACATGGGTGCGCCGAGAACGCAAAAGAAATGGACACTCGACGCCTGCATCAAAAGTGCTTCTGAATTCAAGACTCGAACCGCATGGCAAGAAGGCTGCAGTGGCGCTTACTTCGCAGCACACCGTAATGGATGGATGAAAAAGTGTTGCCAGCATATGCGCTCTGCTCGCGCCAAATGGACACTGAAAATCTGTAAGGGCAGCGCCTCTTACTTCTCGACCAAGAAAGATTGGCTTCGCTGCTGTCGAGGCGCATACAACGCCGCACATCGTAATGGATGGCTGGTCGAGTGCTGTTCACATATGAAGAGAGCAACCAGCTCGCGATTGTCTTTAAATCCAACCATTTAACACAACAGCCGGTGGGCAACGTTTTTCGTGATCCTACTTCGCGTTTTAACCACTTGAATCCCTTCGTTCGGCTGAGTTGGGATTCATTTCACAGTTTATTCATGAAGCGAACCTAGACTGAAAAAATCCATCGAACTCGTTCGACCTACAACAACGTTAGGCACGATAAAAACTAGGTACTACAGCACCTCTAGGACATTTCATGAAGAAGAACTTACTTGCTATTGCTCTTGGTAGCGTGATTGCGCTAACGGCTGCTCCATACTCCATTGCAGCAAACGATGCTGCTATCCAATCTTCAGCCGACTATTCACAGATCGTCACCAAGCGTCAGGTTGTCGACCAACTGCTCAACGACGCGGTAAAGGCATTCAAATCCCCTGCGCGTATCTCACACGCTGGTTTTACCGCCAAAATGCCGAGCAACATGGAGATTGTTACCGACCGCTTACTAGAAGCCTACAAACTTGAGCCATACCGTACTGACCTGCTGATTTCTGCGGCAAACGCGCAGATCTACAACAAGAATGCAGACCGCGCGATTGAACTGTTCGAACAAGCCCTTTCGGTCGCACCAGACGATGTGGACTTGCACGCTTACTTAGCGGTATGGCAACGCTTTGAGGGCAACCAAACGGAATCAGCGAAACATATGGCGACGCTCACGAAGCTCAATGCAGGTAAAGCGGCAGACATCCAACGCATCTTCGACACCGTAGACCGCGTACTTGCAACGCCACTAAAAGAGAAAGCCGACAAAGGCAAACTAAATGACAAGGGGGCGATCGTCACACTGGGATACGCACTGAATCCGGATGGTTCAATGCACCAAATCTTGGTTGAGCGTTTGGAAACCACGCTAGCCATGGCAAAAGCAAACCCAGACGCGTTGATCGTATTGACGGGCGGCGTACCAAAGAACCACAAAACCGAAGGCAAGTTAATGGCGGATTGGCTGATTGAAAAAGGCATCAGCAAAGATCGCATCATTGAAGAAAACTATGCCACCAGCACGGTAGGTAACGCCCTATTCAGCAGCTACGCATTGGCACGTCACAACATCAAGCACGCGACCATCATCAGCTCAGCGAGCCACGTGCGCCGTGGTCAAACGCTATTTGAAATCGCAAGCTGGCAAACTGGTCCACAAGGCATCACTTTCGACACCGTAAGTTACCCAGACAAACCGCTTAAAGACTTAGCCAAAGCCAGCGATGGCGAACTACTTGGTATTTATCGCGATGCACTGCGTACTTACGGCATGTGGAGCTACCGCTCTTACCCACTAGAGTCGCGTTAAGTATTCTCACTTCATACCAATCAAAAAAAGCCTGCGTACTTGCAGGCTTTTTTGTCTTTGTTCCGTGGTAAGACCCGCTTAAATCGCTTCGCCGTTTACCGTTACTGCTACATCAATGTTGCCACGAACTGCGTTTGAGTATGGGCAAACTTGGTGTGCAATGCGCGTTAGCTCTAGCGCTTGTTCTTGTGGCATATCTAGCTCTACCGCTAGGCTCACTGTTAGAGCGAAGCCGCCGTTGTCGTTCGGACCGAGACCTACTTCCGCTGTTACGGGTGCGCTTTTCAGGTCTACTTTACCTTCACGTGCTACGTGCAGAATCGCGTTAGAAAAACATGCCGAATAGCCCGCTGCGAACAGCTGTTCTGGGTTAGTTGCTGCGCCTGTGCCGCCCATTTCCTTCGGATACGACAGCTCTAGATCGAGAAGACCGTCATCTGTTTTTACTTGACCATTACGACCAGCCAAAGCGGTAGCTTGAGTTTTGTATAGAGTAGTCATGCGAGTATCCTTCTTAATTTAAGTTGCGCACAATTTAATTGCTCGCAATCTTAGATCGAAGTAAAGATCGTTTGCAACTATATTGTGCACAATTTATTTTATGACTCTCTTTCTCTATGAGCAGGTAGGCAACGCCAATGAGCCAGTGTTACACCGACAACACCATGACCGACGACGATAAACTCTTACTCGAAAACCAAGTTTGCTTCCCGCTCTACAGCGCAGCAAATGCAGTGATCCGAGCTTACCGCCCGTTGCTGGACGAGCTTGATCTGACTTATTCGCAGTACTTAGTGATGATGGTACTGTGGGAGAAAGACGGTGCCAGCGTGAAAGAGCTGGGGTCACAACTGCATTTGGACTCAGGCACACTCACGCCGCTGCTTAAACGCTTAGAAGCAAAAGGCTATGTAGAGCGTGGTCGCAGTGAAACCGATGAACGCGTTCGCGTACTCAACCTAACAGAACAAGGTCGTGACCTTAAAGAGCAAGCCAAGTCAGTGCCAAACGCCATGATGTGCAAAATCACCTTAGAGTTGGATGAAATGATCATGCTGAAGAAGTTGTGTGGCAAAGTGCTCGACAATCTGAGCTAATCCTTTGAAATCTTGCCCACTGACGAAATAAGTGGGCGATGAGACGTTAAAGGTTGATTGAAATCATATTCAACTAGTAGCATTCATGTAAAACTCCGCGCGCTCAAGTTTGGGCATACATTTCGGAGTATTAAATGAAAAAGGCAGTATTCGTTCTTCTTGTTAGTTTCGGTATGGTTTCTGCGGCGTTTGCCCATTCTGGAGGCACCGATGCAAATGGCTGTCATACAAACAGTAAAACTGGTGAGTACCACTGTCACAACCGCAAATAATTTCGTTTGCATAATATGAGAAGGCGCGGCTTATCGCGCCTTTTTAAGCGGGAATCACACGTTATACCTCCATCCTCCCTCATCGCCCTTCTCAATCAACATTATCTATTATCGCTCTGCATTCATCTTCAATAAAACCTATCAAAGCAAACTCACCTACATCGGATATGCCTATCAAGTGAAATAGGAAATGACTATCAATAGGATAGTTACAAGCGATTTTCCTTAAACATACTCCGATGAGAATATACTTTCCGAAAGCAACAACAGCTCAGCTTAAAACATTCAAAGGAAAGTAAATTATGATTAATACTCAAATCAAACCATTTGCAGCTACAGCGTACAAAAACGGCGAATTCGTTGAAGTAACAGAACAAGACGTTCTAGGTAAATGGGCAGTATTCTTCTTCTACCCAGCAGACTT
The DNA here is from genome assembly GCF_027587095.1 of Vibrio sp. NFR. Lineage (NCBI taxonomy): Bacteria > Pseudomonadati > Pseudomonadota > Gammaproteobacteria > Vibrionales > Vibrionaceae > Vibrio > Vibrio sp. NFR. The sequence goes on from NZ_JAPPTN010000002.1 coordinate 80,607, forward strand.
TACGTTTGTATGTCCAACAGAACTGGGCGACCTAGCAGACCACTACGAAGAGCTACAAAAACGTGGCGTAGAAGTTTACTCAGTATCAACTGACACACACTTCACTCACAAAGCATGGCACGACAGCTCAGACACAATCGGTAAGATTCAGTACTACATGCTTGGCGACCAAACAGGCAACATCACAAACAACTTCGGTGTGATGCGTGAAGGTCAAGGTCTTGCAGACCGCGCTACGTTCCTAATCGACCCAGAAGGTACTATCCAAGCAATGGAAATCACTGCTGAAGGTATCGGTCGTGACGCAGAAGACCTACTACGCAAAGTGAAAGCAGCTCAATACGTAGCAGCACACCCAGGCGAAGTTTGCCCAGCTAAATGGAAAGAAGGTGAAGAGACACTAGCTCCATCACTAGATCTAGTTGGCAAAATCTAAGCCACTGAAATTTAAGTTCTAATCAGTTCCCGATTTCCTTTTTCTGATTAGAACTGAATTAGAGAGCACTTCAGGTTAGATACCTTGACGACCTTCTGCCTGATTTGCTCTCTCCCCCTCAGGTTTTATCTACAGTAACCACTTTTTAGTTTTAATTAAGGTAGTAACAACTATGTTAGACCAAGCGATCCAACAACAACTCAAACAATATCTGGCTAATGTAAAAGAAGAAGTTCGTTTAGTGGTTAGTCTAGATGAAAGCAAAGCATCGAATGACATTTTGTCTCTAGCGAACCAAATCGCAGAGATGAGCGACCTAATCACCGTTGAACGTGACGACAACGCAAGCGCACGTAAACCAGTGATGGCGGTAACTAACCCAGCAAAAGGCACAGCACTACGCTTTGCAGGCTTGCCAATGGGTCACGAATTTACCTCTCTAGTATTGGCACTGCTTCACTCTGGCGGTCACCCAATCAAACTAGAACCGGAAGTGATTGAGCAAATCGCAGCACTAGACAAAGATCTAGACGTAGAAATCTTCATTTCACTGTCGTGCCAAAACTGTCCGGACGTGGTTCAAGCGTTCAACATGATGGCGGCGATCAACCCGAAAGTAAAAGCAACCATGATCGACGGTGGTTTGTTCCAAGATGAAGTGAAACAACGCGACATCATGGCAGTACCAAGTGTATTTGTGAATGGCGAGCTATTCGGTCAAGGTCGTATGTCTCTGACTGAAATCCTAAACAAAGTGGATGACGGAGCAAGCGAGAAAGCCGCGAAAGCACTGAGCGAAAAAGACCCATACGATGTACTTGTTGTCGGCGGTGGTCCTGGTGGTAGCGCAGCTGCTCTATACGCAGCTCGTAAAGGCATTCGCACTGGCGTTGTTGCTAAGCGTTTTGGTGGTCAGGTTATGGACACCATGGCAATCGAGAACTTCATTTCGGTAAAACGTACTGAAGGTCCAAAACTGGCAACTGATCTAGCAGAACACCTAAAAGAATACGATGTAGACGTAGTAACTGAACAACAAGCTGAGAAGCTAATGGGCGCAGCACACACAGAAGATGGTTTGATTCACATCCAACTTGAAAGCGGCGCAACGCTGAAGAGTAAGAGTGTCATCCTAAGCCCTGGTGCACGCTGGCGTGAAATGAACGTTCCGGGTGAGCAAGAGTACCGCAACAAAGGTGTCGCGTACTGCCCACACTGTGACGGCCCACTGTTCAAAGGCAAGAAAACTGCGGTTATCGGTGGTGGTAACTCAGGCATCGAAGCTGCTATCGACCTTGCTGGTATCGTCGAACACGTAACGGTTCTTGAATTCGCAGACGTACTTCGCGCAGACCAAGTGCTTATCGACAAAGCGAATTCACTACCAAACGTAGACATCATCACGATGGCGCAAACTACTGAAGTTGTGGGCGACGGTACTCGCGTAACAAGTTTGAAGTACAAAGACCGCAACACAGACGAAATCAAAGAGATTGAACTGTCAGGTATCTTTGTTCAAATCGGTCTAGTACCAAACACAGAATGGCTAAAAGATTCAGAAGTAGCCCTATCTGAGCGCGGCGAAATCGAAGTCGGTAGCCGTGGCGATACTAGCCTAGAAGGTGTGTTTGCAGCCGGTGACGCAACAACCGTTCCTTACAAACAGATCATCATTGCGATGGGTGAAGGTGCAAAAGCAAGCTTAGGCGCATTTGACTACCTAATCCGTAAGCAAGGTTAATCTCCAAATTTCTTGGACACAAAGCGCACAGTGCTGTGTTTTCTTCCCCAGAAGGCCAATCGGGGCACTGTGTAGAACGGAGTGGCAAGAAATAAAAGCAAAAACCTAGAAGCCCAAAGACTTTGCCAGCAGCTACTACTGCTGGCTTTTTTTGGTTTGTGGCGAAAGCACTGAGCACACAACAAGAAAGAACAGCCCTCCCCTTTGATAACCACATTCAAATGCTTGGCAAATCATGTCGAGAAAAGGGGAAGTTGGAGGGGGTTGCAAGCGCATAACCCAACATTCAGATTCAAAGCACTAACCCCACCTAACCTCCCCTTGTATCAAACTCTGAAGCTCTCAATACTCTGAGCTCAAAGGGGAGGAACTGGTTTTGTGCTAGCGGATAATTCAATTCACAATGCAACATCACAACGCGCTGAAAATAGATTCTGAATACTCGCTTAGGCTCCTTCAGAATGACGCTGTTCGTTTAGCTCTCTCTTTCCGTCATTCCCGCGAACCTAGGTGAGACTGGGAATCTACTCACCAAAAACTCGATCGAAATTAATTAGTAAGAACACGAACAAACAAAAGGTGAAAGAAGATCGCAAGCACCTAACCCAACATTCAGATTCAAAGCACTAACCCCACCTAACCTCTCCTTGTATCAAACTCCGAAGCTCTCAACACTCCGTGTTCAAAGGGGAGGGACTGGTTTTGTGCTAGCGGATAATTCAGTTCACAATGCAACATCACAACGCGCTGAAATTAGATTCTGAATAATCGCTTAGGCTCCTTCAGAATGACGCTGTTCGTTTCATGCTCTCTCCCCGTCATTCCCGCGAACCTAGGTGAGACTGGGAATCTACTCACCAAAAACTCGATCGAAAATGATTAGCAAGAACACAGACAAACAAAAGGTGAAAGAAGGTTGCAAGCACCTAACCCAACCTTAAACCTCATACCAACAACCTCACCTAACCTCCCCTTATGTCAAACTCCAAAGCTCTCAATGCACCGAGTTCTAAAGGGAGGGACTGGTTCTGTGCTAGCGGATAATTCAATTCACAATGCAACATCACAACGCGCTGAAATTAGATTCTGAATAATCGCTTAGGCTCCTTCAGAATGACGCTGTTCGTTTAGCTCTCTCTTTCCGTCATTCCCGCGAACCTAGGTGAGACTGGGAATCTATTCACCAAAAACTCGATCCAAATAATTAGCCAAAGCACTTACAATAAAAAATTCCAAAAAAGCTCTTTACCTCAACTTAACTTGAGGTTTTAGCATGTTCATCGTTGGCTAGGAAATGACAGAAAGGAGCACACAATGATCCAACTAGAACATGTGAACTTAGTGGTAAAGGATATCCCAGAAATGCTGAAGTTTTATCAAGCGGCATTTCCGCATTGGTATATACGTGATGAAGGTACTGGCGAATGGAGTGGAAAGCCGAGAAACTGGCTGCACTTTGGCGATGAATACCAATACATTGCAATGAGCGACCACGGTGAAGGCAACAACCGAGAATTAAGTGGTCACCAAGTTGGTCTCGCACACTTCGCCTACGTGACTAATGACATCGACGGTGTGACAAAACGATTGATTGAAGCAGGTTATCCAATTGCCCAACCCGGCGCAAAAGAGCCATACCGTAAGAACATTTACTTTGTTGACCCAGCTGGCTTTGAAATCGAATTTGTAGAATACCTTACCGATGATCCAAAACTACGTAACTTAACGAGTTAATACCAAGTATAAAAAACGCCAGCAGGAATTCCTTGCTGGCGTTTCGTTTATCAAGGGGGCGTAATTGACGATGCTCGTATCTATTGAGAAAGAGACGGGCGGTAAGGCTCTTCTCGAACACCGTGTGAGAGCACTAACTTAATAATGAAGATTGGTGCTAACCATTCTAAACCAGTCGGAGCCGGGACTAATGTCGAAAGAATGATGGATAACATGACTGCAAGTAGCGCAACCGGACGTTGTAAATAAAGCGGCAGGAAGTGCAAAAACACAACCGATACCATCATCACGGCATACCAGAAAAACGCGTAAGACCAAGCGACATCAAAACATAACGGCACAGCAAACAATTGAAAGTGAATAGCAGGGAACAAGAATTTGCTGCCTACCAATTTGCCCATCCAAGTCAGCTCAAGTTTTTGGTCGGTATGTAGAAATCGCTTCATCGAGCCTAAAGAGTTCGTCAGAACACCTCCAATCATATCTAACGTGAGCAATGACGCGACAATAATTTGAAGCCAACTCCACTCCAAGGTTTGCCATGCAAAAAAGTAGAGGATCACTGGAGCAATAAACGCTGCGTAATTGGCGATCATGGATTCCGCTTTGGTTGCACCAAACCCAGTCGTGAAGTTGAACTTACCCTCACAATCCCAATTGATATGCGCATTCTTTATCGTAGTTTTACTCGTAGACATCATTCGATCCCCTTCATTTAAACGGCTTATTCATTTCAAATCTTTTAAGACCACTCGGTCTATAAAAAGAATAATCGATTAAAACTTATCTTGTCAATTTTTTAGACCAACTGTACCAAAATAAAAATAAAGCCAGTTGAGTCTCCTCTACTGGCTTTATCTGTTTGTTGTCCAGACTGATCTATTTGTCGTCATCAACGCTGCTTGGCGAAGACTTGGGTCCAGTAATAGCGATAATTCGTCGATTGGTTCTCCACCATGGATGAGCCCATCTGGTCGAAGTCGGCGTTCATGATATTAAGGCAGTGCCCTTCACTCGATAGCCAAGAGTTCATTACCGCATCGATTGAACGTTGCCCTCTCGCGACATTCTCTCCTAACCTGCTCCAAGCATAACCTGTGGCATTGACGCGACTGGAAAGCGTGCTGCCATTTGAACCGGTATGGCTCATAAAATCACTGTTTGCCATATCGCTAGAGTGTCCATACGCTGCGCTTTCTAAATCGTAACTCCAGGTAAGCGCTCCAACGGGAGGCATAGCTCTTGAGCCACATTGCTGAGTTTTAGATCGAGCATCGTTAACTGCGGCAAGCATTTGCTCGGCAAAAGTGGTGGCTGTAGGTGGTGTATCAGGGGATTGTGAGCCACTGTCTGCAGGTGATGACGAATCTCCATCGCCACCACATGCACTGAGAAGTAGCGCCAAAGTAGGCACTAAGATCTTTGTTGGCATTGTCTGTCCTTATCTGTTTGACGAAAGGCAAAAAACGCTTTCGATAACCAAGTCCAATAACCTAACAAAAACCAATAAAAGCACCATATGGTGCAAGGTGTTTTAACCAAATACTCACGCTACGCTTTCATAGCTCGAATTTGCTTACGACTGGAGATTCAATTCCATATCGATACGGTGCATATCGACACCCCAACCATCAGGGATGTAGTTCAGCTCTACGGCACCATATTTGGCAAAAAACGGCGCAGATAAATGACTTGCGGCGATCTTGATTTGGGGGATGTTCAACTGCTCAGCTCGGTGAATCGCTCGGCTCATAAACTCATGACCAATCTTCATGCCTTGCGCTTTTGGTGAGATTAAAATCCAGTTCAAGCTATGAAATGCCTGTGTTTTGCCACTCAAACCATAAGCACCAACGAGTTCACCATTTAGAAAGCACACTTCATAACCTTGTGGGTCACTATCAAGAAACTCCGCGTAATCCTCTCTTTCATTAGTTGCGAAATATTCAGGGCAGTTTTCATCGAAGATGCGCAGGCAATCCTCTTTATCACTTGGTAGGAAGGCTCTGAAATTTATGTTGTTGGTCATAAAGTTATCTCTTTAGAATCGATTCGTGCTTACTATGAGGGTATGTAAGACCTTACTAAATCTCTGTCGTCATGGTCAGGATTTCATTGATAAGGAACTGAGCTTTGTCGTTATCTAACTGGCGTTTGTGATAGATACCGACATTACCGATTTTACTGGTATCTGTGTGCAAACACTTCACGCCGTTTTTCTCCATCCAACCGTTCATCTTATCGCTGTAAGGCATAATAGCATTGGTCGTTTCGAGCAAATCCAAGCTAGCAAGTAGCGAACCGACTTCATAAACCACAGGTGCAGTTTCATTGGATTGATTGAAGATTTGATCGTACTCGAATGCGTTGTTGAGCACTGAGCTGTATCGAGAATGCCCCGGCGTTACGCGGATCAGTGGATAAGCAGACATCGCCTCGGATGGTGATTCCAAAAACATTTTGTCATTAAGTAGAGGGTGGTCTCGATGAACAAAGAAAGACTCTTGATCTTGGAACAGCGGTCTGAACACCACCGGCATAAGATCTTTCAATCCGCCGATTTCGTGACCAATAAATAAATCTATATCACCTTGAATCAGGTGCTGCATCAAAGAAAGGTTGTTGCCAAATTCAATATAGAGTGAGCTATGAGGATGCGCTTCTTGGTATTTGGTGATCCCATGTCGCACAAAAAGCTCCCACCACGCTTCACCAACACCGATCTTCAGTTTACCGTGTTCCCTTTGATGCATGTCTTGAATTTTGTGCATCAAATCGAGGTGCTTTTCTTGCTGTTCCTCGACATAACGGAGAAATACTTGCCCGTATTCTGTCAGCTCTACGCCTTTAGAACGACGTATTAATAGCGATACACCCATATCGCTTTCTAGCTTCTTGATCGCCGTTGTCAGGGTTGGTTGTGTTACATGCAGCAGCTCAGACGCCTTCTTGATGTTTCCGGTTCTGGCTACGGTCAGAAAATATCGATTCACTCGATTCATCATCGCCCACTCATTTAGGTATCAATTTTTCCTATATCATAAGCAAAAAGTTCAATTTCTACTAGCGGGGAAAAGCCACTATATTTTGTCTTAGATTTTTGATTGAAAAGGCACAAACAACATGGAAAAAACGTGGTGGCATAATGCAGTCGTTTATCAGATTTACCCACGCAGTTTTTACGACTCCAACAATGATGGCATCGGTGATCTAAAAGGTGTCATCAGCAAACTGGATTACTTGAAAAACCTTGGCATCAACGTGATTTGGCTCTCTCCTGTTTACCAATCGCCAATGGATGACAACGGTTACGACATTTCAGACTATCAAGCCATCGCACGTGAGTTCGGCACCATGGAAGACATGGAACAGCTATTCAAAGAAGCTGGCGAGCGTGATATCAAAATCGTTATGGATTTGGTGGTTAACCACACTTCGGATGAGCACCCTTGGTTCGTTTCTGCGCGTGAATCTAAGGATAGCCCGTACCGCGATTACTACATCTGGCGTGATGCAGACTCAGAAGGCAATCTACCAAATAACATCGAATCGATTTTTGGTGGCGATGCTTGGCAATGGGACGAGAAAACCGAGCAGTACTACTTCCACCTCTTTTCAAAACGCCAGCCAGATTTGAACTGGGAGAACCCGAAAGTTCATCAAGAAGTATTCAAGATGATGAACTGGTGGATTGAAAAAGGCATCGGCGGTTTCCGATTGGATGTGATTGATCTGATAGGAAAAGAAGTCGACAAAGGCATCACGGGCAATGGCGATCGCCTGCACCCGCTGCTGCAACAAATGAACAAAGAAACCTTCGGTGGTAAAGATGTATTAACGGTCGGCGAAACTTGGGGGGCAACGCCTGAGATCGCTAAGCTGTACAGCGCGCCAGAGCGTCATGAGCTGTCGATGGTGTTCCAATTTGAACACATTACCCTAACCTGGCAAGGTGGCGACAAATGGCAGCCGATTCCGCTCGACCTTAAAGAATTCAAAGACGTGCTAACCAAGTGGCAAGTCGAGCTGCAAGACACGGGTTGGAACTCCCTATTTTGGAACAACCACGATTTGCCTCGTGCAGTGTCGAAGTTTGGCAATGACAAAGCCTATCGAGTCGAGTCAGCCAAGATGCTAGCAACAACGCTGCACTTTTTGAAAGGCACGCCATACATCTATCAAGGCGAAGAGATTGGCATGACCAACGTGGCGTTCGACCAACTAAGCGATTACCGCGATATCGAAACGCGACAATTCTACGATGTGAAAACCGCTGCCGGTATCAGCCACGAGCACATGATGGATGCGATTCACAAGAACAGTCGTGATAATGCGCGTACACCAATGCACTGGAACGCATCAGAGCACGCGGGCTTTACCAGCGGAGCACCTTGGATTGCGGTCAACCCGAACTACCCACAGATTAACGTGGAAGCGGCGCTTAACGATTCGAGCTCGATCTTCTACCACTACAAAAAGCTCATTGAGCTGCGTAAACGTCATGAAACCATCGTCTACGGAAGCTTCACTCCAGTATGGCAAGAGCATCAACACGTGTTTGGCTACGTGCGCGAATACCAAGGTGAACTGTTGTTTATCGTGAGTAACTTCTCAGAGCACGAGCAAACACTGCAAGTTCCAACCCAATATCAAGCCGATCAGGTAGAGTGCTTAATCAGTAACTATGCGACGCCTTGCGCGATTGCAGCGACGATAACCCTCGCACCTTACGAGTCTTTCGCAGTCAAACTGAAATAACTTTTGGAGGATATGGGAGCCACGAGCTCCCTTAAATATCTATGAATTCCGCAGCGAACGTTTATCAAGTTTTCACCCGACTATTTGGCAACACCAACACCACCAATCAACCTTGGGGCACCATTGAGCAAAACGGCGTCGGTAAGTTCAGTGACTTTAACGAAAAGGCGCTCACTGTCATTCAACAGCTTGGCATTACGCATATTTGGTACACCGGAGTACCACACCATGCGGTGATCCGCGATTACAGTGCCATTGGTATTGAGAACGACCATCCAGCGGTGGTGAAAGGACGTGCAGGCTCGCCTTATGCGGTGAAAGATTATTACTCCGTGAATCCCGATTTGGCGGATGATCCAGCACATCGATTAGAAGAGTTTGAAGCCCTTATCGAGCGTACGCATGCGCACAACATGAAGGTCATTATCGATATTGTGCCAAACCACGTTGCCAGACGTTACCGAGGTTTGAACAACCCTGTCGGTGTACGAGATTTTGGTGCCGATGACGATACGAGCGCTGAGTACCATCGTGACAACAATTTCTATTACGTTCCTAATCAAGCGTTTGAGTTACCTAACATTCCTGAGCAATTTTCCCCGCTAGGTGACCCGACGCTGATTAGGAACCTTTCTTCCTTTGAAAAATTGCCTGCCTTTGAAGAGTTTCCCGCCAAATGGACCGGCAACGGCTCCAGGCTTGCTCAGCCGCAATTTGATGATTGGTATGAAACCGCCAAAATCAATTACGGCGTGCGCCCAGACGGCAGCAAAGATTTCCCAGAACTGCCAGCCGATTACGCAAACAAATCCCATGCTGAGCATTTGCAATTCTGGCAAGACAAAACGCTGCCAAACTCTTGGTATAAGTTCCGCGACATCGCGCTTTACTGGATAGACAAAGGCGTCGATGGGTTCCGTTATGACATGGCGGAAATGGTGCCTGTCGAGTTTTGGAGCTTTATGAATTCCAGCATCAAAGCGGTCAATCCAGAGGCGTTTTTGATGGCAGAGGTGTATCAACCGCACCTGTATCGCGACTACATTCATCTCGGCAAGATGGATTATCTGTACGACAAAGTTGACCTCTATGATTGCCTCAAAGACGTGATGCACAGCAAACGGCATGTGAGCAAAATCAGTGAGATTCAAGAAAGCATGATAGATATTGAACACCACATGCTGCACTTTCTTGATAACCACGATGAGCAGCGTCTCGCCTCACCTGAGTTTGCGGGCAGTGCAGAGAACGGCTTGCCCGCTATGTTGATTTCTACCCTGCTTAGCACCTCACCAACCATGGTGTATTTCGGACAAGAAGTGGGAGAAGCAGGAAGAGAAAACGCAGGCTTTGGGCAACCAAGTCGTACCTCCATCTTTGATTACATCGGTGTCCCAGAACACCAAAAGTGGATGAATCATGGCAAGTTCGACGGGGGCTTGTTATCGCAACAACAGAAAGAAGTAAGAGCCTATTATCAACGCTTACTCAACTTAGCTTTGACCTCGCCAGCCAAAATGGGAGGTTACTTTGACCTGTATCCAAGTAATCAACAAGCCTTGGGGGAAGAGTCATTCTGCTTTGCTCGCTATTCGAGTCAGCAATTGATTTTGGCAGTCGCACGATTAAGGGGAGAACAACCTCAAAACATAGAGTTGGTCATGCCATCTGAGCTGATCAAAAAACTCGAACTGCGCGATGGCGAGTACATCTTAAAAGACGCTATGAATCGTCTTTCTCCACTCACCTTACGCGTCGAAAATGGTGTCGGTAAATGCCAACTGAATATCGAGCCACAGTGCGCTAGTGCTTTCACACTAGATATAGACACTTCCATCGCAGATTAAATTTGGCTGCTGTTCACAAAAACAGTCAAAACCTTCCAAATCCCTTCTCTACATCAACCACCACAAAGCATTGGCTACTGGGTATCGCCCGAGCCAATGCGCTTCCCCGATCACATTCCAACGCATTGATATAGAAAAATGTAATACCAACGACAAAGAAATCAATTTTAACCGCTAAGTGCATCCCCGTATTATCAAACCGTGAAACAACAGCTGACGTCCAGTCACTAGGTTTGAAACAAGGAATCTATCGCAATGAAACCTATTCTAAAAACACTTTCGCTTTGCACTTTATCTGTTCTTTTAGCGCCTTCTGTTTCTGCAATGCAGGAAGGTGAAATCATCATTTGGATCAACGGTGATAAGTCTTACCAAGGATTGAGCCAAATTGGTCAACAATTCGAAGAAGATACGGGGATTAAAGTTAATGTTCAGCACCCGGATTCTCTAGAAGAAAAGTTCCAACAACACGCCGCGACAGGCGGTGGTCCTGACATCATCTTCTGGGCACACGACCGTTTTGGTGGCTACGCTCAAGCGGGCTTACTGCAAGAAGTGAAACCGAGCCAAGAGTTTAAAGATAAGCTTGTCGATTTCAGTTGGGATGCGGTCACTGTAGATGGCAAAATCTTTGGCTACCCTCTGGCTATCGAAGTCCCTTCTCTAATTTACAACAAAGACCTGTTGCCAAACCCACCTAAGAGTTGGGAAGAGCTGGAGTCCATCCACCAAGCGATGCAAAAACAAGGCAAGAAAGCGATCATGTGGGACGTGAAAAACGCTTACTTCACTTGGCCAATGATTTCAGCTGGCGGCGCTTATGCTTTTGGTAAAACAGCAGAAGGCTACGATGCTAAAGACACGGGTGTAAACAATGAAGCGGGTGTGGCTGGTCTGCAATTCCTTGTCGACATGGTCAACAAAGGCATCGTCGATCCAAATATGGATTACTCAGTATCCGAAGCGTCGTTCACCAAAGGTGAAGTGGCAATGACCATCAACGGTCCGTGGTCTTGGGGCAACCTAGACAAAATGGATGTGAACTACGGCGTTGCCGTGTTGCCAACCTTAAACGGCGGTAAAGGTAACCCATTCGTTGGCATTTTGAGTGCGGGTATTAACGCATCAAGCCCAAACAAAGATCTGGCTGTTGAGTTTCTAGAAAACTACCTATACCAAGACGCCGCATTGAAAATCATGGATGACGACAAGCCACTTGGTGCCGTGACACTAAAATCGTTCCAGAAAGTGCTGGAAAGTGACGAACGCATTAAATCAACCATGATCAACGCAGAAAACGGCGAGATCATGCCGAACATACCTCAAATGACGTCTTACTTCTTTGCGGAAGGTGCTGCTATCGATAACGCGATGCAAGGCAAGCAAACCGTGAAAGACGCCCTAGACACTGCGGCAAAACAAATTGTTCGCTAATTCTTTCATGTTCGTATTTGGCACAGTTCGCTGTGCCTTTTTTATTTTATGAGACTCTAGAATATGCCCCAATACCCAACGTTATATCTGAAAGGCACACTAAATGGTTGGGGGCTAGATACGCCTTTCCAGCCAATTGATGAGCACCAACTACAAGCTAGCGTAGTTTTCCCAGCCGATAGACACCAATTCAAAATCGCCGATTTGAATGGCAGCGAAGAATGGACGTTCGCCGCAGATGATATTAAAGCAGTGAATATCAGTTTGAATCAAAAGCTCTCGCTTATTCCAACTCAAGGCATTGGTAATGATTTGGTGTTTGAACCAAAACAATCAGGTCGTTATTTGCTGACGCTCGACTTCAGCACAGCGTCGCCAAGTCTAAGCGTCAAACCCGCAATGGCAGACACCGCCTCCTTACTCACTCAATCGAAATTCGATCATCTCATCACTTCGCAATCAGGTCCTATCCCCGCCAAATCATTGCCAAGCACAGCCAAAATCCTTCCGCTCGATGAGTTGTTCAAGGCGTTGGCGATCAAGAGCGAAACGCCTTTCCCATTTGTGTTTGGTGATAACCTCGACGGCTACTATGAAGGCACAACACACAGCGCTTTGGGCACGGCACGTTATCGCCATCATCAAGGTTGGTATTTAGGTGGTTTCGCCTCAAGCATTGGCAACGCATTCAACGACAAAACACAGGCGCAGTATGCCTGCTTAATGCCATATGGAATCGAACATCATTATGAGAATGCCAGTAAAGATGGCTTGTCCTTGATCGCAGGGCAACGCCTTGCTGCACTGAATGTGGAATCCACCAGCAGCGAAATGTTGGCACTGTTTCCTGAACTCAACCTCAATCCTTCGTACTGCCAAGTAGAAGCGTTGGAAGATTGCCTGCTTATCTCTGTCGATCCAGACATCTGCCCTGAAGACTCACTTTTGTTTATCGCGATCAGCGCAAACCAAAGCTTCCGAGCACAAACGCTCAATGAGAGAGATTCGAACGTCAGTGATAACGTACTATCCGGCAGCCAAAACATTCAAATTAAGCTCAGTTCAGAGACCACAACGAACCGCTTCACTGCCTACTTTGCGTTCTCCAACAACAAAGCCGATGCTATCCAACAAGCACAAAATGCAGCCCTCGAACATGCAGAGTTGAAACATCAAAATGCAGTATTTGAGTTTTTGACCAAAAACTATTTTTGGTGTGACGATCTGGAATACAACCGCGCCGTTATGTGGGCACGATTAGCCAGCCGAACCTTCGTTAATAAAGAGCTGGGTACCGGCATTTGGGCGGGGTTGCCATGGTTTAAAGACTGCTGGGGCAGAGACACCTTTATCGCGCTGCCCGGCACCAGTTTAGTAAATGGCGAGTTTGACGAAGCCCGCGACATCATCACTAACTTTGCTTCGATGCAGTTAGATGATCTGAAAGACAAAAATCATGGTCGAATTCCAAACCGTGTCACCAGCGAAACTAATATCATCTACAACACGACCGACGGCACACCGTGGATGATTCGCGAGATCTTCGAATACATTAACTACTCCGGTGATACACAGTTCGCCCAGCAAATGTTGCCCATCATAGAGCGCTTTATTGAAGGGGTTGAAAAGCACTATCTCGATGATGATGGCTTGATGCGACATCGCGATCCCGATACCTGGATGGACGCCAAGATAAACGGTCAGATCCCATGGTCACCTCGTGGCCCGAAAGCCAACGACATCGAAGCATTGTGGTTTGAGAGTCTACAAGTGGCAAACCAACTTGCAAAATGGAATGGTGACCACGCCTTAGCGGAACATTGCCAAACCTTGGCGAACAAAGTGAAAGCCAGCTTTATCGACAAGTTCTGGGATAGCGAATCCATGTGCTTAGCGGATCATCTCAAGCAAGACGATGTGAAAGACATCAGTATTCGCCCAAACCAGCTAATGACGTTGACCATTCCGACCAGCCAAGCCTTAATTCCAGAGTATATTGGGCAGCACATTGTGAAGAACAGCGTCGAGCATCTGCTTTTCCCTTGGGGCATCTGCTCTTTGCAACAAGAGCACCCAGAATTCCACCCCTATCATGACAACCGCCCTGAGTATCACAAAGATGCGGCATACCATAATGGGACCATTTGGGGTTGGAACGCAGGCTTCACTGTGGGCGCACTTACCCGTTACCAGCAACAAGATTTAGCGTATCAACTGAGCAAAAACTTAGCCCATCAGATTTTATATCAGGGACATCGCGGCACCATGAGCGAAAACCTGGATGCTTACCAAGCGTCTGCGACGTCCGTCATTCAAAGCGGAACTTATGCTCAAGCGTGGTCAGTGTCGGAATTTGCTCGTAACACTCAGCAAGACTATCTCGGCTTTACGCCACAGCTCTCGCGCAACACCATCAAGCTTTGCCCAAGCTTACCATCAACTTGGAAACACCTAAGCGCTCGACTGCCGTTTGGTGATAACAACGCCCTGCATGTTGACGTCGAACAAGCTGAGAAAACCAGATTCTCATTTGAGTTTGAACGCCCTCAACCTGAAGTTCAGTTCATCGTGAAACTGCGCGGTCAGGAATATGAGGTCGGCATTGAAGCCGATGTGATTGACGGTTCAATTGAGATCGAATGGTACCCAGAATCTGGGCAAATGAAGTGTAATCGTGATGGTGTAAAAACCAGATTAAAACCATTAGCACCAGTTACTTTGTTGGAGGGATTAACCTTCACTCAACCTAACCCAGCACTATCGCACCGAGCGCTTGAGGAAGAGAACTACTTGCTCAACAAGCGTTCTGCAGAAAAGCTATGTATTGCTAGAGACTAAAAAAACTCAGAGGGCGCGAAAGCGCTCTCTGAGGTCCAAAAATAGACACTTTAATAATGGAGTTACTTGTTATCTACGGCGTCAACAAACACTTTCTGTGCGCCGTCGATACCCAATCGGTTGGCTTCTTCTAGCAGCGTCATCGCTTTTGATGTTTGGTTGTTCTTCACTGCTGCTCGAATAGATTCAAAATAATAGGCTTGTGTATCAGCATGAACACTCGTTGATGCCGATTTCGTGTTCGAACTTACTGCTGACGATGTTTGCATGGTTGCTGATGCTGGCGCTGACAATTTTACCGGATCCACCACAACTGCCGCTTTCTGTGTCTCTGTGGTACGTGAAGGCGCGGCTAACGATAAGGTTTTGATCGCCACTTCCAAAGAGCCAAAAGCTTCATAAGTATATTTCGGGTCGGTCACCATCGGCATTGGCTGACCCAACTCCACAGCACGCTCTTTGGCAGGATGAGGAATTTGAATCGAATCACCTAGCTCGCTTTCATCAGTATAAACAATAAAGTAAGGCGTTTTCTCAACGTCGAGCGTAAAGCTCAGCTGGTATTGAGTGCGTGTAAGCATGCCCGTGGTTTCGATATCAAAGCTATCATGATCATTGATATTCACGATATTGAACGCTTTATCTAAAGTGATCAGCTTAGGCGCGAAAACCTCGCCATTGACCATATGGCTGGCAAGCTGAATATTCACTTTGCTTGAACGCGCTGGCAACTTAAACGCAGCAAAATAGCTGTTCCCTTCAGCGAAGCGACCTACCGGCGAATCCGCATTAATCGAAAACTCAATTTGCTCATTAGTGCCGAGCTCTAACCATGGAAATTCAGAGAAGTTATTGCAGCAAACTGCCGCTTCCGGCACCGATTGCAACGTCGTCGCTTCCAATGTTGGAGAAGCCGCACATGCGGTTAACGCCGAGCTCAACATGAGGGCAAGGATTACACGGTTTTTCTGCATGATTTATCTCTCTTTCTCAAGGTAAAACAGATCTGCTAAACAATCATTCAAAAGCAAACAAGGCAGCGCTATTCGCTGCCTTTTGCAAAGTGTGGTTAGAACCAAATTTCGGTGTGAACACCAATCACGGTTTCATTTTTACCATCCTCGATGCCAATCTGACGCGCGCTCGCTTCATCATCAGCGGTAATGTAGCTCACGTAAGGTTTGATTTGAGGACGACCAAAGTAGTCTGCGTTTACAGAAAACGCCGCCGCGAGTTCGATGTTGTAAATATCACTTTCGACATCATCCCCTGTACGTCCCCAGTAGCCTTCAGCCCCTTCTTCATGACCATAAGACGCCGTCATCTCAAGACGAAGGTTATCGTTCACTTTATAAGAAGGACGGACAGCCACAAGGTAGCGTTTTAAGTCATCAGCACCAAACAGTTGGTCGAGTGCACCGATATAGGTAATTTCAGAACCCATCTGCCAGTTTTCAGAGATGTTTAGCACACCGTAAGAAGTGAAGAATAGAGATTCAGCTTTATCGTCACCGCCAGACCAACCACCAAAGTTCACGCCACGGTTTTGCGCGACACCTTTACCATAGGCAAGTGCGTTTTGCGTCCAACCGTCTAAGCCGTAGTAACTCGTGTTCAAAGTAATTGCAGCGCCAAAGCCATCATCTGAAGAATTGTCTTTGCCTTCTTGCTGCATGTATTTAAAGTCGAAATCTACGCTACCGAAGCCCACATCTACGCCATAGTAGTAGAAATCCAAAGTAGAAACGGTAGTGCGCTCAGCATTGGCTTTAACAATCTCACACGTCGACGCATTGCTGTTGTCTTCACACACCAACACATCTGGAGCGCCTGCGTCTGGATCGGCAATCACATACGCGATACCTGCGGTGTTGCCAGCGAGCTTAGTTTGAATACCGGCACCAACACCTGATGACTGCTTCCAGAACTCACCAGATAACAGACCAGACGCACGATTTAGGAAGCGTTGACCACCCCAAATCGAGGTGTCTTCCCCAAAGTAAGGCAGCGCACCGATTTCAACAAACGCTTCCTTCACTTCAAACTGTGCAGTGGTATTGTCTTTTTGGCTACCCGCAGAAGAGTAGGCATAAGAGTTGCCGTTGCCATATTCAGAGCGAACAACAAAGTCAGACCAAACACCGTTCGCGTGCTCAGTATGCTTTTTGATGATGAATTCAACTTGGTTGGTACTCTTACCGTGTGTACCTGCTGTTTTGTAATCTGGTTTGCCAAATTCAGTATCCACTGATTTGCCATCAACAGTTCTAAAGTTCATTGACGCATAGCCGAAGATTTCCCAACCATCAGCGATAACATCGGTACCATTTACTTTTTCAACAACGGGTGCGGCTTCATCACCAGCGATCACATCTAACGCCACTTCGGTCTCAGCAAAGACGGCACCTGTCATTAAAACAGATGTAATTGCGGCAGCCACTGCACTTACTTTTTTCATTCTAAACTCCGATACGGACAACTAAATTCGTGTGCTTCTCTTGCGGAAAGCATTGCTGTTTCTATGACGTATGATGGAGTGAAAAATAAGCGGCTAAAAATTGATTTAATTGACGATGATATTGCTAATTTTTATATCAGAGCGGTTTGAGATGGATTTTAAAAGCATTGATAGAATCAATTACAACGTAATGCGCGTTAAACGAACTAAGAATGATTCACGGTAAATAGTAAGGAAGATGAGAATTTGTGAACACTGCCAAATTTAGCGTTTTAAGCGCACGGCGGTTTTGAGATCACGATGCAGCACATATTTGCCCCGCCAAACACAACTTACGGAAATAAAGCAATATTACCGTCCCATTTCATAAGTCGTTACACAACTCGGGGCTTTAAGACTTTACATCTGGCGCAAGGAGTAGAACACTTCTCACAAAGTAAAACCCAAGCCGACATAGTAGAGTCAGTAAAATTATGAGTAACACCACGGCGAAAAAGTCGAATCCATTATTCGAAGTCCTGTTTAACGTCATCATCCCTTCCTTCATTTTGATGAAGTTCAGCGGTGAAGAACACCTAGGTACAGCAATGGCACTCGTTGTTGCCTTGGCGTTCCCATTGGTTTATGGCGGCATGGATCTTATCCGCAACAAGAAATTCAACTTCATTTCTGCACTTGGTTTTATCAGTGTGCTGTTAACCGGTGGTATTGGCTTGTTAGAGCTAGACACACGTTGGTTAGCGTTAAAAGAGGCGTTGATTCCAGGTCTGATAGGTATTGCAGTGTTAGGCTCAACCTTCACTCGTTATCCGCTAATGCAAAAGCTTGTATTGAACGATACCATCTTGAACCTACAACTGATTAACGAACGTTTAGAGCAGAATGGTAAAACGCAAGCATTTGAGCGTTGCCTGATGTCGTCGAACTATCTGTTCGCTAGCACGTTCGCTTTCTCATCTGCGATGAACTATTTTCTAGCAACTTGGATTGTGACTAGCCCATCGGGCACAGCGGCGTTCAATGAAGAGTTGGGTAAGCTCACCCTTTACAGCTACCCAATGATTGCTATCCCAAGTATGTTGATGATGTTTGGTATTTTCTACTACATCTGGCGTCAAGTTCGCGCGATGACGTCGCTAGAAACCGAGCAGATCTTCCATACCAAGTAATGCTTGTTGCACCTTGATAGGCAAAGTTAGATAAAAAGAACCCCGATAATTGATAACCAATTATCGGGGTTTTGTTTTTAAGAGTAATTTATCACTTAGAAGCTGTAAGCCACTGACGCTTTGAAGTTACGACCAGCTTCGTAGCTAGTGTACTTATCTGAACCCCAAGAAATACCAAAGCCTGTATGCTCTGCGTACTGCTTGTTGAATAGGTTGTCTACCGCTAGGTTAAGTGATAGGTCTTTTGCAAAATCTGGTACGTAAGCCGCCCATAGGTTGTGCGTTGCAAAACCTGCACGTTCAATCTTGTCACCATCTTCGTCTTTGTAATCATTACCCGGAACGAAACGTGAATCCCAGCCGAACACAAACTCGCTGGTTAGATCGTACTTGAAGCCCGCCTTGATGTTATGGATACCAGTTTTGTTCATGTGGCTCTTCTTGCCATTCTTCAGGCTCGTTTGCTCACCATCAGAGTATGAATGGTTTGCGTAAAGCGCGAAGTCTTCAATGCTGTAGGTGAATACCGTCTCTACACCCCAAACTTCAACATCGTATTGGTTTACCAAAGTTGTGTTGTTTTTGGTTGGGTGCATTTGGTTATCTAGATCATACTGGTAAGCAGTAAAACCAAGGATTGCATCGTCTGCCATCAGCAAACCAGACATGTCGTAATCAAAGCCAGCTTCGTAGTTGTTACCCGTCATCGCTTTGGTATCAGACTGTTTAACATCGCTCGCCGCTTTCATGGTTAGCGTTTCTGGCAATGAAGCCCCTTTGAATAGACGACCGTAACCAATACGAAGTTTTAGGTTGTCTGTGGTTTGGTATTCACCTTGGAACTTAGGCGATAGTTGATCGTATTTACCTTTAAACACGCCACCCAGCTCATGAACATCGTAACGAAGACCAGTTACGAAACGGAAGTCATTAATCTCAAACGCATCTTGAGCGTAAATACCGTAAGCCGTTACAGTACCGCCATCCATGTCGTAGTTCTTCGTTTGACCTTGCTTTGAACCTGAGGTGTAGTGACCTAGACCAGAGTCGATCCACTGCTCCGCTTTGTAGCCTTCGAAGCCGTAAGTCAGCTCGTGTTCACCAACCCAAGAGATATTGCGGATGTCACCACCAATGGTCGTCACGTTGTATTCGCGATCAGGAATCGATAGGTCACCATCTTTGGTGAATTCCCAAGCGCCGTTCACCTTCTTCCAATCGCCGTACTCTTCGACTAACGCGTCGCGTTCCATGTATTGACGGTTGTAGTACAAGTTGGTTTTTAGGTTAACCAAGTCGCTTCCATTATCGAAACGGTGCTCGAACGTCACGGTATCACGGTTAAGTGAGTTGTAGTTGTGATCATCATGCAGGTAAAGTGCGCCTGCTTTTTCACCCGATAGCTGACGCTTACCGCCATCTTGGTAGGTGTTAAAAGTAAGCTTAAATTCATTAGCATCGTTTGGAACGAAGACTAGCTTCACCAAGCCAGATTTCAGTTCACCTTGCTTTGAAGTCACGTCATCTTTACCAGGAATGTAAAGATCGCCGTCTTCTGAGTAGTTGATGATACCCATCAACTGAAGTTCATCATTCAACTGCGCGTAAACCGCAACATTCGTCGTGAAGCGCTCATAAGCCGTTTGATACCCCGTTTTAACGCGAGCACCGACGCTTTCGCCTTCCGAAAGTAGATCGCTGGGATCTTTCGTTTCGTATTTAAATGAGCCGTTAATCGCACCAGCACCAGACAGTACTGAGTTACCACCTAGCGTGATTTCAGCTAACTTAAGCATCGCAGGATCGAACGTTTGGTCGCCCGAGTGGTGGAATAGCTGACCTTCTTGACGCGCACCATCAATGGTTACGACAGAGAATTTGTCTTCCATACCGCGAATGTAAACTTTACGAGAGTAACGAGCGTTACCGTCAACCGTAACACTCGGCATGGTGTTCAATACGTCTTTAATATCCGACGCTTGTTTGAGCTCTAACGTTTCAGCGTTAATCTCAGTTTGAACAAGTTGATCAAGGGCAGAACCGACAACAACAATATTTTCATCGGAAGCGTGAGCAGCAAAAGAGGCAATGGCAACGGTGATGGCTGCTGATAGTGACTTCAGTTTCATAATACTACTTATATTTTATAAACAACAACGTGGTGCGAAGCATAATACACAACATTAATGATAATTAATCTCATTTACATTCTTTACGTTAATGAGTGATTTATTTTTATTCAGAATGAACCAGGCATCGTCAGTAAATCACTCAGCAGAAAAGAGCAAAAAAGTGCGAGGAAGTGGGTGTTGGACGGTTTTGAGTAAAGTGAGAAGTAGATAACCTCCTCGAATCTGCTTCCAGTGTTAGACTAAAACCACTCTCTTTCGCTTTGTGAAATACGATGCCATCTCGCCCAAAAACCTTTTATGAACAAGAAATCGATCGCGTGTACAGCGAGATGCCGTTGAGCCCAAAACAGTACCTCCTGATCAGGCAGTCCAAGGCATTTATGGAAAAGCATCACTCAGAAAACATCGAGCTAAACGACTTAGCCAAAGCGGCTTTTATGTCACGCTTTCACTATGTGCGGATTTTCAAACAGATGTATGGTGTCACGCCGCGAAGCTATTTAAGGGATATACGGATTAAAAAAGCCAAAGTGCTGCTCAAGGAAGGTCACTCGATTACGGATACTTGTTTTCAGGTTGGCTATGAGAGCTTAACCACGTTTTCGAGTGTCTTTAGAAAGAGCACAGGTTACTCCCCCAAAGCGTTTCAAAAAATATATAAAAGCAATCTAGAATAAGTTTTTGAGCCAAGCTTTCGCTATCTTTTACTTATTCCAAAACAGTAAAGGTGAATACCCGTGATCAGAATTTCCCTAACCAGCGTTCCTGTTAACGATCAAGATAGAGCTCTCGATTTCTATACCAATATCCTTGGTTTCATTAAAAAAACAGAAGTACCAATTGGTGAGCACAAATGGCTAACAGTGGTCTCTCCACAAGAGCAATCTGGCGTGGAATTATTGTTAGAACCGATGGCATTTGGTCCAGCAAAAATATACCAAGACGCGTTGAAAGAAGCCGGAATCCCATGGACGTCGTTTGCGGTCGATGACCTGAATAAAGAATATGCAAGATTAACTGAGCTTGGCGTGCAGTTCTCAATTGAGCCACGAGAAGCAGGCACGGTCATGATTGCGGTACTTGACGATACCTGTGGTAACTACATCCAATTGATGCAAGAGCTTTAAAAACGGCTCATGAGCGGATAGAAAGAACAGAGGTTATCAGGTAAGCAACAAAATCTGAGACCTCTTGTTTGTATAAAGCCCTACCGAAAAAGTGTGATTACACCAAGCAAAGATATGAAAGTGATCGTGTATTCGATATCCAACTCGATTAGCATGGATTTTTTAACATCCTGTCACATTTATAGAACCTATGTTTGGATTAAAACGAATCAAATCAGAAAATGAGCTGCTAAAGCAAGAATTAGCAGACCTCAAACAGAAGTACCAAACTGACGTTGCTGCTCTGGAAAATCAGCTCCAAGAGGCTCAGCAGCTTGTTCGCTCCGCTCAACAGGAACACCACAATAGTGATGAGTTGATGTCGAGCAGTTTGAAAGGTGGAGATATGCTCCAAACCATTCGAACAGAGATGGTGGAGAGTGCGCAATCTATGGCGCATGAAAACCAAGAGCTGCAACAACTAGATGAAATGTTTGAGCAGACTCATCAAGCTCTTGCTCGTCTTGATAACCGAGCCGTGAAGATCAGTACGCAAGCCTCACAAAGCATTGAATCTGTTCAAATATTAGATAAAACTGCCACCTCTATTTCCCTTCTTGTATCGACTATTCAAGAGATTTCTGACCAAACGAATTTGTTGGCATTAAATGCAGCGATTGAAGCAGCACGAGCCGGTGAAGCAGGCCGCGGATTTGCCGTGGTAGCAGATGAGGTAAGAAACCTTGCCGGCAAAGCCAGCGAAGCCAGTGAGCAGATTGATTCTTTGGTGAACCAAGTACTAACGCAAGTGAACGCGATTAAAACCTCGATTGATGAAAACCAAACTTGTGCTGAGGAAGTGTCTGCCTCTTCTGCGCAGATTGGTTCTATTGTCAACGAAGTGGTCGTGAAATCGGAACACATGCAACAGGTGATCCATATTGCTTCCACACGCGCTTTCTTGGATACGGTCAAACTCGACCACGCCATTTGGAAGAACAATATCTACCGTCTCCTACAAAAAGGCGCGTTTGGTGAAACCGTTAATAGCCACTCTGAGTGTCGCTTGGGTCAGTGGTACTACCGTGGCGATGGCAAGGCTTACAGCCACTTAAGAAGCTATGCATTGCTTGAAGAGCCACACAAAGGCGTGCATGACGGTGGACGTGAAGCAATGAGCCAAGCCAAATCTGGCAACATGGCAGGCATGGTGACTGCAATTAACGCCATGGAAGACGCCAGCGAACAAGTCGTAGTACAAATCGATCGCCTAATGGATGAAATCATCGCGAGTTAAAGGCACCTCAATTGCTCTTGGCTAGAACCCAAAAGGGATGGTGAATGCCATCCCTTTTTTGTTCTTCAATTTACCCAACAGCCTCAAGGAGCTTGAATACAGTTACTATATGGTCAGAATGATTTTGCCTTGCAGCGTGACCGACTCATCTTCTATCAGCTCGAAGGCGCGCTGGAACTGTTCTAACGGAAGGTAGCAATCCACATCGAGTTGTATTTGGTGTTCCATAAAGTGTTCTAGCATCTCGGCAAAGACTTGTTTGCGAACGGTCTTACCAACCGACTCTTCCCAATAGCGCAAAAAGAACGTGCTGAAGTCGATATTGTTTTGCTTCATACAAGCGAAGAAAGCTGGCTCATAAGGGGTGAGTGAAAGCGTTCCATAATTGATGTATATTCCCGAATTACGCACAATTTGGATGAGTTCTGTACCCAACTTGCCGCCAATGGCATCGAATGCAACATTGGGTTGAGGTAACTCTCGGGCATCAATTTGAGATTGCAGATCTTGCTTGCTATCTAACACTGCAATGGAATCGTATGGATAACGCTCTGGCGCGGAGCTTATCGCAATTAAAGTAAATCCAAGTGAGTGCGACAACTGAGCGAAGATCTTACCAATCGCAGAATTGCCCGCGTTGATGATCACCACGTCATCTTTACCTAACTTGGCAACGTGAGTGGTGATCACCCAAGCCGTCAGGGCATTGATATACAACTGGCACGCGTAGCCATTCTCAAGCTCTTCCGGCACTGCAAAGACATTCTCCGCTGGCGCATCGACATAGCTTTGCCAAGTCCCACTCTGTGCCACCAGCACCTTTTGCCCGATGTGAAATTCGGTTTGATGCGGATCGTTTATCTCAACCACACGTCCAACCGCTTCAAACCCGGGCACTCGCGGCGGTACATGCACACGACGATACTGCCCTACTCCCAGAATCGACAATCGGTCACTTGGATTAATGTTTGTGGCTTCGATTTGCACGCGCACTTTGCCCAAAGCGAGTGGCTCTAGCTCAACATGCTCCAACACCAATGACACACTTGGCGAGCCAAAGCTCAGTTGATTAACGCGAGTGTTTGTCTTGGTCGAGTTGGTCTTAGTTAAGCTCATCTTGATACCACTGAATTGCTAGAGAGAATATGGCGCGCCATAGCGAAACGGGTATATAACGTTTTCTCGGCGCGTGCGTCAAATTGGATAAGAGCTTAAACGGGCTGACTCAGCATAAACACTACCACTAAAGCGAGACTGCTGCCCATGCATCGGTTTACCCACACCACCTTTTGTGGTGACTGAATAAAGCGGTTCAATACGGTGCCAAAGTACGCCCACGCAAACATCCCCAGCACACCGGTTCCTACCATTACGCTGATAATGATCACCACCTGTGTCAGGTAATCATTGTTTGGTGAGATGAATTGAGAGAACACTGTCAGTGACGCAACCCAACTTTTCGGATTAAGAATTTGCACCCAAACGCCAGATAAAAAGCCGGACTTTTTCGCATTCGAATCATTGTCGAGTTCCATTGTGGCAATCGACCATGCGAGATACAGCAGGTACGCCGCACCAATCCACTTTAACGCCGTGTACAAATCAGGGTAAAGGGTAAACAAACTGACAAGCCCCACACTTGCACCAACCAACATGATGATCACCCCGACTGCATTGCCCAATACAAACGGCACGGTCGCAGAAAACCCATATCGGCTTGAAATACCTAACAGCGCGACGTTACCTGCTCCCGGCGTTAAAGAAATAGAAACGGCAAACAACAAAAATGCCGCTAGCAATTGAGCACTCATGCACTCTCTCCCAAAAAGTAATCAACGAATATGGGAAACAGTTTAACGATTTGGGTAGAAAGAAAATTGCTATCTGCGCTACGATAAAAGTCAATTTGAGCAGACTATTTCTAAAACAATTATGAAAAAGAAAGAATCCACCAATTTCGAATTGGATAGTACCGATTTCGCCATCCTTGACCATATTCAGAAAGATGGTCGCATGAGCAATTCTAAGCTTGCCGAGACCGTCAACCTGAGTGAAACACCCTGCTGGCGACGCTGGAAGAAAATGGAAGAGGAAGGTTACATTGAGGGTTACGCTGCAAAGCTGAACCGTAAAAAACTCGGTTTCCAAGTTTCTGGTTTTACTCTGGTTACCCTCGGCAGTCATGAGGTAGAAAACACCACGCCTTTTGAAGACTTTGTCGCAGAAACCGATTGGATCTTAATGTGTCACTGCATTGCAGGCAGCGCGGATTATATGGTGCAAGTGGTGGCTCGAGACTTAGACGAATACTTTGACCGCATCAGTGCGATTCGCCGCGTAAAAGGCATCAGCGCCATTCAATCCAACGTCTCCGTTAAGGAAATTAAGAGTACTTTCCAGTTGCCACTATAGTAGTGTGATGGTGGAGGTTGATATTGTGGACGAGATTACACTCGCTATCCCCGTCGACCATTCACACGGAACTGTTGTGGGGTGACATCAAAATAGGCTTTAAACGCTTTGATGTAAGAAGAGTCATTTTGATACCCCACTTGATCGGCAATGCTTTGGATCGAGAGCTCTTCGTCCAGCAAAGAGAGCGAATAAATCAGCCGAATTTGTTGCCGCCAAAGTTGAAACGAGGTGTTGAACTCTTTGGAGAACAGGCGCGACAATGTTCGCTCAGATGCGCCTACTGTCTCTCCCCACTGTTTGAGTGACCAATCCAATGCTGGCGTGTCGGTCAGCGCTTCGAATATCAGCTTTAAGCGCCTGTCTTCTGGCAGCAGTAACTGAAAGGTCTGCACGTTATCTTTCATGATTTGATCGTGCAACACGCCAAGCAATCGAGAGACTTCCTCATCACTGACGACCCCTTCACATTGGCGGCGTATTTCCTGTAACAGCTCGTTTAAGAACGGCGTGAGAGTGATGGTTCTAACTTGATGCTCGTACTCAGTGCCAAACTCAGGGTTCAGATAGATACCGACAAATGTCGTATGGCTTAGCGCGATGGATTCATGTTGAATACCCGCAGGCACAAACAGCGCAGAGGTATGAGGCACAAGGTGTTGGTAGTGATCGGTTTTGGTTTGTAATAACCCTTTGATCGGGAAGATGACTTGATGCCATGTGTGTTGGTGCAGCGCATCAATGTAACCTTTCGGCATGTCGATGGTCTTAACCAAAGCTGGAGAGTGAGGATTGGCAGCCATCATCTCATTGGAGGTCATGACACCGGAGTGAGAATCGATTTGGCGGGTTGGCATCATTAACTGTCCTTACATCCCTACTCTGACACAAGTTCACTAGGCTATCATGCTCGGCAAAGTGAATGAAGCCGTGAGGTGCGACGTATGCGATGTCAAGTTGAAATATCCAAAGAAAACCAACTCTTATTCAAAGTCAATATTGATAACATCAACCAAGACAAGTGCGAAGCATCGCTTGAAAACGTGTTAACCAAGTTTCCTAAAGCGGAAGGTTATCAACGTCATGTGTTGGTTTCAGATAGCGAAACGCGTTACTTAAAAAGCACAGAAAAGCGCATTGAAGTACTGGCAGCGATTCCGGTATTCAAATCATTGGGTGAGCGATAACGTGATTTTGTCTCACACCGTTTGGCAAATCAGTTTTAGGTGATAAGGAAAAAATATGAAGAAGTTAGGCGTAGTTAACAGCGTATTAGCAGGTAAAACCGTTGCCTTTGCACATGGTGCGAAAAGTGCGATTAACAAACAGGTTCTACCTCAGCGTCAGCACGCAACAGAACTGGGTTTTACCAACGACGAACAAGGCGATCCGCGCTTTCATGGTGGGATTCAAAAAGCCCTTCATATTTACCCAAGCGAGCACTATCCGATTTGGCAACAAGAGTTGGGCAACAAAGCGATTTTCCAATCAGCTGGCGCGTTCGGTGAAAACCTAAGCTCAAGTGGTATAACAGAAGCGTCCATTTGCTTGAAAGATAAAATCCGCATCGGCTCAACCTTATTGGAAGTGTCACAAGGGCGTATGCCTTGTTGGAAACTCAACGTCCGCTTCGAGCAAAACGACATGGCGAGAAGACTGCAAGATACGCTTCGAACAGGCTGGTACTTCAGAGTGTTGCAAGAAGGCGATATCGGTGCAGGTGACGAGATTATTCTGTGCGAAAGACCTTACCCAGACTGGTCATTGGCTCGCATCATGGGCGCTGTGTTTACTGGTTGCCTAGATAAAACAGAGCTAAGCCAGCTAGCGGAACTTCCATTGGTTGAATCTTGGAGCAAGCTTGTTGAACGCCGCTTAGAAACTGGTGAAGTCGAAGATTGGGAAATGCGTTTGGTTGGTCCGACTGCGGGTTAATTCCCGTTTTGACTCCCCGAGAGAACAAAGCGTATCCCTTCCAATATTAGCTTCACGACCAAGTCAGTGGGGCGTTTGCTTTTTAGCCGTTCAAAACCGTAAATCTGTATTTAAGCTGGAACTTAGCAATTAACAAAGGTTAATGAATCCCGTACAAATACTCTTTATGTTGTACCCAAAATAATACAAGGGGAAGCATGATGCTCGAATGGAGAATTAAGAAATTCGCAGATCTGTCTGTTCAAGAGCTTTACGATTTTTTGCAGCAAAGAGTCAATATTTTCATCGTAGACATGAACACGCCATACAGCGATTTGGATGGTAAGGATAACCATCCCGACACCTACCATGTGATGGGATATGATAACGAACGTCTGGTGGCTTATAGTCGTATTATGCCTCCGAAACTCGGATACCCCGTTGACGTTTTACCCTTGCTGAACTCTGATGCCAATGACGTGTGTATCGGTCGCGTTATCGTCGCAGAAGATTACAGAGGGAAAAACATCGGCAACCAATTGATGCAAGTGAGCTTCGATGCCACAAGGAAGATCTACCCGAACGACAGCATTTTTATATCCGCACAAGCGCACTTGAAAGACTACTACGGCAAGTTCGGCTTCGATGTTGTCACCGATAGCTACTTGGAAGACGGGTGCTCAATGTTGGGTCTTAGATACATTCCGAAAGTTATCTGCTCAGCCTAAAAAACCATTCATCATCCTATACGTTCACTTAGAACGCTATTAGGCGTTTTATCTCAAAGCCAAAACCGTCATCACTTTGCTCTGTATCGTGTATTGAAACAAAGCAAAGGAGAAAGGCAATGAGCGGACAGTTAGTAAGATTGGTTTTAAGATGGATGCATATATTGTGTGCACTGTTGGTGGGTGCAGCGCTTTATTCACCGCTGAAGGCAAATGAAATGTTCATGACGTTAACGTTATTCGTACTTGTTCCCATTGTTGCTATCACAGGCGTTATGATGTGGAAGCAAGGGAAAGTCATGAAGTACCTTCACCGCAAACCCAGTTAAACCATCTCAGCGGCGATAGAGATGATCTATACCAATGTCTCAACCATGCCTTCACAGCTGGCATGGTTCTACTTCCTAGCGTTTTTTAGGCGAAACCATACATTTCTGAAAGTCATCATTACACTTCCATACGCTCTGCTGATAGAGGGTTACAATTTTATTTTGTACAGTGTTCAAAACCAAACAACTGGGACAGAACAATGAACAAAACAATTATTGCATTATTAACGTTGACGGCTGCAGGCACAGCAACAGCGGGTGATACTTACATTCGTAACGGTAACATCTACAACAACGAAGGTGGCTGGATGGTCGAAGCTGGCGTAGTACAAGCGAGCGATCTTTTCAAAGACCAAAAACACAACACTGCGCCAGTTCTAAACGGTGGCTACCATGGTGAAGACTTCAACGCTGATTTAGGCGGTATTAACTACCGTTTCCTAGGTGACAACGATGAACTACTTAACATGAGTGCTTACGTGGTAGGTAGCGGTGTACCTCGTGATAGCGATGTAGCGAAAAGCCTAAAAGGTACGAAACGACGTGATATTGCGATCGATCTAGGTTTGAACGCAGATTTCAGACTTGATCCAAACAACGTGATCTCAACTTACCTACAACATGATGTATCAGGCGCTTACAAAGGCTTCCAAGGTGGTGCTACTTACTTCCATATCATGAATATCGGTAATGTTGATTTCGTACCATTTGCGAGCGTGTCTTACCAAAGCAAAGATTACGTTGATTACTACTTCGGTGTAACAGACAAAGAAGCACGTGCAAACCGCAAAGCATACAAAGGCGATGCAACCGTAAACTACGGTTTAGGTTACAAACTGGTAGTGCCAATCACTGAGCACTGGCAAATCAGCCAAGTATCACAATACACTCGTCTAGGTAGTGGCATCAGCGATTCTTCTATCGTAGACAGTGCAAACCAATGGGCAGTAGGCGCGACAGTTTCTTACAACTTCTAAGCACTACCCCTATTTAGACACACACTCCATTTAATTAAAAAGCCATCATTACGATGGCTTTTTTTATTTGGTTTTGCTCATTTAGCTTTAGGCGCTAGGCGTTTCGGTCTGCCTTGAAACTGCTTAATGCTCTTTTTGGCATTGGTTCGGCGATTGGCTTTTTTATCACGTGGAGCACGCTTGCTTTCGCCTGTTGATGGCTTATCCGTTACAGGGAAACCTTCAAGGTCTTGCGTTGGCAATTCACGTTGCGTCAAGTTACGGATCGCTGTAAGCGCTTCGGTTTCTCCATGGCAGACCAGCGACATTGCAACACCTTGCTCGCCCGCACGGGCTGTGCGCCCAACTCGGTGAACGTAAGTCTCAGCGTGCATTGGCAACTCAAAGTTAATCACTACTGGTAGTTGCTCGATGTGAATACCGCGAGCTAATAGATCGGTAGCGATCAACACCTGTGTTTGCCCGGACTTAAACTGTGCCAGCGCTTCTTCTCGCTCTGCTTGGCTCTTATTGCCGTGCAGCGCATTGGTTGTGATTCCAGCTTTGTTCAATTTCTTCGCCAAACCATCAGCGTTCTCTTTCGCACCAATAAATACCAATACCTGCGCCCATACATTTTGCTTGATCAGTTCAATCAACGCTTTGGTTTTGCTGCCTTTGTTGACGAGATACAGCGTTTCGGCAATAGCTTGATTGGTGCTGTTTTCTTGATGCGCTGCTACCTGTTTTGGTGCGTGCATGAGTTGCTTGGCTTTGCCCTTCAACTCATCAGAAAACGTTGCTGAGAACATCGCGGTTTGACGCTGGTTTGAAATCTGCCCTGCAATATTTTGCACATCTGGCCAAAAGCCCATATCCAGCAAACGATCCGCTTCATCCAACACTAGATAATGGATATTACTCAGGACCAAACCGTTGTTGACCAGATCAACTAAACGACCGGTTGTCGCCACAAGAATGTGGGGATTTGACGCAAGTGCTTGTAGTTGCTGCTCTTTATCAACGCCACCACACAAACACACTGCGTTGAGACCAATAGATTGACCAACTTGGTTAATCGCCTCGCTCACTTGTGTCGCCAGTTCACGTGTAGGTACTAGAATCAGCGCTTTTTGCTCTGGATTTACACTTAGCTTTTCCAACAAAGGCAAACCATACGCAAGGGTTTTACCACTGCCTGTATTTGCCAATGCCAACACATCTTTACCACTGAGTAGCTCAGGAATAGCCAAAGCCTGAATATCAGTTGGCTTCTTAAAGTCTTTTGGCAGTGCGTGAATCAGCTCAGAACTCAAAGAGAGAGTAGAAAATGGCATTAGCTTAACCTTGTGCTTTTGATTGAAGAGGCAGTAAAAGATGCGGTAAATCGCAGGCGCGGACTTTACCACAATCTAGGAGACGAACAATCCAATTTTAGAAGAGGAAGTCTGCGAACGTTGTTGGTTTTTAATGCCTCAAACCAAAACAGTGATTAGATTGCCGCTTGGTAGGTACCACGAATAGGGTAATCATTTTCTGGGTTACGGATAAACGCCAACCCTGAGAGCAAGACTTCTAGGTCAGGTCGAGCGAATGGACCGTTGGAAATATCGACTAACTGAACTTGTCCTTTACTGTTCACCACAAACAAACCTGGCTCTGCAAAGAGATGGTCTGTCTCTTTTTCTGAGCGAGGCTCCGAGATATACAAACCTAGCGTTTGCATCTGCTCTACTGTCAAACCATAAGCCACTGGGAACGTGACGGTCAGTTGCTCCATATGCTGCTCTAGCTGTGCTTGGCTATCTGCGGACACCGCTACGATATCCATCCCGAGTTGTAAGAATCGCGCTTTTAGTGTCTCTAGTTGGTTGAGATAGCGAGTACACAAAGGGCAATGTTTGCCACGGTAAACCACCACTAAACGCCAATCGACATTCTCTGAAGGCTTACCTAGCTCGATAGTATCGCCATTTAACGTTGGTAGAGTGATAGAGGGAAACAAATCACCTGCGGTAAATTTCGTCGTTGTCATTATTCAGTCCTATTTACTTCACATTGTTCACGGTAAAGCGGGCGCGACACAGGTTGGAGTGGAGGGCATTTCTGCCCTCACATGTCGCGCCCTAATCAAGAGACCGGAGTTATCATCGAATGTATTCGTTACATTTGTCAGAATTAATACGTTCAATAACCACAACTTTTAAAAAATGTGAACGCAGAACCAAAACTCTGCGCTTTTACATTGTAAATCGAGCGGATATTTTAGCTTTATGCCACTTCAGCACTATACATTTGAGCCATGTGAAGGCACTGCGGTTCTGGTGAGAAATCAACGATACCTCCTCGCCCAGCTTCAACATTACAGTACTCAACTAACAAGGCTTTGAGCTTAACTCGACCGCGCTGAATTCGGCTTTTAGTCGCAGAAAGCGAAAGCCCCAACTGATCCGCTACCATTTGTTGAGGCAAACCATCGAGTTCAGACAAAGTCATGGCTTGGCGATATTTCTCTGGTAGGCACTCAAACATTGGGCGCAAACAATGCCCCATGGTTTGTAGATTCTCCAGCTCTATCGGCATTTCCTCTTCAATCTGATTGTCTATCAGCTCTTCATAACTTTGCTGCGTACGATAGTGATCCATGATCGCGTTGTGCGTGATGCGATATAACCAACTTTTAATTTTGCTTCGCGCTTCTAACTGGTCGATCTTTTGACTCGCCTTGATGTACACCTCTTGCAAAATGTCATCGGCTAAATCTGGATCACTGGTCTGTTTGACAATGTAGTTTTTGAGCTGCTCTTTGTGCGTCAACCACTCTGCTAACATACGACGGTCTCTATACATAAAAAGATAATTCGATATTAATCGAAATATAAACCGTATGGCAAGTATGACATAGACCGCTAAGACTCAGACTCAACCGCGCCATCTGCTAGCGCTTTGATACCTTTAGTGATGGTTTGTGTCATCGTTTTATTCTCCTACCACTTCACTTATTTACGTTTATCGACAGCGGCTTTAAGCAACTCAAACGAGGTTTGAATTTGCTCTAAAGAACAAGCGAAGTTCATGCGGTAGTAGTTTTCATTGGGTTCACTAAACCAAGTACCTGGCGTTAGCGCCATTTTGGCTTCTTCTGTCAGCAAGGCTTTTAACTGAGAAGGTTCCAATTCTAAACCAGAAAAATCCAACCAAATTTGGTTGGTTCCTTGTGGCGGGAACGCTTTCACCAGTGGCAAGTTGTGCTCAATAAACTCAATAATCCAGTTACGATTGTTTTGCGTGTAGGCATAAAAACCTTCAAACCACTCTTTACCTTGTTGGTAAGCCGCAATCGTCGCGTAAGTGGTAAACGCATTGCCATGATCGATAGACAGTGAAGCTGACGTCGCTTTGATTTTCTCGAAAAGTGCTTGGTTATCGCTGTAAATATAACCGTTAGAGATGCTGTTCAAACCAAAATTTTTCGCCGGCGAGCCAATGATCGTCAGGTTGTTTTCATAACCTAATGAAGTCATACTGGTAAAGGTGGAACCTTCAAACACAATGTCGGCATGCACTTCATCGCTGATGATCATCACCTTGTATTTCTCAGCTAACGCCACCATGCGCTCTAGTTCTGCTTTCGTCCATACACGCCCCACTGGGTTATGAGGGTTGCACAGCAAAATCATTTGCACTTCACCACTTTTCAACTGATTTTCAAGCAGCTCAAAGTCCATCACGTAGTAGTCGTTTTCAATTTTCATTGTGTTGCCCACAACAGTACGACCCGCAGATTCAATTAAACGTCGGAATTGATGATAAACCGGTGTCTGGATCAGAACGCCCTCACCTTCTTTGGTGAACTCGCGAATCAGTAGCGCAATCGCACTCAGTACGCCCGGCACTTGAACAAAGTTATCAATGCTAAGCTCAAGACCATGCAAATCCTTATTCCAATCAGCAATGGACTGAAAGACCGTCTTGCTATCAAACTCGTATGAGAAGGTTTCACGGCTGACAAGTTGCTGAATCGCTTGCGAAATAGGTGATGCAATAGGAAAGTCCATATCGGCAATCCAATACGGTACGACTTGGTCTGTTCCGTACACTTGGTTGAGCATTTGGCTATCGTGCTTGATGAATTTATCTTTAATGTCTGAACGCGTTGGTTGCGGCTTGAACATGGAATTCTCCGGTCAAAATAGTTGTGTCTAATAAGACGACATCGCAAAGAAAAAGACGCAGATTATTTGCAACTCTTCATTATAAAAGTGACTTTCGATCACTTTTTACGCTAAGAATCATAGTGTTAAAGAGCAAAAATTCACAATAAATAACTGTGGTTAATCAAAATCCCATGAGAAGCCAACACTAACATCGCCATCGTCGTTCGACTGCATGCGGGTTTTAATGTTGCTGTTTGGAAAATGCGTGATGTAGCACTCGACGTTTTTCTTTTTGTTCGCATCGGCAAGAGATGTGAATTGCTCTTCTGTCCCTCGCGTACATTTATCATCGGTAAACGCGTCATGTTTTGGCGTTGTATCCAGCGCGTATGGAGAACTCTCCCATGTATTGCTCTCTTCGAGATTGTAGTCTTTGGACAAATCATCCAAAAAAATACCCTCAGCTAAGCTAGGAGCAGATACCGTTAGCAACGTCGTTGTAAAAAAAATCGCCTTATTCATTCCCCGTACCTTTATTCATCAATTTTATAAATCCACTTGGCAACATTAAATACTCGCATTAAGAAAAGCAATAAAAAATTATCGTAAAACGATAAGTTTTTATTGCGATATTATTTTTAACTGATTAGGATGAGCGAAAATTAAATCTGATATGAGGTTTGTCATGTCTCAACATTCCATAAGCAACTTTAGTCGTAAGCTACTTATCCTATTTTGGTTTTCTATGATCTTCACGGTTGTGCTCAATACCGTCTTTTGGTTTGGGGCAACTATGTTTGATGCGGAGTGGTTTCACGCCACCTTTCCTATTGAAGTGGCGCTCCCTCTTTCCGTTACGCGTTCTATAATTGGCTACTTCCCAAGCATGATCTCAACACTACTGACAGTGGCCTTACTGTGGCAGCTCATCGTCCTTTTCCGTTTGTATGAGAAAGGGCAGATTTTTGAACGCCAAAATACGGAGTGTTTCAAGAAACTCAGCTACTTACTGATCGCAACACCGTTTATTGAAGTCACGATGGACGTGCTTCTTAGCTTGGCTTTGTCGTACAATGACGGGAATTGGAATGTGTCAGCGGAAGTAGACGACAGCGACATTACTATGATGGTCATCGGTTTTATTGTCCGAGTCATCGCTGTAGTGATGGATAGAGCAGTCGAGCTACAAGAAGAAAGTGAGCTGACAATTTAAGTGAATGGTATATGGCGATTGTAATCAACTTGGATGTAATGCTGGCAAAACGGAAGATGCGCTCTAATGAACTAGCGAAGCTCATTGGTATTACTGAACAAAACTTATCGGTACTCAAAAATGGTCGTGCTAAGGCGGTTAAGTTAGCCACTTTGGAAGCCATATGTACGCATTTAAATTGCCAACCAGGTGATATTTTAGAGTTTGTGCCGGATGACGACGATTAACACCCTTCATCCCTAATCAACTTAAATAAAAACCGAAGCATTACGCTTCGGTTTTTTGCTTTTATTAATATGGTTTGATGGCACTCTCTGGTGTGCTTAATAAATTCAATTACTTAGTGTAGAAAGCGCGTTTTAGTGCCATCTCTAGTCCACGCACTTCCGCAAGACCTTTCAAGCGACCGATGGCTGAGTAGCCTGGGTTGGTCTTCTTCTTCAAATCATCCAGCATTTGGTGACCATGGTCAGGACGCATAGGAATTAAACGGTGATCGCCCACTTCTGCGCGGCGTTGTTCTTCATCCAAAATTGCCATCACCACATTGTACATATCCACATCGCCATCAAGGTGCGCCGCTTCGTGGAATGTCATCGGGTTGCTTTCTTCACGTTTGGTTGAACGCAAGTGAGTGAAGTAAACACGGTCACCGTGCTTTTTAATCATTTTCACTAGGTCGTTGTCACCACGAACACCGTAAGAGCCGGTACACATGGTTAAACCATTCATTTTGCTTGGTACTTTTTCAGTCAACCAATCAATATCTTCGATGGTTGACACAATGCGTGGCAGGCCAAGAATTGGGCGCGGTGGATCGTCTGGGTGTACCGCCAATTTCAAACCATGCGCTTCACACACTGGCATGAGTTCTGCCAAGAAGTGCGCCATGTGCTCACGGAGTTTGTCTTTGCTGATGCCCGAGTAACGGTCCAATTGTGCTTGGAACTCTTCTAGCGTGTAACCTTCTTCTGCGCCCGGCAAACCAGCAATGATGTTGCTTGTCAGTTGTTGAATTTGATCCACCGTCATGTTGTTGAAGTATTCAAGGGCTTGCGCTTGCTCAGATTCGGTGTAATCCGCTTCTGCGCCCGGGCGTTTAAGAATATGCAGCTCAAATGCCGCAAAAGCGATTTGGTCAAAACGTAGCGCTTTAGAGCCATCCGGCATTTCAAATTCGAGGTCTGTACGTGTCCAGTCGAGTACTGGCATAAAGTTGTAGCAGACCGTATCTACGCCGCACTCAGCAAGATTACGCAGCGTTTGTTTATAGTTGTCGATCCATTGTTGGAAGTTGCCCGTCTGAGTTTTGATTTCTTCGTGAACAGGAACACTTTCAACCACCGACCACGTTAAGCCTTTCTCTTCGATGATGGCTTTACGTTTTAAAATCTCTTCTTTAGACCACACTTCACCATTTGGAATGTGATGCAAGGCATTCACAATGCCTGTTGCGCCTGCTTGACGAATATCGTCTAGCGACACAGGGTCATTCGGACCGTACCAACGCCAAGTTTGTTCCATGACACTCACCTTTTTTAAGACGCACTCAGCCCGCTCGAATTTATCAAGCTAAGTGCACAACGACTTCTTAATATGCAGCCACGATAATGCAGCTGCGCTGACTAGAGCCGACCGAAGCCGGCAATGTGGTTAACCGTTTTCAGCGCCCTGCAGAACAACAGGGTTGGAACTGAATAAGTAACCATCAAAATTCGGGTCATCGATGTCAGACAGCTCCAACAGGCGCTGTTTAACGTTTTCAAGGTGTTGCCACATGGCATTTTTTGCAGCGATTGGATCTTTACGCTGCAATGCGGCAAGGATTTTGGCGTGATCGTCTAACCACTCTTCACGGTAGTCTTGACCAGCAATGTGAGAATGAAGTTTATTCCACATTGGGCTGCTCTCACGTCGCTCCCAAGATTGCTTCAGCATGTCCACCAGCACAGAGTTTTGAGTTGCCTCTGCAATGCACATATGAAACTTCTCATCACCGTTACAATCTGCGGTGCCGCTGGCGAGTTCTTCTCGTTCTAACTCAAGGGCTGCACGCATTTTCACGATGTCGCCTGGCGTTACTTGCATCGCTGCAAATTCCGCAATGTTACTTTCAAGCAACTGGCGAGCTTGGAGCATTTCAAACGGACCGGCATCATCGCTGATCACGTTCTCACGGGAGTTCGGTTGAGATGGAATATTGATAACATACACCCCAGAACCTTTCTTCACTTCGACAAGGTTTTCCAGCTCCAGCATGATGATCGCTTCACGCACTACTGTGCGGCTAACGTCGAGACGTTCTGCGATATCGCGCTCAGGCGGCAGCCTATCTCCGACCACGTAACGGCCATTGATAAGTTCTTGTCTAAGGACTAAACCGATCTCTTGATACGGTCTTTTCGGTTCAAAAGGCATCATGATGATATTATCACTATATTCCATCTAACTTCTCACGCCATCATAACGACCAATAACAATTGGTCAACCTCTATGTACCAGAATGTGGTAACACCTTGTTTTCGATTGTTTATTACTAATTACTTTGTGAATTACTTAACTGCTTTGATCTTCTCAACCAGTTCATTTAATTCAGGATTTGTCTTTTCTAAGTCCGCGTACATTGGTTGAACCGCTTCAACGAATGCCGCTTTATTTGGTTCAACAAAAGTTACGCCCATCTTTTCAGCTTTTGTACGCTCTTTTGCTTCTGACTCAGCCCACAATTTCTTCATGTATTCAGAAGAGTCTGCTGCTGCTTTCATCAGTGCTTTTTGCTGCTCAGGTGTTAGCTTGTCGTACGTTTTAGTCGAAATAACCAATACGTCTGGCACCATGGTGTGCTCGTCTAGGCTGAAGTATTTCGATACCTCACTGTGACGGCTCAAGCTAAATGATGGGATGTTGTTTTCCGCTGCATCCACCACGCCTTGTTGTAATGCTGTGTATAGCTCACCGTATGCCAATGGTGTTGGGTTACCACCTAACGCTTTTACCATTGCAATCGCAGATGGGCTCGGCTGTACACGCACTTTCAGACCTTTTAGATCTTCAGGCGTATTGATTGGCTTGTTGGTGTAAAAGCTACGAGCACCAGCATCGTAGTAAGTCACACCAATAAAGCCGCTGTCTGCTGAAGAATTCAGGATTTCACGACCTACTTCACCGTCGGTCACTTTGTAGTAGTGGTCTTTATCGCGGAACAAGTAAGGCATGTTGAATGCCGCATAAGCTGGGGAGAAAGCTTCCAATTCTGCCGCGTTACTCTTCACCATATCCAGAGCACCGTTTTGCATTAGCTCCATCGATTCACGCTGAGTGCCTAGCTGCGCATCAGGGTAGATACGGATACGAACTTCACCGTCTGTCATTTCACGAACTTCTTTTGCCATAAAGTCCATTGCTTTATGTACTGCATGGTCACGAGGGTGGTTGTGACTTAGCTTCAAAGTGGTCGCAGCATAAGCAGAAGCAGTGGCGCCGAAGGTCATTGCAGCACCTACTACAGCGCTTAAAAGAGTCTTACGCGTCATCATTGTTCTATTCTCCTTGGATTGGTTGTCCAATATGTAGGGTAGTTTTAATTTTTCACGGTATTTCTTGTTTCGAGGTCATTATTGGCGATCGAAAAACCTATCGTCAAAACAAAAAAGCAAATTGATTGACCAAAATCACAATAAGAACCCTTAAATTGGTCAACCAATCCATTTGTGAACCTGCTCACGTGACAACCAAATCGGCTAACTTATAATCCGACCAGAAAGATTAGCGTATGTTACTGCCCTACACAGAAACACATTCTTACATTGGTAAACCAATTGTTATGAGATACGCGTATTTACTGAAAGGAAACTAAAATGAATAAATTGGTCAAATACATAAATAGAGGGTTGGCCGCCTTTACCATCTCTCTGTCGACCTTCCTCGTTTTTTGCGTGGTCTGGCAAGTGCTATCTCGTTACGTTATTGGTAGACCAAGTACCGTGACCGATGAACTTGCTCGTTATCTCTTTATGTGGGTAGCCCTTATTGGTGCCGCATACACCACTGGTCTGAAACGTCACCTTGCTATCGACTTGCTGACAATGAAGCTGCAAGGCAAACGCAAACTCATCAATGAAATCGTCATCCAAATTGCCATTGCCCTGTTCTCTTACGTGGTATTGGTTCACGGCGGTACTCAACTGGCGATGAAAACACTGGCTACGGGTCAG
This sequence comes from Vibrio sp. NFR, assembly GCF_027587095.1. NCBI lineage: Bacteria > Pseudomonadati > Pseudomonadota > Gammaproteobacteria > Vibrionales > Vibrionaceae > Vibrio > Vibrio sp. NFR. The sequence goes on from NZ_JAPPTN010000002.1 coordinate 119,480, forward strand.
TTAACGCCAGCACTAGGCTTGGAAATGGGCTACATCTACTTCTGCCTTCCAATTAGTGGCGCACTGATGATCTTCTACTCGGCGGTATTTGCTTTTGACCGCATCAAACAATTGACGTCTGGTGAAGCCCTACTCACCGACACCCAACTTGATCAATAGAGGGTTCCACAATGGAATGGCAATTAATTCTTACCCTATTCGGTAGCTTCGCAGTCCTGCTTGCGATTGGTGTACCGGTCTCTTTTGCTATCGGCTTGTCGTCGTTAGCGACCATTTTAATGAGCTTACCGTTAGAGCCTGCTATCGCCGTTGTGGCGCAGCGTATGGCGGCAGGTCTCGATAACTTCGCCCTATTGGCAATCCCGTTCTTTATCTTGGCGGGCAACATCATGAACCAAGGCGGTATCGCACTTCGCCTGATTAACTTTGCTAAAGTTTTAGGTGGCCGTCTTCCTGGTTCTCTAGCACACGTAAACGTGATGGCGAACATGATGTTTGGCTCTATTTCTGGCTCAGCGGTTGCGTCTGCTGCAGCGGTTGGCGGTACTATGTCTCCACTGCAAAAGAAAGACGGTTACGATGAAAACTTCTCTGCCGCAGTAAACATTACGTCTTGTCCTTCTGGTTTGTTGATCCCACCAAGTAACACACTGATCGTGTTCTCATTAGTGTCTGGTGGTACGTCTATCGCAGCATTGTTCCTAGCGGGTTACATTCCTGGCATCTTGATGGGTCTGAGCATCATGGTAGTGGCAGGCATTATTGCGAAACGTCGTGGTTACCCAATCGCAGCACGCCCTTCTCTTGCAATGGTTTGGGATACGTTCTTAAAAGCAGCGCCATCTCTGGCACTGATTGTGATCATCATGGGTGGCATTATCGGCGGTATCTTCACCGCAACAGAAGCCTCAGCTATCGCGGTGGTGTACACCTTCGCCCTTGCAGTACTGATTTACCGTGAAGTGAAATGGCGAGACCTTCCTAAGATCATCCTAGAATCTGCAGTCACCACCTCTATCGTATTGCTGTTGGTTGGCGCATCTATGGGTATGTCTTGGGCAATGGCAAACGCTGATATTCCTTACATGATCGCAGACGCTCTACTGGCTATTTCAGATAACCCTCTGATGATTCTTCTGATCATCAACATCATTCTGCTGATTGTTGGTATCTTCATGGATATGACACCAGCGGTACTGATCTTTACGCCAATTTTCCTACCAATCGCGCTGGATATGGGCATCGACCCAGTGCACTTCGGCATCATGATGACGTTCAACTTGGCTATCGGTATCTGTACCCCACCAGTAGGTAGCGCGTTGTTCATCGGTTGTTCTGTGGCGAACGTTGCCATCGACAAAGTGATTAAGCCTCTACTTCCATTCTACGTTGCACTGATTGCGGCACTAATGGCAGTGACCTTTATTCCTGAACTAAGCCTGTTCTTGCCTAACCTTGTTCTTGGCTACTAAGCGCTTAGTGACAAGCTCTAGAGTTACGATCTCTAGATTCGAATGATTAAAATAAACCATCCCGCAGGTTCGCCTGCGGGAAAAGGGATACCAAAATGAAGACTATTTCGAATTCCACTCTGAATGACCACGTTCTGCTTCCGGACTACGACCGCTCAACGCTTAAAAGCCGTATTGTTCACCTTGGTTTTGGTGCATTCCACCGAGCGCACCAAGCTCTATTCACCAATGAAATGCTAAGCAAAACAGGCTCGGATTGGGGCATTTGCGAAATCAACCTATTTGGTGGTGAAGAGTTAATTCAATCGCTGCGCGCACAAGACCACCTCTATACAGTGGCAGAAAAAGGCGCAGAATCGACAGAGGTAAAAGTGATTGGCTCAGTGACCGAATCACTCCACCCAAGCCTCGACAGCATTCAAGCGGTGTTAGAAAAAATGACAGAGCCACAAGTGGCGATCGTTTCAATGACGATTACCGAGAAAGGCTACTGCGCCGACCCAGCGACGGGCACGCTTGATAAAAACAATCCGCTAGTCATTGCTGACCTTGCCAACCCAACGGAGCCAAAATCGGCACTGGGTTACATCGTGCAAGCGCTGAAGATGCGCCGTGAACGCGGTCTGACGCCATTTACCGTGATGTCTTGCGATAACGTGCAGGAGAACGGTCACGTAGCAAAAGCTGCGGTACTTGAGTTCGCTCAACTGCTCGACCCAGAATTGCGTGACTGGATTGAAACCAACGTTACCTTCCCTTGCACCATGGTTGACCGCATTGTGCCAGCAGCAACCGAAGAGACACTAACCGAAATCGCTGAGCTACTTGGCTGTGAAGATCCATGTGGCATCGCTTGTGAACCATTCCGCCAATGGGTTATCGAGGATAACTTCGTGGCAGGTCGCCCGGATTGGAACGTGGCTGGCGCAGAATTTGTTGCCGACGTTGTGCCTTACGAAGAAATGAAGCTGCGCATGCTAAATGGTAGCCACTCGTTCCTAGCCTACCTAGGCTACCTTGGCGGTTACGCGCACATCTCTGACACCATGACAGATGAAGGCTACCGTAAAGCGGCATTCGACATGATGATGCAAGCGCAAGCTCCTTCGCTGACCATGCCAGAAGGCACCGATTTAGAAGGCTACGCCAAGCTGCTTATCGAGCGCTTCACTAACCCAAGCTTGAAACACAAAACATGGCAAATCGCGATGGATGGCAGCCAGAAGATCCCGCAACGCATGGGTGGCAGCTTACGATTCCATCTTGCTCAAGGTTCTAACTTCTCTTGGTTGGCAACAGCAATTGCAGGTTGGATGCGCTACGTATCCGGCGTGGACGAGCAAGGCAACGATATTGATGTTCGCGATCCAATGGCAGAGACACTACGTCAGATTTGCGACCAACACGGCTTGAACGTTTCTGTTGTGCCTGCGTTGCTCGCGGTTGAAGCCATCTTCCCTGCAGAGCTTGGTCAAAACCCACAAGTGATTGATGCGGTGAGCAGTGCTTACCAATCTCTAATCGATAACGGTGCTCGTGCCACTGTCGCTGCGTTGTAATAGGAGTTAACGATGAAGAATTTCTTGTGTGAAGACTTTTTACTCTCAAACGAAACTGCACGTCGTTTGTACCATGAGCATGCGTTCCACCAGCCAATTTATGATTACCACTGCCACCTAAACCCAGCGGAAGTGGCGCAAAATCGTCAGTTCGATAACTTGGGTCAAATCTGGCTTGAAGGCGATCACTACAAATGGCGTGGCATGCGCTCGGCAGGCATTGAAGAGCGTTTGATTACGGGTGATGCGAGCGATTACGACAAATACATGGCGTGGGCGAAGACGGTTCCTCAAACCTTGGGCAACCCGCTTTACCACTGGACGCACTTAGAACTGCGTCGCCCATTCGGCATTACCAATACGCTGTTTAGCCCAGACACCGCTGATCAAATTTGGCATCAATGTAATGAGCTGCTTGCGACACCTGAGTTCACAGCTCGCGGCATCATGCAGCAAATGAACGTCGTAATGGCGGGCACAACCGATGATCCTATTGATTCACTAGAACACCACAAAGCGATCGCAGAAGACGACACCTTTAACGTCAAAGTGCTGCCGAGTTGGCGTCCAGATAAAGCGTTCAAGATTGAATTGGACATGTTTGCGGATTACATGCACAAACTGGGCGAAGTAGCAGACATTGAAATTCGCCGCTTTGATGATTTATTGAGTGCGCTTGATAAACGTTTGGCACACTTCGATGCACATGGCTGTCGTGCGGCAGACCACGGCATTGAGATCGTCCGTTACGCGCCAATTCCAAGCGAAGCTGATTTAGATGCGTTGCTGGCTCGTCGTTTGAGTGGCGAAGTACTGTCAGAGCTTGAATGTGCGCAATTCTCTACCGCAGTTCAAGTTTGGCTCGGCAAACGCTACGCACAATTGGGCTGGGTCATGCAGCTTCATATTGGCGCACAACGCAACAACAGCACACGCATGTTCCAACTACTAGGTGCTGATGCTGGCTTTGACTCGATTGGCGATCGCCCATTTGCTTTTGAACTGGCACATCTATTGGATGAAATGGACCAAACCAATGAGCTGCCTCGCACCATCCTTTACTGTTTGAACCCTCGTGATAACGAAATGATGGCGACCATGATTGGTAACTTCCAAGGTGGCGGCATCGCGGGCAAAGTGCAGTTTGGCTCGGGTTGGTGGTTCAACGATCAGAAAGATGGCATGCAACGCCAAATGGAACAGCTTTCTCAACTTGGTTTGCTCAGCCAATTCGTCGGCATGTTAACGGACTCGCGCAGCTTCTTGTCTTACACTCGTCACGAATACTTCCGCCGCATCTTGTGTGACATGGTCGGTCGTTGGGCAGAGAACGGCGAAGTTCCAAATGACCTATCGTTGCTTGGTCCTATGGTCGAAGACATCTGTTTTGGTAACGCAAAACGCTACTTTGAAGAGAGGGCGTAACCAATGAAGCACATCGCCATTATTGGTGAATGCATGATTGAGCTGAATGGCAAACCGTTCGGCTCAATGCATCAAACATTTGGTGGGGATACGCTCAACGCTGCGGTTTATTTGAGCCGCGGCTGCGAAGCCAATAGCAAACCTGATGAAGTCAAAGTCTCTTACGTTACGGCGCTTGGCAATGACCCAATCAGCACGGGTATGCTGACTCACTGGGAAGACGAAGGCGTCTCAACAGATTTAGTGCTGCGCGATGAGACTCGCACGCCGGGTTTGTATTTGATTCAGCTTGATGACCAAGGCGAGCGTACGTTTCTATATTGGCGCAATCAATCAGCAGCACGTTACTTACTTCAACATCCTAACTTTAGCCTGGTTAAGCAAGCATTAACTCAAGTGGATGCGGTGTTTCTCAGCGGTATCTCTTTAGCCATCTTGCCAGAAGAAGACCGAATTTCACTGCTCAACTTATTGGTCGAACTTAAAACCCAAGGTGTTGAAATCGCTTTTGATAGTAACTTCCGCCCAGCACTATGGCCTCAAGACAATAATCAAACCGTCAAAAACGTTTACCAAGCCATGTATCAACTAACGGACATTGCCTTGGTGACTTTTGATGATGAACAATTGATCTGGGGTGACGAAGCACCAGAGCAAACCATTGAACGCCTTACCTCTCTTGGCGTGGTCAAATGCATCGTCAAGCTCGGCGCAGATGGCTGCTTGGTTCAAGACTCAACAAATCAGGGTTCGAGCGCGGCTCTTGCTCCACAAGCCGTGCCAACCCAACCTGTCGCTCAAGTGGTGGACACCACATCGGCGGGCGACTCATTCAATGGTGGCTTTTTATCAGCATACCTTGCTGGCGCCGATCTCGCGACCTCATGTCAAAGAGGTAACGCACTGGCAGGTTCTGTGATTCAACATCACGGTGCCATCATTCCCAAAGCATTCACACAACCGGCGCTTGGCGTCGTTTAAGGAACACTCATGTCTAGTATTAAAGAACAATTGAAAGCTCTTAAAGTCATCCCTGTTATCGCCATAGATAAAGCAGAAGACATTATCCCACTGGGTAAAGTACTGGCAGAAAACGGACTACCAGCTGCTGAAATCACCTTCCGTTCAGCAGCGGCTGCAGAAGCGATTCGCCTATTGCGTGAAACCCAGCCAGACATGCTGATTGGTGCAGGTACGGTGCTGAACCGCGAGCAAGCAATTGCAGCAAAAGAAGCAGGCGCAACCTTTATCGTATCGCCTGGCTTTAACCCAAATACCGTTAAAGCGTGCCAAGAAATCGGGATTGATATCGTACCGGGTGTGAACAACCCAAGCACAGTTGAAGCCGCACTGGAAATGGGATTAACCACCTTGAAGTTCTTCCCTGCCGAAGCCTCTGGCGGTATCAACATGGTGAAATCACTGCTTGCGCCATACACCGACATCGAACTGATGCCTACTGGTGGCATTAACCCTGCGAACATCAAAGATTACTTAGCTATCCCACGCGTATTAGCATGTGGCGGTACGTGGATGGTAGATAAGAAACTGATCGAAGCGGGCAACTGGGAAGAGCTTGCTCGCCTAACTCGCGAAGCAGTAGCGCTTGTGAATGAGTAATGATTGGTTAGTAATCTCAAGGCTCTTGGGTAACCCCTTAGCGATTTAGATAAAGTGCCCAGCCCTCCCTTTGTGGAGGGCTGATTCATTCAAAGCATGGCTCAATTGATTGGGTTATCGCGATAAGTAGATTCCTGATCTCGCCTAGGCTCGTCGGAATGACGAATATCCCCTATTCGCCATCCTGAAAAGCGAGGCACGAGCGTAATTCAAGATCTACTCACAGAGTGAATCAAACTCTAAAATGACAGCTACTTTGAAGGATGTTCAGGGCTTACTCACTTAATGGAAATAACTCAAAGAACAACACTCTAGGGTAATAAATGGAAAACTGGTTAGCACAAGGCATTGGTGGCATCGCGTTTATGGTTGGCGTGATGGCATTCTGGCAGAAAGATGACATGCGCTTTCGCTATCAGATGATGGCGTTTTGTTTCATCATGGGTATTCACTTTACCCTGATGGGTGCAACCGTAGCCGCCATTGGCGTGATCATTAATGGCATTCGCAGTTTCGCCTCAATCAAAACCCAATCACGCAAAGTGATGTGGTTCTTCATTGCTCTTATGTGGCTGATGACCCTACCAAACATCACCCACTTTTTTGAGCTACTCACGGTAATCGGATCGTCCGTCGCCACTTGGGCGCTCTTTTCCAAACAAGGCATCACTCTACGTAGCTTAATTTTGTTTAATTCCTTCTGTTGGGTCAGCCACAATATTTGGCTTGGCTCTATCGGTGGTTCATTGGTCGAGAGTACATTTATCATCACCAACTTACTGACCATATATCGCTTGTATCAATCGAGTAAAAATAATAACCAGACACAAACGTTAAATCAGGGCTAATGTATTTAGCCCTTTTTCTCACCTGGTAATAATTTTAGAGTAAACGATAACACCCACAGCGTTACATAGAATTTGGAAGCGACATAACATAAACGTAAAGCACTGATTTTAAACAATTTAAATTCCAATAAATAAACTACAAAATCAAGATCACATTTAATTTGGTCAACCTATTTTTAATTGTATATTGAGTTAAGTCACCTAAATAAAAAATATGGTGATCCAAATCTTCAGTTTAATTTATTTTGGTTAACCAAAATTACACTAATTACTAATATTGGTCTGGAACAAACAACTATACCAACATTAGGACAGCGACATGAAACGTCTTACCCAACTCACTCCTATCGCAGTGGCGCTTGTTCTCGCAGGGTGTAATTCATCCGACGATGACAACAACTATATTCAACCAGAAGTCTTCTCTCGCGTACACGACGTACTCAGCGTTGATGGTTATCAATTTAGAGATTCTAATGGCAACGGAACGTTAGAGCCGTTTGAAGATTGGCGTCTCACACCAGAAGAGCGCGCCGCTGATCTTGTTAGCCGAATGACGCTTGAAGAGAAAGCCGGCATGATGCTTATCGACACACTAAATTCCGGTGAAGGCGGTGTAGTGACAAGCAAAGGTCAAGACATGATCGCCGATGCTCAGATGACCCGCTTTATCTTCCGTAACAATGTGGTGGAGACCCCAGAAAACGCACCAAACTGTGATAGCGGACGCTCTGGCTGCCAGATTTCACCTAAAGAAGCGGCGGCTTTCATGAATAGCGTTCAAGAGCTGAGAGAGAAAACCCGCATGGGTATCCCTGCTCTATTTAAGTCCAATGCACGCAACCACATCGACCCATCCGCAAAAGCGGGTATCAACGTCTCTTCTGGTGCATTCTCGGCTTGGCCAAAAGAAGCTGGACTTGCAGCCACTCGCGATATGGCACTGATTGAAGAGTTTGCGGGCATCATGAATGAAGAATGGTCATCGATTGGTTTGCGCAGTATGTATGGCTACATGATGGACTTGGCGACAGAGCCTCGTTGGTACCGCGTACATGAAACCTTTACAGAAGACGCGGATCTTGCGGCAGATATCATGCGCTCTTTGATCAACGGTCTACAAGGTGGCGGAGCCATTGACCAAGACAGTATCGCCCTTACGATCAAACACTTTCCTGGTGGTGGCCCTCAAGAAAACGGTGGTGATCCTCACTACAACTTTGGGCAAAACCAAGTCTATCCAAAAGACAACTTTGATTACCACCTAATCCCGTTTATTGCCGCGATTGATGCTGGCGCCTCTTCGATCATGCCTTATTACGGCATACCGGTAGATCAAAAGTGGATGCCAAATGATGTGGGCATGTCCTTCTCTAAAGGCATTGTGACCGATCTGCTGCGCGGTGAGCTAGGCTATACCGGCAACGTAAACTCCGATACTGGTATCATCGGCGACCGAGCATGGGGTGTAGAAGATAAAACCATCGATGAACAAGTTGCGATGGTAATCGAAGCAGGCGTCGACGTTCTCTCTGGCTTTAATGATAAAGACGTCATCGTCAATCTGGTCAACAAAGGACTGATTGACGAAGAGCGCGTCGATCTTTCAGTGACTCGTCTGGTCAAAGAGCAGTTCCAGCTTGGTTTGTTTGAGAACACGTATGTGGACGTCGATAAAGCCCAAGAAATTTTAGGCAACGCCGAACATCAAGAACGTGCAGACTACGCTCAGAAGAAATCCGTGGTTCTGCTGCAAAACACAGACAAGACATTGCCACTCGCCAAACCAAACGCCGACAAAGCAGTTTCGCTCTATGTGATGGGTATGGATGAAACCATCGCTGGCGACGAGCGCTACGGCTTTGATGTGACGTCTGGTGATTATGAAGATGGTGAAGCTCGCCCACCAGTACCAGCAGGCACCGATTACGCCGTTATTCGCGTGCGCGTCTCCAATGAAGGTGCGGATCCTGAGCTTATCTTTGGCGGTGCAAACCCAGATGAACTCGACCTGCTGGCATTCAGCCAAATGGCAACCGCTGCATCTTGGAAAATTGAGCCAAGCCTGACCGATATCCAAGCTGTCATGAATGAAATTGGCGCAGAGAATACCGTGCTTTCAATTAACTTCCGTCAACCGTTTGTACTGGATGACGCAAGTAACATGAAAAAGTCGGGCGCAATCTTAGCCACCTTCGGTGTATCAGACAGCAACTTAATGGAAGTCCTTTCAGGTAACTTTGCGCCACAAGGCAAGCTTCCATTTGCACTGGCAAACAGCGCGCAAGCGATTTTGAACCAGCACTCTGACTACCCAGGTTATGACGAAGCAGACACCTTGTACGAATTCGGTCACGGGCTAAGTTACGAATAACCTTTTACCCACCTAACAAGGCAGTGTCTCGGCGCTGCCTTTGTTGGATCTACTTTAGGAATAAACCATGGAACACATACTGCAGTTAGACTGGGTTGACCAAAGCATTCCCCATAAAGTTTGGGTGGAGCAATACTACGACGGCTGCCGCATTTGCCTCAAAGTCGTCAAGGATGTTGAGCCAGAAATGCTCTCACTGATTGTGCCGAACATTGATGTGAAAAGCGTTCGTCAGGCATGGCAAGGTAAAGCTATCAACGTTACACCTGCTTATGATGATGGCGTACTTTTCACTCAAACCCGTTCACTGTTCAACCTCCCTCACGGTTGCGTGATTTGGGCAGTCACTCATATCAAGATGCAAAATGGTTTGAAGATGTCCGCAGACAAACTCTGTTTTGTACCTAAACATTCAAAACAGGATTCTCGCTTTCAACAAGAGCATCACGCTGAGGCTTGTTAAACCAAAAAGGTCAGCTCTACAGCTGACCTTACGTTTATCAAAACCTTGTTTGGCTCTAATCAAAGATCGACTTACCCAAAGGAACAGGGTTTTGCTGCCCAAAATTGGTTCCGTTTTGTAATCCACGACAAAACGAGCAATGGATGGTGCTGTATTTGATGTCATTATCTTGGAGCAATTTGAGAGCTTCAAATAAGGTTGGTGGAGTGCCGCAGCTACGGTTACGAATGGTCAATACATCCATTTGAACGGTGCCTTTGTGCTGCATCAGAAACTGTTCAACGACCTCATCGTTCAGCTTTAACACGTCACGATAATACGATTCAAGGTCATGCATGCCTTGCGCAATGTAAGCGTAAGTTTCCGCCTCGTCCGCACTTTGATACTTGGTCAGGTCATAATCTTTATCCAGATCAGTGCTGGTAATAATTTGCCTTGGCTTCACATAACCCGAAGCGAGCCTGCGAATATCCATGCTGCCGCCTTGCGTGTATCCATGTTCACAGTAGAACTGGAGATTCTCATTGGCGGCTAATTTGATTGGGCTCTTACTAGAGGTGCGTCCATGGGCACTAATGATCAAATGTTCCGAGGTTGGCTTTCCCTTCTCTTTTGACCATAAGTAAAGGTGATTACCAATACCGTGTTTCTTAAATGTCGCGTTTTTAGGTACCTTCATTGGCATATTATTATCTCCATATTCACTAGTTCAACCAACGGATTGAAGCTTAAGTATAAGCAGCGAAAATAACCCAACTGGTTGGTTCAGAACGAGGATAATTATGTTTGTGATATGGCTTCTAAAAGTCACTGCAAAAATAGAGCGGCATACAGCCAAGCATCAAGTATATAAGCATAGTTCAAATTGCCTTTTCTCTTTTGAAATCAGAATCCTGGTCAAAAAATGAAAATTTACCTTACGCAGCACTCTGTCAGAGTGCTGTCAGGACAGCGAATACTCTCTCATCCGCACACAAAACCTTCACATCACGGTCATAATCTAGGGTCTAAAATTACTCTTGTACTCGTGTCTACGGACGAAATTTTCAATCGTTAGTTGTGGGAGGTTGCTATGGAAAAGTACTGTCCAATATGTCAAACAGAGCTCATTGGTCGAAGCCAATATTCTGTGTGTCCGAGAAACAGTATCGGTGAATGCGCTTATGATGGTTATGAGGAACACCACACCCATTGCTGTCATGATCAACGAAATAGTGCACATGATGCCGAGGCAGTCACACTGGAATAAGTACCTCAAGAATACCCGTTAAAGAGTGCCACTCAACATCGAGTGGCATTTTTGATTGTTTTCAACATCGAAAGGACAGCAAAGGTTAGATCAATTCAAGCAAATGGAGCCCATAGAAAAACGCCGATAAAACTAAAGAAGTGGCAATCACTTTATGCTTTCCCGCTTTCCAAATAGTTCCTCTAGTCGCGACGCAAAGACCAGATGCATAGACATAACGGCAAGCTAAACAGGCACAAACCAAAGAAACTGCCAATAACCAAGAAATTGAGCCATGCAATATCTTAGCGATCGACAACACGATCAAAGCCGACACAAACAAAGTGCGCAGCCAAGATAAAACCGTTCTTTCAACTTGCAGGCCGGCATCGCTTTTTAATTGGGTCTCATCCAACAAAGACATCGTGATAGATACTGCTCAGCAAGAAGGTAATCACCACCACCATTAAGATCGGTATTACTTTAATGGCATGAGAATAAGACAGGTTATTATTTAGCCGCATGGCGATTTCATTCCCTCGCCAATTTGCGTAAGCGAAAATTGAGCAAAGAATAGAAATCGTCAATAAAGATAAGCAAATTAGTGGCTTATACAGGGTATCGTTAAGGCTTGTGGCTAGTTGGTCTACGGCAATAGCTGCGGTAAAAAAGCCAAGTGCGGTGCGTACCCAAGCCAAAAACGTTCGCTCATTGGCAAGTGTAAAACGATAGTCGGGGTCTTCCCCCTGTTTTTTCCAAGACATACTCAAAGCATCAGAGAGAGTGAGTACCTCCTCACTCTCTCACTCATTTAGTTATTTATTGTGGTTTCAGCATTTGCATATCGCCACCAGCCGATGGCAGGTAACGGGCGTTATGCAGACGATATGACGACCAGTAGCCAGACCAACGAGGGTCAGATTGCAACAACTGAGCCGCTTGCAACACAATCGCTTCTTTATGGATTTGATACTCATCCAAATCGAACAAGTTGGACTGATCATCTTTATCCAAATGATGCAATTCTTCAAAACCCGTGGTTGCGTTATAACCGTAGAAATAAGGTTTACCTTCTAGCATTACCTGAAAACCAAAGCCGTAATTACACCCGACATGTACACCCGTTTGGTAAACCTGCGTTAATGGACGGCGAGCCTTACCTTGCATCACGTTCAGCAAGTTATCTCCTTCCATTTGTGATGGAATTTCAATACCTGCAAATCCGAGGATGGTTGGCGCCACATCAATCGCAGAAACAGTCTCATCGGATTGTTTCAACATGGTTTGCTGAGATTTAGGTGGCTTAATCACCAATGGAATACGGAAGATATCTGGCTGAAAATACGAGCCTTTATCCGCCATCGCCATACGACCATTCATATCACCATGATCAGCAGAGAACACAATTGCAGTTTCATCCCATAGCCCTTCTTCTTTGAGGAAGCGTGTTAAGTGACCGATAGCGTGATCCACCACCTCTACTTGCAATAAATGACAAGCAATATAGTCCTTCGCCACTTCAGCATCATACATGCCCCAATATTGCTGGTAGAGTGCATAAATTGGGTTGCCCTCTTCTTGCATGGTAAAGCTGTCAGGCAAGGTAATGGCGGCTTTGATTTGCTCGTAACGCGCCTCTAAACCACTTGGCACAGAATAAGGCTGATGAGGGTCGAAGAATTCTAATTGAGTGAAAATTGGCTTAGCTGGCGCTTGGATTTTCGATGCTTTTATTTGCTCCACAGCCAACTTCGCCAAGAACACTGAGTAATGCGCATCTAACGGGAAATCGCTGCCATCTTGCTGTTCAATCCAACCGCCAAATGAATTTGCAGGAGACAACTTATCAATCTGTAAACCACGGAGCTCTTTGCGGTATCTTGGTAACTGTACGCCCATATTCGCGAGGTATGCTAGGTAGCGATCATCGTCTTCTACTGGTGGTCCCCAGCGATCCCAAGCATGCACGTTTTCACCAAAGGTGCGAACGAATTTCTCTACACCTACGTGACATTTACCTGAGTGTTTGAGGGAGTAACCGACACGTTTTAGGTAATCTTGGAAAATGATGTCATCGAGTTCGAGATCCACCTTCATTCCTACCGGCGTACGTTCACCGTTTGAAAGATAGGGAGGGTGCATGCCAGTAAAAATAGCGGCCCTTGCCGGGCCGCATAAAGGGCTGGGAGTAAATGCCGAACTAAATGAAGTACCTTCCGTGGCAATGGACTCGATGTTTGGCGTATTGATCACGCCAGAAAGCGGACGTTGGGGGTGATAACAATCCGCAGAAATCATATCGACAGTAATGAACACGATATTGGGCTGTTGTTGGTCGTTTCTATAGAAAGCGCCCTTTCTTTCTTTTGGGTTTAAGAAATCAGAAATCATCTAGGCCTCAAAAATATGCAAAGGTGATAGAGCTCTATTATTCAAGCCTTATCACGGACTACTGATTCCTAAAGTTAGTCGTGATTGGTACTATAAACCATAGTAAAAATCCCTGTTGAATGTAAAAAGCGAAACAATGAAAAATCAGCCGCTCCTTATCGAACAATCTGCAGATTCATGTGGCATTACGCTGCGCTCAATGTGGGATGTACATGCCGACATGAACTACCACATCAAATGGCCAAGAGACCGTATGTTGCCTATGCTTCCGAATGCTATTGTGGCGGTATACACCATCCAAGGCAGTGGATGCATCAAGATGAAGAGCGGAAAAATTCTCACGGTTTCTGCACCAAGTGTGACCTTCATCGACAGTAGAAACATCGATAGTTACTGGACAAATGGAATCGTTTGGAATCTAAACTGGTTCGAGTTTTTGATGCAGGGCGTAACCCCGATTCCTTTTGAAGAGTCTATCGCATTAAAGAACGACGATTACCCAAGCATTCTTTCGGAAGTGAAAGCGCTTATTGCCTCTAAGTCACCGATAAAACTCAATGCCGCAGTCGCAGGCTTTGGGTTTGTTTTCTATAAATGGCTCACCTTAATTGACCAATCGAAATCTATGACCAGTCAAGAAAAAACGGTCCATGAAATCGTGGCAAAAATGAGTGAAAATATCGGTGAGAATATTGCGATAAAGCAGTTTGCGCAGGAAGCAGGCTATACAGAACAGTACTTAAGAAAACTCTTTCTAAAATACCTCAACGTGACCCCAAAGCAGTACTACCTGAAGCTGAAACTCGACGCGAGCATGATGATGCTCAAACGCTCCGGAACCAATGTAAAACGCGTCGCTTTCGAACTCGGCTTCAACGACAGTTTCCATTTCAGTCGCGCGTTTAAAAAACAGTTTGGTGTTTGCCCATCAAAAGCAAACGAAGTCTGATGGGCAAAGGTTTTGTGGAGTATTAAGCTCTTAACCGTGGATGACTAGGGGCTATTCGAAAGGTCAACAGACACTAATGGTTTAGTGGCCAGTTTGAGAAATAAATATGATCCGCTTGCCAATCAACGTCTTTGTTGTCTTGGAACAGCTTCGCAGCAACCGTAAAAGCAAACTCAAAGCTCACCCCTAACCCTTTCGCACTGATGAAAGGAGCGTCGACAACCACAGGCTGATCAACATATACGCCATCAGAAAAGTTCTTCTCTAGACCACCACCCGTTGTGTAATGGTGCTGCCCTAGAAGCTTGTTTGCTGCCAGTACTTTGGCACCGGATGAACACAGTGCACAGATCCACTTATCTTCTGCGATATGTATTTTTAGAAACTCAATCACTTTGCTGCTGCACGTCAAATTGTCCGTGCCCATTGGACCGCCCGGCATCATCACCGCATCGTACAGCTCTGAACTTTTTTCTGACAGCAAGTAGTCTGCAGAAATCAACGTTTTGAAATAGGAGCTCAATGGTTTGCGATCGTGGATTGATAATACGTCCACTTCAATTTTGAGTCGGCGCATAATATCAATAAAGACCACCGCTTCTGCCTCTTCAAAACCATCCGCTAATAAAACGGCAACACGTTTAGTCTCCGCCATTACTGCTTCTCCTGTTGATTAACCACCTTCACGGCTTCTCTCGTTAAGCGCCCTATTTCTTCCCAGTCTTGGTTTTCAATTAATGATTGGGGCACCATCCATGTACCACCACATGCCACCGTATTCGGTAACGCTAAGTACTGATTGATATTGCCTTCGTTCACCCCGCCAGTTGGCATGAACTGCACATCTTTATAAGGACCAGAAAGGGCTTTGAGCATGGCAACACCACCTGCAGCCTCTGCAGGGAAAAACTTCATTAAACGAACGCCTTGCTGTCGTGCTTGCTCCAACTCGCTCGGAGTACAAACGCCTGGAATAAATGGAATGCCTTTAGCAGCACACGCTTGCAAAGTATCTGGATTAAAGCCCGGCGCTACAATAAATGACGCCCCAGCTAGAGTCGCTTGCTCGACTTGCTCTGCATCCAAAACTGTACCAGCACCAATATACATATCAGGCTGAGCAACGCTCAGTAGTGCAATAGCCTCCGCCGCAGCTGGGGTTCTAAACGTGATTTCAATGACGTTTAAGCCATTGTCAGATAAGGCTTTGCCTAACGAGAGTACATCTTCAGCGCGCTCAATCGCGACTACAGGAATTACTTTATAAGACGCAAGTTTTGCACCTAAATTATTCATACAATTTGTCTCTTAATAGATCAGTTATTGGTGACGGTACAATGGCACCTTTATATTGAATGACTTTGCTAGCCAATAAGTTACCAATTTGACATGACGTGCCGAGCTCTAAACCTTCGCTTATTCCCCAAATAAAGCCTGCATTGAACGAGTCACCAGCTGAGGTGGTATCAATCACTTTTTCCACCGAGCTAGCAGGATGATGGATCACAGAATTGTTCCAGTTTGCTAAAGATCCGAGACTGCAACCGTCCGCTCCTTGCTTGATAACGACGACCGCTTTGCTTTGCTGATTGAGTCGTTGAATGGTGCTCTCGAGGCTTTTATCGCCCCACAGTGCCTGTTCATCATCGCTGGTTAGCAATAAGTAATCGCTGATGTTGACGATGGCTTGATACCAATGTTGAGCATCGAGCCTACTGCTCCATAAACTCGGACGATAATTGCTATCGAAAATAACTCGAGCCCCACGGTGGCGAGCATCTGTCAAAATCGAGATAAGTTTGGCTCGGTCCTCGTCATCTAAAATGGCAAGAGAAATGCCCGATAGATAAAGAAAATCAAAGGACATAAGCGCTTGTTCAATCTTTGAAAATTGCTCATGCTTGAGTAATTGAGACGCCGCCGATTGATGTCGCCAATAAGCGAAACTGCGCTCTCCAGCATCATCTAATTGGATCATGTAAAGCCCGGTTGGATGTGCTGGGTCAATCAATACATATTGAGTATCAATCCCTTCTACTTGCCATTTTTCTGCCATGTGTTGAGAAATCGAATCTTCACCTAGCGCCGTGATATAGGCTGGCTTTAAATCAGGATTTAGGCGACTGAGATAAACCGCAGTATTTAATGTGTCACCACCATAGCTCTGAGTCATTTGCCCAAAAGGCTGCCCACTGAGCTCGATCATACATTCGCCGATCAAGGCTATTTTTTTCATCGAAAACACCGAAAGTAACGTAACAATTCCGAAAGAAGCTCGGGAATAAAATCAGAAAGAAAATGCCTGCGAGTGCAGGCATTTGGGGAGTACGAGATTAGCGAGCGAGCCAGCCACCATCGACAGCTAATGTATAACCGTTCACGTAATCAGACGCTGGTGATGCTAGGAAAATCACAGGACCCGCCAAGTCTTCAGGCAAACCCCAACGTTGTGCAGGGATACGCTCTAAGATGGCTTGATTTCGATCTGCATCGGCGCGCAATGCAGCGGTATTATTGGTCGCCATGTAGCCTGGGGCAATCGCATTCACATTAATGTTGTGTGCTGCCCACTCGTTCGCCATTAAGCGGGTAATCCCCATAACGCCACTTTTCGATGCTGTATAAGAAGGCACTCGAATACCGCCTTGGAAAGAGAGCATAGACGCCACGTTGATGATCTTCCCGCCGGTGCCTTGTGCGATAAATTGTTTCGCAACCGCTTGAGACAAGAAGAACACCGACTTAACGTTAATGTCCATTACGTCGTCCCAATCTTGCTCAGAGAATTCCAACGCGTCATTGCGACGAATAATGCCTGCATTGTTAACCAAGATATCGACACGACCAAATTCTGTCACAGCACGATCTACAATCGAGCTAATGTCATCCGTTTTCATCAAGTTCGCTCGGATATCGATGAATCGGCGACCTGTTGCTTGGATTTTTTCGATGGTTTCTGTCGGCTCAACAATATTCACACCAACAATGTCACACCCCGCTTGGGCTAGCCCTAAAGCCATGCCTTGCCCTAAGCCTGTATCACAACCTGTCACAATCGCGACTTTATCTGTCAGTTTAAATTCCATGTTTTGCTCCTAGCGAAGATCGGTGGTTTTAATGTGGTCCATGTCGTCGAACGTTTGGTTCTCACCAACCATTCCCCAAATAAAGCTGTAGTTTTTGGTCCCCACGCCAGAGTGGATAGACCAACTCGGTGAGATGATCGCTTGCTCGTTGTGAACCAAAATATGGCGAGTCTCTGTTGGTTCACCCATCATATGGAACACAGCTTGCTCCGGCTGGATATCACAATACAAGTACACTTCCATACGGCGTTCATGTGTGTGACAAGGCATGGTGTTCCATAGGCTGCCAGCTTCCAGTTTGGTTAGCCCCATCACTAGCTGACAGGTCTCAACCACATCTGGCACAATGTATTTGTAAATGGTTCGTTCGTTACAGCTTTCACTATCTCCTAGCGTTACTGGCATCGCATCTGCCTGAGTGATTTTACGTGTAGGGTACGCAACATGAGCAGGTGCACTGTTGTAGTAAAATTTCGCAGGCTGACTTTCGCTTTCACTGCCAAATGACACCGATTTTGCACCTTTACCAATGTATAACGCTTGTTGGTTTTCTAGCTCGTAAACCTCACCATCAACGTCAACGTAGCCCAAGCCACCGATGTTGATGATGCCCATCTCACGGCGCTCTAGTAAGTAATCCACACCGAAATCTTTACCAATACCATCGAAAGAAACTTTCTCTTGCTGCGGCATCACACCACCAAACAGAATGCGGTCGATATGACTGTACGTCATGGTGTAGCTGTCAGCCTCGAAGATGCTCTCAACAAGGAACTCCTCTCGTAACTGTTGAGTGTCTAGCGTTTTTGCGTGTGCTTTATGAATGCCTTGACGTGTGTTCATATTTCTTTCACCTATCATTGTGTAACACTTGCGATTTTTTGTTTATTTCCAAGGCTTTGAGAGTAAATCAAGCCTCCGACGGTCATGATGAACAGACCACAGATTAAGAAGTAATAAGCATGCTCGTTCGGAACTAAGAAGAATGCAGTGATGACGCCACCAAAGATCAGCGTTAAGCGACCCAAAATTCGACACTGCATCACATCAGACTCTTCCATGCCTGCTGGCGAGACAATTGGTGTCTTTTGATTCGTAAAGAACTGTTCGATCGCACTCTTTCTTTCCCCTTCAGGCGCTTTGTAGAACAAGCCTGTGCAAAGGAAGAAGCCAACCGTGATAATGGCGTGCATAAACTGGGTAATAACCACACCCAAGTCACCAAGCTCACGTCCTGTTAGCGCTACGCCAATCGTTTCTGATACCCATTGAGCGTTAAAGACATTGTTACTGATTAAGCTAACCACGAAACCGAAACAAACGGTCGCCCAACCTGCCCAATCAGGAACACGTTTGATGAACATGCCAAGAGTTTGAGGGATCATCATCGGAATATTCACAAGACCCGCAAAGATGATCATCATGGAGAACAAACTGATGCCACGTAATTCGTTAAGGAACAGCGCGAAGCCAATGACAATCAACCCCATCACACCAGTCGAAATCTTACTTGCGCGCAACTCTTGCTCTTCCGTCGCATCTTTGTTCAACATTGGCTTGTAGATAGATTTCACAAACGATGCAGCAACAAAGTTAATGCGTGAATCCAGTGTCGACATTGTTGCGGCGAACATTGCCGAAACCACTAACCCCACCATACCCGCAGGAAGAAGAACCTGAACTGCTGATAGATAAGCCGCTTGATTCGCTTTTGCACCTAGTTGTGGGTACATCCCCGCGAGGTCAAGACCTGCACTTGCCGACCACATTGGAGGGATAAACCACATCACGCTACCAAATGCGAACAACAGTGCGGTAAGGTAAGCCGCTTTTCGAGCTTGAGCCGAGTCCTTCACGCACAAGAAACGAACTGACTGACCAATGTTGTTCATGTCGATGACACGTTGAATAAAAATTGCGCCAATCCACAGTAAGAAGATTTCTTGGTAGTGGATGCCATTACCCGTCCAAAGCGCAGCCCCCTGCCAGTGATCAGTAATATCGGTAACGCTGTCTACGTTGTTCATCACCGCAATAAAGGTCACAACACTGATGGCAACAATCAATAACGCCTGTAAGAAGTCACTTGAAACAACAGCCCAAGCCCCACCTGTAATGGTCATGAAAACAACGGCTGCACCTGTGATCACAATAGCCAATTGAATGTTGATACCAATCACCGCAGAGATAAAAATTGAAACTGCATACAGCGTAATTGCCCCCCCCATCAAACCGGTGATCATGTAGATAAACGTGTAGAAACGCTCTGTCTTCGCACCGTAACGCTGACGAATCGCTTCCATCGGTGTAATTACATTAAGCTGTCGAAAACGAGGGGCGAAAATACGCGCACAGATCAGATAGCCGATAATGTTAAAAACAAAAATCCAAACGACTGCAAAACCATCAATGTAAGCTTTACCTGCCGCGCCAGTGAAGGTCCAAGCACTGAACGTAGTCATAAAGGCACTAGAGCCCGCCATCCACCAGACCATCTTGCCGCCTCCACGGAAATAATCGCTGGTATTGGCAACTTGCTTACGGAAAATAAACCCAAGCAAGACCATGAAAATAAAATAAAAAACAATCGCGCTAATATCGTATCCAGAAATCATTATCAGTTTCCTTACCAGAAGTAGCGTTGATGACCGCAGATACGCATCAATGCTTCGAGATAGTAGTAATCACCGTACGGCAGCATGTTGTTTGCCATGTCTTTTGCGACAAACGATGCGCCTTGAGAAAGTAAGCCATGAGCAGAAGGGTCTGCCGTTAGATCGCATTGTTCGATCAATCCTTGAACTAAATGCATGCCCCATTGCTCGAAGAAATCACGCTCTTGCTCGTCCTCACAAAGGCTCGCAATCAACAAGAAGCCTGCTGCTGTAATAGCCCCCGCCGAACTGTCTTTGTATGGGTGCTCAGACTCTGGTAAACGGTAATCCCATACAGGAACCGCATCATCTTGCAGGTAAGGCGTGACAAACAGCGCTAGCTTTTTCGCAAGCGCCAAAAACTCAGGATTCTTGGTATAAAGGTAGGTTTGAGCAAAACCATGAATAGCCCACGACTGACCTCGAGCCCAGCAAGAGTCATCTGCATATCCTTGAAAGGTTTCACCTTTGATTGGCGTTTGAGTCAGCGGATCAAAGTTAAAGGTATGAAAAGTAGAGAAATCATCACGAACAATATGCTTAGCCATTGTTTTTGAGTGATTAATTGCTGCATCTTTTAATACATCACTATTGGTTTGATTTGCTGCCCAAAAAAGCAGCGCCGTATTTTGTAGCGAGTCGATAATTGTTTTTCCCTGAGTTTTTTCAGGACCAAGAATGTGAGTTTCATTCCATGCAACAATATATTGACCAAGTCGACGGTAGCGTTGATATAAACTATGAGCAGCTTCTATACCCATTGATTTATATTCTTCATCTTCGGTTAACATATAACCAGCAACGCAACTTAATGAATATTGAAAACCTAAATCATGATCATGCCAATTTGGGTTGATAAGTAATTCTTTAAAATAAGGTTTACGCATATTTGCGCTATTTTTGAACGTCTCATCACCTGTCAGCTGGTAGCAAAGCCACAACTGACCCGTCCAAAATGAAGAAACCCAATCTGAAGGACCACAGTATCGCCATGTACCATCTTCATTGCCGATCTTAGGGTTATTAGTGCCAATACGAGGGATATTATTTTTAATTGAAGAAACAGCCTTTGTTAATTGCTCTTCAAAATTAGTGCTTTTATACCTTTTTGAGGGATATGCATATTCTATCATTGCGACTCGTTCCAGGTTGATTATTTTATTTCACGTATTTTTTATCTGGAGCCAGTTTATGAAGATATGAGAGCTTCATTCAATGTGTAAAAACATGCAAAAATGAAAAAAAAGAAACTACTTCGGTAATTTTCCTTATTTAGGTAACAATTTGTGAATAATGTCACAGAGCCAATAATTGAGGGCGATCACGCTTATAATATATGAATCAATAGAGTTTCATTTTTTGCATCCCTCAGCAATTTTCTTCATTCAAATAAAAAAAATAATCACTTAATTTCTGTTGTGACTTTCGTCTTTGAAAAATAAATAGAACAAGGAAATTAATGTGAACCACTCTACGATCAAAACCTCTCTTCTCATGACATCAATTGCCTTATGCAGCCAAGGTGTTGCTGCGCAAGATATCGATTTTTCTGGATATTTTCGTGCAGGTGCAGGTTCTAGCTCAAGCAATGGTGCGATGGTGTCTTACAACAAACAGAAACTTGGTCGCCTCGGCAACGAAGATGACATTTATCTGGGCTTAGGCTTGGGGACCCAGCTTGCGAAAACCGATCAATACGATGTCTATTTCCAATCTCGTTTTGTTTACCAGTCAGATGGTTCAAACGATTGGGAAGCCATGGATGACAGCGATACTGACTTCATGTTCAAAGAAGTAAACGTAGCGGTGAAAGGACTGATACCTTCTCTACCAGAATCTACTGTATGGGCAGGTAAGCGCTACAACCAACGTCACGATAACCACATCATTGATACCTACTACTGGAATGTGTCTGGTACTGGTGGCGGTATTGATTACATTCCTGTTGGTGACGGTCTGCTGTCTGTCTCTGCCATCCGCTCAGATCGTAAAAGCCAAAATTTTGATGATCCAGGCACAAAGAACAACAAGCTCAACGTCAACATTTTCGACATTCGCTATAAAGGCATCAAACTATGGGAAAACGCTGAGCTGGAAGTCGGTCTTGACTACGGTATGCCAAATGAGTCGGATGAATTTACGTTGCAAACCGAAGATGGTGTGATGGCTACTGGCTTGGTTACCTACGGCGGTAAATGGGGTAAGAACAATACGGTTTTCCAATACGGTACCAACGGCTTCTCCAAAGCGCTGTTTAACGACCATGCAGGTAAAAACTACTTCGCAGAAGTGCAAAAAGATGCGTCCGCTTACCGAGTAATGAACTATGGCTTGTTGAAACTGACCGACGACGTTGTACTTGCTCACTCTCTGTTCTGGACCTCTTCAATTGACGATATCGAGATCAACCAGACCACAACACAAACGACTTTTTCAGCGGTTATTCGCCCTGAATACAGCTGGGACGACAACAATAAAACCGTACTCGAATTAGGTTACTTCGATGCGACGACTGCCGATGACACCCCTCAATCAGCTAGCAAGGTAACACTTGCTCAAACTTGGTCGCCATCTAAGAGCTTCTGGGCTCGCCCTGAACTGCGCGTATTCGCGACTTACTTCCAAGACTATGAAGACGATCATGCATTCGGTGATAACAACGACACCGAATTCCAAGTCGGTATTCAAGTTGAAGGCTGGTTCAAATAAGACAAAGCCTGCTCCTTCGGGAGCAGGTCTTTTTCTGTGAAACAACAATAAGTCTAGAAATAAAGGAAACACGGAATGCAGTCATCTTACCCTTTTCACATCATGGCAAAGCCGACAGGATCTACCTGCAATATTCAGTGTGACTATTGCTATTTTCTCGGTCGTGAAGAAACGCTGAAAGAAGTGACTGCGAACTCAATGCCGCTCGAAACATTAGAACTCTACATTAAGCAATACATTGAAGCTCAACCCACCGAACAAGTGGTTTTCAGTTGGCAAGGTGGTGAACCAACACTGCTCGGTCTCGACTACTTTGAAACCATCATCAAGCTGCAAAAAAAACACAACCCACTTGGTAAAACCATTCATAACGATTTGCAAACCAACGGAATGTTGCTCAACAAGCCGTGGTGTAAGTTTCTTAAAACTCATCGTTTCTTCGTCGGGTTAAGCATCGACGGAACCCAAGAGGTTCATGATCATTATCGCCACACACGCTCAGGTAGAGGTACACATAAAAAGGTGCTCAATGCGGCGGCTTTGCTTCATAAATACCACATCCCTTTTGCGACCCTCACTTGTGTGACTCACCAAAGCACACTCTCTGCACTAGAGATTTATCGCTTCCTGCGTGATGAAGTGAAAACCAAACAAATGCAATTTATCCCGATCGTGGATAAAGCCGAGCTAGAAATGCGCTCTTCATGCCTTGTCACCACTCAAGAACCTTATTCTGTTTCACCGCAAGGTTGGGGCGAATTCATGACAACCGTCTTTGATGAATGGCTGGAAAACGATATTGGTCAGGTTTACATTCCAACCGTTGAGGACTGCCTCGCCGTTCTACTGAATCATCCCTCTTCATCCTGTGTGACAAGCCAATATTGTGGTCGTGCTCTTGCGATAATGCAGGAAGGCTCCGTCTACAGTTGCGATCACTACATCGAAGATAGCCACCGCTTAGGTAATGTCAAAAATACACACTTGGCGCAAATGGCATGCGACCCAAAACAACAATCTTTTGGTCTCGATAAGACCCACTCACTTTCTCAACAATGCCAGCAATGCCCATACCTTAAGTTCTGTTTTGGCGGTTGCCCTAAAGACAGGGTGCGTTCAAACAAAGAATCTTCTCCGCAAAATTACCTCTGCTCAGGATTGCGCGCTTTCTACCAGCACGCCATTCCAGCATTAAAACAACGCATAAAAAACGTGTACCCCCAATAACAAGGAAATGATTCCATGAGATACAAAATAGGAACTCTCTCTGTCGCTTTGCTGCTTGTCGCTTGTAATAGCGAGTCGAGTGTCGAAAACACCAGCCAATACTGGACGGATTTTGTTGCCAGCCGAGATTCAGCATCAGGTCTGTTGGATACCTCAACAACACTACCTGAAGAGCGCATTCTTCAAGACTACTCCTTTGCTGGTTATAAATTCAGCGATACGCCATTACCGGCACCCGCCCCAACAGAAACGGATGCTCTATACCATGTGTTTAATGTCCAAGATTTTGGGGCAATACCGAATGATTCAATCAGCGATAAAGCTGCGATAAAAGCCACTATTGAAGCGATGAAACAAAGCCGTACGACGAATCCCGCTGAGTCAAAAATCGCTGTGCTTTATTTTCCTGAAGGCACTTACATCATCAATAATGCCGCAGATGATGCCCTCATCGATCCAGATAACGTGGATGATATTAAGAACAAGCAGCCGATTTTCGTCGATCTGGATAATGTTGTGGTGAAAGGCGATGGCGTTGGTAAAACCGTGCTCAAAATGGACACCTATTTGCAGCCAGAAAATCCATCCAAAAAATGGACGACGCCACACATGTTTCAACTCGGAGCAAGAAGCGACACCGAAACCACAGCCGCAACTATTGAGCTTTCACAAACGCTTGAAGGCGGCTCAAGCTTTTCTGTTCAGGTAGACAGTAGTGCAGGTTTTTCTGTCGGCGACAGTATTCAAATTTCTGCTTTGATTCAACGCGAGCCAGCAATCAACGACGCAATCTCACCGTACCTCATCGAGTACAAAGCCTCAGCACCAGACACGCCAGTTTGGGCAAATCTGGTTAAAGGGCTCGATAAACGCGAGAAACATACCATTGCAGCTATTGATGGCAATGTTCTGACATTCTCTACCCCAGTTGCACATACGCTCGAGCAAGCCGACACCTGGCAAGTGAAAAAAGTCACCTCTTATGAAAACGTCGGGATTGAGAACATGACGATTTCTGGCAACTGGCACGAAGAATTTGTCCATCATGAAAGTGCCTTGCACGACAGTGGTTATAGCTTGTTAGCACTTAATCGAGTTCATGACAGCTGGGTAAGAAACATTGAACTACGCGATTTCAACCAAGGAGGCGTGCTATGGAATACCTACAATGTGACGGTTGATGACGTCACGCTGTCCGGAACGCCGGGACACCTTGCTTTCACTATCATGTACGGCAACTACAACTTAATTGAAAACATTACCGACAACTCTCACGCTTGGCATGCGCCTGGCGTATCGAAATACTCGATTGCCAATGTGTACAAAAACAGCCAATACGCCGCTGACTCCTCTATTGATTTGCACGGTGAGCAGTCCATGCACAACCTATTCGATAACATGAAGGGCGGATGGATTTATGGTCGCTGGGGCGCGAGTTCTGGCAACCAACCAAACCATCTAAAAGGGCTCACTTTCTGGAATCCTGTCAACACTGGCGTAAGCGCAAATGAATTTATGTTTATGAAGGATGATGGCATTTACGGTCGTGTGATTATGCCTTACATCATCGGGATGACGGGCTCAGAATTCTCTGTCGCACCACAAGCCAAGTACATCAATACCATGATCGAAAACGGCACTGCGAACTACTCCGAAGTACCCGATGAAAGCCTTAAGCAAGCACATTTGGAGTCTATCGGTACGGCGGTTGAACCAGCATCACTGTTCGATGCACAGTTGAATTTACGCCATGCTAAGTAACCGATGAATTCGAGGTAAAGCCGAAAGGCGATGTCACTTAATAATATCGACAGGAGGCTCAAGTCGAGCCTCCTATAACAACCAGAAGCTGTCCTTATGAAAACCTCCGCAACACTCAATATCCTGCACTTCTTAGAGAAGCTCGACCCTTTTGATAAGCTCCCCACAGAGATCGTTGAGCAGCTCGCCGAACTCGTAGTGGTGCGTTACCTCGCGAAGGGAGAAACTATAGACGAAGAAACTCTAAGTCAGTCGGCGCACTTGTACTTCATTCGCTCAGGTGCAATTGAGCAAAAAGACTCGACAGGAGGTTTGTTGGCTCGATTGGGAGAAAATGACCAGTTTGGGTTTACCTTCTTTCAAGACTCTTCCCTTCAATCACAACGTTATCAGGTCTACGCACTAGACAGCACCTTGCTTTACTCCATCCCCTACGAAGCTGTGCGTAAGGTGATGAGCAGCGCAAGCGCAACGACAGATTGCTTTGATCCACAAGCACCAAGACGTCTAAACAGTGCTGTCAATCACTCGCAACACAAGGAAAACAAAAGTTTATTCTTCAGAACTGTAAAAGACATCGCGAGTGAAAACATTACGTCTGTGGACTATCTCACCCCAATCCAAGACGTAGCAGAACGAATGTGTTCTCGCCCTAAAAGCTCTTGTGCCGTCGTAGAAAAAAGCGGTGAATTGGTGGGAGTCATTACCGATCGAGACATGACCATGAAAGTGGTGGCGAAAGGGCTCCCACTCACGACGCCAGTTCACCAAATCATGACCTCTCCTGTAACCGTGATCGATGAAGACGAGCGGATCATTGAAGCCATTTCACTCATGCTAGAGCACAATATCCGGAGCCTGCCTGTTATATCAAAAGGGCAAGTCTGCGGACTGCTTACGACCACCCACTTAGTACACAACCACCGTACCCAATCGTTGTTTTTGATTGAGAAGATTCGCTACGCTGATTCTATCGAAGCTCTTGCCAAGCTGCGCGACGAGAAAGAATCGATTTTTCAGGCGCTGGTTGAAAACGGCACCTCCTCAAACCTACAAGGCAAAATCATGTCGATGATCATGGATGCGTTTACTCGCAGAATCATTGAACTAACGGAGAAGGTACTTGGTCCTGCGCCCTGTAAGTATGCTTGGATGGTGGCAGGTTCTCATGCGCGTAATGAAGTGCATCTCTTATCTGACCAAGACAATGCCATCGTCGTTGAAGATGACAAATTCCAAGAGCACCAACTGTACTTTGCCCACCTTGCGATGCGAGTTTGCAACGCTCTAGCGGCTTGTGGCTACCCACTTTGCGATGGTAAATATATGGCGGCATCTCCTCGGTGGTGTCAGCCTCTGCAACGTTGGAAGCACTATTACAATAAATGGGTTTCTAGCCCGGAGTACAATCAATTATTGAATATCAGTGTGTTCCTAGAGACCCGCGCCATCTATGGCTCTTATGAGTTAGTCGAGGAGTTACAAGATCACCTCAACGATTGTATTCAACACAATTCGAGCTTCTTGCCATGCTTGACGCGAGATGCCATTAACATTTCACCACCACTGAGCATCTTTAATAACTTGGTGGTAGAGAAAGGTGGGGAGCACAGCAATACCTTAAACATCAAAAAGTACGCCTTGAATCTCATCGTAGATTTAGCGCGAATTTTCAGCCTCTCGGTAGGATGCAAGCTTGCTGGCACAGAGGAGCGATTTCGTTATGCTATGACTCATAAAGCCATTTCTGAAGATGCCTGCGAGAGCATTATTGAAGCGCTGCGATTCATCAGCCAAGTTCGCTTCCGCCATCAATTGCATGCTATACAAAACGGGCATATACCCGATAACCACATCGCACCCGATCAATTCAGCAGTTTTGAAAGAAAGCACCTCAAAGAAGCGTTTAAAATCATCGGTAATTTGCAAGACGTCGCAAAGCTCAGGTTTGTAAAGGGAAACCAATAAGCCATGTTGACGAGTCTAAAACACAAGTTCCACTTGGAGAACATCGAGACACTTCGACAACATATCGAAGAGCAAGGTGAATGGATTGGCGGTTGGGGAACCTATCTCAGCACTCCATTACCCTCTGTCACGTCACCACTTCAACAGCTTAAATATGTCGCTATTGACTTCGAGACAAGTGGACTCGATTTTAAACACGACCAGATTTTGTCTATTGGTTTAGTGCCATTCAGTTTTCAACAGATCGAACTGTCGACCGTTGACGAGCTTTTTATTTCACACGGGCAATACATCACCGCTAAAAGTGCCAGCGTGAACCAATTAACCCCCAAGCACCTCAGCCGAGGGCTCACTATCGATGCAGCGATGAATAAACTCTTTGAAACCTTGGCAGGAAAAGTGGTGTTAGCTCATGGAGCATTCATTGAGAAAGGCTTCCTGTCGCGCTACCTCAGCAAAAAGTTTGGCATCGTTAAACTTCCCTTTTACTTTATCGATACGATGGAGCTCGAACGACGATTCTTATCATCAAACCTTGCCCATAGCCCTGCCAGCTTTCAGCTTGATGACCTCAGGGAGAACCTTGGATTCCCAGCTTACTACAACCACAGCGCAGCAAGTGATGCGTTAGCATGTGCCGAGCTTTTTATTGCCAGAGTGCATAAAACGGCTTCACTCGCCAATGCCGCTCTACACAAGGTAATGTCGTAAACCCGCTAGAGCCCGTCAATAAAAAAGCACCACATCTTTCAACATGGTGCTTTTTGGGGGAAATTCAGGGTTGGTTTACAACACGGCTTTACGACTCGGCAGGAAGACTTCACCGAGCATGCAGCGTACAGAGCCACCGCCAATCGATTCGATGGTAGAAACGTCGAATGGCAGCAATTTACCGTGAGTCGCCAGTTGATTTCTTTGTGCTGGTGAGAACGCATCGTAAGCCGATTGAGACATAGCAATGACCTTATCGCCGCGTACCGTTTCCAGTTGAAGGATGTTGCCGCAAAACTGGTTCATCTGTTCAAGAGAAATCGAGATCACCTGTTTATCTTTCGCCAATGATTTAAGCACAAAGCGACGCTCAAACTCAGGGATCACTTCATCACAAATCACACAGAACTGCTCACCTACAGCCATCATCACGTTAGTGTGGTAAATCGGAGCACCAGAAGGCAAACGGGTTTGGAAAGAAATCACGCGATCATAACCAATGCGCTTGGCGTAATCTTCTAAAACCAGACGATCGCAACGTTGTGAGAGCGCGGCATAAACGGTTTTGTTGAAGTGATCGAGCACCATCACGCCCGTGCTTTCTAGGTAGGCTTCTTCATCCAGATATTCAATCAGTGAGTCTTGTTGATGCACTTCACGACCTGCGTGCGCTAATGCAGCGACCAACGCATCCGGACGAACTTCATGCTGACGGTTTTCACACGCCATCGGGAAGGTATATAAAGTGCCTTCTGGGGTAGTGCTAAACCAGTTATTTGGGAACACGGCGTCTGGCGTTGCTGTGTCTGATTGAGGGTAGTCAAACTCAACCACTTGCACGCCCTCTTTTCGCAAGATCTCAACCATCGCAGCAAATTCAGCCATGGTGTTACGTGAGACTTCTTCTTGAGTTAGCGAAACTTGGTGTTGAAACTCGTTGTCTTGCGCAGTTTCTTCGTTAAAACGAAACTCTTTAGGTGGCACCATCACAACGCAATTTGCGGTATGACGCAGAGCACTTTGCGTGCTTTCTTCTTTTCCATGTGCATTCTGAGGCACTGATTCGTGTAATAGCATCCAATACATTCCTTTTCACTAGAATGATGAGATTGTAAATTTATTGTTAACCGCAGTTTTGCTGTTTTTAATAATAAATCCATCAACCAAAAGTAAATATTTTGGTATAAGACCGGATTAACCCGACTTTTTATTGTCACTTTGTCGATTTACTGTTTTGTGACGCGTGAATGGTCATCTCAAGAATAATGCACTAGCGAATTCTTTATAACCAACTAGTTACATTTAAAAGACAATCGGTTAGACTATTTTTTCGCCTCTCACACATACGCAAATACGTCTGCTTTTCTGGCTAGCAGACCACAATATGTCTTATCTCCACGTTCAGGATTTCTGCCTCGTCCAAGGCAAGAAGAATTGACGGATTCACCCTCTGACGTGGCAATGCTTTAACTTTAGGATGAGTTATGTTTAAACGATTTGAAGGCTTTACCGAGCCGTTCCCCAAATCACAGCCTGATCAACCCCCAACAGGGATCTTTGCGTTCTTACGCCATTACACGCGCGGCTTTGAGAAACCGCTGATCATCATGTCGATCATGTCGACGATTGTGGCGATCGTAGAAGTATCTCTGTTTGGTGCCATGGGTCAGTTGGTTGATTGGCTATCCACCAGCAATCCAGAAACCTTTTTGCAAGACAACAAAGCAGACCTTATTTTCTACGGCTCTTTATTGCTGATTGTCATGCCGATTTTGGTCGTGGTTTACTCACTGCTGATTCACCAAACCCTGCTAGGTAACTACCCAATGTCGGTACGTTGGCTTGCGCACCGTTACTTGCTTAATCAAAGTCTGAACTTCTATCAGGATGATTTTGCAGGACGTGTCGCCACCAAGGTGATGCAAACCTCTTTGGCGGTGCGAGAAACCGTCATGAAGACGATGGATGTGTTCGTCTACGTCTTAGTTTACTTCACCAGCATCATCGTGATGTTAGCCGCTGCTGATTGGCGTTTGATGATCCCAATGTTGGTTTGGCTAATGGCGTACATCGCTATTCAGATCCACTTTGTTCCGAAATTAAAGGCCGTGGCGACTGAGCAAGCCGATGCTCGCTCCACCATGACAGGGCGCATTGTCGACAGCTATACCAACATTCAAACCGTGAAGCTGTTCTCACACAGTAAACGAGAGACCGAGTACGCCGAAGAAGGCATGAAAGGCTTCTTGCATACCGTCTATCGCCAAATGCGCTTGGTGACCGGCTTCGATGTAGCAGTAGAGATTTCCAATTATCTATTGGTGTTCTCGGTGGCTGCGCTATCGATTTACTTGTGGTTGGATAGCGCGATTAGCGTTGGTGCCATTGCAATTGCTATCAGCTTAGCCCTGCGTATCAATGGTATGTCGATGTGGATCATGTGGGAAGTCGGTGCCCTATTCGAAAACTTGGGTACTGTCGTAGATGGCATGAAGACGCTATCTAAACCTATCGACATCAAAGACAAAGCCGATGCGAAAGATCTGCAAGTTTCTCAAGGCGGCATCCACTTCGATAACGTGAGCTTCCATTATGGTGAGAAAAAGGGCGTGATAAACAACCTCGACCTTAATATCAAACCGGGTGAGAAAGTGGGCTTAGTTGGACGATCTGGCGCGGGTAAATCCACCTTAGTGAACTTGCTATTGCGCTTCCACGATGTAGAGGAAGGTTGCATCAAGATTGATGGGCAGGAAATCTCGAGCGTCACGCAAGACTCGCTACGCTCGAATATTGGTATGGTGACGCAAGATACGTCTTTGCTACACCGCTCAATCCGCGACAATATCTTGTATGGCAACCCAGATGCGACTGAAGAAGACCTGATTAAAGCGACTAAGCAAGCGCACGCACACGAGTTTATCGAAACCCTAACCGACCCGTTCGGCAACGTGGGTTACGACGCACAAGTGGGTGAGCGCGGTGTGAAACTGTCTGGTGGTCAACGCCAGCGTATTGCGATTTCACGTGTACTGCTAAAAGACGCACCTTTGCTGGTACTGGATGAAGCGACTTCAGCACTGGATTCAGAAGTTGAAGCCGCCATTCAAGAAAGCTTGAACGAGCTGATGCAAGGCAAAACCGTTATCGCCATCGCGCACCGTTTATCGACCATTGCGCAAATGGATCGCTTGATTGTGCTTGATAAAGGCAACATCGTCGAACAAGGCACACACAAAGAGCTTATTGCCAACAACGGCATTTACGCTCAGCTTTGGGCGCACCAAACAGGTGGCTTCCTTGGGGAAGAGCTCGAGGGTTAACGTTCTTAAATTGCAGTAAATCACCAAACTAAAACGGCGCAATAAGCGCCGTTTTTTCATTCGATTTTGCTATGTCGAGCCGCTTTCCCAAGAAGACACCCCACACAAATAGTGATGGCGATCACTTACTTTCTCAGGTATAAAACAATTTTGTGGGTGAAAGTCACACTTTTTCTGGTAGTATGGCGTCCCGTTGCGTAATCGTTAGTAGTGGACACAACGCAGAGTAGCAAGCTGGATTCATTTGTAATTTCACTTTTTGAGAAACAGCTATACTCAATTGATGGCTTAGTTATTAATCTAATAATAAGGTAATTAGCTTATGTGTAAATGTGGTTCAATGCAGATCGTACAAGTAAAACCAAGTTGGGCAGACAAATTATTCGGCTACTCAGAGCGCTGGAAATGCCAACTTTGTTGTAAGGTCTTCCGCTTCTAAAAACACAATAAAAGTACACTTAGAATTTCTAAGAAAAAGCAGTGACCCGGCAGTGAATGTCGGGTTTTGTTTTTTTAGCGCTAACCTATTTCATCCCGCCTAAAAGCAGACCCAATCAAGCTCAACCTAGCATCTCTCTACCAGTTAGGTATAGAATCATGCCCACTTATTACTTCATCAATTCATACATAATCGGTCACTATGAACAAAAGTTTGCTGACTAATATCCTCGCGATCGCCATGATGGGCGCGGGATACCACATTCAAAATGATTACCTTTGGTACGCGGGTCTATTCGCTTTTTCTGGCGCTATCACCAACTGGTTAGCGATTCACATGCTGTTTGAAAAAGTACCCGGCTTGTACGGTTCAGGTGTCATTCCAGCTCGTTTCGAAGAGTTTAAATTGGCAATCAAAAACTTGATGATGGAGCAATTTTTTACCGAAGCGAACATCGATCGTTTCCTAAACAAGGAAATGGCTGGCGGCGTAAACATCAACCTAGAACCAGTGATCGAGAAAGTCGACTTAAACCCAGCCTTTGATTCTCTAGTGGAAGTCATTGAAGGTTCTCAATTTGGCGGCATGCTCGCAATGTTTGGTGGCGCAGAAGCGCTACAACCAATGCGTCAGCCATTTGTTGAGAAGATGCAAGAGTCCATCATCGAACTGAGCAAGAGCGACAGCATCAAAGAAGCACTCAAAGAGCAGTTAGAGTCACCAGCAATGATGGATGAAATCAAACAGAATATTGAAAGCATCATCGATCAGCGCCTAAGTGAATTGACGCCAGCGCTGGTAAAAGAGATCGTACAGAAGATGATTAAAGAACACCTTGGCTGGCTCGTCGTTTGGGGCGGGGTATTTGGTGGTCTGATCGGCGTACTGACAACCTTCGTCAGTGCCTAAGGGCCATCTAATCACTAATGCTGATTAACTCGCATTAAGAACTCAAAAGGAGCCCCATTGGCTCCTTTTTTGTACCTGTGTTTCGCACACTTTGTGCAATTTAACCAAGCAGCTCGGGATTCACCCCAAAGCCCGTCTTGTGTTCTTCAATGACCACTTCACTACGAGTTTGTATCACACCAGGCAACGTCCCAAGCTTACTCGACATAAACTCTTGGTAAGCCTTCATGTTCTTCACTCGCACTTTGATCATGGTATCGAAGTCACCTGACAGCGAATAGCACTCTTCTATTTCAGGCATTAACTCTACCGCTTTAGCAAACTTCTCAAAAATCGAAAAGCTGGTTTGATCTAAGCGAATATGGATGAAGACCTGCACATCCAACCCAAGCTTCTCCGCATTGAGCTCGGCATGATAACCATTTATGTAGCCTTCTTTCTCTAACCGTTTGACACGCTCAGAGCATGGTGATGTGGTTAAGTTAACCTGCTTTGCCAGTTCTACGACCGGAATTCGCCCACGAGAATGCAGCACCCTCAAAATTTGCAAATCAATTCTGTCTAATTGGTAACTCATTAACCACATCCTTGTAACAACTCAGGAGTCATCAGAGTAATAGTAACTATTCAGTTTGCAAATAGTGATATCAACAACGTGTGAAACCTGCATACATTTAACGTTTGCCCAGCACAAAAATTCATCAAATAGTCAAAAAATAAAAACATTCATCTGCATAATTTATAAATCAACACACCAATATTGGCGACTTTATTAATCAGATAATTTTGTTAACAAAATAATGGAATGATGAACTTTGAAGAGAAAAACATGAGCTGCAGAGAAAAGAAATGAGCCAAATGATAAGGCAATAATAGGTAAAAATATTAAGGAGAAAGCAATGTTAACCCTACAACTCGCGTACAAACCATTTGGCGTTGGAGAATGGACGTACACGACCGTCTCACACGAAGTCGCAAAGTCTCTGGCGTCTGAATATGCGTCTTACGGCTGGCCAGTTATGATCGACGGATTGCCATTCGCAACAGAAAAAGATCTTGCTGCGTAAGCGTCAATTACATAATTGCTGATGTCTGTCGCGCTGGATGCTGAACCACTTCACCAATAGCGCGATGGTTACAACAACGGCAGTAGTACTGCGGTTCCATCTCGTAGTAATGCTCACCCGATACAAACTTTGCCATCAACTGAGTAAAACTGACGACTTTGCCAGTTAGCGTGGCGATATGCTCTGGTTCACAACGCTTCATGATCACTTTATGCTGCGTTGATCTTCTACAAACTGAGCAATAAATATCCGGCATTTCTCTTCTCCCTGATTTTCTGTGCTACTGACAATTGACATATTTTGTTCAAAATAATTCCACAATTAAAAAGCCCCTTTAGTTTTTTGTGCCCCACATCCAAAAAATTCCGCACACGTGCCTGAAAACTGAGACCTTGGTCAGACCTCAACTTTTGTATCAAATTATGAACAATAATGCCTATGTATGTAATACTACGAGATACTACGCATAAGTAATTGTCACTGTGTATTTTTTACATTCGGCAGTAAAGAGCGTCTTGATTCCGACAGGTGAGAGAGAACGGATACCTCTCTTCCGACTCGTGTAATTTACAGTGTGAATTGTGCACAAAAAAATCGCAGTACCCCTCGCGCAGTTCAATGCGGATTTGATGCGAATAACTAAACCTGAAAGCGTTCCGCAAACTAAAGAAAGCACTGAGTATACGGTGGGACTTGCCTCTTAGATTTGTTGTTCAGCGAAACTAAGCGGCTCTCATCGTGACATTATAATGTGCAAAAGATAACTAGATAGAACATGGAGTCATTGGCATGGAAAGCCTCGCAAAATCTCTCAATCAACAAGGGTTCCGCTGTCATGCGCTAGATCGAAAGGTCAAAGTAGAACTCGGTAGCTTTGGGCAATACGTTTACGTTATTAAGGACTACCAAACTGGTCACTATTTGGTTCAGCGCCATTTAACCATCCAAATCGCGACGTTTATCCTTATGCTGATTACAGGTCTGTATGGCTTAGTAACCAAAGGAAGTGGTATCAGCGCGGTCCTTGCGGCTATCTCCGTTGGTGGGCTAATAAACCTGATTTTAATTGAAGTGAAATCTCAGCCGCTTACACAAGCTCTGCGTAAACTGTCAAACATAAGCAGCGAGGAAATTCGAAGTGATCATTCATGAGACCTCACAAAACCTACCAAAGAACAATCCGTTCTTATTCAGCATTTGGTTTCTATCACTCACCTACTTTGCTTATATAGGCGGTTACCTATGGTTAATAGGGGCAGGATTGGCTGTATTTATTCTATTGCTGTACGTATTACATCTATCTAAGCGTAAGTGGTTTACGCCAAAATCGATCAGCATTGAGCCCGCTTCTAACAGTTTGAAGTACCATCAAGATTCTACAGTGTACTTTCGTATTCCATTGAATGAAATCAGCAAGGTTCAAATTGAGAAAGAACCTTTCAGTAATAACTGCTTGATGCTCTACACCGCCACAGATTCCTATCAGGTTCCAAATTCCAACAACTTCGATAAACTACAATTAGCGCAATTAATGAAACAGATCGAAGAGAAAATTGATGATAGAGATAGTCAAAGCGCAAACGAATGACATTATACCCAAGTGACTTCAAGATGCAGGATTCAGAGCGTTGTCATTGATTCGAGGTCAAGGAAAACAACGCAGCGTAATAGCCAGCTCTTTCCAAGTTGTTTGACGCAGCAATCGAGTCAATGACACGCTCCCGAAGGGCGAGCTGTCTTGGCTTGTATACTTTGTTGCCGATTCTTGATTTAGAGTGACTAGATCTTTAAATCGTCGCCGCGTCTACAAACCAAGTCATTCTCGCTGAACCTAGCATCTCGAGGTTACTTGGGTATATACGAGTGGCGGATTTGGTTTCTAAAGTTACACAGCGCCACATCCTTGAGCACTTTACCGAAGAAGGAAAACGGCGCTTTCTCGCAAGAATCGGACAAGATGTGACACAAGCAATAACGCATCCAGACTTCTTTGCCTTAGCGGCGTTCTACGACAGTAAAGTGGTTGGCTTTGCCGCTTTAAAAGATGATAACTATCTCACCCACTTATTCGTCGCAACCAAAGCTCAAGGCCATGGTTTGGGTAAACAACTTCTCGATACGATACTGGACTCAACCCATGATAAGCCAAGAAGTTATGTGCGTCTTCGTTCAGCCCCCAACGCAGTTTCGTTTTATCACAAGCACGGTTTTGAACCTACCGATGATCTCTGCGAGAAAGAAGGAATTCGTTATGTGCCAATGCGATTAGCGCTCGTTTCCTCTCTTGAAATACAAAAAAGCCAGCAGTGATGCTGGCTTTTCTCTCTCTTAGTCTTGAGCGACTTTCACGCGAATCTTGCTTTTCGCTACGCTGGTCAAGTTCAGCGCTTCCAGTGCAGAAATCGCTTCTGCTTCATCTGGCATGATCACAAAGCCGAAGCCTTTTGATAAGCCGGTTTCTTGATCAAGAACCAATGTACAAAGCTCTACCTTCCCGTGTGCAGAAAACAGTGCACGCATGTCTTGCTCAGTCGTTTGACGAGCCAAGTTTCTTACTAAAAGTTTCATAGTGAACCTAGTGGTTTTAATAACCCTACGATTCTCTCAGGTTCTTCAAAACAAACCAAGTGAATAATATTGTATACCCAAATGACTTCATGATGCAGGATTCAGAGCGTTGTCATTGACTCGAGGTCAAGGAAAACAACGCAGCGTAATAGCCAGCTCTTTCCAAGTTATTTGACGCAGCAATCGAGTCAATGACATGCTCCCAAAGGGCGAACTACCTTGGCTTGTATACTTTGTTGCCGATTCTTGATTTAGACCCACTAGACCTTTAAATCGCCGCCGCGTATACAAACCAAGTCATTCTCGCTGAACCTAGCATCTCGAGGTTATTTGGGTATACGAACAACTAGATCATTCTAAGTACATCTGCTTAAATGATTTTTCTTTCATTTTTCACCCAAAGGAGAGCCGATATGGAAACGAAACGTCTTAAGCTAATCCCTGCTTGTTTAGAACGTGCAGAAGAAGCACACCAAGCAGTACTGCGTAGCCAGAAGACACTCGAAGTGTATCTTCCTTGGGTGCCACATGTGCTCACACTAGAAGCAATGATTGAGGGGACAGAAAAAGCCATCGCCAACTTTGAAAGTTTTGAAGGGGAGTTGCGTTACTTCATTATTGAAAAAGAAAGCGACCGTTTAATTGGTGCAGTAGGCTTAATGATTCGTGATCAAGAAGTGCCGTCGTTTGAAATCGGTTACTGGCTGGATGATGCCGCGGTGGGCAACGGCTACATTTCCGAAGCGGTGCTTGAGCTAGAGCGCTACGCGTTTGAAGACCTCGGTGCAAGACGCATTGCGATTATGGCAGATTCAACCAACCTAAAAAGCCGTGCTGTCGCAGAGCGTTGTGGTTATGACTTTGAAGGTGAGTTGAGACACGACCGCCTCTCTACCTCAGGGGAATTGAGTAACACTGTGGTTTACTCAAAGATCCGTTTCTAAGCAGTTTATGATTAAGTAAGCTGTTATAAAAAATAAGCCTCACGAAGAGGCTTATTTTTATTTAACCGGTTTTTAATGTCCTGCTTAAGCGCTAATTATAGAGCGCGAATGCGCACAATTTCGTCTTGCTCAATACCCAAAGATTCAAGGAATTTTTGGTGCTCAGCAGGCTCCATCTCTTCAAATTTCTGGTGCCATGTCACCATGTCGCTTTCAGAGAAGCCCGCCGCTTGCATGATTTGTACCCAACGTTCTTTAGTCACAATATTATCCTCTATCAGCTGTGGTTCTTGTAATAGCACCACGATCGCTTTTTGCTGCGCTCGCAGATTTTGAATCTCGCGTTCGAGTTCATTGAAATGGTCTTTCAAGATCTCCGCTTGAGATTTGCCTTTCTGTGCCAACAAAGTGCGTATGCTGGAAATCGGTAACCCATAAGAACGATAAGACGAAATGGTTTTTAAACGCTGCATCTCTTTTTCTCCATACCAGCGATAACCGTTTTCTGAACGATGTGCAGGCGCTAGCAAGCCTTCACGTTCATAGTAAAGAATCGTAGTACGAGAGAGTCCACACTCTCTGGCCAGTTGGGTTACGGTTAGCATAGTGGCTCCTTTTGTCGGTACAGACATAGCATCAGCCCTACACTGATAGACGGGTCAACACGTTTTTTACTATACCTCAGAAATTCTCGAATTGAGGTATTACGGGTCATTCAAATCACCATCGAGTAAGCACAAAAAAGCCCGCGACAAACGCGGGCTTTGTTTTTAATTGAGAGGAATTAGTCTAGCTCAACCAATTTCTTCTCGTATTCTTTGTGTTGCTCAAGCACTTCTTGCGCTGCACCACCAGTCAACTTACTTACAACAATGATCGCAATCGTTGAGAAGATGATGCCCGGTACGATTTCGTACACATCGAACCAACCGCCTGTTAGCTGTTTCCAAACCACGATAGTCACGCCACCGATTAGGATACCTGCTAGTGCGCCGTTGCGGTTCATACCGCTCCAGTAAAGGCTAAGCACAACTGCTGGACCAAACGCAGCACCAAAGCCTGCCCAAGCGTAAGATACAAGACCGAGAACAGAGCTGTCTGGCGTCATTGCTAGGAATAGCGCGATAAGAGAAATCACGATAACGCCCACACGACCAATCATTACAACTTCTTCAGACGTTGCATCTGGCTTAATCACTTGCTTGTAGAAGTCTTCTGCTAGAGCAGATGACGATACTAGAAGTTGTGAATCCGCAGTACTCATTACCGCCGCTAGGATTGCCGCCAATAGGATACCGGCAATCACTGGGTGGAATACCGTGTTCACCAATAGCATGAAGATTTTCTCACCATCTTCTAGTTGCGTACCAGGGTGACCTGTTACCCACACTAGACCAACAAGACCAACTAGCATTGCGCCCGCCATAGAAAGCGCAGTCCAACCTACAGCGATACGACGCGCTGTTGTTAGGTCTTTGTTCGAACGAGAAGCTTTAAAACGCGCTAGGATGTGTGGCTGACCGAAGTAACCTAGACCCCATGCCACCAACGAGATGATCGCGATAGCTGATAGAGGCTCGCCTTTCGTATCGTTCCATAGCGTTAGTAGCTCTGGGTTAATGTTGTGCATGTCCGTCGCCAATTGACCTAGACCACCATCCATCACAGCAACTGGCACGATCATTAGTGCAGCTGCCATCAATAGACCTTGCACCAAGTCCGTCCAAGATACCGCTAAGAAACCACCGAATAGCGTGTAAGAAACCACACACACCGTGCCAATGATAACGGCAATGCTGTAATCCAAGCCGAATACGGTCTCAAACAGTTTGCCCCCTGCTACCAAGCCTGAGCTGGTGTAGAAAAGGAAGAATAGAAGAATGAAGAACGCAGAGATTGTCTGAATCAGTTTCGACTTATCGTTAAAGCGACGCGACAGGAATTCAGGCAGCGTTAGCGCATCAGTTTGAATGCTGTACGTACGTAGACGTTTTGCACTGATTAACCAGTTTAGCCATGTCCCCACAAGCAGACCACCTGCTAGCCAGAACGCTTCAATACCTGCTGCATATGCATACCCCGGAAGACCAAGTAGCAACCAGCCACTCATGTCTGATGCGCCTGCAGAAAGTGCCGCTGGCCATGGACCAAGGCTACGACCACCTAGGAAGTAGTCTGATGAATTGGAAGTCCTCTTATACGCGTAAACGCCAATGGCAACCATAATTAGTAAGTACGCCACAAAAGTGGTCGTGATAGCAAAGCTATTTTCTATCATTTGATAGTCCTCGTTATAATTATTTCCTTCCTTGCCTGCTTTGATATTTTGCCATCGCAGCAATACATCAAAGTAAGAGATACCAACCCGAGTAAGCTCTCGGGCTCTTTTGGTTCAGATTGGTATCACAAGTCAGGTTAGTGGGAGTCGCTTCCCAACTCGAGTAGAGTCGCGTTACCGCCCACCGCTGTAATATTTATCGTTCGAGTACGCTCGGTAATGAAGCGCAACGACAGATGAGGATCATGAGTCAATGTCGGTGACTCTAAATCCGTTTCAGAAACTAAGCCGACGATGGCACCGTCACGCTTAGCCAGTTGCAGGTTAAGCGCATGCTCAACCTGTGAATGCCCAATATAACCCACACTACGTACGTCGCTGTCTAACAACGGGGAAGACGCATCGTACGCAACCACTTGGACTAAGTTAGATGGGAAGTTTGCTGACGCCACAGCATGCTTAACCAATTGAGTAAGCTCTGTATTGTCACTACAAATCACCACGCTGTTGCCTGCAATCAGAGCACAGGTGATCATTGCAAATGTGCTGTTCAGAGCGTTCTCGGTATTTGCTAGATTGTTTTCACAAACAACCAAAGCCACACCGCGACCCGCTGCGTACAGCTCGTTAGTTTCACCCGTAGGCCCCACTAACTGATGAGTTTCTGCTAACAGAGTAGACGCTTGCTGCAAGTGGTAAGACACCACTTTGCCAACCACGCTATGCTGCTCTTCAATCGCAGATTTAAATGCCAGCAAATGCTCACATTTGTAATCAAAATCGGTCAGATTCCACTGCTCCCACGCAGAGAATGCATCTTTAAAAAACGTGATCTGATGAACCATAATGCGACTCCTTACGCCTTCTCAGCTTGAACAAGATGTTGTTTAGTAAAGCGGTATAGGTAGTGAGGACCACCAGCCTTCGGACCCGTACCCGACAAACCTTGACCACCGAATGGCTGAACGCCAACCACCGCGCCAACCTGATCACGGTTGATGTAGCAGTTACCCACACGAGCGTGTTTTTCAATCCAACGGTAAGTGGTTTCGTTACGGCTGTGGATGCCCATTGTGAGACCAAAACCGGTTTGATTGATTTGCTCAACCACATTTGGCAACTCAGACGCTTTAAAGCGAACAATGTGCAAGATAGGACCGAATTGCTCTTCTTTCAGAACATCAATGCCCGAGATTTCGAACGCACTTGGTGATACAAAATCACCGTGCTGACACGCTTCATCCAACTGCAATTGAGCAACTTTGGTTTGCGTACTTGTCATGTGCTCTAGGTGAGCAAGGAGTTTGTTCTTTGCATTGCTGTCGATAACCGGACCCACATCCGTTTTGTGTAGGTAAGGAATACCAACATGCAGTTCATTCATCGCACCTTGGATAAGGTTGATGATGCGATCCGCCACGTCTTCTTGAACAAATAGAACGCGCAGAGCGGAACAGCGTTGACCAGCAGAAGCGAAAGCGGAACGAATCACGTCACGCACAACTTGTTCTGGTAGTGCCGTACTATC
The DNA here is from genome assembly GCF_027587095.1 of Vibrio sp. NFR. Taxonomy (NCBI): domain Bacteria; kingdom Pseudomonadati; phylum Pseudomonadota; class Gammaproteobacteria; order Vibrionales; family Vibrionaceae; genus Vibrio; species Vibrio sp. NFR. The sequence goes on from NZ_JAPPTN010000002.1 coordinate 160,978, forward strand.
CACAATCATGGCGTTTTGACCGCCAGTTTCAGCGATAAACGGTACTGGCTTCGCGCTACGCTCGGCAAGCGTCACATTGATGCGCTGCGCCGTTGCTGTCGAACCAGTAAATGCCACGCCTGCAATCGCATCGTGAGACGTTAGTGCATGACCAATTTCACCACCACGACCTGGTAATAGCTGTATCACGCCAGCAGGGAAGCCGGCTTCTAGCATCAGTTCAATCGCTCGCGACGCAATTAAGCTGGTTTGCTCAGCTGGCTTAGCCACAACGGTGTTACCCGCAACCAATGCTGCTGTGACTTGACCAAGGAAGATCGCTAATGGGAAGTTCCATGGACTGATACAAACGAATACACCTAACCCTTCACGGCTAGACATACGTTTCACGCCATCAAAACCTTCTAGTTCAAACGGCTGAAGATTTTGCGCTTGTTTCGCGTAGTAACGACAGAAGTCGACCGCTTCACGCACTTCATCAATGCTATCGTGAATCGTCTTACCCGCTTCTTGGTGACAAATCGCCACCAACTCAGCCAAGTTTTCTTCCATCAAATCCGCAAGCTTATCTAGGCACGCCGCTTTTTGTTCAATTGCAGTGCCTTTCCACTCTGGGAATGCAGCATCAGCCGCTTCGATTGCAGCGGAAACATGATCAAGGCTTGCGAAAGCCACCTGACCCACTTCAATACGACGATCGTAAGGGGCAGTAATGATCTCTGCGGAGTTTTCCTTGATCATGCTTTCGGCATGTTTCACGCCGTTGATGATCGGACCCGCTGTCCACTTCTGGGTTAGGAAACTTTCAACCTGCGCTTCAAACGGCTTCGCTTCGCTGTCGATATCAACGTTCACACCGTATGAGTTTTTACGCTCTGGGAAGATGCCGGTTGGCATTGGAATTTGACCGTTGTGTAGCGTCTCAAAAGAGGTCAGCACATCAACAGGGTGATGCGTCAGCTCTGAAATTGGGCAACGCGCGTCCACCAAACGGTGTACAAACGAGCTGTTCGCACCGTTTTCTAGTAAGCGACGAACCAAGTAAGGCAGTAGATCCGCATGGCTACCAACTGGCGCGTAAATACGTACTGGCTGACCATAAGTGTCCATTACATGGTTATAAAGCGAATCACCCATACCATGCAGACGTTGGAATTCGAAATCTTTGTGCTCTGCCATTACAGCAATCGCAGTAACAGTGTGCGCGTTGTGACTAGCAAACTGCGGGAAGATATTACCGCGCACACTTTCACTCAGTAGGAAACGCGCACACGCTAGGTAAGCCACATCCGTCGCTTCTTTGCGCGTGTAAACAGGGTAGTTCTCGTAACCCGCTTGTTGCGACCATTTGATTTCACTGTCCCAGTACGCGCCTTTTACTAGACGCAGTGGGATCAGATCACCCTGTTCTTTTGCTAGACCGTTTAGCCACACGAGCACAGGTAGTGCACGTTTCGAGTAGGCTTGAACTACTAAACCAAACTTGCCCCAACCTTTCACTAGGTCGCTGCGGTACAGTTTTTCAAACAGTTTGAGTGACAACTCAAGACGGTCTGCTTCTTCTGCGTCAATCGTGATGGCAACATCCACTTCGATAGCGCGTTTAAGCAGTTGCGTTAAGGTGTCATAAAGCTCTGTCATCACGCGTTCTTCATTCGCCACTTCGTAACGTGGGTGAAGTGCAGAAAGCTTGATAGAAACAGAAGGTGCAGGGCTTGTGTCACTGCCGTACGCTTCACGACCAACGGCTTCGATCGCCATTAGGTAGTCTTTGAAGTACTTGCTTGCGTCTGCTGTGGTCAGCGCCGCTTCACCCAACATATCAAATGAGTAAGTGAAACCTTTGTCGCGCATTGGGCGACCGTTCTTCTGCGCTTCTTCAATCGTACGACCACGTACAAACTGATGACCCATGATCTTCATTGCCTGATACATGGCTTTACGAATCACAGGTTCTGAGAATTTATTTACCAGACGGTTTACAGCCTGACCTGGGCTCTGGGTTTCCTGCTCACCAAGACCAATCACTTTACCTGTTAGCATTAAGCCCCAAGTTGAAGCGTTAACGAAGACAGAATCAGAACTCTTAAGGTGAGATTTCCAGTCAGCAACGCTTAACTTATCTTTAATCAGTGCATCCGCCGTTGCTGAATCAGGAATACGCATCAATGCTTCTGCAAGACACATCAGTAAGATACCTTCATGAGTATCTAAGCTGTATTCCAGCAATAGCGCATCAATCATCTGAATTGACTTTTTATCCGCACGGATGGCTTCGATAAGCTGGGTTGTTTGGGTCGTGATTGCCGATTTTTCTTCCGCTGTCGGCGTTGCTAGTGGCAATAATTGCTCTAGCCATTGAGACTCGTCCACCATGTACAATGGCGAGATCAGTGACCACAATTTATCAAGCGGCTGCTCGATAAATTCCGGTGTTAACACGTTCGTTGCTGTAAACATGCGTTTTCCTCAATCTCTCTCCTCGAAAACCGCTTCGAGGATCATCAATGGCTGGCAGTGTATTTTGAGCCCGAGAAGAATACTTGTCAAAAACTCCGAGCTTTTTGCTAAAAACTCGCTTTTATAACAAAACACCTACATAGTCACACGCAAATACATAATATATTGTGTTGTAAAAATTCATCTTTGCATGTCATTTACAACAAAAGCAGGCGGGTTTTGAGCAATTTCTGTTTGAATAAGAAGGATTTAGATTGCGCTTTTGTGAGGAATGGACAAAAACATTGAAATTTTCCGGAGAATTACGCAAAAAAGTTCGACTTTCCTGTGCAAAACACAAGCACAAAAAAGCCGCGACTCATACGCGGCTTCGCTCAAATAAGCAACTTGATGAGCAGTGTTAGCCAACCTGTTTCTTATACTGAGAAGGTGATAATCCTTGTAAACGAGTAAAGGTATGAGTGAAAGTACTTTGGCTTGAGAAACCGGTGAATTCGGCAATTTGCCCCAACGTTAAGTGACCTTGTTCAATCAAATCGCGCGCCATATCGATGCGTTTGCCGAGCACGTACTGATGCGGCGTAATGCCCATCTGATCTTTGAATAAGCTATGGAATTGGCTTTCACCCAAAAATACGCTGCCAGCCAATTGCGCCACGCTGATTTTGTGGCTCAAGTGCTGTTCGATGTAACGGTCAATCGCTTCCAGATCAAAGCGTGACTCTTTCCTTGAGGTTTCAAATGCTGATATATGACGCTGCATAAGAGCGATCACGGTGTCATTACACGCACGGCTAAGCAGTAAATCGTCTGGATGATTACGCATCTCTTGCACCAGCATTTGAATCAGCTTTTGAATCTGACCATCCAATTGGAAGTAAAGATGAGAGCGTTCTAGGTTATTGATTTTTTGCAACATCTCAGGATCATCGTTGGCAGGCTTTGGCATATTAAGCACCAAGATGTCTGATTGATGAATCACGCCACCGAAAGCATGATCAGAAGATGCCGTTACGATGCAACCTTGCCCCGGACCAACCAAATTGCCCTGACCACGAACTTCGAATTCTGCTTGTCCCTTTAAACCGATCACGATCTGTGTGTAAGCATGATCATGGCAATCCATATAAGACGGAAGCGTGATCAACTCTGCTGGTTTAGGCAGCATGATCTCTTTATATAGCGGGGCTTTCGGGTTATCTGAATCACTCATTTCAAACAGTCGTCTTTACACAGTCGGCTTATATCTTGGCATCATATACCTTCTCTGTTGGGTTGCAAATCTTCCCCAATCCAATCGCACAAGATCAAATCAACACGATCATTGCGCTCTACATGATCATAGTTCCGGAACGATGATCATGTAAGAGAAACTTACGGTCAATGTGCAACCAATTTTTTTAACAAAAACGGACAGATAGCCAAAATTACCAAAGATGAGACAAGCCAATAGCAAAGATCTTTGGGGTTGAAATGCACACCAATGTAAGCAACAAGGTAAAAACTACGATCGAAAGCGCACGAAATGCCCGAAAAACAGGGGCATAGAGGGATTTCCCCCCTTACTAATATGCTCACAATTCAATACATTAGACCTCGAGCTCTAGGATGCATACGACCCTGAGCTCATCGGTATCTACTTGATACCTCTAACTTACTTAGCAGACCCTCGCTATGTAATTTAGAACCTCTTCTACACGTCGACAAGATTATATCTTGTGTTGCCAGCCCGTCTTCAGGCTGGCTTTTTTTTGTCTCACGCCAATGAAAACAATGGCATAAGCTGATAATATATCGACCATCTCACCGTATCCTGACGTTAATCATCACGCTGAGTTATCCTGATCGACCTTCTCTCTTCCAGTTCCATCTGGCGCGATTCTCGAAAGCATGATCAAGGCAGTGTTGTAATAAAAACGCGGGATAAGCGAAGTGAGAATACTGACCTGCAATCAAGCAGGCGATATGTAGCAGTAGTGAGTCCCTTGTGAATATTCCAGTCAATACCATAGAACAGTCGCTCCTTCGACAGCTACCGGGTTGTTGGGGATGCAAAGATAAAGATTCGGTATTCCGCTATGTGAATCAGGAATACGCAGAATTGATAGGCTACGATTCACCTGAAGTCTGTATAGGCAAAACAGACTTTGAGGTCGCAAGCCCTACCATTGAATGTGCAAAAGAGTTTCAAGAACAAGATAAGCACGTGATTGAAACAGGCGAGTCGCTAAAGATCCTTGATATCCACCCTTATCCAGATGGTCATTGGCGAGCGCACATTTTTACTAAGACGCCTTGGCGAGACGACGACGGCAACATCATTGGCACCATATTTTATGGTCGCGAGCTTACTGATACCGCCGTCATCGAAGTGGGATATTGGGTATGCAGAGCCATCGGTGGCACGCCCAACCAGCAGTCCATCTTTCGTTTTTCTAACCTGAAACCCGAGCCAGAAAAGCTGACCTGCCGTGAGCAAGAGACTCTGTTCTTGTTGCTGTATGGCAAAAAGCCGCAATTCATCTCACAGGTCATGGGGATTTCAACCAAGACCGTAGAAGGGCATGTTGCTCGTCTGCGTACTAAGTTTGAAGCCAACAGTAAGAACGAACTTATCGACAAAGCCATGGAGGCAGGCTACGGATCGATTGTGCCGAAAACCCTGCTTAAACATCAGCTTTCTGTCGTGCTTAACGGTGAACGTTGATTCGCCATTGGGTAAACACAAAAACACCGCCTATTGAGGCGGTGTTTTTTATCTCTTTGTCAAAGCCATTACGGCGCAAGGCGATCGATGTCCCACTCGCCTTCTTGATTTGAGAACAAGAAACGGTCGTGCAGACGATGTTCACCACCTTGCCAGAATTCAATGCTTTGCGGCTTGACGCGGAAACCACCCCAGAAGGATGGCATCGGGATTTCACCCTTGGCAAACTTCTGCTTCAACTCTAGGAATTTACCTTCCAATACACCACGTGCAGAAATACGGCTACTTTGTTTGCTCGCAATCGCAGCCAATTGGCTGTCTTTCGGACGAGAAGTGAAGTACTTCATGTTCTCCATCGGCGTTAGCTTTTCTGCCACACCTGTGATGTGAACCTGACGCTCAAGTGGATGCCATGGGAAATGCAGGCTGATGTTGCTGTTGTGCTCAAGCTGCTGCGCTTTACGGCTGCCCAAGTTGGTGTAGAACACAAAGCCATCTTTATCGACGTTTTTCAGCAGCACAATGCGTTGAAACGGCATGCCATTTTCGTCCACTGTCGCGACCGTCATTGCGGTTGGATCAGTCAACCCTGCTTGTACCGCTTGCTCTAACCATAGGTTAAATTGATCAATCGGATCTGCTTTTAAATCTTTACGACGCAGGCCACCTTTTGTGTACTCACGACGAATATCAGCAAGTTCCATCTTCACTCCTTCACTCGTTTTTGTCGATTGTGCGCCCGATGATAGGGAAATTCAAGGAAAGCAAGCGAGAACCCTGATTGCGGTTTTGTGTTATGTCACGTTGTCGCAGCAGCTCACAGCATCACTAAATGCCTTTTGATAACATGGCGTTAAAAACTAGTGAGCCAATCGTGAACCTACTTAACCCCAAAGCTCTGCGCCATTTTTTATTGGTCTTGCTCACCATCGGTCTGGTCGGGCTGATGTTGACTCATAAATACGCAACCCAGCATCAACATGATCAGTGGCAAAATAAGCTGCAAACTCAAGCTTCGCAGGTTGCACAGGAAATCGATTATGAACTGGCAAAGTTTGAACAAATCCCGAACTTGCTTAGCCATGACCCAAGATTACTCGCAGCAGTCAAAGAGGGTAAACCGTCAGAATCCTTCAATTTATTGCTCGCTGATTGGTTAGCACAAAGCCTAGCTGACACTATTTACGTGCACAATAAAACCGGTTTGGTGATCGCATCGAGCAACTATCAACAAGACGACAGTTTCGTCGGTTCTAATTTTGCCTTTCGTCCTTACTTTCAACACGCATTAAATGGGGAGAAGGCTCAATACGTTGCCCTCGGGGTTCGCTCCAATAAGCGCGGATATTTCTTCTCATCACCACTTTGGGTCGATGGCGAAGTCGAAGGCGTAATAACAGTTAAAGTCAATTTGGAGCAGCTAGAACAGCGCTTGGCACAAGATGATGGCGATTTACTGGTTGCGGGTGTGCACGACGTGGTGTTCATGAGTAACTTGCCCGATTGGCGCTATCGTGCTCTGTTCCCATTATCTGAACAAGCAAAACAAGAGCTCAATCAAACTCAACAATACGGTGATACCCTTCCTCAATATCGTGGCGAGCTCACTGGGCAAAGCGGAGTCAATCAGTTTGAAAACAACCAACTCTTGGTGTCACCCAACTACCTTGCTTACGCGACCAATCTGTTTGACAAAGGTTTTCGCGTCATTGCACTGATTAGCCAACAAGAAGTCTTCACCGCTGTATTGCAAGCCGACATAGTTTATCTGCTGCTGTATGCGCTTGTGGGGTTAATTGCGTTGGCATGGTTCCAAATGCTGGTCAATAAAGCACGTCTTGCCAATGTCAATGCCAGCTTGGAAGAAAAGGTAACAGAGAGAACTTTCATCCTCAGCCAAGCCAACCACAAGTTACAACAAACCGTGCATCAATATGAGCAGAGCCAACAAGAACTGAAGCAAACGCAACAAGAGCTAACTCAAGCGGCAAAGTTAGCGCTACTTGGTGAACTGTCTGCAAGCATTAATCACGAAATCAATCAGCCACTGGCTGCGCTGCGGACTTACACCGAAAACTCGCAGCGTTTAATGACAATGGAGCGTTACCCAATGGTGGCGGACAATCTGGATAAGATGCTGTCGCTCAACGATACCATGGCCGAAGTCATTGCACGCTTAAAGGTCTTCACGCGTAAGACGGATGACAACCTACACAGTGAGGTATCGGTTCTACACGATGCGGTGCACAACGCGACACGTATTCTGAGCAGTAAGCTGATCAAACAGGGAGTGACGCTTAAAGTGCCAGCCATTGAATACGACGTAAAACTCGCGATTCACAGCGTCGAGCTTGAGCAAGTGCTGATCAATCTATTCCACAACGCAGCTCAAGCTATGGAAGGGTATTGTATCGACCCACAGATTTCGATTGCCGTGCAGTGTGACCAGAGTAACTGCGATATTTTGGTTTCTGACAACGGCCCCGGCATGTCAGAACACGCCTTAGCTAAGATTTTCGACCCGTTTTACACCACCAAGCCAGAGGGGCTCGGACTGGGTTTAACCATCTCAAAACGCATTTTGGAGAGCTATCAAGGCTCACTCAGCGCTTATAATCATGATGCTGATAACGATGCCGATTATACCCGTCACGCTCGCCATCAAATGGACACACAATCTCAGCTATCAGGTGGGATGACTTTTGTCGTCAGCGTACCTCTCGTTTCACTTCATCCAGCAGAGGAAGACTCTCATGCATAACCCTGTTTTCTTTGTCGATGATGAGCCGCATATTCGTGATGCGGTTACTCAAGCGTTATTGATTGAAGGAATTGACGTCACTTGCTTCCCAAATGCAGTTGAAGCGCTGCGCGTGATTGATCCCAATACGCCAGCACTGATCATCACCGATATCCACATGCCAGTGATGAATGGGTTAGAGTTCATGCGCACCCTGTTAGGCAAAAATAATCACTTTCAATTTATCGTATTAACTGGGCATGGTGATGTAAAAACCGCGGTCGAAGCGATGAAGAGCGGTGCGTATGACTTTCTTGAAAAGCCATTCTCTACCGAGCAACTATTAAAATCGCTCAACAATGCCGGCGATAAACTGGTCTTATTGCAAGAAAACGTCTGGCTAAAGAAAGAGCTCGACATGCAAACCCATGTCGGTCCAAAAATGATTGGTCACAGTCAAGCTATGGTCGACATTCGCCGTGCGCTGATAAGCGCCCCACTCCACCAGCCGCTCATTTTTGTCGGTGAAGATGGCACAGGGCGAAGACTCGCTGCTCAGTTTGCTCACGATATCCATGCGACCGCAGAAAGTGAGTTGATTGCCGCATCCGGTGAAGACTTATACGAGCTTTCACATGAAGCATTAGACAAAACCATACATCATCTTACAGACGGTAAAAGCCATTGCAGTTTGTACTTACACAGCGCCGAGCATATATCGGAAAAACAGTGGCAATGCTTGTTTAACCACCCGAAACTGCAACGCGTATTTGGTGCTGCAAACACCGTCGATAAAGGCATTGAAAGCTCAGTGAAGATGATTCGGATGCCGAATTTGAATGAACGTAAAGAAGACATCGGTCCCTTATACAAACACTTCGTGCGTCATGCAGCGAGTCGCTATCAGCTCCAACCCCCTCAGATTAGTCTGAATGAAGTGAAGCGGATTACGGAACTCGATTGGCCAGAAAACATCAAACAATTGAGACAGTTTGCCGAATTAAGGGCATTGAAACCGGACGCGTTTCGTATGGAGGATTGGAACAGCGAAAAAAGCATTGAAATCCAAAGTATGACCCAACGCACAGAACACTTTGAATATTGCTTGTTGTTTGATGCCTTGCAACGACATAGAGGCAGACTCAAAGAGGTTCAACTAGAATTACAAGTGTCGCGCAAAACCTTGTACGACAAACTAAAAAAACATCAGTTGGACAAAACAAAGTTCAAGGCACAGTAAATGAGGGGGGACTTACCCCTTTCACACATTTTTATTAGCTGAGTATGCTGACATGCTCCGTTAATAATAATAAGATCAAAAAGATAAACCGTCTTTATAAAACAAGGAATGTGATGAGCCGAGACAACTACAACAAACTAAGCAGCGAAGAGCTGGATTTTGTTGACGACAAAACCGCTGCATTGCTTCTAAATACGCCAAATAGTGCCCGCTTAATGCTGTGGGTGATGGTGTTATTCTTTGTTGCGGCTATCGCTTGGGCGTCGTGGGCGCAAATCGATAAAGTAACCGTAGGGCAAGGCAAGGTTATCCCTTCCTCTCAAATCCAAGTCGTACAAAACCTCGAAGGTGGTTTGGTCAAAGAGATCTTGGTGAAGGAAGGTCAACGAGTCGAAAAAGGTCAGCAGTTGTTATTGATTGACGACACGCGTTTCCGCTCAGACTTCCGTGAACGTGAACAACAAGTTGCCAACTTGACGGCTTCCGTACTGCAACTTTCTGCGTCGATCAGTAGCGTCGAAGTCAATCGCGATTTCGATGACAGCAACTGGGAACAAAATGTCGTTCTTGATTACGGAAAACTGACATTCCCACCAACGCTTGAAGAAAATCAACCTCGCCTAACGCAACGCCAAAAAGCGGAATACCGAGAAGACCTAGATAATCTGCGTAACCAAATTTCAGTTATCGACCAGCAAGTAAAGCAGAAGCAGCAAGACCTGGTTGAGATCCAAGCACGTGTGAGTAACTTGCGCCAGAGCTATCGTTTTGCCAAGAAAGAGTTAGACATTACCAAGCCGCTCGCAGATGAAGGCGTTGTGCCTAAAATCGAACTGTTGAAACTACAGCGTCAGGTGAACGACACACGCCGCGAAATGACATCCAGTGAACTGAAGATTCCCGTAATCAAATCTGGTATCCGCGAATCCATGCTTAATCGTATTGATGTTGCTCTGAAATTCCGTTCTGAACAACAAGAGAAGCTCAATAGCACCCAAGACCAACTTTCTGCGCTCGTGGAATCGGCTGTGGGCTTGGAAGACCGCGTAAATCGTACCGTTGTGGTTTCTCCAGTGACAGGCACTATCAAAACATTGAACGTCAACACCGTTGGCGGCGTTATTCAACCGGGTATGGACATCGTCGAAATCGTCCCAACTGAAGATACCCTTTTGGTTGAAGCCAAAATTGCACCGAAGGATATCGCATTCTTGCGCCCTGACCTTCATGCCATCGTGAAATTCACCGCGTACGATTTTACCAAGTACGGCGGTCTTGAAGGGGAACTGGAGCACATCAGTGCCGACACAACACAAGATGAGGAAGGCAACAGCTTCTATATCGTGCGTGTACGAACTGAGAAAACCAGTTTTGGACAGGATGCAGACTTGCCAATCATTCCAGGTATGACGGCTTCAGTCGATATCATCACAGGTAAGCGAACCGTTTTGGAATACCTGCTTAAACCAATTTTGAGCGCCAAAACCAACGCACTTAAGGAGTAAGTGTCAGCAAGGACTCTCCAATGTATATTTAAGTGTTGATAAGTGGTTAAATAAAAAGCACTTATTTCTCACTGTCGAGCCCATTGGAAGAGTACACTTGTGATGTGAGTCGAATATGCCACCCAGATTGAAGCGTAAAGTTACATTATTAATCAGCATTAGTTGTTTTTCGTTCCAAATTGGTGCCTTGAACAACAAAGAACAAAGATGGGTCGATACGGTCACTTCAGTCTATGGTGAACGCGCTGGAATGCGCGTGAAAACCTGGCGAGATAATATCGACTTTTTTAAAACATTGGAGACTCATGAAAAGCTGGCAGGCGTTAACGACTTTTTCAATCAACTTTACTTCGTTGACGACATAGACCTATGGGGCAAAAAAGACTACTGGGCAACACCACTCGAGTTTTTAGGCAGCAATGCCGGTGACTGTGAAGATTTCACTATTGCCAAATACTTCTCTTTACTCGAGCTTGGCGTACCGGATTCAAAGATGCGTTTGATCTACGTAAAAGCCATCGAATTGAATCAGTTTCACATGGTACTCGCCTATTACCCAACCCCAAGTTCAGAGCCGCTCATTCTCGACAACATCAATCCAGAAATTGTCCGAGCCTCCAAGCGTAGCGATTTGCTACCGATTTACAGTTTTAATGGTTCAAACCTATGGCTAATGAAGTCTTCTGCTAGCGTTGGAGAGCTAGCAGGAAAAGCCTCACGTTTGAGCCTTTGGAATGACTTACGCTCGCGCGAACGTAAGTTGCAGTTAAAAAAACCTAAAATTAACTATGACGAGTGAAAAACATGACCCTATATAAGAAGCTTGTAGTGGGAATGGTTACGGTCTTTATACTCTTGATGGCATCAGTATTCGTAATCCAGTTCAACACTACTCGAGACAGCTTAGAGCAGCAGCAACGTTCAGAGGTCAACAACACCATTAACACCGTTGGTTTGGCACTGGCACCTTATTTAAAAGACAAGGATAAGGTGGCGGTAGAATCCGTGATTAATGCGTTGTTCGATGGCAGTACTTATTCTGTCGTACGTCTCACCGCGTTAGATTCGGATTACCAAATCGTACGCTCGTACCCAGTCAAACCAAGCCATGTTCCACAATGGTTCATCGACTTGAACTTGTTCAAAGCGATTCATGATAAACGCGTGGTAACCAGTGGTTGGATGCAACTTGCAGAAGTTGAAATCATCAGCCACCCAGGAGCTGCTTACGAGCAACTTTGGCAAGGCTTTATTCGCTTACTTACGGCATTTGGCATTATCTTCCTAGTGGGTCTGATTGCGATTTCTTACATTCTACGTCGCTCATTAAAACCGCTGGCTGCCATCGTGAAGAAAATGCACGAGATCGCCAACAACCAGTTTGGTGACCCACTGGCGCGTCCAAAAACCAAGGACCTAATTGCAGTGGTTGATGGCATCAACTCAATGTCGGCACAAATCGAACTGTCATTTAAAGAACAAGCCAAAGAAGCACAGCGTCTGCGTGCTCAAGCTTACCTAGACCCAATCTCCAAACTAGGTAACCGCTCGTTCTACATTAACCAAGTTGACCAATGGCTTGCAGAACAAACGCAAGGGGGTATCGCGCTACTCCATGCTGAATACATTGGCGATATTTACGAGACGAAAGACTATCAACGCGCTGATGCCCACGTGAAAGAGTTGTCTCAACGTCTGAAAAACACTATCGATGTACCAGGAGCGACCATTGCTCGTCTATCTAGCGACGAATTCGGTCTATTATTCCCACACATGGATGAGAGCGAACTGCGCATTCTAGCTGACAGTATCGTTAACTGTGTAAATGGTCTGAATACCGATCCTACCGGTCTTGCGAAGCCAAAAGCATCACTGGGTGTTGCACACAGTAAAGATCAGAAAACGCGCACTGAAGTGCTATCGATGGTGGATAACGCCTTGTCGAAAGCGAAAGCGCAACCAGACAAAGCGTACGGCTTCGTTGGTGGTGAAAATACTTCTAACCTTATGGGTAAACAGCAATGGAAAGCGTTGGTTGAAGAAGCGATTCACAGCGATTGGATTAAATTCCGCTTCCAGTCTGCGAAGAATACTTGGGGTAAAGTGTTCCACAACGAGGTGTTCTCAAGCATCGAAAAAGATGGCGAGACTTACCGAGCAAACCAATACCTGTTTGCTCTTGAGCAGCTAGACGCAACCAACATCTTCGACCAATACGTCATTGAGTCGATGATTAAGATGTTAGAAAGCGGCGAGCTAAAAGAGCCAGTGGCAATCAACATCGCACAAAGCAGCTTGTCTCAACCATCGTTCATTCGTTGGACCACCAGCATGCTAGAGAAGCACCCGAAAGTTGCACCTATGCTCCACTTTGAGCTTCCAGAAGCGTGTTTCATTGACCATCCGCACCATACAGCCCTGCTGTGTAACGCGATTCGTCAAACTGGAGCAGAGTTCGGTGTTGATAACTATGGTCGTAACTTCCAGTCACTTGAGTACATTCAGGAATTCCGCCCGAATTACGTAAAACTGGATTACCTATTCACGCACAACTTGCACGACGAGAAGCAGAAGTTCACGCTGACTTCGATCTCACGTACTGCTCATAACTTGGGTATTACCACGATCGCATCTCGTGTTGAAACACAGATTCAGTTGGATTTCCTAACCGAACACTTTGTGGAAGTCTTCCAAGGCTTCATCGTCGACAAGGAATAAGAAAGGTATACCAAGGATGAAAGACCCTTTACTGAACTCGCTCATTTACGTTAGCCGATACTACGGACTAGCCAACTCACCGGAAGCCCTGATTAACGGTCTTCCGCTCTCTGATGGCAAGCTTACCCCGTTTCTGCTACCAAGAGCGGCGGAAAGGGCCGGATTGGTTGCCAAGGAAAACCGTGCAGATTTAGACAAGATCTCTAGCCTAATTCTGCCGGCTATCTTACTTCTTAAAGGTGGTGATTCTTGCGTTCTCAATAGCATTAACGTTGAGAAGCAAGAAGCTGAAATCACCACCCTAGAAAGCGGAATGGTGCCTATCTCCATTCCTCTAGAAGACCTACTTGAGCAGTACACTGGTCGCTATTTTTTAGTTAAAAAGCAATTCCGTTATGACGAGCGCTCTCCCGAAGTGCTCAAAACCAAAGAAGGTCACTGGTTCTGGTCAACCTTGTGGCAATCTAAACGCATCTACCGCGATGTGCTTATCGCTTCTCTCCTTATCAACATCTTTGCTATCGCTGCACCAATGTTCACTCGCTTGGTGTATGACAAAGTAGTACCAAACCTCGCGTTTGAGACGCTATGGGTGTTGGCAAGCGGTATCTTTGTGGTGTTCTTGTTTGATTTCTTGCTCAAATCACTGCGTAACTACTTCATCGACGTTGCAGGTAAGAAATCCGACATCCTGATTTCCTCTAAGCTGTTTAGCAAAGTGATGGGCATCCGTATGGAATCCAAGCCGCCTTCTGTGGGTGCGTTTGCTCGCCACTTGCAAGAGTTTGAATCCATTCGTGAATTCTTTACCTCTGCCACGGTAAGTGCGTTGATTGACTTACCTTTCGCGATTCTCTTCCTGATTATCATCTGGTTAATGGCTGGCGACTTAGTATTCGTGCCTATGGTGGGCGTGGTGATTCTGATGATTCACTCCGCGTTGATCCAAGGTCCATTGCGCCGCTCGATTGAAGAAGGTTCACGTCTTGCTTCACAGAAATACGCTAACTTGATTGAGAGCTTATCTGGCTTAGAAACGGTGAAAATGCTGAGTGCACAAAGCCAATTCCAATACCGCTGGGAAGAAGCCGTTGCACACATGGCAAACTGGAACATCAAGAGCCGTCGTATCACCGACAGTATTCAAAATGCAGCAGGTTTTGTGCAGCAAAGTAGTAACGTCGGCATGATCATTTTAGGCGTGTACTTAATTGCGAATGGGGACCTCACCATGGGTGGTTTGATTGCTGCAACCATGCTAAGTGGTCGAGCGATTGGTCCTATGGTTCAGCTTTCTTTGCTTTCAACCCGATACAACCAAGCGAAGTCTTCGATGACCATCATTAATCAAGTGATGGAAATGCCAGACGAGCAAGAAGAAGGTAAACGCTACATTCACCGCCCTATCGTGCAAGGTAAGATTGAAATTGACCGAGTAACCTTCCATTACCCAGATGCACCAGTAGCATCGATTCGTGATTTGAGCCTGACCATCAATCCTGGTGAGAAAGTGGCGATCATCGGTCGTATTGGTTCGGGTAAAACCACGCTAGAACGCTTGATAATGGGTCTGTACAAGCCAACAGAAGGTCATGTGCGTATTGATGACACCGATATTGAACAGCTTCACCACGTGGACGTACGACGCAATATCGGCTGCGTACCGCAAGATTCGAATCTATTCTTCGGCTCGATTCGCGACAACATTACACTAGGTCGTCCACTAACCGATGATCGCGATGTATTAGATGCAGCAAACCGAGCGGGCGTCACAGCCTTTACTCAATCAGATCCAGCAGGTCTTGAGCGTCAGGTCGGTGAAGGTGGTGCGATGCTTTCAGGTGGTCAGCGTCAAGCGGTAACCATTGCGCGAGCGTTTTTAGGTCGCCCACCTGTGCTATTGATGGATGAGCCAACCAGTGCAATGGATAACCGTTCGGAAATGCACATCAAACATCAGTTAGCGCAGTTAAAACCAAGTGAGACACTGATTTTGATTACACACAAAACCTCAATGCTCGACATTGTTGATCGCGTGATAGTCATGGAAAAAGGCAGTGTGATTGCAGATGGTCCGAAGGCGCAAGTGCTTAACGACTTGAAGCAAGGTAAGGTTCGCGCCGTCAGCTAGCACTAAACCGCACAAAAAATCAAAGCCCCGTTGAACTGAGTGTTTCGCGGGGCTTATTTATTGAAGGTGAGTAAACCAAAATAGCCAAACTCTTCGAGAAGTATCCAAACCAACACAAAGCCAACAATGGCGACAAGTCCCATGATAGCCCTTTCATCTTCTTCCACACATCCCTCCACTTTCCATAGCGCAATCAACTTGTCTAGATTAGCAGCAGCGAACACAACAAAGAGCAAGGTTCATTACGTCTCAATCCGGAACTGGGATAAAGGTCAAAATTTGTTCAACATAAATCTCATTCCGCAGTGAAAATAGTTAATTACTTGCGAGTCAAAATCGGCTATAACACGCGCCTTCTTAATATTCTCGAGTTGAAGAAATGAATCATTGGATGCATTTAGAGCAAATCAGTCAGTATTTCACGGCGGGCTCTATCGGTTATAAAGTGTTGATGGGCGTCATCATTGTGATCGCTTATCGCTTGCTAAAGAAGATCGCCAACCGCGCGATTCTGAATTTGGCAGAAGCTAAAGGCGTAAACAAAGCACGCTTGAGCTTTATTCAACGTTGCTTCAACGTCGCATTTTTGTTCCTGTTTGCTTCGCTATTCGCCATCGTGACCGGTATTGGTTATGGCGATGTGTCGCTATTCCTATCGTCTATCTTCGCGGTATTGGGGGTGGCTTTCATCGCTCAATGGTCGATTCTTAGTAACATCACGGCAAGCTTTCTGATCTTCTTTGTCTTCCCATATCGTGTCGGTGACCGAATTAAAGTCGTGGACAAAGACGAAGACATTAGCGGTGAGATTCAGGAAATCCGTATGTTCCATGTGTTGATCAAGCACGACAACGGCAACCTAATCACTTACCCGAACAACTTGATGCTCCAAAAAGCGGTACTCAAACTGGCGAAAGAGAAAGCCAAGGTTGAGGAGCCAAAAACCACCTCACGCATTTATACCCGCAGAAAGAAATAGCCCACTAAAAAGCCGATGTATCTACATCGGCTTTTTGTTTCCTCGGTTTTTTTAAATACCTTCTTGACCTCAACCATGCTTGAGGTTTTAGCCTTATTCGCACGATTCAAGATCAACAATGAAAAAGGAACCATTGTGGCTAAAATTGCGATTATTTATTTCTCTAAAACCGACGTAACAGGTCAGCTTGCTCGCGCAATTGCTGCTGGCGCTGAACAACAGGGCATTGAACAGCAAGGTGGATTTGAAATTCTCTCTCACCGTATTCAAGGCAGTGAGATTATTGAGGGGCGTTTTGTGCACCCTAACCTAATGGATGAACTTGCTGAGTGTGATGCGATTATCTTTGGCTCTCCAACCTACATGGGCAGTGTGGCAGCACAGTTTAAAGCATTTGCCGATGCAAGCAGTGAATCTTGGTGTTACCAAAAATGGGCAGGGAAAATCGCAGCCGGCTTTACCAGTGGTGGGGCTATGAATGGTGACCAATCTTGCACATTGCAATACCTACAAACGCTCGCTAACCAACACGGCATGATGTGGGTCGGCTTGGACAAGATCAGCAATTCTGGTGAGCAAAACCTTAATCGCTACGGTGTGCAAGGTGGCATTGTTGCTCAAGGTGGTGAAGATGGTCAATTATCTCTTTCTGATCTCGCGACAGCCGAATATCTTGGCAAACGAGTCGCAATGCTAGTCAACAAGCTCTCCACCCGCTAAGAGAAAAGAAGCCCCGTAAGACACCTCTTCGGGGCTAGATTTTAGCACTGGTTGGTTAGGTGCTATTTCTTGATATAGAGGTCTTTCGAGTAAATACGACCTTCTACGTTGTTTTTGGCAAAACCACCCACCGTAGGGCGAACCAAACGCGCTTGCATGTAGTAGTAAATCGGCGCGATTGGCATATCCATAGCTAATAGTTGCTCTGCTTGGTCATAGAAACCTTGGCGCGCTTTTTCATCGGTGGCAGCCAATGCACTGTTCATCGCGCTGTCATAGGCTTCACTGCTGTAGCGAGCAAAGTTACCTGACGAGCCTGAGCGCAACAGACTCAAGAAAGTGGACGCTTCGTTGTAGTCTCCGCACCACGAGGCACGCATGACATCAAAATCCCCTTGCTTACGTGCGACCAGGTAAGATTTCCACTCTTGGTTTTCTAGCTCAACCTTGGCTCCCAAATTGTTCTTCAACATAGAAGCAATTGCCACTGCAATGGCTTTGTTGGACTCGCTGGTGTTGTACAGCAATTTGAAATCCAAAGGCTTACCGCTTCCGTATCCTGCTTCTTTCAACAGTTCACGCGCCTTTGCATCACGCTGTTTCTGTGTCCATGCGCTATATTCTGGCTGAGTTGCGTCAAAGCCCGCCGTGTATTGATGAGCAAATGTGTATGCAGGCAAGTTACCCACTTGAGTCACACCATCGGTGATCACATCACGCATGATGGAGTAAGAAACAGCTTTACGAACTCGCTCATCATCAAACGGAGGACGAGTGGTATTAAACGCATAATAGTAAGTACAAAGCAGAGGCACCGCGGTGTAAGCTTGTGCGTATTCTTTCTTCAGCTTTTGCGCCATGTGTGTAGGTACATCTGAAGTAATATCAACCTCACCCACGGCATAGCGATTGATCGAGGCATTTTGGTTTTCAAACGGAATATAGGTCACCTGAGTGAGGTGAGCGTCTGCGCTATCCCAATAGTTTGGGTTCTTCTTCAGTTCAATACGCTCATTCACCACCCACTTGTCTAGCACGAATGCACCATTGCCAACAAACTGCTTAGGATCACTCCACGGTTTATTGCTGCTCTCAACCGTCGCTTTGTGCACTGGCATCATGGAGGTATGCCCGGTCATTGCGACAAAATAAGGCACCTTGCTATCCAGCTCGAAACGTAGCGTATGTTTATCGACAGCGGTAATACCGAGATTATCCAGCGGCTTCTTACCTTCCGCAACATCAGCAATGTTTTTGATCTTGGTGAGTTTGAGATACCAAACATTCGGTGATGCCGTTTTAGGATCCACAGCTCGGCGCAGCGAATAAACAAAGTCATCCGCTGTCACAGGATCGCCATTCGACCATTTCGCATCTTTACGCAGATGGAACACAAAAGTTTGGTTATCTTCCGTTTGCCAAGATTCTGCAACGCCGGGAACGATGTTGCCATCACGATCTTGGATGACTAAGCCTTCGAACAAATCGCGAATGATGTGCATCTCGGGTAAGCCTTCAGCCTTTGCCGGATCTAGTGTCGCTGCTTCGGCATCGTTTGCACGCACTAAATGTTGTTCAGATGCCAATTGCACGCCATCAGGTAGAGAGTCTGCAAACGCAGCTGCGGACAAAAATGGGGTCAATAAAGAGGAAATCACTAACGCTGTAGAATGCTTTTTAAAATCCATATCGTTCTTCGTTCTCCTAACACGTCTTTTGAAGCAAGTACCACAATTGATAATACAAGCATTGACGAACTTTAAGTGTTCGGTTTATACCCAAGTAATCTCAAAGTGCTAGTTTCAGCAACCATAACTTGAGTTATATCCAAATACTAATCGAACAATCAGGAGATTACGGTGAGTCTAATTCCAAGAACGGAAAGAGCGGCTTTTTTAATTTCGCCGATATCATATGGAAAATCGGTGTTGGGCGCGCCATTGCTGTACTTCCCTGCGCAAGTAGAAAGTAACTCCCGAGGTTTGATTTTAGCAGGCACACACGGTGATGAGACAGCGTCTATCGCAGGGCTATCTTGCGCGCTGAGAAGTTTGCCCGCTGAAGATTTAAAGCATGACGTTATTTTATCGATGAACCCAGACGCCAACCAGTTGGGTACACGAGCAAACGCCAATCAAGTCGACTTAAACCGTGCTTTCCCCACACAAAATTGGACAGAACACGGCACCGTCTATCGTTGGAGTTCACACACACCCGTGAGGGATGTCAAAGTCAAAACAGGCAGCAAAAAATCGCTTGAACCCGAAGTCGACGCATTAATTAACCTGATTGAGAAACGCAATCCAAAGTTCGTGGTCTCTTTTCATGAACCCCTTGCGTTTGTTGATGATCCAGCCCATTCAGTGCTGGCGAAGTGGCTTGGAGAGCTGTTCAAGCTACCACTCGTCGATGACGTAGATTACGAAACTCCGGGATCATTCGGAACTTGGTGTAACGAGCGCGCATTGCCATGCATTACGGTTGAACTACCCGCGATCTCTGCTGATCTGACAATTGAACAGCACCTAGACGCATTTATCGCTCTACTGCAGCACCAACCAGACTTTTAATTTCTCATCAAGACGTCAGTTTGCTGTTGCATACGAATAATAGAGGGGGAACTGGGGACACAAAATGCATGTCCCCTATAAGAATTAGAACTTGTAGCCAACTAGAAGGTTAGAAGTTGTTGCATCGATACCAGCAAAATCTACAACTGAGATTTGAGCATCCAACGTAATTCCATTTTGGAACACGTAACCGCCTTGCACAGCGAAACCAGTCGAAGAGTCTGAGTCACTAACTGATGTGTATGCGTTGTACACTGTCGCTTCCGTATCAGTAGCAGCTAGACCACCCAAAATACGCCAACCGCTCATGCTCTCATAACCAACCATAAGGTTTGCTTGCGAAGCCTCTACATGCGCACCTAGATAGCCGATTGATGCACTGTCTTCAACGATGGTTGGAACATAAGAACCAGCGATCACAAGACCATTGTTAAAAGTGTACGAAACACCGAAAGATACACCGCTTTCCGTCGCCGCTGTAACATTATCAAGGGAAGTCATTGCGTAGCCAATATTTACACCAAAACCAGAGCGGTCGTATGAGGAGCCTTCAATTGTTTCTGCAGAAACAAAAGTTGAAGTAAAAATAGTAGCTAACGAAAGAGCAACAATTGAACGTGTCATATAATAAAAACCCAAATATGCGTGCGATGCACTGAAACGATATTCACAAAACGTGATATTTAAGGGGTGCGAATTATAGGCAACAAGTTGCTCCCTTCAACTAAACTCACTTATTGTTACCACAACATGTTGTTATTGAACAAAAAACCACCGAATCATCTATTGTTTTTAAAAAAATCAATAAATGCTCGTGTTCGTTTCGGTAGATGTTCACGTTTAGGGTAAAGCAGGTAGAGTGGAAGTATCGCTTTAGTGCGCCAATCGGGGAGTAAAGTGACAAGTTGCGCTCGCTCTTGGGGACTCAGTTTTTCTAGTGCAAACTCATCCAACATCGCGACACCGCAACCAGCTACTGTCGCATCAAGCATCGATTGGACAAGATTAAAGCACAACACGCTGGATAACGTAACCTTAATGTCTTGTTGAGTTTGCTGATGATGAAAGTGCCATGTATCCAGATTCAATTCAGCATTGCGATAGGTAATGTGCTCTAAAAGATGCAAATCTTCTGGTGTGTTTGGTGATGGTTTTGTCGCTAGATACGCTTTGCTCGCGAATGGTTTACAGTGTAAAGAACGCAGATGGTGTCCGACATACCCTTCAGGGGGTGAGTCGGTAAAAAAGAACGCAAGATCAAACCCAGACTCAATCAAATCGAGCGGTGTCTCAGTGAAAATCACCTCAAACGTAACGTCGGGGAACTGCTGACGAAATGCAATTAATGAAGGGTTGAGTAACTCCGCACCAAATGAGGCAGAAGCAGCAATACGTAAATGCCCAGCAACCTTATCGGTCTCCATCACTTGTTCATTAATCTGTTCCACATTTTCCATTAAGCCTTTCACTTGGTGGTAGAAACGCTGTCCATCATAAGTAAGGTTAAATTGTCGCGTGGTGCGTTGGATAAGCTGAACAGAAAGTATCGCCTCCAACTGCCTAAGTTGACGACTCACATGGGCATTGGAGCAGCGCAGCTTTTTAGCCGCACCAGCAATACTTTTCTCTTCGCACAGTGCAATGTAAATCGGTACGTAACTGAGCCAGTTTATTTCCATATAGTAATTATGAATCTCTAAAATCAACCTACTGGAAATAATAGAAAGGCTCTACACTGCGCACAACTTAAATTTTTGCATGGAGAATACAGATGAACGCTTTCGATACTTGGCTGAAAGGGCAAATCATTAAAGATCATGTCACCAACCCAAACATTGAAGTGGGTGAATACAGCTACTACTCCGGCTTTTACCATGGCAAAACTTTCGAAGATCAGGCTGTTCGTTATTTGATGGGCGACAGCGTGACACAACAAGAATGGCAAAACGGCGCATATGGCGAAGTCGATAAACTGATCATTGGGAAATTTTGTTCGATTGCCTCTGGTGCGACTTTTATGATGGCGGGTAATCAGGGACATCGTATTGATTGGATTTCCACCTTTCCCTTTTCCCCAGAAGAGTTTGGCAATGGGGTACAAAGCGGCTTTGAACGTGCCGGCGATACCATTATTGGCAACGATGTCTGGATTGGCAGTGAAGCCATGATAATGCCGGGCGTGACAATCGGTGATGGTGCAGTGATTGGTGCGCGTTCAGTGATCACTAAAAATGTCGAACCGTATTCCATTGTGGTTGGTAATAATCATGTGGTTCGCCTGCGCTTTGAGGAAGAAGCGGTATCGATGCTACTAGAGATTCAGTGGTGGGATTGGTCAATTGAGCACATCAAACAAGCGATGAAAATCATGTGCAGTGGTGACGTCTTCGCATTAGGTGACTACTACCGTGAACACATCGCTTAACGACTTAGCATTGGGTCTGATTTGTTAAGGCAAAATGAAGCGAAAGCCCAGATAAATGGGCTTTCGTTCCTAAAGTTAAACAGCAGCCAGATCTTCTTCTTCCAAGGTTGCAGAGACTTTAATCTCGTATTGATTAAAGCTAAATACACAGCCGCCATGGGTACGTTTGGTGGTGACTTGCTCATCACCAAATTGAACCGTCACCCGAGTAAAGACTCGGTCAGTTGCTTCAACAATATTCTCTGCTAATGCGACTTCGAAATCTTGTTCAGTTTGCTCAAGCTTCTGCTTTACGTCTTCCAAACGAGTGTTGTTTTGCGCCTTCAATACTTCTATCTGCGCTTGCTCTTCATCTGTGCGCTCTGCTTTAGGGCGTTTCTTAAACTCAAGTTCCTTTCGGATAACGTCCATGGTGCCTTCTTGCGCGGATTTATACTCGTCCTTTAGATTTGCAATACGTTCCTTAAAGACAGAATAATTTGCAAAGGCTTCAACCTTGGTCGCCGTATCTCCCTCTACACCCAATTGCGAACAGGAAACCTTACTGCCCACTTTTGCATCACCGCCACTTAAAGTGCCGTTCTTGCCACTGGCATCAAGCACGATTAAATTGCGCCCACAAACAATGTCATTGTTCATGCTATGGACAGCAAGTTCTATGTCTTCACCAGATTGCAATTCACAATATTGGGCATAACTGGCACGAATCGATGTTTTGGTGCGCACATGGCAGCTTTTTGGCTGACCATCGCTCACTGTATGACCAATGATGCCCTTAGCAACTTGAATATCCCCTTCAGCTTGTACATCGGCAGATTCAATAAAACCACCCACTGTAATTGAGCCCGTCGCTTTCACTATCATGCCCGATTCGATGTTCCCGCCAATGATGACGTTACCTTTAAATTTCACGTGACCGGTGTTTACTCCGACACTATTGAGGCAAAGTGCATTGTCGACTTCGATGGTTTTTTCTTTGATCAGTGGTGTACCTGAAACAGATGCAAGCAGAAGGTTTGGATCGGACTTGCTGATTTCAGTGCCTTTACCGGGTTTAATTGGACTGTCTTTGCCCGCTTGTGGCGGAATAACGCGCCCTTGAACGGTGAAGCCCGGGATGCCTCTGGTCGCCGGAGTGCGGCGCATCACTTCATCCCCAATATCGACAGCGATGGTTTCACCTAAATTGCGTAGATCGATTTTGTCACTAGAGGATTGACCTTCTTTCGGCTTAAGGATGCGCTTGGTGATGTCTTTAACAAGTGGCGTGAAGATAGCGTCTTTGCCTTTTACAGGTTGCTTGCCAACCGCAACAGCTTGGGTGAAGGTTTCTCCGGGTTTTAGCTGTGTACTGACAACCAACACTTTTTTCAACGCAAGTTTATTGATGCCTTTGGAAACACGAGCATGCGCGAGTGCTTGAACAATTTCAGGACCTCTTAGTCCTCGTCCTCCATAAGCGCCCGTCACATTCATGCTGGCAAGCATGTCATTGTTGGAGAGTTCAACTTCCACCTGAGCGTTTTTGATCTGTGCAATCACGATCCCTTCATAGGCTTCTGATTTACGTTCACGCGCGCAATTAATGAATCGCACCACCTCAGTTTCATCGACAAACGCTTTGTCAGCTTCCATCATCTGAAGCTGCTCAGGCAATTCCTTTTGATTTAGCTCACCTCCGAGATCCACATCTCCCGGTAAGCGGGCAAAAACCTTTGTTTTATCTTCTGACCACTCCAGGCATATCTTCCACATAACCAATCCATCTGCTACCCATCACCACCTTCAGTCTAACCAAAATCATTTTCTGAACAAACCTCTCAATTCTAAGAATCAGGCTCACATCACTAAAGCATTAACAGGCTCAAAACTCAGGTATATAAAGCATTGAGCATAAAACTCATTTCAACAAAGCCATCTTAGACAAAATGCAATTTGGTTTAGAAAAGGTCGTAAAATTGATTTACCTCCAGCCGTTTTCAAGCAAAGAAAATAACGAAAAGAGTTTTATCAATACCGAATCAACTTCGACAATAGAATGTTTCTTATATAGCTCAGAAAATCTTGTATACGGTCGTTTTCTTCTACCTGTCGCGCTGGCAACACCCTGGTTTATTCACATCTTTTTTTACTTTTAAAGTCATTGATTTAGTGACGATAGTCTTATCATTAATAATTTTTATAAATTTTTCCTCTGGAACCTATTTATTTTTCTGTTATATTCCGCCAACTGTCGTAATGATAATTATTATCATTACTGTTGGTTAGGGAAGGAGTATCAAATCATGGCGGCTATCAGTTCAGCAAGCGCAGCTCGTATCGGTAACATGTACCAAGAGCACCACAGTTGGTTATCTGTGTTTATTAAACGTCGTTTGGGGTGTCCTGAAGCAACTGCCGATTTAGTTCAAGACACTTATTTAAGACTCCTTACCCGAGGCAAATTACCTGAAGCGAAAGATTCGAGAAGATACCTTACTCATATCGCAAAAGGCTTGGTCATTGATCTTTACCGACGTCGTCGAATCGAAGCCGCTTACTTAGAACTCATCGAACAAGAACCTGTAGAAGTCGCTGGCTCTCCTGAAGACCAAGCTGTCGTTGTGCAAGCTCTGGTCGAAATTGATGCCCTTCTGCATCGTTTACCTCTTAAAGCTCGCCAAGCACTTTTGATGCGCCAATTGGAAGGCAAGAGCTATAAAGAAATCGCACTCGCACTCGACGTGTCAGTGTCTTCTGTCGAGAAATACGTAGCGAAAGCACTGCAGGGCTGCATGATGACCATGCTGAGTGAGAACGAGTAACATGGAGCAAGTTTCTCGTGAATCCATCGAGCAAGCCTCTTTGTGGATGGCGCGCTTGTGGGCCGATGACGTAACACAACAAGACAGAGATGCCTTTGATAGCTGGAGAAGCGCCCACCCTGATAACGCTTATGCTTGGCAGCAGTTAGAAGAGCTGCAAAGAAAGTTTACTGGTATTCCAAACTCCCCGATCAGCCGCAAAGTGCTTGCTCCAAAACAGCGTGGTTTGAACCGCCGACAAGTCTTGATGCTTGGTGGCCTTTCTCTTGGCACGTTAAGTTTGATGATGTCTACTCATACCTCTCTTCCCAATGGTGCGGAGTACACTACAGCGACGGGTGAGGTGAAAGACATATTGCTTTCTGATGGCACTCAAATGGCAATGAACACCGCCACCCGCGTATTTGTCGACTTTAACCAGCAAGAACGACGTTTACACCTGCTTGAAGGTGAGATTATGGTCACCAGTTCTCACCATCTCACCCCTTTCCATGTCACTACTCCGCAAGGTCGAGTCGTACCAATAGGCACCCGTTTCACCGTACAAAAACGAGACGACGATACGCTAGTTTCCGTTTATGAGGGCGAAGTAGCACTCTACCCTTTACTTGGTATGGGAGCACAGCACTTGCTTGCTGGTGAAAACGCCCACTTCACGCAACGTGAAACCTCGAACATACAAAAGAATCTCAGTGACGACGCCCTATGGTTAGAACAAAAAATCATGGCACAAGGGATGCCACTCACAGAGTTTATTACGGAGCTAAGTCGATACCGTCGCGGTATTCTCTCAGTCGATCCACAGTTGTCCTCTTTGAAGCTCACCGGGGTATTCTCGACAAAAAACGTCGACAAAACGCTTTTTAACATCAGCCAAATATTACCAATCGAAATCCGCTATCGGACACCAATGTGGGTCAGTGTGAAAGCAAAACCATAAAAAAAATTACGGATTTAGACATCTCATTCGGTGTAAAGAGCAGTTAGTAGACCGATTAAGGAAAGCAAGGTGCCGCTCCCTCAACGACGCCAGATATTGGCGATAATGATTCAAGCCAATCTAGGATTAGCCTCTCTCATCACTCCTTTTGCCGCATGGGCAGAACAGTCAGTACAGTACGATATTCCACCAGGTAATCTTGACCATGTATTAAACCAGTTTGCGGTAGAGTCTGGTGTTGAGTTTTATCTCAATGCTTCACTTTCAGAAAACCTGCAAAGTCCTGGATTAACAGGTAACTATGACCCCGAACAAGCATTGACATTGCTGCTGGCAAACACGGGATTGAATGCCGAGAAGCAGGCTGATGGTGTTTATCAACTTTCTCCTTCCTCTGAAATGACACTCGACGCAATTCAGGTAAGAACGAGTTTTGAAGATGCTTATTATCGCGATAGTGATGGTGAGATGGCGATCTATGACGCCGATGTTGCCAGTGCCTACATGGGCAAAGAAGAAATAGAACGCTTCAAAGGCGCAAGCGCTGCCGATCTGTTTACCGGAATGGCAAATACCTTTAGTGGTGAGGCTCGTAATGGCGGTGGAAGCATTGATCCTAATGTTCGTGGTGTACAAGGTTTTGGACGAGTCCCTGTCGTCATAGATGGCACAGAACAAGGCATTTCCGTTTATAACGGTTACCGAGGCGCTTCAAACCGAAACTACATTGATCCAAACTTGATTGGTGGTCTGAAAGTTTACAAAGGCGCACAGATCAGTTCGGACGTGAATACCTCTGTAGGGGGCGCAGTACAAGTCACGACATTGGAGCCACAAGATATTGTGTCTGAGGGTGATAATTTCGGTATGGAGTTCGTGGCGGAAAGCAGCAGCAACTCAGTAAAGCCTAATAAAGCTCGCTTGCATACAGGTAAACGATGGCAAGATGTCCCAGTATACAATGAGTTAGGCGGCGTACCATTATATGACGACCCAGAAGTACGCTTTCAAACTAGAGATGATAAAGATGACAATCCGCTAAACGGTGAGGATACAGCTTATCGATTAGCTATTGCGGGCGTAAAACCAAAAATTGAATGGCTTGGCGCGTATGCATATCGTAATCGTGGTAACTACTACTCAGGCACAAATAAAACGGGTTTCTACTCCAAATCAAGAGATGGTAGCGGTAGCGAGATCGTTGCGGGCAGAAACCCATATTTGAACCCGGAACACATTGCATTGAGCCATATCCCTGGGCACGAAGTACCAAATACATCCTCTGAGATGGAATCGTTCCTATTAAAAACAACCATTAATTTTAGCGATTACTATAAGTTACAGCTGAACGCGCGCTATACAGAGAGTACTCACGGGGAAATCCTCGCGAGTCGTTCAGATTATCGAAACAGTGACGGTCTGCCTCAATGGCCGCTAGCGAATGCCAAGATGCAAGCTTACAGCATCAAGTTTCGAGCAAACCCAGAAAGCCGCTACATTGACCTCAGTACTAACCTATGGACAAC
This sequence comes from Vibrio sp. NFR, assembly GCF_027587095.1. Taxonomy (NCBI): domain Bacteria; kingdom Pseudomonadati; phylum Pseudomonadota; class Gammaproteobacteria; order Vibrionales; family Vibrionaceae; genus Vibrio; species Vibrio sp. NFR. The sequence continues at coordinate 188,443 of NZ_JAPPTN010000002.1, forward strand.
GTTAACGGATTCCAGAAGCAATACTGGCTATGGCTTTCCCAATTTTGTGAACTTTCGTAGCGAGACACCAGATATCATCATCAACACCTCGACTGTCAATCGTGATGAAAACCGTTTTGGCTTTGATTTTAAGAACAAAATGCTATTGCTCGATAACTTGGATGTCACGGTTTCCGGCAGCTACATGAAGCATGAATTGACCCCAAAAGAAGGTTTGGAATACCTCATTGATTTCTACGGTGGTCCTGTGCGCTCGGGAGAAAGAGAAGAATATAACGGAGCCGCGGTCATCGAATGGCGTCCACTAGATGCCTTTATTATCAACGCAGGCGTGCGCTATATCAGTTATGAAGCCACCGATTTTTACATCGAGAATCGCATCAAAACGGGCAATAGCGACGATGTTGGTCTTAAAGAATACAAGAAAGATGGTTATCGTCTCGCATTTCAAACCATTGAAACTTACGCCCCAGAAGAAATCGCACAAAACGTCGCGAATGCTGAGCATGAAGTTCGTGCAACGTTCACAAAAAAGAACATAAACCGAGAAATCAATCGCTTGCAACATTTGATCACCACCGATCCCACCCAAGCGGATACTTACCGTGAAGAGTTAAAACTGCGTCAAAATGAGATCAACAACTTTGATTCACTGTTAACTGCAAAGGTAGAAGAGAAAACAACGGAAGCCAAAAACAAAACCAGTTTCGTTGAGGATCACCTAGTTGAATGGCGAACCAACAGTAAAAACGAACTGGATCTTGCTAACAACCCTTGTTTGATTGCGCAAAAGAAAGACAACTTTGTTGAAGGCAGCTGTAAAACCAAAGGACAAATTGATGGCAAGGACAACCGTAACCTCAGCTACAAGAACAGCGGCAGTGGTTGGATGCCATCTCTTACCACAACATGGCTAATCAACGAAAACAGCCGTGCGTATGCTCGATATGCAGAGACACTGCGATTCCCAAGCTTATTTGAGAGTACCAGTGGATTTTCTGGTAACCCATCAGCATCAGTACCCCTTGAACCAGAGCGAGCGAAACTCTTCGAGGTCGCGTACATTCACTACTTTGAGAACGCAAGTGCAAAGCTCACTTACTTTGATCAAACGATTGATGATGTAATGGATCGCGATCGATCCAGTTTTTCATTTGCCAATCTGGATAGCCAACGCACCAGTGGTATTGAAATCAACGGTATGTTCGATAACCAACTGTACTTTGCCGATGCATCATTGGCTTATAACTTCCGCAATGAGGTGTGTGACAAAAACTCTGCAGCTCAAGGCTTCGTCCCAGCTCTTGTCGATAAAACCACACCATCAACAGAAACGTGTGTTCGCGGTGGCTTCACAGCAGCAAGCTATCTGGCAGCACAAGCGGCACCAGAGTATTCGGGTAGCTTATTAGTCGGAGCAAGGTTCTTTAATCAAGCATTAGAAAGCGGGTTACGCACCAACTATGTTTCTGGCAGCCACGAAGATGAACAAATTAAACGAACCGATGTAACAACATTTGATGCTTACATTAAATATGCATTTAACGAACACCTATCTGCAGAGCTTATCGGAAGCAACATCACCGATGTTTATTATCTTGAAGCTGGATCGGTATCTGGGATGCCTGCACCAGGAAGAACGATAGGACTCAAGTTAAACGGACGCTTCTAAACCTTATGAACGCCCCTTAAAAAGAAAACGCCTCACCCGAGGCGTTTTCTTTTTTCATTTTATTTTTACGGATTTCCAATTGCTATTCGGTGTAGTGGATGAAACTTCATAAAGCCCAATATAGGCTTGGTGTCCCAAACACCACCAAGCCTATAGAACCGTATATTTAGGATGATTTAATGAAACCCAACATGAAATGGACGCTTCTTGCTATCACCATTCCTTCGCTTATCGCTTGTGGTGGTGGTTCAGACTCAAACACTGCAGATTCACATAAAGCGCCTGTATCCGTTGTCTCTGGTTACGAAACAGCAAAAGTCGGAAACAGAATTCGTGTAGATGGACTGGGTAGCTACGGTGTAGATGCCAGTATCGCAACGTACACTTGGTCTATCAGCAAAAAACCACAAGGCAGTAACGTCAAGTTAAATAACGTTAATGCAGTCTCTCCATACTTCACACCAGACGTGGCCGGAGACTACACCGTTCAGTTGGTAACCAACGATGGCAAAAAAGACAGTAGCGCACAATCGCTGACTATCACCGCAACAGAAGTAAATACCAACGTGGCGCCCGTTATTTATGCATCGGAAACCTACACGGCAGCGCTTGATCAAACCCTGAAATTAGACGCGAAAGCTTACGACGCTGATAATGATATGCTCAGCTACCAATGGGCTCTCAACTCAGCACCAAAAAACACCACGATGTCGTTGAGCAACGCAAGCACAAAACAAGCAACGCTAAAAGCAAACGTTGCAGGTGAATACAAACTAACTCTAACCGTCTCAGACGGTAAAGAAGAGACAACTAAAGAGATCACCATCAACTACTCTGCCGATAACGTAGCACCGGTTGCCATGGCAGGACGAGATACCACATTCGAATTGGGTGGAACCGCAACCTTAGACGCTAGCGCAAGCATTGATGGCAATGATTCAGGTATCACGTACCAGTGGGAATTTGTGTCCAAGCCTTCGGCAAGTACTGCAGAATTGTCGGATGCTACGTCAGCAAAACCAACATTCACCCCCGATGTCGAGGGTGATTATGCGCTTGCTCTAACCGTAAGTGATAGTGCTCTAAGCAGTGAAAAAGATTTTGTTCGAGTAACGGCATCGAAAGCAGGAACAAGCGACCTCGTATTGCACTTCAACGGTGAGAAAAAACAATGGCCATTCGCAGAGGAGGTTACTCTGAATGAAGAAATTAAAGGTGAAGCGCCCAAATACGTACTCCTAGGGTCATTAACTCTTGAAGCCGTTGGACACGATTATGAGGTTCAGCAGATCTTTGCAATGGACGCAGTCAGCCTCACTCACGACGTTAAATTAAGCGGCATTGAAGATGGTAGCGTGCTACCTGTCGGCGATGAAATAGTTGTTAAGCTTTGGTCGGCGCCAACGCAAGGAAATACTGTTACATTGTCTTACGGTTTTATGATCAAAGATCAAACAGACTTTTATGCAGGTCTTGGCTACCACTTCCAAACAAACTGATCGTCCTGCACAACAATGACACATAAAAAAGCGCGGTCTCTCCGCGCTTTTTTACGGATATTCAAATCTCATTCGGTGTATCAGATAAAGCCTTTCTTTTACCGCGCCGCGTTATGGACCGCGCTTCTAATCAATTAGGATGAACTAAGATGAGTCTAAGCTCGAAATATACTCTCACACCATTGCTATTATTACTTCTTAATGGTTGTAATGGTGGCGGTGGGAATGATGCCTCTGAACCCCAAACGCCTAACAATCACCCCCCTATTGCGATAGCTGGGATCAATCAACATGTAAAGCTGAGTGAAAAAGTGGTGCATCTCGATGGCACGGGTAGCGTCGACTACGATCAAGACTCAATAGCCTTCTCTTGGAAAATGGTATCGAAACCCTTCAAGAGTAAAGCGGAGCTCATTAATCCAGAATCCAGAACTCCGCGCTTTGAACCAGACTTATTAGGCACTTACCTTGTAGAATTGGTGGTTAACGATGGCAAAACAGACAGCCGCCCTAACCAAGTAAAGATAGAAGTCATCAGGGAAGACGAAAATACACCACCAACGATTAAATTTACCAAAGATAAGTACACCGGTAACCTAACTCAGCAAATTAACCTAAACACAAGACCTCAAGATATTGATGGCGATAAATTGTCGTTTACATGGGAAGTGTTATCCCACCCACAAGGTAGCAATTACTCTATAGCGAAATCGACTGTGTATGATTTCAACTCAATCAAGGCTGATACGGAGGGCAATTATGTGGTTAAAGTGACTGCATTCGATGGCTTTTCTGAAGCTTCCGCTACGACCACCGCTTCCTTTTTTTATAAAAATGTCCCTCCACATGCGGAGGTAGATGGTTCAATGTTTTGGGTTCTTGATAACATGAGTGTCCCATTGAATGGCACACCCAGTGGTGATGCCAACGGCGATGTACTCACTTATGAATGGCACTTCACTAAAAAACCAAACGGCTCATCCGCCGTCATCGATGATCCTTATGCTGTGCTAACTTCATTTTCGCCAGATATCTCCGGGGATTACGTCGTCAGTTTAACCGTAAATGATGGCGAGTTTTCAGATAGCCATTCTGTGGGAGTTAGAGTAAGAGCGATTTCTGAATCCCAACCGCACACCAAACTCACACGCGGCTCAGATACCACTCCTTTGCGACTGCCTCACAAGCAAAATGACGTCATCGATAAAACATCCGATACGGGTCCTATTCCTAACTATTACACTCTCGATAGCTATACTTTTGAAGCAGTAGGAAAGCCAATCACCATTACTCTCGGAAAGTATACGCTTAGTAGTAGCAGCGACGATGTAACACCAAGGATATTAGTTGGCTCTCAAAGCTACTTTAGTAAAGACCTCCAAGATAACGATGTTATTATTGTTATCCCCGCTGGTGACAGCTTAACCTTCCAACTACAAAGTCCACCGACCAACGGCAAAGTGGCAAAAGCCTCAATGGGCTTCAGCTGGAGTCTTAACGGTCCTAATGACTTTAGTATGGTTGAAAGAATTTCCACAACGATTGAATTTACCAGCCGTTAAAACACAAGCAGCTATCAAAAACGCCCACAGTTGTGGGCGTTTTGTTTTTTATTCGCTAACAATTTAAAAAATCACAAACTTATTTACGGGTTTTGTCTCCTATTTCGGTGTACTAAATGAGACCGTGTTAGTCATCTGTCGCGCGCACCGGATGCACTGGCATGGTCTCTTTCTTTAACTATTTCAATCAACAAAAGGAAGAGACAATGAAACCACTTCAACTTTCATGGATTGCAGCAGCAATGATTGGTCTAAGCCCACTTGTTCATGCAGGATTTGATGGCGCGATCAGTGATGATTCGCTTCGCCAAGTAGGAGAATCAGAAGTTTGGGTCCCATTTATTCACTCTAAAGGCAATGCAGGCATCGGTAAAACAGGTGGCAAACGAGTGGACTTTGAAGGTCTAGCTGGTGGTATTTTTGATGACGAGCGAAATGGTGTTCACACATCAGGCAGCAAACATTTTCAAGACAATTTTTACAGTTTTGTCCAAGTAGCGAATCAAGATGTGTGGTTTGGAGAATGGTACGAAGGTAAGAAAGATTCTGAGTTTAACAGCCGTACCGTTTACTACGTCGGTAATGATGCAGGAACGACTGTACCAACCAGCGGCAAGGCGACCTACAACATTACTGGTATTAACAAGTTCTCTGGCGCAAACAAACTTTCAGGTACGTTTAACGCTGACTTCGGAGCCAAAACGCTAGACGGTTCAATCAACAATAGCAACCTAACGGTAAGTGTAGACGCAACGATTAATGCAGCAACCGCAGCATTTAATGGTACTGCTCAAGCTGTACAGAATGGTACAACCACGAATGGCGCTTCTCAAGGTCACTTCTTTGGTGCGAATGCTGCTGGCTTGGCTGGTATCGCCACCTTTACCAACAATAGCGATCTAGACACTGCTTTTGGCGGCGAGAAAAAATAACTCTCGATTCAATGAGTGATAACCAAGAAGCAGCCCGTGCTGCTTCTTTTTATATGGAATATTTATGGCGGTTAGAACCTCTTACACCATCGCTCTGACATCCCTGTTAGTGCCGTTGTTTTCTTTTCCCGTTGTAGCCAATGACCAAGATACGAATCTTCGCATTCAGCAAAGAGATGCGCTATCAGCACAAGAAAAAGAAAAGCGTCTCCTGCAAGAAGAAAAAGAACTCGAATTACAGAGATCGAAGCAAGCTCAGGAACAAAGCTCGTCAGATCAAAGCAACGACAACTTAGGGCAAGCGCTTTACCTAGCAGTTAAAGGAAAGCAATGGTCACAAGTAGATGTACTATTGAACCAGTATCAATCTTCACCCTATGCAGATCCTTTACTTATCCATTATGCCCAAGGCGGTCTATCACGCTATTTAGGTCGTTTAAGTGATGCAGAGGCAGAATACCGCTCGCTTTTATCGTTAAATCCGAATTTTCTTCCCGCTCAGTTAGAGCTTGCTCGCGTTTTGTTTGAGCGTAAGAAAAACCAAGACGCACACACCCTTTTCTCACAAATCAAATCCACTCTCCCTACTGATAACCCAAGGGCTGATGGTGTCAGACGTACTCTCGATGCTTTTATATCAGCACTAGAACACAGAGATGCATGGCAAGGTGCGATCAGTTTTGGTCCAACTTTCAATGACAATCTCAATAGCAGCTCAGAAACCTATACTTGCTTAGTCCGTCATGAGACAGGAAAGTGTTTATTTGATCGAGTCACACCGGAAAAACAGAGAGCAGCAGGGTTAACTTTTAACGCAAGTGCGAATAAGCGCATTAGCTTCAAAGGTCATCATGGTATGAGTTTGCAAGCGCTGACGTATGGTTCTCGTTACAACAATCACAGTGAATACAACGAGCAAACAGCGAATGTTAGCTTTGGTTACAGCTTTCAAGACCAGCGTCATAGTATCTTGGTTGCGCCGTTGATCGAGTACAGCACATACGCGGATAAGAGTTTGTATTGGTCAACAGGTCTAAAGTTGAATGGATTCCATAGCTTAGACTCGAAAAGCGCATTGAGATGGGAACTAAAAGGCGAATACCAAGATTACCGTCCAACAAAGCTCGACTATCAATCAGATTGGCAATGGAATGCAAGCATCAACTATTGGCACCAGTTGCCACAACAATGGCTCGCATTCGGTGGCATAGACTGGACGCATAAACAAAATGATCAAGATGTACATGCTTACCAGCTCTATGGTGGACGAATCGGAGTCGTGAAAAGCGTCGAAGGTTGGCTTGACGCTAACCTGTTTGCATCACTGCGAGAAAGGCAATACGAGGGATATAACGCCCTACTCGATGCAAAGAGAAGAGACACAGAGCAAAACTATACTGTCACATTTTCCTCTCCAAAGTTGGTTTTTTGGACGTTGACACCCATTCTAGAGTGGACTCATAAACGGGTAAACAGCAACGTTGATTGGCTGTACACCTATCAGCAAAATGAGGTGAGCGTAAAATTTGAAAAGCGTTTTTGACTCTAAAATCACGGCAAACATGCTTTACAGTGTAAATTGACCCAAATATTTAAATTTATTTTACGGATTTCGTTACTTCATTCGGTGTAGTGGATAGAGCAGGCGCGAAAAGGTTATTTGCGCCATCAGTCATTTTCACAACGAGCAATGGATAATGAATAAGCGTTTTTTTCTCCTAGTGTCGGCATCTTTTAGTCTGGCACTTCTTCCCCTTTCTTCTTCTGCAACTGAGTCAACTGGTACTTCTATAAATAACTCAGTCACCGAAACACAAATAGCACCACCTTCTAACCCGCTCATCACCCACGATTTATCCCCAATGGGTATGTACCACGCTGCTGATTGGGTGGTAAAGGGAGTGATGCTCTCACTGCTTGCCGCATCCATTTTGACTTGGGCAGTTTTTCTTTTTAAACAAGTACAACTGATGAAAGCAACACGACGCACACAAAAACTACTTACTGAGCTTGTTGATGCAGAGTCATTGGAAAATGCCAAACAGACCACTCAGCCTTTTAAAGGCGTAGAATCCTCACTAATTTCAGCAACGCAGCATGAATTGCAACTCTCTTCTCTAGGTTCTGCTTCAGAAAATGGCATTAAAGAACGCGTACAACTGCGCTTAGAAAGAGTGCAAGCTGAATTAGGGAGAAGCATGACTTCACTGACCGGCATCCTCGCGACCATCGGCTCCGTCGGTCCTTTCGTTGGATTGTTCGGCACAGTTTGGGGCATCATGAATGCTTTCATCGGAATCGCAAAATCTCAGAACACGACGCTAGTGGTGGTCGCTCCGGGGATCGCAGAAGCCCTCCTTGCCACGGCAATTGGTTTAGTGGCAGCAATTCCAGCAGTGGTCATCTATAACTACTTCACACGTAAAATTTCTGGCTACAAAGCGCAACTCGCCGATGTCTCCGTAGCATTGATGATCTTGGTTAGCCGAGATTTGGATCAAAAGCGAATGCAATCTCACCAAGAACACAACGACACAGTGCTAAAGAAGGTGGGTTAAGCCATGGGATTTAAGCCAGCCTCAGACAGCGATGATATGGTTGAGAATCATGAGATCAACGTGACACCTCTGGTTGACGTCATGTTGGTGCTCTTAATCATAGTGATGGTTGCCGCCCCATTAGCGACAGTCAACGTTGCAGTCGATTTGCCGACGTCATCTGCAGAGCCTCAGCCTCAACCTGATAAACCAGTTTATCTCACGATTCAAAAAGACCTAACCTTAGTTGTGGGAGAAAAGCACGAGACTTCGCTTGCCGATTTGAAGCAAGCCCTAATACAAGCCAAGGTTGAACCAGACACTCGGATATTTCTTCGAGCTGACAAATCTCTGAGTTATCAAGATTTAATGAAAGTGATGAATGCAATGGTCGCTAGCGGCTACAACCAAATTGCATTAGTTGGTGTAGAGCAAGCGTCGGGAGCGCCACAATGAATGCTCTAGCAGGACCATCTTTTCGTTATAGCTATAGGAAAAAACGTTTTGTTTTAACGGCTATACTACTGAGCGCCTCTCTTCACGCCTTAATAGCCATCGCTTACATGTGGACACCTGAGTATGACTTTTCCTCTCCGCCACAAGCGATACCGATTACAGTGAGTATCGTAGCACCAATGGCTGCCCCCAAAAACACGGTGAAAGCGGTTGAAAGTACAGTGCAACAAGAAGAGTTAATTCAACAAGCCCGTCAAGAGCAATCCGTAAAACATAAGCCCGAACAAGAGCAGTCTCCAGCTTTAGTCAAATCCAAACAGCCGAGCACGATCACCGCAAACACTGAAAAGCCAATAAAAACAGAGAAACCAAAACCGAACAGATCAAAACCAGAACCAGAAAAGCAGTCAAAGAAAAAACAACCTGAAATCAATCAAGCCGCCAGTTCAAAACCTAGCTTGGAGACGAAACGTGAATCCAAACAAATCAGCGCATTAAGGCAGGGTCAGCAATCCGAAGCAGGACGAGCGGCAAAGGTAAGTTGGCAACAAGCTCTGCATGCACACCTAGAACGAGAGAAACGCTATCCAAGGCAAGCACGTCGACTTAAGAAGAAAGGGATGCCAGTGATTCGCTTTACCATGGACAGGGAGGGAAATGTTCTCGATGTGGAACTCGTAAAAAGCTCAGGAACAGCATCATTAGATAAAGAAGCGATTGAGCTTGTAGGACGAGCGCAACCGTTAGTAAAACCACCTTCAAGTGTCAAAGGCGCTCGCTTGACACTAACTCTTCCTATCAATTTTTCGTTCTAGCCAGCCTGAAAAACAAAGGAGAGAATTTACAGTGTAAACTCTCTCCTCTATCTAAATTCCTATCTATTCCACTTTACAGTGTAAATTACAAAACCGCGTATCGTTTTACACTGTAAATTTAGCGATTAAAGCTTGAAGCTCTTTGCGTATCTCAGCTTCGATTTGCTTACGTCCCGCCAATCCAAATTGCTTTGCGCACTCATTCCAATCTTTGTTTAAGAGTGACTTACTGATCAGCAGATCAGAAACATCAACCAAACCAAATTGAAGTAACCATTGTTGAAGCCATGTCGACACAGATTCAAAGCTATTACCACCTTGAGCATAGCACTCCACCAAAGTAAGCTTCGCCTTACTCAGCGAGACAGCTTGAATTGGTTGGGATAACAACGTACGCATTAAACTCGGCTCAAGTCGTGGATAAATCGCAGAAGCACTCAACGACAATAATTCTTCAAATAGATGCTTAGACTCTTCAATCCAAGACTGCTGTTGGGCGTTACAATTGCGAACCATCAAAAGTGAATAGCAGCCACTCGCAGCGTCACGCATCGTTCCAAGTCGAATCGACTCATAGCCCGAGCGTTGCCAGAACTTTATGAGTTCTTCCGTTGCACCAAAGCTGGTGGACAAATAGGAAATGTGAGATGGCGTTGATTGCTCCAGCAATGACAACATATGTTGACCAATTCCTCGCCCTTGCAACTCTGGATGAACAGCGATACGCATCACACGTAATGTAGAAAGCGCGCCGACTTCTGAGTAGCCAAGCTGGTTAATAATGGTAATGGGAGCTAAATGCCCTTTTGGACGACGCTTGCCAAGCTGGATATCTTTAATTAGGTTTTCGGCAAAGTTGCCTTCTTCCACGGTTAAAATCACACCGGCGATTTGACCTTGGTACTGAGCAACATAAACCTGACTGTTTTCATCTTGCAGCAAGTGAAGTAAATCATTAGGCGCCGTTTGATAATGCGCGTTGACCAATAGCGCAAAGCACGTTTTCAATACGGAAGGATTAGAAATCAGCTCGGACTTACGGAGATTGACCAATGCAATTTCACCAAGCTCTATTCGCTCAAACGGTTCAAGCTCTGCATTCAACAAAAACGTCTCATACAGCCACGACTCTAGATTGTCATTTGTACTCCAACGGATAGGCTGTTGAAGGTGGTGGCTTTTCATTCCTGGTCTTTGTTCTTTCAACCACTCAATAAACTTAAGCGTAAACCCTCGACCACACCCTTCATAACCATGTATCGTGCTCGAAAAAACCAAACGATGATAATGTTCCGTAATTTGCTTGAGCATTGGTACAGGGATCGCCGCAGCTTCATCCACTAACAACAAGTCACATTCCGGCATAGACGAAAGCAGCTCGTCTGGGGCAATAAATTGGATGTACCCCTGCCCTACTTCCAATCGATCTTTCTTAACTCGTTGCGCTGTTGAAAGTAATCGCAATGCATGCTGATAGAGGGGTTCAACAGCTTTAATGCTTGGTGCGGTAACTAAGATACGCAGCGTCTTTTGCTTAAGAAGCTGTGCACAAGCGATACCTAAAGCGCTGGTTTTTCCACGACCACGGTCAGCAGTCAACACCAATGGACGCTTGCGGTGTCCCGTTACTACTTTCTCAACTAATGCTACCGCTTCAGTTTGTTGCTCAAACTGGTTTTCCTTCGCGCCAAATTGTACGCTCGATAGTGTCGGCAACGGAAGACTCTGGTCTATCACAGTCAGTTTTTGCCAATGCATTTGCATCCACAAATCAGCTTCGCTTGGTTGCTCTTGTTTATTGGCGATAACAAGCAGCAATCCACCGCCAACTAAAGCCCCAAGAGCAGCGGTAAAACTGTTGGCATCGACGCCTTTTCTCGCATCAAACAATAAAACATCGCACTCACGACCAAGCAACATATTGCCTTGTTTGCCAGACACACAAAAAGCCCCTTCGAGGGACCAATCACCAACACAGAACCAAGTCTGATCCGATTGATGTTTGTAAAAGTCAGCAATTAGCGCATCTTGCCATTCGGGCTCACCATAGATAGCCACGCCACGACGTTGAAACGCATCATGAGATTGAGTTTGAAGTTGAGAAAGGAATTCAGATTGAGCGAGCATTACGTATATCCGAGCATTAAACTGACGCCATGTTATCACATCTCGATTCATGGAGACTTTGCCAAATTGCAGACATAAAAAAACCGCCCGAAGGCGGTTTCAAAGAAGAAGATATTTACTTCATTTTACTCTCAACGAAAGCAAGAATTTCTTCCATCAAGCTGTCGTCAACTTTCTTCAAGTTAAGAGCAAGGTTATTGCCTTTGCGGCTGTAGCTTGCACGCCCTTTAACAAGATCAACTTTTTCAGCTTTCTTAGTTGGCTTCGCTGGTGCTAATTCTTCAATCCAGCTTTCAATGCTCTCTGTCACTTCTTTTGTCAGACGAGCAACACCTTGAGCTGTGCTACGTTGCCACAGGTAGCCTTCAGACGTACGGCATTTATCCAGCAGACTTTGTTGCTGTTCACCGGTTAGCGATGAGAATTGCTTGTGCAGCTTCACTATCGTTGGACGACCTAAATCGCCAACATTCGGGTACGCTTGAAGAAGCTCTAACGGCAATGCCGCCGCTTTTAACGCACCACTCACCAATGCTTCGCTGCACTGGAACATTTTTGCCAGTGCTTTTTGGTCTTCTGCTTCGCCGCTTTCTAACTTCGCCTGCATCTCTTTACCTTTCTCGTAGAGAGACAGTGGCTTGTGCGCGTTTGCAACATCAGAAAGGAATTTCGCGTGGTCTGTGTTGATGCCGTCACCAACGTAAACCAAGAAATCTTGACCCGCTAAGATACAAGACATACGACGGCGGCTACCATCTAATACTTCAATCTTGCCATCTTGCGTGCGACGACCAACTGCTGGATATTGTTGGCCACGTTCTTTCAACGTCACCAACACATCCGATAAAGCGTGTTCGTTTAGGAAAGATTGCTCACGAGCGTTTTCTGCAAATACGCTCGTGTCTGTCGCCACTTTATCCGCAGGGATTCGTACCAATTCAAATTGCACAGTATTCTCACCAGCGACTGCTAGTTCGATAGTTTGTGCTTTGTCTTTTGCCGCCGTTTGCGCTTCTTGAGGTGTCGCAACACGACGCTTATTGGTTTTACCAAATAATTTCGCGTTTAATTCAGACGTTTTCAATGCCATTTATTCATTACCCCTGATTCAATGACGGCCAGTTAGAGTGCAGTACGCGCTCTAGTTCTAATGCACTCTTGTGCACCGCATCTTGTGCAGTTGCGAGTGTTTTCTTACCACCTTCAAAGTCGCCTATGGTTAAGTCAAACACAGTGCTGTAGGTGTCAGCACAGGTTTCGAATGCACGACTGCGAGGAATGGTAGCCATCATAACTTGGTCACCTAGAAGATAGTTCATTTCAGTTAGAACAGAAACTTGCTTCTTGTTGTCGTCTTCAAACATAGTAGGCATCAGACGAACAAACTCAAGACCGTTCCAATCTTCAGGGAACATCTCATAAACCGTTGGTAGGTGTTGGAAGAAGTTTACTGTCGAAGCCCAGTCAAGACGCTTCGCCGCACAAGGAATCAATAGCGCGTTCGATGCGTACATTGCGTTCCATACTAGCGGGTCAACGTGTGGACCGGTATCAATCATAATTACGTCGAAGTCATTCGCGATCTTGTCAATCAACTGCTCTTTCAGCAGACGAACGATATCTAGCGATGGGTCTTCAGAGAGTGTTTGCCACGCTTCTGCGTTGAACATTGCGTCTTCTGGGAAAGCAGAAATCGACTTCAAGTTCGGATATTGCGTCGGCAACAGTACGTTCTTGTGAAGGAATTCACGATCAATTTCAACACCATCAGGCACGTTACCCAACATGATATCGACAGCAGAATAGATGTTGTCGTGTTCTGCCACGCTAATTTGTGGGTTCAAAAACAGACGCAGAGAGCCTTGAGGGTCAAGGTCAATCAAACAAATACGGTAGCGTTTATCTAGGTTTAGAGCCAGACACGCCGCCAAATGAACCGCGGTCATCGATTTACCCGTACCACCCTTTTGGTTTTGTACGTTGATGATCCATGGTTTATTTTCAGAATTCTTTTTGCGTTCATGGAATTTTGGCACTTCCGCCGCATCCATTAGCATGTGCGCTTCTTCAAGCGTGATTGAATAATGGTTAGCATTATTCTTTGTAAATTGATGACCTTCTGCTTCCATCTTGCCGATAGCATCGTCTAGTTTACGACGAGTTAAACCAGAGCGGGTTTCCATCATTGCCTTAGACATTGGTGGGAAGTAGTTGTCACTACGCTCTTCCAAAACAATCTCAATACGGTCAGCTTGAACTTGTTGCGTCAGCTCTGCTAATTCCTGGAGATTTTCAATCGTTGTTTCTCTTTTCATGCCAAATTCCGTTGGAAGGATATCTGCATTTCATTGTACAGCACTACAACACAAAAACAACAAAAAGGTGCACAAGCATTTTGAATAACCATCACATAAAAAACACTCACAAACGCCAGTTTTATGATTTCACCATCAAAACATCACAAAATTTAATCAAAACCCTGCGAATAAAGTGCTTCAAACTCGACTAGATTTAAAATGTCACACTGTCACTTATTTACAATGTAAATAGCATTAATCTCGGAACGATTATAAAACAACGCTAAATTACGGATAGTGTGAGATGAATCTTATGTTGGATGATTTTCAGTGTCTCTTTAAAGAAATGGAAAAAAACCACACCTTGATCATGCATCCAGTACGTTAGAACGTATATTTAAGTGAAATGAAGCGGAAGTATGATCAAGGGGAGTTCTTGATCATACTTCCGGTACTCACACCAAAATCGAAAGCATGATCAAGGAAATCAACGCATCATTTACATTGCAGCTCGTTTTTTCAAACGGATCAATTTACCGGAAAAATGATCAAGTGAATTAACCACTCGGAAGCATGTAATTCTCAAGCTAATTTACGGAAGAATGCAGACAGACTGGGGGATAGAGGCAAAAACGAATATAAAATCACGGAACGATGAAAACAAAGCGAATGCAAAATGTAGAAACTCATCTGATGATCATGCTTCCGTTTAATTAACGCTAATCATTAATAAGAGGCGCAACCAGCAAAGTAGAGTAAGTTTTCATCACATGCGCAAATAATATCCAACTCAATGAACAGAACGATAAAAAACCTCTCTCTTGATCATCGATCCGAGTGTAAAATACCAATGTTTCAATATGCAGAAACCGAAAGTTTTCCATTTGAACCGCTAGGATCTGTGGATAAGTTGTACAAACATCATGATCATCGTTTCAAGGCTGTTTTGATCATCTTTTCAGAAACTTAATGATCATGCTTACGACGTTTTGTGATCATGCTTTCCGGCTCATGTTGATCATCGTTTCGATATAATCATGATCATAGTTCCGTTAATGAACTTTTAAATATCATTATAAAACAAAAACTTACAGAGCCAAAAATCTCCAGATCATTAGATCATATAATCAATTAAGATCAGAATAATCAGAAAGATCAGTTATTTAAAAACCCAAGATTTTTTCTTTATTTATGATCTGTTTTTCTTTATCCTTCGGAACCATAGCAAAACTACGGCTAGTGTGATCTGGATCTAAAATGACGGCTGATGAAAAAATTCTGATTAAAGCGCCAAGAAGCCATAAGGATGGGCACCTTTTTGAGGTACACGAATCTTCTGCAGATTGGGTAGAGCAATACCAACACTTCAAAGGGGTAACCAAAAGCAT
The DNA here is from genome assembly GCF_027587095.1 of Vibrio sp. NFR. Lineage (NCBI taxonomy): Bacteria > Pseudomonadati > Pseudomonadota > Gammaproteobacteria > Vibrionales > Vibrionaceae > Vibrio > Vibrio sp. NFR. The sequence goes on from NZ_JAPPTN010000002.1 coordinate 203,728, forward strand.
CTTGGAGTTACTTAATCTGATCTCTTTAAGAGGGTTCAGCAGCAAAGATGGTTTGGTATCTACAACTGAAATTGTTGAAGCAACAGACGGTCAATTGACCAGAGCGGCATTACAACAGCGCCTGCGTGCTGCCGTTAACATTGGTTTGTTTACTCAAACACCAGTGCGTTTTGAAGAAGGTCTCGCGGGTAAAACCATGCTGCATAAGTTCGTTAACCCGAATCAACTTATTTCAGCCCTAGGTGCCACCAGCTTAGTAACTGAAAAAGTTCGTCAAAACGAAAAGCAAAAACGTTCTAAAGCGCTAGCACAAACTCAAGTGAATAAACGTTTACTGAACGAACATGGTTTAAATACTCCGCCGATGATGAAAGATGAAGCGGATCAATTTGTTGTTTCACCAACCAATTGGGCAGGGATCATCGACCAAGCTCTCGCGCCACCGCGTACTCGAAAAAGTTATCAAAAATCCATGGTGTCGATCTCTGGCACAAAAGCGGTGATTGAAACTCGATCGTCTAAAAATATCATGACGGTAGATGATCTGATGACTTTGTTTGCTCTGTTTACTCTAACGGTGCAGTACCATGATCATCACAAAGATCAGTACCACATGGATGCGGCGCATGTTCCAAACAAAACTCCTCTGTACATTACTGATATTCTGTCGTTACGTGGCAAAAAAGACAGCGGTCCGGCACGAGATTCCATTCGTGACAGCATCGATCGTATCGAGTTTACCGATTTTCAATTGCATGAGCTGACAGGGCGTTGGCTTAGCGAGAACATGCCTGAAGGCTTCAAGAGTGACCGTTTCCGTTTCTTAGCGCGTACTATCACGGCATCGGAGGAGGCTCCAACAGAAGGCGCTGATGGCGAAATTCGTATTAAACCAAATCTGTATATCTTGGTTTGGGAGCCATCCTTCTACGAAGAACTGCTTACGCGAGATTATTTCTTCCTGTTCCCACCAGAAATTCTGAAGCAGCACACTTTGGTGTTCCAACTGTATTCATTCTTCCGTAGCCGCATGGTACGTAGACATACGGACTGCATGTTGCTGAGCGAATTGAACCAGAAATTAGCGCGCAATATTGAGTGGCGTCGTTTCTCCATGGATCTGATCCGTGAATTAAAACGACTATCGGAAGGGGCCGGGAGCGATGATCATTTTGTTGTGAATCTTTGGGGATATCACTTGACGATCGAAGCGATGATCGAAAACGACAAGGTGATGGATTACCAAATCGACATCAAATGCGATGTGGAAGAGGTGCTGCGTTATTCTCGTGCTCGTACAACCAACGCAGGAAAGCGCAATATGGCGCCTACACTGCCAAACCCACTTCGCAATGAGATGGTGACCAGGCAGCAGCTAGATGAGCTCTCAGGTATCATAGACGGCGAATTTGAGCCTATTCAGCGTAAAGCCCCGTCTCCACGTGGCAATTTAGGTCGCCGAGTGAAACAGAAAAAGCACTTGGTAGAGATCAATGCTGACGAGATAACCATAACTCTATCTAAATATACCTCTCCAGAGGCTCTAGAACGCAGTATAACGGCTTTATCGGCGATGACAGGGCATTCGTATGCCTCGATCAAAGAAGAGTGTTCTGACTTCATTGAGAAGCTTGATTTCTTGAGAGTAGGGGATGCACCGCTTCCATACGAGACATTAAGTAAGACAGTCGAACTGTTTAATAGCCAAAATGATGTCAAACATCTCACCATTGAACGTTTAATTGCGGGCTTAGCTGTCCGTCGTAAGGTATGCCGTCAGATCTTTGAAGGTCATATGGATGAAATGGTATTCAGAGCACTTGATGAGATGGCGATCTGATATCAACCAAGCGGATACTTATCGAGTGATAAGCATGAGTAATTGATTCAGAATGTAACAATGAATTGCACTGATGGAAATCAGACTTAACTCTTACAAACCACTGACATTGCAACGCTGAGCGCAGACTAAGATTTATCCCGAATAGACAACCTTTTGTCCTTTCTGATGATTAATAGATTGGCTCATATTGTTACATTCATTCTGAATAGACTTCGCGAGTTTCTCCTCAAGAAACTCGCTTTTTTTTATCTAAAATTCCTGTCTTTTGTATCCACAAAATCCATTCGGAACAAACAAGCAACCTTGATCATCTTTCCGGATTAATGACGTAATCCTTGATCATGCTTCCTAGTTTCATTCCAATTTAACGATCGCATCAACGCAACGTGTGACTCGATCAAGCTGCTTGCTTGTTGCTGCCACTCATTTTGATCGTGCTGTTGATTGCAAAACTCCAACGCCAGAACGGTCAAATGTTGCAATCGTTTGAGGCACCAATCCTTGATTAGAAGATCGGTCATCGGTTGGCAAGCCGCGTGTTCTAGCTTTGCACTGGTGTACTGTAGGATTTGAAACGCTTTTTTATGGTCGTGATGCCTAGCGTATTGAAAGACTCTTAGGCAGCCATCTAGCCAACAAGCGATGGCTTTACTCTGTTCGTCCGTTAATTCTGGACCAAATACAGAAACAGGTGCTTGATATAAGATCGCTTCTAATCTTTCTACTTGATCATGCTTCCGATTATCGTACCAATCTGAAATATGATCTTGCCAGGTCATCAAATTCATTAAGCTGCCTCAGTCCATTGTTTTACAAAGTGGTTTGGTCCGATTTGATCGAATTCTTCAACGATAACACTGCTGCGATTACGGATCTCATCGGCATCTACTGAATAGTTTGGTTCACTTTCCACTAGGTTGCCAAACGGCAGATCAGGATCTGGCACCGCAGAGATCAACAACTTAGTGTACGGATGCTGTGGGTTCTTTAAGATCGCTTGAGTGTCTCCCCACTCCACGATCTGTCCTTTGTACATTACTGCGGTTTCTTCGGCGATGTAATGTGCGGTTGCAAGGTCGTGAGTGATATACAGAAATCCGATTCCAAGCTCTTTCTTCATGCGCTGCATTAGGTTGAGCACACCCAAACGAATCGACACATCCAGCATCGATGTTGGCTCATCGGCAAGGATAAGTTGTGAGCCTACCGCCAGAGCTCGCGCGAGATTGACGCGTTGACGTTGACCGCCACTAAGTTCATGAGGGAACTTGTTCAGAGTTTCCTCTGGCAGCTCGACCAAATCCAGCAGTTCTAACAGCTTGGCTGGGATTTCTTTGTCACTCTTCACCTGCTTATGAATCTTCAGTGGGCGAGTTAAGTGATGACGAATTGTATGGGTTGGGTTTAAAGAGCCAAACGGGTCTTGAAACACCATTTGGACCTTGCTGCGATAATCCTGAATTTCAGCGCGAGCGGTAATATCGTTGACGTTTTTCCCGTTAAATAGGATTTCACCATCACTGGCTGGATACACTTTGGTAATTAATCGAGCACAGGTACTTTTCCCACAACCAGACTCGCCTACCAGAGCAAGGGTCTTTCCTGCATAAAGATCAAAACTCACGCCCTGAAGCGCGCGGAAGGTTTCTTCTTTGGCAAAACCACCACCGACTTTGAATTCCTTGATCACGTTTTTCATTTGGATGATCGGTTCACTCATGCTGGTGCTCCTTCCGTTTGCGGTTGTTTGTGTACATCGTGGATATTTGGGAATGAAGCCCATAGCTTTTGGGTGTATTCATGTTGAGGATGATTGCGGATTTCGTATGAACTATTCACTTCGACAATCTTGCCGTGGCGCATGATGGCAATGCGGTCGCACAATTGGCTCATGAGCGCTAAATCGTGGGTAATAAAGAGCACAGAGAAACCAAATTCGTCACGCAACTGATAGATTTGCTGCAAGATTTCGCGTTGAACCACTACATCAAGTGCTGTGGTTGGCTCATCCATGATGATCAGCTTTGGGTTGAGGGATAAGGCTATTGCGATCACCAAGCGCTGACGCATACCTCCGGAGAACTGATGTGGATATTCGCTCAGACGGTTTCTTGGAATGTTGACCAAGTCGAGAAGCTTCTCTGCGCGGTCTTTGGCTTGCTCGTTGGTTAACCCTTTGTGGTGGCGTAATACGTCGGCAAATTGTTCCTGAACCGTGAGTACCGGATTCAGCGAGTTCATGGCACTTTGGAACACCATCGCAATCTCGCTCCAGCGTAGCGTATTTAGCTCATTATCAGGTAGGCGAAGGATGTCTCTGCCTTCAAATAGAATTTGTCCACCAGAGATAAACGCGGGCGGCTTGTGTAGACGGTTGATAGAGAAAGCAATGGTACTTTTGCCGCAGCCAGATTCTCCAGCCAGACCAAATATTTCGCCCTTGCCAATATCAAAGCTCACTGATTTAACAGCATTGAAGTCACCGTTATCAGTGATGTAGTCCACGCATAAGTCTCTGATCTGAATAACAGGATCAGAGTGGAATGCCTGGTTCAGGTTAAGTTCACTCATAATTACACCTTACCAATACAAAAGATAATTATTATCATTATCAGGTGTGTAAGGTTTGCGAAAGATAAAACCGTCTAATCAGTGAAGTGACTCGAAAGTTGAGTGTAATAAAAAGATTTTTTTCCGTTATGGAAGTGTGAATTTATGAAGGAAAAATGAGAGCTGGATCAGCTCACTTTTCGTAGGGGGAATTCTTCAAATCTAAACGCTAAAAACGTGGTTTGCAAAAACTAAATGATGAATCTATTAAAGAGTTAATGAAAGGTCGAAAGGGGTCACATTTCCCCACTGTTTTTCTTACCTCTGCATTGGGGGTTTGCTATAGATTACCCATCGAAAACATGGTGTGTTCGGAGGAAATATGTCCATTAATTCTATCGACCATGAAGAGATGAGCAACATCGCTCACAAATGGGAACTCCCAGAAGAAGAAGCCGTTGTGAGACCCGAGAAAACCGTGAAGTCTGCCGAAGCAAGACGTCGTATTGAAGCACTTCGAGAAATCCGTGAAAGCGGCTTGAGCATCGAAGAAGCAAGGGAACTTGGCTTAATTCACTAATTCTCACACTGCGGTATAAAAACCATGGGGTAGTCATAGGGCTGCCCTTTTCATTTTTCTGATTTACAACCAATTATTTGACTTTCTTACCCTGCGTTACTAAAGCTTATATCAATAGCAATATGCTTTTTGTTGACTATTAAACAGCAACGTCAGGAGTACGATTATGGTTGATCAGATCCTTTTCTATGAGCCCGATGAATCCCACGGTTTTCTCTCCAACTTTTGCCAAGCTCCAATCAAAGTTTCCACCCAATCTTGGCCCACCAGCGAACATTATTATCAAGCTCAAAAATTCAGTGACCTTAAACTGCAAAACAAAATCCTCTTAGCGAAAAGCCCCGACGAAGCCTTTGCTTTAAGCCGCAAGTATCAGCACCTAGTCCGAGAAGATTGGGATAACGACAAACTTTCTGTGATGGCGTTTATCGTCCGTGAGAAGTTTTTGCAAAACCCTCAGCTTGCCAAACAGTTGATGCAGACAGGAAACGCCTGTCTTACCGAACATTCGCACAAAGATGCCTTCTGGGGCGATGGCGGTGATGGCTCTGGTGAAAACCATTTAGGGGAGATTCTGATGAACGTACGTGCTGAACTAAAACATGTAGAGCCATATAGTCTGGTTCGCTTTGTCGATAAAGCCAAACTGCCAACTCAATGGGGCACGTTTATCATGCATGGTTTTATCGAGAACGCGACAGGAAAAGAACATCTCGCCTTGGTGTATGGCGACCCTGAAAACAGTAAAGCGCCGCTGATTCGCCTGCATTCGGAATGCTTAACTGGTGATGCGCTGTTCAGTACGCGTTGTGATTGCGGCTTCCAGCTTAACCGTGCATTGCAAAACATTGTCGAAGAAGGCTGCGGTGTGCTGCTTTATCTGCGCCAAGAGGGCAGGGGGATTGGCTTAATCAACAAGATTCGTGCGTATCACTTGCAAGACGAAGGCGCAGACACGGTCGAAGCCAATGAACGTCTTGGCTTTGCCGCAGATATGCGTGACTACGCGTTTTGCAGAGGGATGCTGGAGCATCTTGGAATCGATGAAGTACGTTTGATGACCAACAATCCACGTAAGCTTGCAGCGCTGAAGAAGGTGAACATCAACGTGATAGAAAGAGTGCCACTGCAAGAGGGCAATAACCCGCATAACCAACATTATCTGCAAACCAAAGCCAATAAGCTCGGCCACATGTTCGACCCCAAATTTGTTGAACAAGATTAAGCGCTCGAACAAGATTAGTTGCAGATATGAAATAAAAATAAAACCGCCAGCTCATACAAGCTGGCGGTTTTTTATGATTGCTAAGGCGTGAGTGACTAGATGTATTTTTTGATGATGTCGTCGATTTTTCCTGAATTTTTAAGCTCCGCTAAGCGTTTATTGATGAAGCTTTGTACTTTTGGATTCATCTCTGGAGAGAAAGCCAAATAAATGGAGTAGTCAGGGATGATTGAACTGAAAGATTGGATCTGGAAGTCTCCCATTGGCAACTCTAGGCGTTTGATGTTGTATACCACGCGCGATTCCATTTCGACGAAGGCGGTATCACCAGGAGTACGTTGCAGAACGCGATAAGCAGCGTCGTAGTCTTTGACGCGCATTTCATTGACGGTGCCGTTTTCAAAGAATGGGCTAAGGTTAGGATAATCGAAGCCAAGCAGCAGCACGATAGAACGACCTTGCATATGCTGCATATCGCTAAATTTGAATGGCGCTTTGCTGCTGGACACGAGTACGTGTTTTACAGTGTAAATAGGCTGTTCAGAGAGGTTTTCCGATTGCACTTTCCCCCAATTCGGGCTGCCATAAGTGACCCAGTTTTCCTCGCCGCCCGCTTCGAGTACCGAAATCATGCGCTTGAATGGGTAGGTGTGGTATTTCACTTCGTAATCGGATTCCGCAAAGATGGCACTGACGATATCAGTCACAATTCCGGAGTGTTGCTCTCCTTGCTGCTCTATTTGAAATGGGCGGGCTTGCTCAGCAATTACGTAATAATTCACTTCGCTTGCCATAGAGTATGAGCTTAAGGCCATAAAACTAAAGCCTAATGTACGTAAGAGTCCTTTCATCCTAACCTCGATTATTGTCGTGACGTGACTATATTTATAGTAGCGCAAGTTTAAGGGAGCGATTTCATATGGAGATAAAAGAGCGAGCTCAACGCCGATTTAGTATCGGAAATCAATTGATGCTGGCGATTTTTGCGTTGAGTTTAATCTTTACCGTGATCATCTCTTCGATCAGCCTTTATCGTGATTTCAACGATGATCTCGCTCGCCTAGATGTAGAACTTGAACAGGTAAAAACCAGCTACCTTTCCAGTTTCTCTGCCAGTTTGTGGGTTGAAGATAGAGAACTGTTACGCACTCAGGCTGAAGGCGCAATGCGCCTACCCTCTGTGGACTATCTAAGAATTGCCACCCCAGATGAAGTGATCTTCGAACTAGGTAGCGCATTAACGGAAGATCGGATCGAGCGTCAATGGCCGTTGAAATACGAAATGGGGACGAAAATTTATGATCTTGCCGAAGTGACGGTGCAATCAGATCTTAGCCCGATCTATCAAGGGTTATGGCAAACCTTCTTTTTTCTCGTGATCGCGGAAGCGATCAAGATCTTCTTACTCATCATTGGTGTTTTATGGGTGGCATTTCGTTTGATGGTGAAACCACTAGAGTTGCTCTCCGGTGCGGTGAGCGATTTCAGTGGCGGTCATGTACCAAGTAAAGTGACATTGCCACAACGTTGGTTCTTTGATGAAGTGAGTTTGTTGGAACGCAAATACAACCGAAGTGTTGAGCGTGTGAAAGAACACCAAGCTGAAATCGAAGAGGCGCGTGACAAAGCTGAAGTGGCAAACCGTAAGAAAAGCGAATTTCTTGCCACCATGAGCCATGAAATTCGTACGCCAATGAACGGGATTATCGGTATCGCTTCGTTGCTCGGAGATACCAAACTCGATGATCAACAAAAAGATTTCGTTTCTATCATTAACAGTTCTTCAAACTCGTTGATGGTCATCATCGACGACATCCTCGATTTTTCCAAAATTGAAGCGGGTAAGATTGAGTTAGAAACCACGACCTACAATCTACTCGATTTACTTCACGAGGTCGGGCGTCTTCATACTGTCAAAGCGCAGCAAAAAGGTCTTCAACTGGTTTGTGATATCGACCCTCAGTTACCTTTAGAAGTCGAAGGGGATGTTGGCAGACTCAAACAAGTGCTAAGCAATCTGCTCAGTAACGCGGTGAAGTTCACAGAGCGCGGGCATGTTAAGTTAATGGTGTCGCAGGTGAGCCGAGAAGAGGGTGTTGCCAGCGTGCATTTTCGTGTTGTGGACTCGGGTATTGGGATTGCCAAAGAGAACCAACAAGCGGTGTTTGAGAAGTTTCAGCAAGCTGATGGCAGTACCACTCGTAAGTACGGCGGTACTGGTTTGGGTTTAGCGATTTGCAGTAGTTTGGTCGAAGTGATGGGCGGAGAAATCCGTCTGACCAGTGAACCCGGTCTAGGCAGTTGTTTTGAATTTACTATTCCACTCAATATCGTCAGTGAAAAGGCTATTTCTCCTCAGACACCAAATGTGTTCGATTTTCCGAATGGTGAGAGTAATGCCATCACTTCTGAGTGTATTAACTCAGCCAAAGACGAGGGGAAACCTTGGATTCTGGTGGTGGAAGACACGGCAGTGAACCAGAAAGTGGTACGCATGATGCTAGAAAAACTCGGAATGCAGGTGAATGTTGCCGAACACGGTGAAGAAGCGCTCCAGCAATGCCAAGCGCATAAATTCGATTTGATATTGATGGACTGTCAAATGCCAGTGATGGATGGATTTATTGCCACTGAAAACATTCGCAAGATGGACGAGTGGGGACAGCAAGTGCCGATCATTGCTTTGAGTGCGAATGTCATCAAGGAAGATCAAAAGCGCTGTTTTGATGTTGGTATGAATGAGTTTGTTGCTAAGCCGGTGACGAAAGAACGGTTACAGCAAATCTTTGAGCGATATCTACCAGACTCCTTGCAAACACGATCGAATCCAAAACATGCAACTTGAAATTGATCAAGTAAAGTGCGTTTCACTTCTTAAAAGTCAAATCTGTGTGCTATAGTGCGCGGCTAGTATTTATTAAAGTACCTTGAGGCTGTGAATGTCGTTCAATCTATCCCTGTTGCCGCCTGACGAGAAAAACAAAGTCGAGCTTGATAAACAAGCGTCGTTTTTGGTTTGGAAGCTTAAAGAAGCGAAATCTGGTCCTGAGGTAATAGACGAACAGCTGTCTAAGATTAACGACGCTGACGAGAAAGTGTTTTTTCAACAGGCGGTCGATAAGTACAAACGAGTAATGGGTGTCGCATAAAGCGAACCGTGGCTCTGGTGTAAACCACAGCGGCGAATGAGGTTTCCTCCCCATTCCTTTGCAAGGTGAAAGGTAAAACTGTTCACTCTTTGCTAAAATCCTTCGCATTAAATTTGAATTTAGAGAGACATCCCGATGGGAAGAAGTTTTGAAGTGCGCAAAGCCTCTATGGCGAAAACTGCAGGCGCAAAAATTAAAGTTTATTCCAAATACGGTAAAGAAATTTACATGTGCGCGAAAAACGGTGGTGGTGATCCAGACATGAACTTGTCTCTGAAGCACCTGATCGCAAAAGCGAAAAAAGACCAAGTTCCTGCACACGTTATCGATAAAGCGATCGACAAAGCGAACGGCGGCGGTGGTGAAGACTACACTCCAGCACGTTACGAAGGCTTTGGCCCTGGCGGCACAAGCGTGATCGTAGACTGTCTAACAGACAACGGTAACCGTACATTCCAAGACGTTCGCCAATGCTTTGTTAAAGTGGGTGCGAAAATTGGTGTTGAAGGTTCTGTTTCTCACATGTTCGATCACCAAGCGGTATTCCAGTTCAAAGGCGAAGATGATGAAATCATCCTAGAAACGCTGATGATGGAAGATGTGGACGTTACTGACGTTGAGCTAGAAGATGGTGTTATCACTGTATTCGCACCTCACACAGAGTTCTTCAAAACAAAAACTGCGCTTAACGGTGCATTCCCAGATCTAACAATCGACGTTGAAGAAATCACATTCGTACCGCAAACGAACACGCCAGTAACAGGCGAAGACGCAGAGAAATTCCAGAAGTTCCTAGACCTTCTAGATGACTGTGACGACGTTCAGCAGGTATACCACAACGGCGAACTATAATTCGGTTCTCTAGTTGTAAAAAAGGCTTCCCGAGGGAAGCCTTTTTTGATCGTGTTGTTTGTCTTTTCTATCGTGACTAGCGTTTAAGTGTTTCGGTACTTGGAATAACACAGCGACATGATCACGCCAAAACAGATGCCTTGAGTCAGCATCGCCGTACCACCGTAGCTAAAGAACGGCAGTGGACTGCCCATTACTGGTAACAAGCCACTTACCATGCCGGTGTTGATGAAGGCATAGAGGAAGAAGCTCATTGCTAATGCACCGCTTACTAAGCGACTGAAGAAATGCTCAGATTGGCACGCTAGCAGCATCACACGCGCCGTAATGAATAAATACAACGCTAACAACACCACACAACCAATAAATCCCCATTCTTCTGCGTAGGTCGAAAAGATGAAGTCGGTATGGCTCTCTGGAATAAACCCTAACGTACCTTGAGTAGCATTCATCCAGCCTTTGCCTTTCATGCCGCCAGAACCAATCGCAATCAATGATTGGATGATTTGGTAGCCTGAACCCAGTGGATCCGACTCTGGATGCAAGAACTGCGTTACACGGCTCTTTTGATACGCTTCCATCACAAAGAACCAAAGTATTGGTGCCAGCGTTAGAATGCTCACCAAAAAGCCGCCAATGATCTTCCAGCTCATGCCTGCAAAGAACAGTACAAACAACGCGTAAATCACGGTGAAGATAGCGCCGTCTAAGTCAGGTTGTAAGGCAATCAAGCCCGCAGGCACAAAGGTGATCAGCAAACAGAAAGCAATTTTTCGAATGTCTGGTCGCCCACCTTCTAGATGCAGCATCCACGCGATCATAATGGGAATGGAGAGCTTGATCAGCTCAGAGGGTTGAAAGCGGAAGAAGCCGATATCGAGCCAACGCTGTGAGCCATTGGTGCTATCGCCAAATAAGGCAACGGCCGCCAAGAGAGAAACCGCAACCAGATACAAATAAGGCGCTGAACGCTGATAACTGGACGCAGGAATCGACGACATCACCAAAATACACACCAGCGTCAAACCGCATCGAGCGAGGTGTTTAAATAGCATAGCTTCATTGAATCCACTGGCACTCCAGAGAGTGAGCGAACTCAATAGCATGATCGGAATGATCGCCATCAACAATGGCAAATCAATCCTAGGGAAGAAACGCTTGTTCATCTTCTACAACCTAAAAACGCCCCAACGCGGGGCGAAAACAACCAGAACTCTGCGAGCTCAAACTATTCCGATGCTAAGAATCCAATTTGGAGATAACAGACACCACGCAAAGGTGTGCAAGAGAGGAGTGTGCGACGCCGCCTGTTATGGGTAAGCTGACCTGGAAAGCCGTGGGATGGATAAATACACCAGGCTGAGGTTTTACGCCACACTTTTTATAAGGTTGAAATGGAAATTGGTACAGACAGCGCAATGAAATGAGCAGATATACCCAAGTGACTTCAAGATGCAGGATTCAGAGCGTTGTCACTGATTCAAGTTCAAGGAAAACAACGCAGCGTAATAACCATTTCTTTCCAAGTTGTTTGACGATGAAATTGCGTCAGTGACACGCTCCCAAAGGGCGAGTTGCCTTGGTTCGTATGCTTCGTTAACAATTTTTGATTTAGAACCACTAGATCTTCAAATTGTTGCCTCGCCTTCAAACCAAGTCATTCTCGCTGAACCTAGCACCTTGAGGTTACTTGGGTATAAAAGGAATCACCTTAAGTATTGAGCACTTAAGGCGATGGCATGATTAGGCTTGGGCTTTTTCTGGTTTGTGCGTGAAATGGTACAACGCCCACAGCACAAACAAAGTCACGGTGAGCTCCCAAGCTCGGAGGAAGGTGCTCTCCAAGCCCAGTTCATTGCTGGTCATGTAGAGTTGAATCGGCAACATGGTCGCCAATAACGCATCGGCATGGACATCTTTGGCTGGACCTTTTGCTTTTGCCATTGATGCGGTAATCATAAAGGCAAGCAGACCCAATACGATGGTGTAGTAACCGAAGGTGGACTGATGCCCAGCCATTAGTAAGGTGAACACTACAGCTAATGCACAGCCGCCCACCTGAGTTTGAAAACGGCGGTCAACCACGTCGATAAAGCTTTTGTGTGTGGTTTGCGTTGCTGCGGCAATCACTGGCACCAAACAAAACGTTGCTGAGATGATGTCGACAATCATCAAGAACGCCACACCAAGACCAATCAACGCAAGTGAAATCGCTCGGTTCTCAAACGTAACAGGCTCTTCTTCAAATGCTGGTGGTTTGCCGCCACGTTCAACAGGGAATAGAGCTACCATGGTTTTTGCGACGACCATGGTAATCAGCATCGACAGCAAGATTTCATGAATGCGCATTGGCATGTCCATGGTGGTATGCTGAGCAAACACCACAATCAGAATCCAGTTGAAGGTTGGCATTAGCATCTGACCTTTCTTCGGCGGTGTGGTCGCTCTGCGGCGCATGAAATCGAAGAAGAACAAGCTAATGGTCCACACCACAAACGGATGCTGCGAAAACACTTCGGTCACCACTAATGCTGCACTTGCTGCTAATAACGTAGGTAGCAAGGTGCGAAGCAGACCAAGCCAAGAATAGTCTTTGTTCTTGGTCATGATGATGGTTGGGTACAGCGCCAGATAAACTGGAGAATCAAGGTTCAGCAGTTTGCCCAGCACCATACAAATTGTCACAGTAAGGGCGACACGCAGTGCTTCATTACGCTCAGAACGACTTTGAAACAGGCTTTCGAAGGTCCACATGGTTCACCCCCTAGTAGATGTAGCGGAACATCGCTACCAAGTGAATCCAAGCTGAGCCAATGACATCCATGATTGGATTGCCGCTTTCAACGATCACACTTGCTCGTGAACCAGAAATCATAGAAGGATCCAACTCGTTAACTGTAATGCGAGTACGCACTTTCTGTTGCTCACGGATCCAACGAGTATCATTGGTCACGCTAGAAAGCTGCCCATTAGCATTGTTGGTATCGTAAATCGCACGCTCTTGGCTGCTGACTTCACCAGTAAATACTTTGCCTGGTAGCGCATCGAAGGACACCAACACTTCGCGACCATTAGTTAGCTTATCAATGCCTTTTTCGTTGAAGTCCGCACTGATCCACGCATGAGCTTCGTCCACCAGCAGCAACGAAGCTGTGCCTTGTGTGATGTAGCTACCTGATTGCAGTTGCAAGTTCGTTACCACGCCTTCGGTTTGCGCCACGATTTGGGTATGGCTTAAGTCGAGCTCCGCACTGGCAAGTTTTGCTTCTGCCAATTCAATAGCCGCTGTGCGGTCTTGAGTAGAAAGCTCTGCCTCAATGCGTTTCACTTCTGCGTTCGCTGCTTCAACCGCGCTGCTGGCGACTTGTGTATTGGTGATCGCGTCATCAAGTTCTTGCTCAGTTGCCAGCCCTTTGTTGCGCAGTTTTTGGTTACGCGTCAGTTTTTGCTTCGCGTTGTGGTATTCGAACTCGCGTTGGCTTTGGGTTTGTTTCGCTGCTGCCAATTGTTGCCATTTCGCGGAATCTGATTCACGTGCTTGGCGCAGTTCGGCTTTCGCTTGTGCCACTTTCAATTGGTAGCTGCTGGCATCGATAGCAAACAGTGGCTGACCTTTTTCAACCAATTCGCCGTTATTCACCATCACATCTGTGATCACGCCAGATACCTCCGGCGCAATGGTTGCGACATTGCGATGCAGTGTCGCTTGGGTGGTGAAAGGGGAAACATTATCTGAGGTGACTAAAAAAGCGGAGAACAAAGCTGCCGCTGAAAAAACAGTGTATATAGCGTATTTATAAAAATTTTCTTTCACGTCTGTACCTAGTATTCATTCGTTATTAAGCGCCGCGTTCACGGCATATTCGGGTCTCTTTTCTACGTGGGCTAGGTTATACTCATCTAAAATTGGAAAAAATAACCAATGGAAGAAGTATGAATTCCATATTTGGAAATGTTGATGATTTGTACCTGTTTTGCTCAGTGGTTGAGCAAGGCTCTCTGCTCGCGGCAGCGAAAAAGCTCGAACTGCCAGTCTCTACCATGTCTCGTCGTTTATCGGCACTGGAGGCGCGTCTAGGACTCAGATTGTTGGAGAAGAAAGGACGTGAGTTGGTGGCAACCGAGACAGGCTTACAGGCGTTTGATCAGCTCAGCAGTGCGATGGCGCAGATTGAATCCGGCATCTTGCAGCTCAACCAACAAAGCCAACAAGTCGAAGGGCGAATTCGATTGGTGATGCCAAGCCGCTTCTACAATGACTTGGTTGACAAGGTGGTTGAGGACTACATCAAAACCTACCCAAAAGTGACCATCGATCTACTGCTTAGCCAAGTGAATTCGATTCCAGAAACCGATCGCGATCTGGTGGTGACATTCGAATTGGATGGGTTAGATGACATGATCGCTCGCCCGTTGTTTAAAGCGGAGCATGCCTTTTTTGTTAGCCCTGAGTACTTAGTGCAAGCGGGCGGTAGCATTGAAAGCTTAAAGGATTTAGCCAAGCAAGATTGGGTTGCCAGCACGCACACCACGCAAGTGCCTATTTACCAACAAGACAAGCTGGTGGACATGCTCAACTGTAAGCCGCGCTTAGTGGTCAATGACATAACCGCCGTGATCAAAGCGGTGGAAAACGGCTTGGGGATCGCCTCGATTCCCATTCGTCATGTGAAGCCTGAGCTGAATCTGGTGCAGGTCGCGCAGTCCTACAGCCGTGGGGATCGCCAAGCCTATTTGGTTTATCGCCAACGCAACTACCAGCCTAAAGCTCTCAGCTTAATGATTGAGGCAATATTGCAGGCTGCCGAAACGCAAAACCATTCATCCTCTCTCAATACCATTCACTCCGCATAACTGCCATTGGTCGCATGCAAAAGCAGCGTGCGATCTTCTCCCTTAATCTGAAACCATCAAATCACGTTCAACTAAGGACAGTACATGATGGTTTCTCAATCTCGCTCAATCAAAGCTCTTAAACTGGCAAGTACGTTTATCGTGGCATTTGCACTCAGCAGCAATCTGGCGCTGGCTAATCCAAGCGAGCGCACACTCAGTCAATTCAACCAAGCAGCGCAGGGCGACTCTGGCTTAGTTGATACTGTTTATGGCGAACTATCCAAACAACTCGAAGAGCAGGGCGCAACGCCGGTGACCTTGGTTTACTTGGGTAGTGCGGAGACGTTGCAAGGTCGTGAGGCGTTTATGCCTTGGAACAAGATGAAGTTCACCGAGCGTGGTCTTGCCACTATCCAAAAAGGTTTGGATTTAATGGCGAATCAGCCAGTACCACTGCAAGAGCAACAGCGCTTACAAGGCTTGCCGGAATACCAATTAGCCACCGCCATGGCAGCCACTACCTTTACCTCTCTGCCAGACATGTTCAATCACTTTGAGCGCGGCTACGAGCTGTACCTTTCTCTGCTCGATGAACCGAGTTTTAGTCAGCAACCTTTTGCGGCTACTTCATGGATTTACCGTCATGCCATTGAAGCAGCGCTGCGCGCTGAAGACGTTCAACAAGCCAAAATATGGTTAGCGCAAATGGAGCAGTTGGGTGACAGCAATTTAGAAACGCAAACCGCAAAAGCGCTGCTAGCGAAATATTAGGGAGGAGTCATGATCGTTTTTAATCAACTTAGCCGCGATTACGCCCTTGGCAACCAAACGGTGCGTGCATTGCGAGACGTGTCTGGTGAAGTGTTTGCTGGCGAAATGGTGGCTCTGTGTGGACCGTCTGGCTCAGGCAAAAGCACCTTACTTAACGTGCTTGGTATGCTGGATACTCAATACCAAGGTCAGGTGACGTTTGCAGGCAGCCCATACCCAACCGGGCAAATGCAGGCGGCGAAAATGCGTCGTGAAAAGCTTGGTTTTGTGTTCCAAAAATTCAATCTTGTCCCCGTGATGACAGCGTTAGAGAACGTGGTGTATCCGTTACACCTCAACGGCTTTTCAAAAGCTGAACAAACCGAGCTCGCCACACAAATGCTAGAACACGTTGGCTTGGGCGAGTTTATTCATCACATGCCCGATAACCTATCAGGCGGTCAGCAACAACGCGTGGCAATTGCGCGCGCCTTAGTGCACAAACCAGCATTGGTGATTGCTGATGAGCCAACCGCAAGTCTTGATAGCCAAACTGCCAACAAGGTCATCGACATTATGAAAGGGCTCGGACACGAGCTAGGCACCACTTTTATCGTCGCCACTCACGACCCTCGCATGGCATCCCGTTGTGATCGCACCATTGAATTGGTGGATGGCAAAATTACCCAAACGCACGCAAGTGTGGAGGAGGTTTCATGGGCAAGCTAATTCCTGTTTCGGTTCGTCTTGCTTGGTTGAACCTGCAACGCAATCGCCGTCGCAGTCTGTTGTCGATGCTGATCATCGCTATTGCCGTGTTTGCGTTAACCAGTGCGGGCGGTTTTGGTCTGTACACCTATGACAGTTTGAAAGAATCGACAGCGCGTGACACGGGGCATCTGACGTTAACCACGCCGGGTTACTTCGCCAAAGAAGAAGAGATGCCGCTGAGTAACGGGTTAACTCATGCAGACGACATTACCAAGCAATTGATTGGCTTAAACGAAGTGCGAGGCGTGCAGCCACGAGTTGAGTTCAGTGGGTTGATTTCCAATGGTAACAAATCATCGATCTTTATCGGCATTGGTGTGAACGAGCGCGAATTCGATATGAAAGGACCGTTTTTGGATGTGCGCGAAGGGCAAACACTTTCGAACATTCATGCATCACGTTATGACCCAGCAGAGCCAGAAGTGATGCTCGGCGTTGATTTGGCGAACAACCTAAGCGTGCACGTTGGCGATTGGATTACCTTGCTGGCGACCACTACCGATGGCGCATTGAATGCGTATGACTTCAAAGTACGTGGCATCTACTCAACCGGCGTACCTGAGCTTGATAAACGCCAGTTGTACGTGCACATCAACAGCGCGCAATCGCTGCTCGGTTCAGACAAAGTCAGCGCGTTATCTGTCTTTCTGTTCGATACCAGTTTAACTAACCAAGTCGAGCAACAAGTTGCTTCGGTTCTGAGTAAGCAAAAACAGAACTTTGGTGATCAAGATATTGAAATTACGCCTTGGCAAGAACGTGCGTTCTTTTATCTCAAAGTGAAAGATTTGTACGACCGTATCTTCGGCATCATGGGGGCAGTGATGGCGCTAGTGGTCTTTGTTGCGCTGTTCAACACCATGACCATGTCGGTCACTGAGCGCACCCGTGAAATCGGCACCTTGTCGGCTCTTGGTAGCTACCCTAGCGAAATCATCGCTGGGTTCTTGCGCGAAGCAGGGTTACTTGCGGTGATTGGCAGCTTAATCGGCGCTTTGTTTACGGCACTAGTCACCATTTTACTGATGGTCGTGGATGTACAAATGCCGCCACCGCCAGGACGCACAGAAGGTTACCCATTGACGATTTACTTCTCTTGGGAGTTGGTAGCTGTCGCAGGATTCGCAGTATTGATGATTTGTTTGGTTGCGGCGTTTTTCTCGGCACGCAAAGGGGTGAACAAGCCAATTACGGAGGCACTGATTTATGTTTAATTTCAAATCACTATTACCAATTGCATTGCTGACGGTAACTGGCGTTGCAAGCATGAATGTCAGTGCGAATGAAACAGCACTAGATGCACAGCAAGTTGCGCAATTGATTGAAAAAGCCGACAGCTACCGCTTGCAAGATGATTCCTCCAAAGTGGTGTCACTGGTGCGCTTATATCAAGACCAAGAGTTAGATAAAACCCGTCTTTACCACGTGTACACGCGTCCAAATCGTGAATCGTTGGTGGTGTTCAAATCGGCAGTCGAAGCTGGGCAAAAGATGCTGATGATGGGCGACAACTACTGGCTGCAAATGCCAAAGAGCCGCCGTCCGATTCGCATTACGCCGATGCAGAAGCTTCTTGGTGAAGCGTCTATCGGCGACATCTCAACCCTGACGTGGAGCCAAGATTATCAAGGTGAATGGAGAGCGACAGAAACTGTTTCGGTGAATGGAGAAAGTGTCGCGGCTTATCACCTTGCGTTAACCGCGAAAACCAAAGGGGCGAGCTATCAGAAGATCGACTTGTGGTTGTCTGAGCAAGATGCGTTTCCAATCAAAGCTGATCTTTACTTGCGCTCGGGCAAACTCGCCAAGCAAGCGCAATACGGACGTGCAAGCGACAACGGTGAAGACTACGTCAGTGAGATGACCTTGCTTGATAGCATTCAGCCGAGCAAAAAGACCGTTATCGAGTACCAAGAAATCGTGCCTTGGCAGCTGGATAACAAGTTCTACAACCCAAGTTATTTGCCAAAAGCCAACACGACTCAGCTTTAGTCTGAGCTTCGTAAATAGAACCATAAAAACGAGCAAGGAAGTCACATGAAACCGCACCAGCCTAACCTTAACAAAAGCACCAGTTTGTTGATTGCTGCCTCATTGTGTGTGGGCACAGCAGCCCCAGTTTTTGCCAATGATGAGCTGAGTTTTGAGTGGGATTGGGCTGTCAGCTACGAAACTGCCAAGCAGCGTGATAGCGCATTTATGCAAGCGCAGGGCAGTTCTCGTGATTCACTTAATGCACTGTTGGATGTACAGGTGAATTATCACAACTTCAGTGGCTTGTTTGCTCTGTATAGCCAAGGTTTGTACCTCAATCAACAAGGGGAGAGTGACTGGTGGAGTGAAGCAGATAATCAACTGTTGATTCGAGAGCTGGCTTGGCTAGGGGAGTGGCAAGTCGGTGATACCACCCTTGATGTGAGTTTAGGTAAGTTGCGCGTGGATTGGGGCGTGGGTTATGGCTACCGACCTTTGGATCTGTTTAAGCCTTATCGACAAAACCCGGTTGGCTTAGTCGCAGAAGAGGGCGCGGGCGTGTTTTCACTTTCACACTATGATATGGACGGCGAATGGACCGTCATTGCGACCGATTCAAGCTGGGGGCAACAAGACCAAAGTGCACTTGATCAAGCCGCAGAGCAACAAGGTGTTGGTATTCGTCGTTATGCGCTGGTGGGAGACACCGAGTATCAACTTATTGGTTATTACGATGATGTGCGCCGAGGTTTACTCGGAGCCAGTGCCATTGCCGTGTGGGATGAATCCATCGCCATGCACGGTTCCATGCTGTGGCAAAAGCAAAGTGTCGGCTATCAGTTTCAGCAGGATGATCTTTACCAACCCGGTTCAGTTGAGGAGCAGGGAAGCGCATTCCAAGCTTTAGTTGGGGTGAACTGGGCAAACCAAGCTGGACACAACGTGATCGCTGAATATTGGTACGACAGTCGTGCATGGTCGAAAAGCGAATGGCAACAAGCAATAGAGCGTGGCGAATTACTCTCTCAGATCCCTGAACCTAACAACTCTCTGTTGGCTAGCAGCGCTCTACTTGCGACAAGCTACGCCCAAGGGTTTCAGCATGCCAATATCGTTCAGCATAACGTAATGCTGCACTGGAGTTGGGATGTGGAAGCGTGGGCTGCATGGAACGGTAAAGCGGATATGGGCTGGCTAAGTGATGTAACCCCTACGTTGGATGTGATGTTGGCGCCACAAGATGGTGGTGTGATTGTCACGCAGTGGCTTAACTACCAATGGATTGATACCGGCGATCAAAGTGTAGAAGTGGAAGTTGCCGCACGCTTTTTAACCGGAGACGACCAATCTGCTTACGCACAAATCAATGATAAGCATATGATTGTATTTAACATCAAAGGGAAATTCTAAATGTGTTCAGCAAAATCAGTGGTGAAAAGTGGATGGTCGCGTAGCTTATTAGTGACCACGGCATTTTGTCTCTTTATCGCAGCAATGACGCTTTCTGTTTGGGGGGGCTCATTCTACGTTCATGTTATGGTGAGTTTTGGATTTGGCTATTCGGCTATCTTCTTCTCATGGCTTGTCGACCGCCTGTTTCCTACCATTCCTCGTTTGGCGGAAGTGGCTATCTCGCTGACGGCTTGCTTATTGTTCGGTGTGGTAAACGCCCAGTTTTGGCTCGGAGAATATTTCGGCATCTCAGGTATGCTATCGGTTGGACTCATGGGGTTGTTATTCAGTGCCATGTGCTTTTTCTATTTTTACTCACGCGAGCAACATGCAATCGCTCAACGAGAGTTGGAAGCCATCAAACGCGAGAAAGCAGAGCAAGATCGTGCGCTGTTGCTGAGTCAGCTTAAGCAGATGCAAAGCCAGATTGAACCGCATTTCTTATTCAATACCTTGGCAAATATCAGTGCGCTCATGTCGCAAGATGTTGATAAAGCTAAGCTGATGCTAGAACAGTTAACCGCGCTGCTGCGTGCAACGCTCAAAAGCTCACGTGAAGAGCAAACTACCATAGACAATGAAACGGCGTTAATTGAGGCTTACTTAGGCATCCAGCAAACCCGTTTAGGTGACCGACTCAGTTACAAGATTGAGGTAGAAGAGGGACTAGGTAGAACCGAGTTACCGCCGATGATGCTTCAACCCTTAATCGAAAACGCCATCATCCATGGTATTGAGCCGAAGCGAGAAGGCGGTGAAGTCCGTTTGCTGATTAAGCGCGAACAACAGAACTTGCTGATTGAAGTCAGAGACACAGGTGTTGGCTTAAATCACGTGAGTGGGCACATGGGGTCAGGCGTCGGTTTAAGTAATCTTAAGCAGCGAGTTGAAGCTTTGTTCGCCGGGCAAGGAGAGGTTTCTATCAGTGAGTCTGCTCAGGGGGGCGTATGTGTTCGCCTGAGCTGGCCAATGGAATCGTAATCAAGGAAGAAAGGAATGAATACAGGGTTTACTGCCATTATTGCTGATGATGAACCGCTATTGAGGCGTCATCTTGATAAAAGCCTAGCTGAAGTGTGGCCAGAGCTAGAGGTAATAGCCAAAGTTGCCGATGGTGAACAAGCGTTGCAAGTCATTGAGCAAAACCAGCCTGACATTGCGTTTCTTGATATTCGTATGCCAGTTCTGGATGGCATGACACTAGCGCAAAAACTCAATCAACTCGCCAATCCACCTTTGATTGTGTTTGTCACTGCGTACGATGATTACGCCATCAAAGCCTTTGAACAAAATGCCGCCGATTATTTGCTCAAGCCTATCTCGGATGAGCGCCTGCTGACGACGTGTAAAAGAGTGAAAGCACGCCTTGCTAAGCGAGAGCAAGAAAGCAGTAATGTGCAGATGAGCAGCCTGTTAGAACAGTTACAACAATTATCCGCGCCACAAACGCCGCAATATCTTCAGTGGATCAAAGCGACGCAAGGGGAAGATATTCATCTGATTGCCACGTCTGATGTGTTGTATTTCAAAGCGGAAGAAAAATACGTTTCTGTGTATGCACAACAAGGACAAGGCAAAGTGCAGGAGTATTTGATTCGTACATCGTTGAAAGAGTTGATAGGGCAGCTTAACCCAGAACAGTTCTGGCAAGTGCACCGTTCAAGCGTGGTGCAAGTGTGCAAAATTAGCAAAGTAAACAAAGACTTTGCTGGAAGGATGTTTGTTCACGTTGGAGAAAACAAGCTCCCTGTGAGCCGTGCATCTCAAAGTTTGTTCAAAGGAATGTAATCGCTAGAACTGCTCACTCTTTACACTGTAAACTCGCTGCTCCTAACCCAAATTATCAAGGAAGATAAATGAGTTATCGCGTAACCCTGTTAAATGCGACGGGAGAGTTGTCTCCACTCGCTGAGTATTTACATCAGAAACTTGATGATCTGAGCTCACAACTTTCTAGTTACTTTGATTTAAGTAACAACGATTTAAGTAACGTCGACCTGACTGTTAGCCCGTTTGATCGCAATGACGTACCGCAGACGGGCATTGGTGGCTATTGCTTAAGTGCCTATCGTGTAGAGATTCTGCTTGATACTCAACGTGCTGATATTAAAAACGTTATTGAGAAAGAACTGGCTGTGGTGTTAGCGCATGAGTTGCATCACCTGTTTCGTATGCGAGCGGGAGAGAATGGCGTTGCGCTTGGTGATGTGCTTATTATGGAAGGGTTAGCTTGTCATTTCGAACGTAAGGTGAATGGCGGCGTCACTCCGAGCTTGTTTGAGCAAATCAAAGATCAAGATTGGCGCCCTTTCTATGCTGAGATGAAAGACAAGTTGACCAGCTTAGATTACAACTTCGACGCTTACTTTCTTGGCAGCGATGAAAGCCGCTGGCCGAAATACATGGGATATTGGGTTGGGTATAATCTTGTTGCTGAATATCTGGCTGATTTTCAAGGCTCTGAGCTTGATTTAGTCGGAGCAAAAGCCGAGCTTTTCTATCAATAACTCTGGCACAAGCCAAACTAATAGGCTGTGTCATAAAAACAAAAAGCGCCTAGGTCATAAGACGTTAGGCGCTTTTGTCGTTTTATAGCGACGATTTCTACCAAGAGGCGAATGGGCTTATTCGCTGACTGTCACTTTCTCAATAATGATTGGATCGCATGGCACATCATCGTGACCAAGCTTAGAGGCCGTTTTCACTTTCGCGATGCGGTTTACGACATCCATACCCGCAGTCACTTTACCAAACACGGCGTAGCCCCAGCCTAGGTTGGTAGTTGCGGTGTGGTCTAGGAAATCATTGTCTTCCAAGTTAATGAAGAACTGTGCCGTTGCAGAGTGCGGAGCATCGGTACGCGCCATTGCGATAGTGCCAACAAGATTCTTTAGACCACGGTTTGCTTCGTTCGCAATCGGGGCGCGTGTTGGCTTTTCTGCCATGTCTTCGGTATGACCGCCACCTTGGATCATAAAGCCGTCGATAACGCGGTGGAAAATGGTGCCGTTGTAGAAGCCATCTTCACAGTATTTTTTGAAGTTCTTTGAGCTAACTGGCGCTCGTTCTAGGTTCAGTTCAATCTCGATGTCACCGAAATTGGTGGTCATGATAATCATCTGGTTTTGCCCTTGTAGGTGCTTAGTTGGCGGCATTATAGCTAAGACTTCTGAGGATAGCAGAAATAAAAACAGCGACGTTTTGGCGTCGCTGTTTGCATAGTGAATGGGTGAGGAAAGCGTTAAACCGTAAAGCGACCGACCAAGTCGTACAGCTCGTTAGCTTTGTGGTTAAGGTTGCCACTGCCTGCGCGGTTTTGGTTGGCAAGGTGTGCCGATTGGCTGCTTTGTTGAGAGATCACTTCAATACGTTGTGAAATCTCTTGCCCAACTTGGCTTTGCTCTTCGGTTGCCGTTGCGATCAAGGTGTTCATGTCCATGATGTTAGCAATTGCGGCTTGGATTTCTTGCAGTGCGGCAGAGGCTGCTCGTGCTTCCTCAACCGTTGCTTCACCACGCGCTTGGCTTGAACCCATGGCTTTCACTGCTGCATCCGAGCCAGACTTCAACTGCTCAATCATTTGGTGAATTTCGCCTGTGCTGTCTTGAGTGCGACTCGCCAGTTTACGAACCTCATCGGCAACGACCGCAAAGCCGCGACCTTGTTCGCCTGCACGTGCTGCTTCAATGGCTGCGTTTAGTGCCAATAGGTTGGTTTGCTCGGCAATGTCTTGAATCACTTCTAGCGAAGAAGAAATGTTTTGTACATCGCTCTCTAAACGAGAAATTACCGTGCTGGCTTCCGACACTTCTAGCGCGAGCGCTTCGACAGAGCTCGCTGCGGAATCAACAATGTGTTTCGCTTGCTGTGAGTTATCATCGGCGTCTTTGGCGGATTGCGCCGCTTGGTTAGCGTTGCTGGAAATCTCGTGCGCCGTTGCTGTCATCTCGGTCATTGCCGCAGCGACTTGTTCGGTTTCTTCACGTTGACCTGAAGCCAATTCGTCCACTTGCGACGCTCGCTGTGACATGTCGTTGGTCTCTGAAACCACTTCTTGCCCAACATGGCTAACACTCTTGATGATACCCTGCAGGCTTTCAACGAAGATATTGAAGTTACGGCTAAGCTGGGTGAACTCCGGTACGCTTGATTCTTCCATGCGTGCGGTTAAGTCGGCATCGCCTTGCGCGAAAGAGTGAATTGAAGCATCAAACTGTTCAATAGGCTTCATGATGCTCCGGTTAACAAACACCGCGAAGACCGCAACGATAGCTGCAATCGAAACACAGAACAGAGCAATTGCCGTCAGTGTGGTGTTGAGGGCCTGATGCGCAGCTTCTTCCATGTTTACCACAATGGCGTCGATATCATCAGTGTAGAAGCCTGTACCCAACATCAAATCCCATTCAGGAATGAAGACCGAGTAGCTTAATTTCGGTAGCGCTTCGTTCTGACCGAGTTTCGGGAAGTAATAAGTCGTGAACTCACCAGTTTTGGAATTTTTGATCAAATCCTGAATCAGGTAATTGCCTTTCTTGTCCTGCAAGTTATAGAAGTTTTCTCCGATGCCTTTGGTGTTTTTTCCCACCACGACACGCACGCCTTTTGAATCGTAGCCAAAGATGTAACCGGATTGACCGAACTCCAGCTGTTTCAAGATAGGCAGTGCTTCTTCAAGTGGGGCGTTTTGAGCGAGTAGTGGCTCGACAGCGGAACGCGCCATTTGGACGTAGTTTTTGAGCTCAGCTTTTTTCATCTCCATCATTTGACTTCGAGTCTGCTCAATCTCGTGTTCGTTGTAGGCAGTGGTTTGTAGGTAGGTGAACCACATCATGCCTATTGCCATGGTTAGAATTGGAATTATTGAAAGGATATATAGTCGTTTTCTGATCGTCAGATTCATAGAGACGTCCTTCTCTCGGCGCAGCGTTACAAGTGACAAGCTGAATAAGCCTGCCTGATAAAATTATTAATACTTATTGTTGTAATGCTTAGAGATTAACCGAGTTAATCAATCAGAAGTACAGGAAGTTTATAAATTTAGACTAAGGTCGTAGCATTTTTAAGCGGGATCACAATTAACGTGAACACGAACCGTTATTGCAGCGAGAAGTGCCCGTTAGCCAGTAGGAGACGCGGTAGCGGTTTTTGGCAAATTTGAGGTAAAGCCAGTCCGCAACAGGTTTGATAATGCGCCAACGCAATGGTGCATACAACCAACCGCGACCGACCAGTTGCCATGCACGATGAGTCACGTCCAAGCCAAGTAGAAGTTCTCCCTTTTCATTGAGAGCGTGCAAAATGGTGTTGGCTTGTTCAGGATTGATCTGCGGATAATCAGCGAATGCCTCGCTGTAGATGTCGATGGTTTTGATTTGCTGCTCGGCATCGCGTTGTTTTAGCGCACTCATCTCTTTGGCGCACAAGGGACAAGTGCCATCGTAAAATACGGTCAGTTTGGTCATGATTGAGCTCATTATTGGCGGTTCTTATCCCTTTTACGCGATTATTTTTCTTTTAGTTCATTGTCTTGCAAGTAATGCAGCCAATTATCACGGATGTTGCCGTAATTGAATTGGCAGAACTCTTTGCGATCGCGTAAGTAATCTTTTTCTACTTCATCTAACAAGGCTTTGTATTGCTCTGGATCGCTGCCGTAGACCAGACACAGGGTAGAGAAGTAACGCTGTAGATCGAAACTGTGCTCGTCAATGTACTCGCCAAAATCGTAGTAGTCCGGTCTGTCGTCGGATTCGAATGCGAACATGTCCGCAGCACTGATCGCCACATCGGCACCGTCATCAACGTAATCAATCAACAAAATGGTGGCGAAGTTATCGACCGCATCTTCCTCTTTACCCAGTACTGGAATGTTTTGATCCGCAATGTAAGCGTGTCCGGCTTCGTGCAATAGTGTGTGCAGCAAAGTATCGAGCGCGCCCGTTTTCGGTGCTTTACCGTAACGTTCTTGGTACTTGTTGTTGGTGAAGTAGTTAAATGATTCCAGATAGAAGGTGTAGGGGATATGGATGGTGTGGGTTTCTGGATCGTAAAGCGGACCGTCTTCGCCACCGTAGGTCAGTGTTAGTGGGTTATCAAACGGGAAGTAATCATCAGAAAGCTGGACAAATATGTCGTTCACTTCACTGCTTTCAATCACTTGCGCAGCAAAGCGATCGTCGGCAGTTTCCGCAGGGCGGTATTCGATTTTAATGTTTTCGCTCGCAGACGCTGTGGCAGAAAACAGCAGCAGAGAGGCAAAGGCAGAGTGACTTTTCATTTTCGGAATCTTGTTATTTGTTTGGTTTGCTTGAAAATTATACATGCTTTTTATAGTGTGCGCGCTGGAGGGCACATTCATGAATAATCCATTACTACTGCAACCCCGCATCCAATAGGCGTCGTTGACTGAGAACGCAGCAACAACGCCACGAGAAATCGTTCCGTGGCATACATTTACTCTATTGAGGTAATTGCCATGAAAAAACATTGGTCCAAATTTCAGTACCTGCACCAAGTGGTGCAAAACCAAAACATCCACATCAAAGGCTCCCACAGTTATTACAGCGATTGTTGGGATAATGGCTTCGAAGATTCTGTCGTGCGTTATCTGCATGGCGATGAAGTCAGTAAAGCGTGGCAACCGAGGTGGGAAGTCGATCAGCTCTACATCGGTGATTACGTTTGTATCGCGGCTGAAGCGGTGATTTTGATGGGCGGCAACCATAATCACAGGACGGACTGGTTCTGTCTGTATCCGTTCCTTGATGACATCGAGCAATCTTACCAAGGCAAAGGCGATACCGTGATTGGTGACGCAGCTTGGATTGGCATGCGCGCGATGATCATGCCCGGTGTCACCATTGGGGAAGGCGCAGTGATTGCCGCAAACAGCGTCGTGACTAAAGATGTCCCACCTTACACTGTGGTGGCAGGATCTCCGGCAAAACCCGTTAAGCTTCGCTTTAAGCAAGACATCATTGATAAGCTGCTCGCCCTGCAAATCTACACGTGGGATGAAGCCAAGTTCGAGGCACTTCGCGCTTTCATCTGCAGTAATGATATTGAACAGTTGATCATTGCAGAAGCAAACTATGAAAGTGGCGAATAGCACTGAAATGAGGAAAATTTTCAGCGATATGTTATAATCTCGCTCCGTTGTAACGAGAACGCTTGTTGCAAGCTTGAGAATTTCCCGGGATTCGGCTCGTTCCAAACACCATGAGTCAGAGTTTTTAACTACGATGGGATACAAGCAAACCCAGATGTTAGAGCGCCACGTCGGCGCTCTATTCGTTATGACGGGAAGGAACTTTGCTCGATAGTGATGATCACATTCTGTTTAAGTAAGGGAGCCCGATAGCGGTTCAGAAAGTGTCACTCGGACAATACTCACAACACGATATCCATCTCCTGCAAGCAGTCATTTCTGTTTGTCTATGAAGAGGATAAGAAGGAGCTTAACAGGCTCCTTTTACATTTTAGGGCTTGCGAATAGCGCGTAAATCAGAACATCGCTTAACGACCGTCCCTTAAACTAGCCTAAGGCGCATTTAACACAACCTTTTGAGTATTTTCGGAAAAATATAGCGAGAAAATTTGCTATTGAGCGAAGGTTAAACTAACACTCAATCATTACGGAGGATGAAGAGAACAATAATAAGAGGCGATATGAATCATTTAATATCTGTAGGTGCACTGGAGTCCTTTTTGGTTGCGATCAGTGTGCTTTTCCTGGGGCATTTCATTAATGCTAAGCTACCGATCTTAAAGAAATTCAACATACCTGAGCCGATTGTAGGGGGCTTAATCGTTGCCTGCATCATTACTGCTCTTCATTTTAACGGCGTCGATTTGGAGTTCGACTTACCGTTGCAAAACACATTCATGCTGATGTTCTTCGCTACCGTTGGTTTGGCAGCAAATTACACTCAGTTAATGAAAGGGGGCGCGAAGGTTTTCATCTTCTTAGCAGTCGCGTCGTTCTACATCATCATTCAAAACGGTGTTGGTGTTTCACTGGCAGCGGCATTGGGTTTAGATCCGCTGATGGGGCTTATCGCTGGTTCGATTACTCTATCAGGTGGTCACGGCACGGGGGCGGCGTGGTCACAAACTTTCCAAGACGTTTACGGTTTGAATAACGTATTGGAAATCGCGATGGCGTCAGCAACATTCGGTTTGATCATCGGTGGTATCATCGGTAGTCCGGTTGCGCAGCGTCTGGTCGAAAAGAACAACATCGAATCTGAGTATGGTCGTGGTGGTCGAGATGCCAAAACCCACGAGAAATTCCCGGAGTTGGTGACGTACAACGAGTACGAAGAAGACAAAGTAACCGCGAAAAAAGTGGTTGAGAAACTGTTCTTCCTATTGATCTGTGTAACAGGTGCTAAGTACGTAGAGCAATGGGTGAGCACTTACGACATTCAATGGCTGATGATTCCAGACTTCGTTTATGCGTTGTTCATTGGTGTGATCATCACTAACTTCTTGGAAGTGACCAAGATTCGTAAGTTGGATGCCGAAACGGTCGACATGTTAGGTACGGTGTCGCTGTCTCTGTTCCTAGCGATGGCTCTGATGAGCTTGAAACTATGGAACATCTTTGACCTAGCGATCCCATTCTTGGTGATTCTAGGCGTGCAGTCAGTGATTCTGGCTATCTTCACCTACTATGTAACGTTCAAGGTGATGGGTAGCAACTACGATGCTGCGGTTATCGCAGGTGGTCACTGTGGTTTCGGTTTGGGTGCAACCCCAACGGCGGTAATGAACATGGGGTCAATCGTTAACCGCTTTGGTCCGTCACCACAAGCGTTCATGGTTGTGCCGATTGTTGGTGCCTTCTTCATCGACATCGTTAACTTGATCATTCTACAAGGTTACATCTCGTTCCTTGGCTAGATAGATTAAGACGCCAAATAAAACAAAAGGTCACAGTATTGCTGTGACCTTTTTTGTTTCTGGCGCTTGCCAACGACGAACTTCGTCAGTCTATACGCACGCTTTCATTTTCAAGCGGTTCTTGTTGTCGCGATTAGCAAGGACTTGCTGGTGGTCATCAATCGTCCCCAGTGTTTTCGCCATGCGATCGTAAAGCACAACATTGACTGTCGCGGCTAGGTTCATACAACCGTGAGTCGGGACGTACACCACGTGATGTGCCTTATCGACCATCTCTTGCGGCAGTGAACCGTCCTCCGGTCCAAACACATAAATCGCGTTCTCTGGGTGAGTGAAGTGCGGCAGTGCCGTTGCGCCGACCACTAACTCAACACAAACAATTTCCACATCGTCGGCAACATTAGCCGTAAGGTCTTCCATCTCCACTAATTGAATGCGTTCTTGTGAGTTCTGAGTGTCGGTTTGGAACTTTACTGCGCGGCTGTAGCGTGTACCGTTGTAACGAACTTGCGCAGCGTCGTAGCAGCCTGCGGCTCGTAATACAGCGCCAACGTTGGTTGGACTCTTTGGGTTGTACAGTCCAATAATGGCTGTTGGCTTGGTGGTCATGGTTGGTGTTCTGCTTTTCAAAAATTCTAGATAACAGCGCTGAGCGCATTAAGCGGGGGATTATGAACTTAACCACGCCGAAGCGCTATTGCTATAGGCTGATTATTTTTGCGTTGAAGCAAACAGAGTGAAGATTGATGGTGCTGAAAATGAAAAAAGCGAGGACAGTACCTCGCTTTTTGTGTGGTTTCGCTTGTGCTTGTTAGTTCACAGTGCGGCTAAATTTGATGCTAGCTGTCCAAGCAAGCACACCGATGAAAGCGTAAATCCCAACGTTCATCCAACCTGCATCTGGAATCGCGCTGAACGGGTTTGGCGCAAGAATCGCGTGCAGTGGTAGATAGAAAATTGCTGAGAAGAAATCATCCAGACCATAGTAGTTGAACATCGCAATTGGCATCCAACGTAGTGCGTAAATACCAATCAAGATGACCAATAGTGGTGAGTTCACTTTCTGTGAGATTGCCATTGCGGTTAGTGCGAGCGGCAATAACAACACGCCTGCCACCACCATTCGAAGCAAGAATTCAATCCAGTTCAGCAGCACAAAACCTAATGAGGCTTGGCGATACAACAACGCCAGCTGGTGGTCAGTTGAAACATTCAACATCCACAGCATAAAGTCGGCAGCGAAAACCAATACCGAACACACTAACGGAATCACCAATAAACCAAACGTCAGCTTCACCAGATGGGTTTTCACGTCACTGACGGGCATACTGCGCCAAAACATGATACTGCCCTCTGAGCGCTCTTTACGCAGCGTTCTCGGGAAGTACTGAGTGCCAAGCAGGATAGACAATAAACCAATGCCACCTGTGATCAGCATGTTGACGTCATCGCCTAGCTCTTTGTGGATGTCACTGACATCACCACCAAGGCTCATTTGGAAGAACATATTGTGTTGCAGTGTCGAGCTACCCATTAAGCTGATAAACAGCAGCACGCCACAGGCAAACATAAATAATGGCACGCGCGTAACCAATGGGTTTTCTAGCCATTCTTTACGCAACATCGCGATAATCGATTTCATTATGCTGCCTCCTTCTGTAATGCCAAGAACAGATCCGCAAGCTTGACGCCATACACATCACCCAGCCCTGCAACTTGCTCTGCGTATTGAGATGACAGCAACCATTTAGTCGTGCCTAAGCCTTTTTGCGATGACAGTGGTTTCAGCGCTTCGATTTGTGCGCGATGCTCATCACTGGCATCGAGAATGAAGTAATCTTCGCTGATGCTGTCCATTGAGGTTTGCAGAACAGGTCGACCGTGTTTAAGGATCAGCACGTCCGTCAGTAGGTGTTCGATTTCCGATACTTCATGGCTCGCTATGATCAGCACACGCTCGCCATCGTGGAACCATTCCAGCAAATGACGGCAGAAGGTATCGCGATAAACCAAATCCAAACCAAGCGTTGGCTCGTCCAGAATCAGAATCTGCGTATTGGTCGCGATGACGACAGCCAAGTGCAATTGCACCTTCATGCCTTTCGATAGGGATTTGATGCGTGCACGCGGTTTGATGTCGGTTTGACGAAGCATGCTATCGGCTTTGCTGCGATTAAAACCTGGGTGTACGCCCTCGGTGTAATCGAGCAGCTGAGCAACCGTCATCCAGTTTGGTAGAACGTTCACATCTGAGATGTAAGACAAGCTCTGCATGATTTTGTCGCGTTGCATAATTGGCTCAAAGCCGTTGATGCGAATGGTGCCCTGATATTCGTGTGCACCGAGTAGGGCGTTAATGAGAGTCGATTTACCCGCACCGTTATGACCTAACAAGCCAAGCACTTGGCCTGCTTGTAGATCAAAGCTCACGTCATGCAGCGCTTCACCCTGCTGACGATATTGCTTGGAGACGTGTTTTACACTGACTAATGCGCTCATTGGTCACCTTCAATATGTGTTTGGATTTGTTGGATAAATTCATCAAGTGACATATCCAGACGTTGTAGTGTGCCGGCGATCTGCGGAATTTGTTGTTCAAGGAAACGGACTTTTTCATCAGCAAGCAGCTGTTTTTTTGCACCTTGGGCGACAAACATACCTTGCCCACGTTTCTTCTCAACCAATCCTTCATCAACCAATAACTGATAGCCTTTCATGACCGTCAGGTGGTTGATCTTCATATCCGCAGAGACACTGCGTACCGAAGGCAAAGCTTCGCCCTCTTGCCAGATGCCTTGCAATATTTGCTGGGTGATCTGGTCAGCCAACTGACGGAAAATCGGTTGGCGATCATGCCAATGCGTCATGATTGGTTTCCTTGGCTGAGTTGGTGTTATATATATGTATAACACCTTGGCGATGGGATAGAAAGCGCCAATCTTCTTGCGCTGTTTTCTCAATCACTTTTGTCGATGAAAATTCGACACAGTTTGCACCAGAGTTTCACGCAAAATTTGCACGCAATCGCATACGTTTTTGCCTTCAAAAACTGGCAAAAAATTGTTCACTTCTCATAAGTTGAGAAGAGCGAAAAAAACCAGAAAATTGCGCTACAAAACTTGGTGAAAAAGTGTGTTTTTTCATTGAGTGAGAATTGGGTGAATATCCGAGTTATTGCTTTCTTATTTAATGAGAATTTAGTGGGTTTGGACCCTAGAAAACCACACGTTCAGTAGGCACTCTGACCTGCCTAAATACCGCTCAACCTGCGAGTTGTTACTCAAAGGATGAGAAAAAGGAGGCAAAGAGGTTTTATGAATCAGGTCATTTCTGTCGGTCCACAAGAGTCGTTTCTCGTCGCTATTTGTGTGTTGTTCTTGGGACAATTCGTTAACGCTAAATTACCGATCTTAAAGAAATTCAATATTCCCGAGCCAATTGTGGGTGGTTTGATTGTCGCATGTGCGATCACCGCGATGCATTTCAATGGCGTGGACTTAGTTTTCGATTTACCGCTGCAAAACACTTTCATGTTGATGTTCTTCGCTACCGTTGGCTTAGCAGCGAATTACACCCAGTTGATTAAAGGCGGCGCTAAGGTATTTATCTTCTTAGCTGTAGCATCGGTGTACATCCTTATCCAAAACGCGGTCGGTGTATCTTTGGCAACCGCACTCGGCTTAGACCCGCTAATGGGCTTGATTGCAGGTTCGATTACGCTGTCTGGTGGTCACGGTACGGGCGCAGCATGGTCACAAACCTTCCAAGACATGTACGGCTTGCACAACGTACTAGAAGTGGCAATGGCATCCGCCACCTTTGGTTTGGTGATTGGTGGCATCATCGGCAGTCCTGTGGCGCAGCGTTTAATAGATAAGCACAACCTTGAATCTGAATACGGACGCACCAACCAGACTCATGAACGTTTCCCTGAATTGGTGACCTACAACGAGCACGAAGAAGACCGCGTAACCGCAAAGAAAGTGGTCGAGAGCTTGTCGATCATCCTGCTGTGTGTCACGGGTGCTGGCTACTTAGAAGGTTGGGTGAGCAGTTTTGGCATCAAATGGTTGATGATTCCAGACTTCGTTTACGCGCTGTTTATCGGTGTGGTGATCACCAACATTATGGAAGTGACCAAAGTACGCAAAGTGGATGTTGAGACAGTCGATATTCTTGGTACGGTTTCGCTGTCTCTGTTCCTAGCGATGGCGCTAATGAGCCTAAAATTGTGGAACATCTTCGACTTGGCAATTCCGTTCCTCATCATTCTGGCGGTGCAATCGGTGATTCTGGCGGTCTTCGCTTACTACGTAACGTTCCGTGTGATGGGCAGCAACTACGATGCCGCAGTCATCGCAAGTGGTCACTGTGGCTTTGGTCTGGGCGCAACCCCAACGGCAGTAATGAACATGGGCTCCATCGTTAACCGCTTCGGTCCATCACCACAAGCCTTTATGGTGGTGCCTATCGTTGGCGCGTTCTTTATCGACATCGTCAACCTAGTGATTCTGCAAGGCTGTATTTCATTTATTAAGTAATCAGCCTCGCTTCACAAAACAAAAGCCAGTCCCGAGAGACTGGCTTTTTTGATCGGCTTAGAGCAATAGGCATCAACAATTTAGATTACTGGAATGAGCCATGTCCTTTAAATTTATCAATGACTATTATTCGGTTTGTTGAGGACGTTACTGATGCGAAATCGTCGGACATTTATCATCAGTAATTTCCTTTTCTCCTTATAAGACTCTAGCTAATTGCCCGTCGCATCCATCATCGCGACGGGCTTTTTTTATTCCTGCCAAACGGACGTTGCGACGGAATTA
Source organism: Vibrio sp. NFR (assembly GCF_027587095.1). Lineage (NCBI taxonomy): Bacteria > Pseudomonadati > Pseudomonadota > Gammaproteobacteria > Vibrionales > Vibrionaceae > Vibrio > Vibrio sp. NFR. The sequence continues at coordinate 237,443 of NZ_JAPPTN010000002.1, forward strand.
CAAGAACGCTTTGTATGGCAATTCTGGTTCGTTTTTGAAGATGTCGCTAAAGCCACGGAAGTGTTGGTAGTGCATGCGACCTTTATCGGTTGGGAAGGTGTATTTGCCCCCAACTTGCCAGAAGAACGGTGCGAACTTGTATTGCAGACGGTCTTTCTTCATGTTCCACAACACTTCGATTTCGCGTGGGTCGTTTTGGAAGTTCGCCCAAATATCGTGGTGGAATGGCATCACGACATCACAGTTCAACGATTCTGCTGCGCGTAGGATGTCAGAAGACGTCATCTTGTCAGTCACGCCGCGAGGGTTCTCACCGAATGACAACAGTGCCACGTCGATTTGGTATTCGTTGCCGTGCGCTGCGTAGTAGTTCGAGTAGTGCGAGTCACCAGAGTGGTAAACCGACCCGCCTGAAGTTTCAATCAGGTAGTTCACCGCGCGTTTGTCCATGCCGTCGAGGATTTCTTTATCGTAAGATGAAGTGCCTTCTGGCAGTGTGACAAGTGCAGTACGGTCGAATGAATCCAGTACGCGGATCTTCATGTCGCCGACCTCAAGTACATCGCCCACTTTCGCGACAACACAACGCTCTTCTGGTACGCCCCAGCCCATCCATAAATCGACACACGCTTGTGGACCGATGAACTTCACGTGGTCACCACAGTTTTGCAGTACCGCTGCCGCGACGTTCACGTCGATATGGTCAGCATGGTCATGGGATGCCATCACAGCGTCGATCTCTTTGATAGCAAATGGGTCAAGCGGGAAGATAGCGGTACGTAGGTTTGGTTGCAGCGCTTCGACACCGCCCATACGCATCATTTGGTGCTGGTTCTTCATGAAGGCATTCTTTTGCGTCTTTTTGCCCGTACCACACCAGAAGTCGATAGAGATGTTGGTGTTGCCCTCACTCTTCAACCAGATACCTGTACAACCTAGCCACCACATCGAGAATGTATTTGGTTCTACCACCGTATTTTCGATCTCTTCATTCAACCAGGTACCCCACTCAGGGAATGTATTTAGGATCCAAGATTCACGAGTGATTTCATTTACTTTACTCATAGCAACACCTTTTTGTTTCACAATTTTTATTAAATTTGGGATGTAGGGAGCCGAGCGCCTTAATTTGTGGTTAAGGCACTGAGCTGAATTATTTTTATTTATTTGAGAAAGAGGCTAGGGCGCGTTAGACCAGAATGACCTGTGTCCCTTTTGCTTCTATCGCTTTGATGACCTCTGGGTTGGCGTTTTTGCCAGTGATCAGAATGTCGATTTTCTCGGTAGGACAGAACAACATGCCCGTTCTGTGACCCACTTTGGAGCTGTCTACCACGACGACGAGCTTGTCGATTTGCTCAAGCATTTGCTGCTCAGCCACCGCGGTTAACATGTCAGCCTTGTAGAGTCCGGCTTCGGTTAACCCTTTACCCGAGGTGAACATCCAATTGCCTGCGTAACTGCCAAGCGAGTTGGGCGCCGGATTTAAGAACAGTTTTTGCGAACGGTTGTATTGACCGCCAATGATGATCACATCGTCATGGTCTTCATTGATCAGGTAGCTTGCCAATGGGAAGTAGTTGGTGACGATCTGCACGTCTTGCCCACACAACTTCTGCCCTAGTAGGAAAGCGGTCGAACCGCAGTTAATGACCACGCTGTCGCCAGGCTGACAAAGCTCAGCGGCTTGCATCGCAATCAAGGATTTTTCTTCGTAATGCTCAGTGCTGTTTATGTTCAGCGGTGACCACTTTTTCTTTTCTGCTTCGACGCGTTCTGCGCCGTTGCGTACTTTGCGTAGTTTGCCTAGCTCATCCAGCTTAGAGATATCACGGCGAGCCGTCGCTGGAGAGACGTTAAAGCTCTCAATAATGTGTGAGACGTTAATCGTCTGATTTTCTTCTAATAAAGACAGAATGCCATTGTGTCTTTGTACTTCATTCATACCCATCACCCTATTTGATTCAAATTCACCGAAATGTGTATCTAGTGATTATTTGGTGATTACTTGTGATTTGTTTTGATTCTATTAATCACGCTCTTGATTGTCAAATTCAAGACCGATGAAAATCTGAACTTCATCACAAGAATTTATAAGTTGTTGTATTTATTGGTAATTTAATTTTTGTGTGTGATCCGCTTACCATTTGTAGGGTTTTTTGGAGGGCAAAATTGATAAATATCAAAATAATCACAAATGAGCATTGCGTGATTACTTTTGATTGTTAGAGTTTATTTCGTGAGCAAAAACTGAGTAGATTCTACGACATCAGATGGAATCACTCTGACCTACATACGATTACAAATAAAAAACACTCTAGGGGTAAAGATATGGAGTTCTTGTACGACATCTTCTATATTTTTTACAGCCAAGTTATGACCAAAGCCCCACTACTACTGGGTTTGGTAACATGCATTGGCTATTGGTTGCTGAGAAGAGACGCCACCACCATCATTAAAGGTTCCATCAAAACGATCGTGGGTTTCATGCTGGTTCAAGTGGGTGCGGGCACCCTAGTTGCTGGCTTCAAACCTGTGATTTCCAAACTTTCTGAATACCACGGGCTAACCGGCTCGGTCATTGACCCTTACACCTCCATGATGTCTACCATGGAAGCGATGGGCGATAACTACTCTTGGGTGGGTTACGCCGTTCTATTGGCATTAGGTATCAACATCCTCTTGGTACTGTTCCGCCGCTACACGGGTATCCGCACCATCATGCTGACTGGTCACATCATGTTCCAGCAAGCGGGTCTGATCGCCGTGTTCTACTTTGTGCTTGGCGCAAGCATGTGGGAAACCATCATTTACTCTGCGGTGTTAATGGCGCTGTACTGGGGTATCTCCTCCAACATCATGTTCAAGCCAACTGAAGAAGTCACCGGCGGGGCGGGATTCTCTATTGGTCACCAACAACAGGTGGCGTCTTGGATTGCAACAAAAGTAGCGCCAAAACTGGGTGATAAGAACGACAGCGTTGACCACCTAGAACTGCCTAAATGGCTACACATCTTCCACGACAGCATCGCAGCAACGGCGATCGTGATGACGGTGTTCTTCGGCATCATTCTGCTTTCATTCGGTCTTGATAACCTTCAAGAAATGGCAGGCACTACACATTGGACTATCTACATCCTAGAAACGGGTCTGAAATTCGCTGTGGCGATTCAGGTGATTGTTGCCGGTGTACGTATGTTCGTTGCTGAGCTGTCTGAAGCGTTCAAAGGCATCTCTGAGCGCGTGATTCCAAATGCGGTATTGGCGATTGACTGTGCGGCTATCTACGCATTCTCTCCTAACGCAATGGTATTTGGTTTCATGTGGGGTGCGCTTGGTCAGTTCGCGGCAGTACTGGCGATGCTGGCATTCGATGCGCCAATCATGATCATTCCTGGCTTCATTCCAATGTTCTTCTCTAACGCGACCATCGGCGTATTTGCTAACCACTTCGGTGGCTGGAAAGCGGTGATGAAGATCTGTTTCGTGATGGGCATCATCGAGGTACTAGGTTCTGCTTGGGCTATCCACCTATTTAGCCAACACGGTACGGAGTTCAACGGCTGGATGGGCATGGCGGACTGGGCGCTTGTATTCCCACCAATCATGCAAGGTCTGTCTGCATCGAAAATGTTCTTCTTCGTTCTTGTTGGTCTGTCTCTGGTTTACATGTTCTTCGCTTCTCGCAAGCTACGTGCTGAAGAAGACGCGCAAGGCACAGTAGAAATCAGTGAAGAGCCAGAAGTGATTGAAGCGGTAGAGCAAGCAATCAAAGCGAGCGACGGTCTGCGCCCAGTAAGCATCCTAGCAGTATGTGGTAACGGTCAAGGCTCATCGATGATGATGAAAATGAAGATCGGCAAATACCTAGAGAAGAAAGGCATTCCTCACGTGATGGACTCATGCGCAGTGTCGGACTACAAGTCGAAGCTTGCGAGCACAGACATCATCGTATCGTCGAAGCACCTGTCTGCGGAGATGGAACCAGGCGAAGGCAAGTTTGTACTCGGGGTGCAAAACATGCTTAACCCTAACTCCTTCGGTGACGAGCTACTCGACATCATCAATAAAAACTTTGCACCAGCAAAATAAAACAGCATGACCAAATATCTCTCAATGAAGAGATGAGAAACCAATAACAAACAGCGGATAACAACAGTGGTGCTGGGCTTCGGACAGCCAAAGTCACGGCACCCAAACTGGAGATAGAACAATGGGATTAAAACAATCACTGATCGACAACAACTCAATCAAACTGCAAGCGCAAGCGTCTAACTGGCGTGAAGCCATCAAGATTGGTACGGACATGTTGATTGCCTCTGGTGCGATTCAGCCTTCTTACCATGACGCCATCATCAGTAGCGTGGAAGAGTTGGGTCCTTACATCTGCATCGCACCTAACTTGGCACTGCCACACGCACGCCCAGAAAACGGCGTAATTCGTACTGCTTTCGCACTGGTTACGCTAGAAGAGCCAATCTACTTTGAAGGCGAAGACGAGCCAGTTGATGTGCTAATCACGCTAGCGGGTAGCTCTTCGGACGAGCACATGGAAGGTCTGATGGAAGTGACCCAAGTGTTGGATGATGAAGACAGTGAAACGGGCGTGGATTTAGACAAGCTTCGCCGTTGCCGCAGCAAAACCGATGTATTCAACGTGATTGATGAAGCTCTGGCTGTCACTGCCTAAGGAGAAATCATGTACAGCGAACTGAAACAACGTGTGCTCGAAGCCAACCTCAAACTGCCGAAATACGGCTTGGTGACCTTCACCTGGGGCAATGTGTCTGAGATTGACCGCGAGCGCGGCGTGATTGCGATTAAACCGTCGGGGGTGGAATACGATGGCATGCGCGCTGAGCACATTGTGGTGGTCGACTTAGACGGCAATGTGGTGGAAGGCAACATGAATCCATCCAGCGATACCGCGACCCACATTGAGATTTACAAAGCGTTCCCACAAGTGGGTGGCGTGGTGCACACCCACTCACGCAGCGCAACGATTTGGGCACAAGCAGGGATTGATATTCCAGCGCTGGGCACGACTCATGCCGACTACTTCTATGGCGACATTCCATGTACTCGCAAGCTCTCACAATGCGAAATTGCCGAAGAGTACGAGAAGAACACTGGCTTAGTGATAGTGGAAGAGTTTCGTCAACGCCGCATCGACCCAATGGCTGTGCCAAGCGTGATTGTAGCAGGGCATGCGCCTTTCTCTTGGGGAACCAACGCTGACGATGCCGTGCACAACGCAGTGGTATTGGAAGAGATTTCTGCCATGGCATTAGCAACGCGTTCACTCAACAGCGGCATCAAGATCCAGCCTGAGCTTTCAGACAAACACTACCTGCGTAAGCACGGTGAAAACGCCTACTACGGGCAGAGGTAACGACATGTACAAAGTGCTTGCTTTAGATTTAGACGGAACCGTCCTCACTGATGACCACAGCATTCACCCTGAGGTGAAAAAAGCGATTCAAGAAGCGCAGCAGAAGTGTCACGTGGTGATTGTCACCGGACGCCATCACACCGCGGCACGTCCGTATTACGATGAGTTGGGTCTTACCACGCCTATCATCTGCTGCAACGGCACTTATGTTTATGACTACCACAATGACCGAGTGCTCAAGCACAACTCCATCGATAAGGAAGATGCGCTGACGTTCATCGCCTTGGCGAAGGAGTTTCAGGTCAAGATGGTGATGTACGTAACCGATGCCATGACGTACTCAAACTACAACCCAATTCACTACATGGAAGCGTTGGAAAAGTGGGCGAAAACCGCACCTGAGCACCTTCAACCGAAGATCTACAAAATCGACTCGTTCAGCGAAGAAGTGCGCAATACCGAGTTCGTGTGGAAATTTGTGGTGGAAGGCTTACCAAGCTCGGTAGAACGCTTGATTGAAAACCCATGGGTGAAAGAGAAATTTAACGGCGAACGCTCGTGGTCGAATCGCATCGACTTCGCAGCAAAAGGTAACAGCAAAGGCTTAAGACTGGCGGAATACGTTTCTGAGCTGGGTTATCACCCGAATCATGTCATTGCCGTGGGCGATAACCACAATGATATTTCCATGCTCCGTTACGCTGGATTAGGCGTTGCCATGAATAACGCAGACGAGACGGTACGTTCAAGCGCCCGTTTGGTGTGCGAAACCGATAACAATAACGACGGCTTAGCTCGTCTGATACGTGAAAAAATTCAAGGATAAGCATCATGACCAAACCAATGATTCAAATCGCTCTAGACCAAACTAACCTAACTGACGCCGTGGCGGTTGCAAGCAATGTGCACAGCTACGTCGATGTGATTGAAGTGGGCACTATTCTCGCGTTCGCAGAGGGGATGAATGCTGTCTCCACGCTACGCAAGAACCACCCAGACCATATTCTAGTGTGCGATATGAAAACCACTGACGGCGGCGCGATTTTGTCTCGTATGGCGTTTGAAGCAGGCGCTGACTGGATTACGGTTTCAGCCGCAGCGCACATTGCGACCATTGAAGCATGTAAAAAAGTCGCGGATGAATTTAGTGGCGAAATCCAAATCGAAATCTACGGCAACTGGACGATGGAAGATGCGCAAGCGTGGGTGGATCTCGGTATCACTCAAGCGATTTACCACCGTTCTCGCGATGCAGAGTTGGCAGGGATTGGTTGGACAGACGCTGACATCAGCAAGATGCGCCAACTCTCTGAGCTAGGTATTGAGCTCTCTATCACGGGCGGTATCGTGCCAGAAGACATCTACCTGTTTGAAGGTATCAAAGCGAAAACCTTTATCGCAGGTCGCGCATTGGCTGGCGACAAAGGGCAAGAAACTGCAGAAGCATTGAAAGCGCAAATCGACCGTTACTGGAACTAGGGGGCGACATGTATCAGAACCTACAACGTCATCGTGTTGGCTTGTATGAGAAAGCGTTGCCGAACGAGTTAAGCTGGGAAGAAAAGCTCAGCGTGACCAAAGAGTTGGGCTTCGACTTTCTTGAAATCTCGGTGGACGAATCAGACGAGCGCCGCAGCCGCTTAGATTGGGACGACGAGACGATTTACACTCTGCGTCATCAGTGTGAACGCTACGGCATGCCATTGCAGTCAATGTGTTTGAGCGCGCACCGTAAGTTTCCGTTTGGCTCGGCTGATCCGAAGATACGCGAGCAAGCCGTGCTGCACATGGAAAAGGCGATCGCATTGGCGTACAAACTTGGCGTCCGTACCATTCAATTGGCTGGCTACGATGTGTATTACGAGCCAGCAAACCGTGCTACCCACTTGCGTTTTATTGAAGGTATGAAGGAAGCGGCGAAACTGGCAGAGCGCGCAGGTGTGATGCTTGCTGTCGAAATCATGGACACCGATTACCTCAATTCATTGAGTAAGTTTGAGGTGCTCAATCGCGAAGTGAATTCGCCGTATTTCACCGCTTATCCAGACGTGGGCAACATCTCGGGTTGGAATTACGACGTGTGCACCGAACTGAAATTGAGTAAGCCACACATTACCCAAATCCACCTTAAAGACACCTATCGTGTGACGCCGGAATACAAAGGTCAGTTCCGCGATCTGGTGATTGGCGATGGTGAAGTAAACTTCGATGCCATCTTCCGCACACTCAAAGAGACAGACTGCGTCGTGCCACTGGTGATTGAGATGTGGGCGCAAGATGAACATTGGCGTGCGCACATTCAAACCGCCCAACAGCGCTTAAATCAAGCGTGTGATCATGCGGAATTACCTAGGTTGTTTGCCGCATAATTCTTTCTGGGTCGTATAGACACTTACATGCTCCGGTGCTCGTTATTGGGCACCGTTTTCCCATCGTGGGAACGTGCAGTTTTTGACCCTCGTGAAAACTGCACTCTTTCGTTTCATTGGTTGACTTACCATCAGGGTTGGCGCAAAGTTGCGCTTTGTCGTTATGAAACCCCGTTAATCTGAATGAAATTACTCCATCTGCAACTTTTCTGGTACGAAAAACATCACACCCTATTGGAGATGGAAGACCTGCCAATTCTTACCCCAGCGCAAGAGCAAGAACTGCGTGAGTGGGCGAAAACACGCCGCAAAATCCTCAGCTACGAAGTGCATCAACAACCTTGGGTAAAAGTGAATGTCGACGGTTTCTCATCGATTTTAGAGCTCAAACCAAATGGCACGCTGGTGGAAAAAGACTTGTTCAGTGAGCGCGGTTTACAGGGCTTATGGAAGGTCAGCGACGGCTTCTTGTTTATCAAAGTCATCAGCGGTGAATTCATCGTCGAATACCAAATTGTTGGTCACACCGAAAACAATGTGCACAGTGGTATCGAGTACATCAACGGCAAAATCAGTACCTATAGCAAGTTTGCCAAACTCGCGAATAATTAAGCCGATTCAATTCGATGTAGAGAAGGGAGCCAAAGTGCTCCTTTTTTGTTGTGGATAGAAAATCCCAACTATTCTTACTTCAAGCAATGAAATCAATGCGTTAATATCCAAGTCATTACCTTATTTCAAACAGTAGCAGGAGGCATGAATCGTGTCTGAAAAAATATCGACGTCGGCGCTGGCAAAAATGCGTCAGATAGAAGCCAAGCTGCTGTTTACTGATCTGAAACGCGCAGGCTACATCGTTCGCCAAGACGAGAAATGGATTTTGACCGAAGAGGGCGCCAAGTTTGGCGGTGAGTATGTCGATCACCCTAAATTTGGGCAGTTCATTGTTTGGCCGACCAACTTGCACATCGAGCTTGCCGCAACGTCTGGCAAAACCTACAGCGCAACCCAGTTGGGTGAGAAGCTGAAGCTCAATGCCAAACGCATGAACCAGCTGTTAAGTGAATTAGGTTGGATAAGCAAATCCGAAGAGGGTTGGAGCTTAACCGAAGCCGGAATCCGCGCTGGTGGGCAGCAGAGAACCGATAAAGAGTCGCAGAATACCTTTGTGGTGTGGCACGACGTAGTGCTGCGTAACAAGCGACTCAAGCAGTCTGTGATTGAGTTTTTAGGTCAAGATGCCGAGTCCCATTCCACAGATAAGTCGTTTTCTAGTTTTCGCCAGAAGTTTGAAGCTAAGCATCGCACTTTAGACGGGCATTATGTTCGTTCTAAAGGAGAACTGCTGATCGATAACTGGCTGTATTTGGCAGGGGTAGTACACGCTTATGAGCGTCAGCTGCCGATCGACCAAGAGGTGACAAGCGATTTCTACCTTCCGGGTGGCAAAGTCTATCTGCAGTTTTGGGGCAGCGACACCGGTGAGATGTTAGAAGCGGAGCGAGAGAAGATTCGTGCGGTGTACGAGCAGCATAACTTCAACCTCATTGAGGTCGAACCGAGTGAGTTAGATAAACTCGATGAGGTATTGCCAAAACGTCTGCGCCAGTTTGGTATTCAAGCTTATTAAACGCCTCGCTAGCGGTTGTTTAAATTCCTAAACCTTCCAGTCTTTAAAAACGAAAAACCCGTGATGACTCACGGGTTTTGTGGATTCAGCGTTTATCTTTGGTTGTTACCCGAAGGATTAGAAACCTTTGATGTTTTCCGCTTCTAGCTCAGAGAAGTACTTAACAGTCTTCACTTTAAGCTCTTGTTGTGAAGGCTCATCACAAACGATCACTGCTTTAGGGTGTAGTTGAAGTGCAGAAACCGTCCATAGGTGGTTTACGCTGCCTTCTACTGCTGCTTGTAGAGCAAGTGCTTTGTTGTGACCAGTTACTAGGATCATCACTTCTTCAGCGTCTAGTAGCGTGCCAACACCGATAGTTAGTGCGTACTTAGGAACTTGGTTGATGTCGCCATCGAAGAAACGAGAGTTCGCGATACGAGTGTCTTCAGTTAGTGTCTTGATGCGAGTGCGAGAAGACAGAGAAGATGCTGGCTCGTTAAATGCGATGTGACCGTCGTTACCTACGCCGCCCATGAATAGGTTGATCTTGCCGTAAGACTTGATTTTGTCTTCGTAACGTTGGCATTCCGCTTCGTGATCTTCCGCGTTACCGTTAAGAAGGTTGATGTTCGCTTCTTGGATGTTTACGTGGTTGAAGAAGTTGTTGTACATGAATGAACGGTATGATTCTGGGTGATCCGCAGGGATACCGATGTACTCGTCCATGTTGAAAGTCACAACGTGTTCGAAGCTCACTTCACCTGCTTGGTAAAGTTCGATCAATGCTTTGTAAGTTGCTAGAGGAGTGCCACCAGTAGGTAGACCCAGAACGAACGGACGCTCAGCAGTTGGTTTGAAGTCGTTGATGCGCTTAGCGATGTGTGCTGCTGCCCACTTGCCTACTTGTGCTGCTTGAGCTAACGGGATAAGTCTCATTTTGTGCCCCTAGTTATTGGAATTTAAGATGTCCTGAAACATTAATTCGCATTATAAAATAAGTAATGACGATCTGCTATTGTTTTAGGTCAAAATTTTGCTTTTTCTTTAACCAATGTTGCTTTTCTCAACAGTTTTCACGTTTGCTTCTTGCAATTACCCTCTTATATAGAGGGCGTCAGACTAGTTGATTAGCGTTTAAAATTTATGACTGAAATTAAGTTTTTGGGCTGAATGAGCGAGCCAAATTGAACCGAGTTGCGTAGGAGAAAGGGAAGAAAAATGCCGAAGTTATGATCTCACGCAATCTATGGTGTGGCACGGCGTTTCTTCCTTAACCATACTTAAAGTGTGTTTATTGCTGAGGGAATCGCAATGAAAAACGACTTAGACGCAACCAAAGTGCTGCAAGCATACGAATGTGTGATGAACAACGGCACTCCTACCGAGTTTGGCAAGATGTATGAAGGGGTAGAAGCCTTTTCTGATTACGACGGCTATAACGTGTTTCTGAGAGGCAATGGCGTGGAGCTCAAAGTGGGTTTCCACAACACCTATCAGTTGGAGTATGACCAAGAGCATCTTAAAGACAGCTTCTTGAAGAAGGTCGCCATGCTGGCGAAGTGAGTGCTCGCCGGATAAATAGGTTTACTAAAAAATGAAAAAGCCCTTTGGTGAAACACCTCTGGGCTTTTGGAAAAGAAAAATTTTTGCAACTCCACAGAATGAAACATTCTGGGGATTAACCAAGCATTAAGGCTTGGCAGAGTCGGTTAATCGTCTTCTGCTAGGCTCTCTTCTGCGTAGTCATCTGTCGCCTCTGGTTTGTTACGACCATTTAGCGTGTGGAAGCGTTTGCGACCACGAGCTAATTGTGTGTATTTTAACCAAGTGCGCTCGATCTTAGTTTTCGCTTTGCCTGGGTTTTCCAGAACTTTTACGAAGTGTTTCTCTTCGCTGTTCTCAGGTGTCAACTCGCCTGACTCTAGGCCAAGCATAGTATCCCCATAAATTGTTAGGATTTCCTCTTCTGAAAGAGTAAAATCGCCAGACTTTGCAAAGCCGCGTGGGAATTTTACGTTGTCGTAAAAACGTTTTTTGCCATGACGAAATTCAGTGTCAGACATATCAACAGCCTCTGTAACCGTTATTGATGAATGTGATGAATTACGGCGAAAATTAGGCGCAAAGCTAACAAAAGAAAAACAAAACTTTTTTGTCGTCAAAATTTTAATTAGTTGTTAATCTGGTTTTATATTGACCAGGAGATGGTTTATGGATGTAAAGGTCTTTCGAACATTTTTAGAGCTGGCAAAGGTTCGTCACTTCGGACGAGCTGCTGAGAACTTGTACATTACTCAAGCCGCTGTGAGCGCACGCATCAAACAACTCGAAAGTTATTTCGATACGCAGTTGTTTATTCGTGATCGAAATAACATAAAGTTGACCTCCGCAGGTGAACGTTTAATAGGCTATGCCGAGGTGATGGTGACCACCTTGCAGCAAGCCAAACTCGAATTATCCCTCGAAGATGGCAAAGCGTTGCAGCTCACCATGGGTGGTACGCCGAACATTTGGGATGCTTATCTGCAAAACTGTTTGAGTGTGGTAACAGACTCATTTGGTGGCTATGGCTTTATGGCAGAAGTCATGGGGCGTGAGATGCTCAGCCGCAGCCTGCTTGAGCGCACACTCGATATGGCATTCGCCTTCGATCAAATCAAAGCGGATGAGCTTAACTGCAAAAAAGTTGCTGACGTGGTGTTGGTGCTTGTGTCTACCGAACAAGATTCTCTTGATACGGTGTTTAACAAGAAATACGTTTACGTTGATTGGGGTACGCGCTTCGCTTCAGAGCACGCGGAACGTCACCCGAAAATCCCAGCGCCTTACCTTCGCACTTCTACCGCTCGTATCGCGTTAGACTTCGTTTTAGAGAAAGGTGGCAGCGCATACCTACCAGCGTCTCTGGTAGAGCCGTTTATTGCAAGCGGGCAGCTCCACAAGGTGTCTGGCGTAGAAGATTGGTACCGTCCTATCTATTTGAGCTATCGCAAAGCCAGCACGTCTGTAGAAGCGATTAAGCAGGTTGAAGAAATCGTAAAAGAGATTGACCCGTTAACGGCGTACAGCTTGCAGCAAATTGCGGACATTCCTGCAGACGAGTAATTTCTGCTTTTGCGATCCAGTGCAAAATTAAACGAAAACCCCTTGGTGTGATGCCAAGGGGTTTTTTGTATGGGTTTCCGGAAATGCCGATATGTTTATAAATAAGTCGCCTTCTTGAAGCGAGAGTTGTGGCACTGTGAAGGTCGTTTTTGCTCCCGTTTATGCCAGTTTCTGACGAAGTGTTTCATCCAATGCGGCTTTGCCTGCGCCAGAGAAAGCGAGAGAAACGCTTGCTGCCAGCAGTGCTAGACCAAACTCGTAACCGTTATTCGACATAAACAAACCGTTTTCAAAGTGAACCGAGAAAATGGCGATCACCATGGTGAATGCTAAAGCCACGGCTGCTGGGCGAGTAAGTAGACCAAGCAAGATGAACAAGCCGCCAAAAAACTCTGCACTGCCAGCTAAAAATGCCATCAGCATGCCTGGACCTAAACCAATCGATGCCATCCATTGACCTGTACCTTCAAGACCATAACCGCCAAACCAGCCAAAAAGTTTTTGTGCGCCGTGCGCCATAAAGATGATGCCGACTGGAATGCGAAGAGCGAGTGCGCTGTAACCCGCGTTTGAAGTGGTGATTTTCTGTAGTAGTGCTTTCATGACTTTATCCTTTCTCGAATTTTTCTGATGAGGAGTGCTGACTCCCTTACTGTTGAAACCAGTGTAGGTAGGAGGAGAGAAAGAAAAAATTGGGGCAATTTGATGTTCTCGTTCGATAAATTCGATGGAACGTTTTTTTGTTTTTAAATACATTAACTTAAAATGTTAAAAGTATTTGTTTTTAGTGCTCATACGTGCTGGATTTGATCAAGGAATTGGTAAAATTTTGAATGACATTCTTTACTTTTGTTGGTCTTTTGGAAGGGCGTCTGTGTACTACGGGCAAAAAAAAAGAACACAGGGGGCTGTGCTCTTTTGCTTTTACGATTAACAAGGGAGAAAGGAGTTTTTATAGATTCATTAAGCTTTCAAGCGAGTCTTCCACACTACTGTAGTGATAAGTGCGAATATTCACACCATCAGTCGCATTGATTTGAATTTCTGAAATCTCGTTATCAGAGTCGCGTTCGATAATCCCTATCGAGTGCTCGACTGATTTACTGGTAATAACCTTGTGATTTCTAAGTACAATCACGCACGTATGTAAGTCCATGCCAATTCCCTTTAGCCGACGTTGTTGTGTTGTTCTGATCTAACTTTAGTGCACAAATTTACTAATGCCAAAATTTCTCAATATTGAGTTCCGAAAATGGCTAATCTACAGTAACTCCTCGTTCTACAATGAAGTTATACCGATCGAGTGGCGAGCAAGTTGCCCACTCGTTAAACACCCACTGTGTACGCAAGGACAGCACTATGCTCATCCACCCACACACATCGTTGACCTTCGAACAATGCCAAAAAGCACGCATGGCACGTGACAGCCGTTTTGATGGGCGTTTTTACATTGCGGTGAAAACCACAGGGATCTTCTGTCGCCCGATCTGTCCAGCCAATTTGCCCAAAGAGGAAAACGTCGAGTACTTCACTGACAAGACGCAAGCTTTGAAGGCAGGTTATCGTCCGTGTTTGCGTTGTCGCCCGGACAGTGCGCCAGGATCATGGGCTTGGAAAGGGGTTGAAACCACATTCCAACGTGCGATCAAAATGATCGATCAAGGCGAGTTACATCATCACTCCCTTGCAGATCTCTCCGATCGTCTTGGGATCTCGGATCGTTACTTGCGCATGCTGTTCGAGCAATATTTGGGGATGTCACCTAAGCAATATGCGCAGTATCAGCAATTGATGTTTGCCAAGCAGCTTCTGCATTCGAGTTCGATGTCAGTCACCGAAGTCGGTTTTGCCGCGGGTTTTAACAGCACTCGACGCTTCAATGATGCGTTCAAAAAGATCCTTCAGCTAACGCCTTCTCAAGTGCGTAGAAAAGAGTTTGATGGCGTAGGGACGAATCGAATCGTGCTACCTTATCGCGGCGCTTTGAACTGGCAACACATGCTCGACTTTTATCGTCTGCGTGCGATTGAGGGAATGGAAGAAGTTACACAAGACGCATACCAGCGCAATGTTCTACTCGATGATTGCCATGCACGATTTAAGGTCACTCAAGGGGAGGGTTACCTTGAGATGGAGTTCGATATTGAAGACGTCACTAAATTGCAGAATTTGGTGTCTGGTGTGCGTCGCATGTTCGACCTTGATGCGGATATTTGCATGGTGGAGCAGCACCTTAATTACATCGCGCCAGGGTTGGTGAAAACCCAAGGGATTCGCATTCCGGGCGTCTGGAGTGCGTGGGAAGCCGGTGTACGCGCTGTGTTGGGGCAGCAAGTGTCGGTCAAAGCGGCTATCGGACAACTTAATTTGTTGGTAGAAACGCTCAGTAACGATCAGCAAGCGCGCCACTTTCCAACGCCAGAAGCCATTGCGAATGCCGATGTTAGCTTCTTGCGTATGCCGCAAAGCCGTAAAGACACACTCGTGCGATTTGCTCAGTACATGCAGCAAAACCCAGAAGCCGATCCGCAGCAATGGCTGGAATTAAAAGGCATTGGTCCGTGGACGGTGAGCTATGCGCAATTGCGTGGCCAATCTCAGCCCGATTGTTTTTTAGATAAAGACTTGGTGGTGAAGAAAGCCATGCCAAACTATCCGTCATTGAATGCTCATACTGCGTCGCCTTGGGGCAGTTACGCGACTTTTCACTTATGGAATCAATCATGAAATCACTTTATACGGTAATGCCAAGTCCGTTAGGCGCTGTGACCATTCAAGCTAACGATCAAGGTTTGCTGGGAATTTGGTTTGAAACGTGTACCACCAAACCAGACGAGTTGGGTGAGCGTGATGATCAACATGCCGTGCTCAGCCAAACCGTTACTCAATTGGAAGAATACTTTGCTGGGCTGCGTAACGATTTTGACTTGCCCCTTGCTGCGACAGGTACGGATTTCCAAACTCAAGTGTGGCACGCACTAACGACCATTCCTTATGGTGAAACATGGAGTTACCAAGATCTGGCGAACGCCATCGGTAATCCGAAAGCGGTACGTGCGGTGGGGCTGGCGAATGGTAAAAATCCAATCTCGATTGTGGTGCCGTGCCATCGTGTGATCGGCAAAAGTGGCAAGCTTACGGGCTATGCAGGCGGGGTAGAGCGAAAGCAACGATTACTCGCATTGGAGAAGGGCACGCCACTTTAAGTGAGACCATTCTCAGAATCCGGCAAGGTTTATCTTATTTGGCTAAATTTTGTGTAGGGTTGTTGTGCTAATAAACAATCCAGAGCAATGAAAAAGGATAATAAGGATATGTCTTTCAATACGGATTTTGATGCATTCATAAACCAAAGTTGGCAGCAGCATGAAGCGCAGCCACAACAAACATACACTCAATTAGAACAAGCGCTTGGCGAGGTGGAAGACACTAACCATGCTGAGCGCATCTTACCCTTGATGCTGCACACTTCAATCGGTCATCTGCACGACCCAAGCCAGTTTCTCTCCAGTTTAGATAAGCTCGAAAATGGCGTAGCGACTCAGTGTCTAGCGCGTCAGAGAGCCAAAGCCGTTGCACAGTACTTCGTTGATCAAAATACAGACCCGATTACGGATCTAGATGATGTCGATCAGCGTCGCGTGTTTGCTCAAATTGCTAACGAGCTGTCAGCAATGAATGAACTAGAGCAAGCGAGCACGTGGTTAGCAAAAGCAGCCAACGGTATAGATTCAGATCAAGCTGCCGAGCCTTTAGCGCGTTCAATTGCCATTACGGGTAACAACCTTGCCTGCCAATATGAAGAGCTTGAAACACGCTCTGAAGCGCAAGCAGAACACATGCTAGAGGCTGCTACATTGGCGCTGGAGTATTGGAAGGTAGCGGGAGGTTGGATGCAAGAAGAGCGTGCAGAATATCGCTTAGCCATGAGTTTGCTCAAAGCAGGAAACCCACTCAAAGCTAAAGTGCACGCTGATCGCTGTGAAGCAATCTGTCGACAAAATGGAGAGGACGCTTTTGAGCTTTTCTACGCGCATGATTTATTGATGGTGGTGCACTACCACTTAAGCCAAGCGAGTAAGCAAAAACTGACTGCGGATGACCAGAAGTATTGTGAGAACTCACCATTGGCGTAGCTAGAATACGTGAGAATAGAAAGTAGCAAATAACGGCTTGAACCTAATAACAAAAAGGCAGTTAAGCCCACTCAATTGGGATTAACTGCCTTCTGTTTTCTACTATGCCCAAGCGACTTCAAACGCAGGTTTCAAATCAAGTGATTCTCACTTAACTAAGCATCCGAGGTGACCTAGGTATACAAGGAATTAGTTGCCTTGATTTTGGCTTTGAAGCTTCTCTTTTGCTTCTTCAACTTTTGAGAAATCCAATCCCAACTCATCCACCGCTTCTTTGATTAGCACTGGGTTTTGCATCACTTGCGCCATCAGCATTTGTAGTTTGTCTTGTGGTAGACCTAGCTGGCTGATTGTTGCCATTGCCGCAAGAGGGTTTTGGGTCAGAGTCTGAAAAATCTCGTTGATTTGTTCGTCGCTGATATTGTTCTCTTTCAACAGCGCAATAATCGGGTTCATCGCATTTCCTTTTAATCACAGAATGAAATAGAACCCGAGTTTATCATTTGGCTGGGTTTGGTTGAACTAAGAACTGCTCGCGAAAGCATTTGTTGGTTCTACCGCGCGTTTCCGGTAATTGAATAACATGCTCAAGCTGATCACCGCGGTGAAAGACTCTGCAAAGAGAATGCTTGCCCAAATACCGTTGTGGGGGAAGAACTTAGGCAGTATCAAAACACCCAACGCAACAAAAACAAACCCTCGGCTCAATGAAATGAGTGTTGCTTGCTTTGGTTTGGCAATGGCTTGGAACAAATTAGCAATCACCATGTTTAACCCCATCAAAGGCACGCCGAAGAAGTAGAAGGTGAGTGCAGTCGCGGCAAGTGGGAGCAAGTCGTTGCTGTTACCTAAGTACACCGATGCAATTATGGGTGCCAATAACCAAATCCCCATTAGGAAGACGGTGCCGCTACCAATTGCCGTTTTTAACCCTAGTTTTAAGATCTCATCAATGCGCTCTGGGCGAGCTGCGCCGTGGTTAAAGCTGATGATTGGCTGACACGCTTGCGCGATGCCGACCATGACAAAGAGGGCGAACACACCGACGTTCGTAGTCAAGCCGTAGGCAATGATATGACTCTCACCAAATTGAGTCAGTAAGACATAATTAAACAAAACAATGGTCATTGCAGACGTGACTTCGATAAAGAATGTCGGTGTACCGATGCTTAAAATCTCTTTGGTTTTGCTGAATCCGATGCCTTTTAAGCTCAGTACCAAAGCGCCTTTCTTTTGCACAAAGTGAGTCAACAAAATCAGTGCGATGACCGCTTGAGCTATGGCGGTGCCGTAAGCCGCCCCTTTCATCCCCATGTTCATCTCGATGATAAATAGGTAATCAAATGCAAGATTAGTAATGGCACCAATCGACATGGCATAGGTTGCCAATTTGGGGTTGGTGTCGTTACGCACAAAGCAAGACAGTACCCAAGCGAGGGAATAGAGAGTAAAAAACGGCAACAGTACAACAAGGTAATCATGAGCAAGCTGAGCCAAGTTGCCTGAAGCGCCCATCAAGGCAATCAATTCATCTAACCAAATGAGAGCGAGCGTCACCGTGATAGTGGATAGCAAAGTGGTAACCAACATGGATTGGCTAAACCACATCTGGCTGGACTCGGAGTTGCCTTTACCAATTTCGATCGACATTTTTGCGGCGCCACCAATGCCAACCATCATGGCGATGGCAGTAAAAATCGAAAACGGTGGAATGACTAAGGCAATAGCACCAAGTCCATCGGGACCAACGCCCAAACCGATAAATAACGCATCGCCCATGATGAACAAAGATTTGATCACCATGCCAGTGAGAGCAGGCCACAGGTACTGATAAAAGGATTTTGAAATGGGATCAGTTTTTAGATTGATAGCCATGGAATAGAAAAATACCCGAATGTGGTGGATTTATGTTCGGGTATTATCAGTACATTCAAGCGTGGCGAAAAGGGATTATCCGCCCATTATATTGCACTATCTAAACATCGGAGACGAAATTCCGCTGGTGTTTCTCCTTTTTGTTTCCGATAGAAGCGGCTGAAATAGGCAGGGTCATCAAAGCCTAATTCAAATGCTATGGTCTTGACGGTTTTCGTCGAAAACACCAGTTCTCGGTTGGCTTCTAATATGATTCGGTCATGAATCAGTTGCGTGACCGTCTTGCCTCTGTCGGCTTTCACTAACTCGTTTAGACGTTTGCTGGTGAGAGCTAAGGCATCGGAGTAGAACTGGCATTTCTTTTGTTCGCGATAATGCAGCTCAATTAATTCGGTCAACTGTACGATGCGAGCGTCTTTCTGCTCACCTTTTTGAGATGGTGTTTTAGCAAAGCGCAATGCATAGCGTAGAAAGCTGTTGATGAGTGATTCGACAAGATCCCAATCACAATCCTCTCTTTCACATTCTTCTTTGATTAGGGTGTAAATCGATTCTAGGTAGGGAAAACTCTCTTCACTACAATCGAGGTACGGCGGTCGATCAATCGTAGAAAATACGCTATTCACCAACTGCGTGCAGCGTGGATTGGTTTCAGCAAAGCCGGGACGGAATATCAACATGCGAATGTTTTTACCCATGAACTCGGAATGGTGAACCTGCCCTGGTGAAATGGTAAATAAGCGACCAAGGCGGTTTTGGTATTCGACGAAATCGATGCTCTGCGTTCCACTATTATCCAAGCACCAGACAATCTCCCAGTACTCGTGACGATGTGGTTCGATGTATGGGTCTTCTTGGATGTCCGAAAATTCAAGTGCTCGACACGGCTCACCTAAAATGAGTCGCACTTGTCGAATTGGCGAAATCATATTGCTCATTAGGGCATTCAACAGCTCTTGGGGATGAGGATGTCATCATTATGAATCGAATAACCAAGGTTGTGCACGGAAATTTTTGTGCTCAGTAGCCGGTGAGTTCCATATAACCAGTCCCAGAATGAGAACCATCAATACGCACCGGACCTTCCCAATAAGGCACTGAAAGCGGCATTTTCGCGTTCGGGTTGAGTGCAGAAACGGTTAGCTCGATTTGTTGCTTAGGAATCGACACTTGCCACTGGGTTGGATACTTTCGCCCTTGGATTTCTGTTTGCTTGGTTGCCTCTAACTGAATGTCTTTTTGTGGGATAGCGATGCCAGAACCATCTTGCTGCATCAGCCTTGCGCTGGAGTAACTGGCTTGTCCGGTTTTGGAATCGCGCAATTGGAACACCACCAAGCTGGTGTCGTCACTCAATCTTAGGGCAAACCAGTCCCAGCCTTGTTGTGAGTCGAGTAAGAATTGCGAGCTCCACTCTCGATCTATCCAACCTTTGCCCGACACTTGATGAGTTTTGCCGTCGATCGTGACTTCACCGGAGACATCAATAAACGGTTGGCTGTAGTAATACGAAGCCACCTGACCATCGGCACTTTTGGTGCTGTAACCTTGCTCGCCTTGTTTTTGATAAGGTGCGTGGCTAGTAAGCGTCAACGAATAGCCAAACTGTTCGGAGTTCGCCTTCAATGTGGCAGGGAAGAGATCGGTGGTTGAAGAAGTCCACTGCCAATCATCGAGATAAACCCGAAATGGTGAAGTGTCGACGCCGGCTAGAGAGGCTTGATCGCGTGACCATTTTTCATCGGCGTAGTGTTTGTCGGTTGTGGTGACCGCGCTGTGTGCCATGAAGATTTGCTGAGTCTGCCATTCGGTTTTCTTCACGTCATCTTCGCCTGTAGGCGGTGCAGTAGCAAAGCGAAATTGTGTCCATTGGACGCCAAGTGGGTTGCTGTCTTCATCAATTAAGTTAGCGGTTAAGTACCACCATTCATGACGAAAATTCGGGTGCGCTTGATGGTCTGCTGGGAAGGTGAGTTCAACCCCTTTTTCCACGGGTGTGAATGGGTTGCTCTCGCTTTGCGTGTCTCCACTGCCCAACAATGCGCCCATATTTTGTGTGCTCATATTTTTTTGTTGGAGATCTTCACATCCAAATAGGATCAAACTGCCTATGAACAGAGTAAGTTTGCTTGCCAATCGAACCATCACAACACCTCGCTTTGCAAACTGGACACGACAGGCTTACTGACCAATCGCCACAGCGGAATCAAGGTTGCAATCACTGCCACCAAGATGGTGATCGCCGCAATGCTCAGCGCGTCACTCCAATTCCACAGATAATTTAAGCTCCAACCAAAAGCTCGTAAGGTGACGATGTCTGTCAGCACGTAACCCACCATCGCACCGAGGGGCAGGGCGATAACCAGAGTAAAACTGACCAAAGCAACGATCTGTCCGACTACCATGGTCATTAATTTACGACGGCTGACGCCAAGTGCATACAGCCTTGCAATGGCGGCTTTGCGCGCGTCGAGCAACATAAAACAAGCACTGAACAAGCCAATCACTGCGACCATCAACGTCACGCCGTTGAGTGCGCGTGTAATGGCGAAGGTCTGCGAGAAAATATCCAACGCGATGGATTTGATTTGCGCCTGATCGTAGAGCTGACTTGGATGCAGATTCAGTTGCTCGCGCAGTTGGTCGTATACGATTTGTGGGTCACCAGATACTTTAATGCCAAGGCTTGTTGGCAGGTCGGTAAAGCCACTCTCTTGCCATAATTTGGGTGCCAATAACACTTCACCATTGGGTGAACCGTAATCGTGAAATATCGCCCCCACAAGCAGGTTCTTATTTGGAACAGCATCAAGTGTGAGCTCGCTACCCAGTGATAAACCCAGTTTGACCGCGGTTGGTTCACTGATGGCGACTAATTCACCTTGGTAAAAACGCTGCCAGAAGTTCTCCAAATGCGATTTGAACACCATGGTTTGCTCTAAGGTGTCTTTGTCTTTGGTGCCAAGTAAAATCGGTAAGCCTTGCAGGTTATCGTCGACGTAGTATTGCTTGTAGACGGTCTCAACCTTGTCGAACTGTCCTAATGCGCGCTCTACATCTGCGATTTCCCCTTGGGCAGGGCTGACGTAAATATCGGCGTGCAACCTTTGTTCTAACCACTGTTTTAGGGTGGATTCAAAGCTGCCCACTAAGGTGTTCATCCCCATATTGGCTGTAACAGCGAGTAGCAGTGCCATCATGGCGAGAGAAAGCGGAGAAATCAGCTCGCGCAGCTCAGCAAACAGATACTGCATCAAACCGGAAGTGGTGCGCTTTTCACACCAATTGGCTAATACGCTGAGTGTTTTGGGCAAGTACAAAGGAATCGACACCACAAGCACGCCGAGCCACGCCATGGTGAAGCGGTGATGCTCACTCAGCCATAACCCTGCGAGTGCGAGAGCCGTCAACGCAGCACCTATCACGAACAATTGGTTTTCGTTAGAAGCTTCAGGTGCTTGATAAAATCCGCCATGAGAGGAAAGCGGCTGACGCACTCGCTGTTTAAAGTGCTGCCAACATGCCAATAGGGTGGCGGCTAACGTGAGCAGCAGGGCTTGCGCCCACCATTGCCACTGCCAAGTGCCGGGCAGCAGTGTCGCGCCGTAAAGTTGTTCAAGCGTTAGTGCCACGGTCGGATGTAACCAATGGCTAAGCTGCATGCCCAATACAAAACCGAGGGAAGCGCCGATGGTAACGAGAAGAGAGAGTTCAACTAAAAGCGCAGAGAACACAATGCTCGGCGCAACGCCCGCCTGTTGGATTTGTACTAACAGACGATTGCGTTTCAGCAAGCTGTATTTTACGCCGTTGTAGGCAATGAACAGCCCGACTAAAAAGGCAAGTAAGCTCATTGCTGTGAGATTGAGGTGAAAGCTGTCGGTCAGCGAGCCAAGGTCTGTGCTTTGATTGTTGGAAATCCATTGCCCTTGATCGCCAATCAGCTTCTGCCAATTTGCTTGCATGTCTTTATTCCCTTTATCACCCGAATGGAAAACCGCAATGTAACTGAGCTGTCCTTGTTTATTGAGCAGTTGCTGGGCAAAACCAATGTCCATCAACATTCGGCTACCTAACTGCCATTCGTCGGGTAGCACCACCACTTGGGTTGGAATGTCGTCCAGAGTTAGGGTTTCTACCTCTCCTAAGTTTTGATGTTGAGATTGACTCATCATCACGATTGGCTTGCCGGCTAAAAGCTCAGGCAAAGGTAAAGCACTGTCGAACAAAGAGACGTTCTGTTGGTTTTCTGCTGACTTTCCGTTTGCAGAATACCGAGAACGCGAAGAGATGGCGGCAATCAACTCGCTACCTTGTACTGACCAGCGACGCCCTTGTTCATCTCTCACTCGCCCTTCGATTACAGGTAGTACTGCACTGAGCCCGTTTTGTCTAAGGGTGAAGTAGAGTGATTCAGGCAGATAGTTTTGCCCTGCTGGTGGAATAATTAAGTTCTGAGCTTGTGCGCTAAGCTGCTCGGTAGACTCTGCATAACTGCGCTTGGCATTGAGGTTGATGGCTTGTACCGCAACAAACAAGGTCACAGCCAACACGATACCGATCAGAATCGCGGCGGCTTGCAGTGGTGCCTGCCGATAGTGCGCCGCAAACAGATTCAGGGCGAGTCGAGTATGCGTGAATCTGGTGTTTTGGAGCTTAGCTTGCTTCATGGTGAAGCTCATGTTTGTTTACTTGATGACTGTTCTGTAGCTGATTATTATCCAATCGCAGCCGTGTTTTCATAAACTCAGCGCAGTCAGGACTGTGGGTGACTAACAGCACTGCCGTATTGCCTTGGGTGGTGATTTCACTCAGTAGTTTCATCACTTCCAAGCCGGCTTTTTGGTCGAGGTTACCTGTGGGTTCATCAGCAAGCAGCAGTTTAGGTTTGTGGGCTAATGCGCGCGCAATCGCAACTCGTTGTTGTTGACCACCAGAAAGGGCAGAAACATGTCTATCGAGCAGTTGGCTGATGCCCAGAGTCTCGACCAAGTAATCGCACCAGTCGTTCCATTTCTGTTGATTCAAATGCAGAGGGAAGGCGATGTTTTGCTGCACGTTGAGCGGCGTTAACAGATTGAATTGCTGGAAGATAACACCGAGCTTTTGGTGTCGAAATCGGCTCCATTGTGGGTCTTTCCAAGTCGCCGTGTTATCGCCATCTAACCACAACTCACCTTCGGAAAGCGGCTCAAAGCCAGCGATGATATTGAGTAGGGTACTTTTGCCGCTACCACTGGCGCCCGTCAGCGCAACACTCGCTCCTGTGTTCAACGTAAAGTCGACGCCTTCCAACACGCGATGTGTCTCTTTACCATCGACAAAGCTTTTACTCGCATGTTTAAGTGTGACAAGTGGGCTTTCCATTTCCTCTCCTTGTGTTCAAAGGTGTCGTTTCTTTTGGCAATGGTTATTACAGTAAGTTCTATAGAAACTTTAGACAACAATAAGATAAAAACAGCGATTTACATCGATTTCTTAATAACTTGTACTGAAAAGAAGAGGGATTAGATTAAACGAGGAGGGGATATGGCAGGCATTAAAAAAGCCCGAGTCAGACTCGAGCTTTCAAAGAAATTCAGCGTGGTCAGCTTACACGTAGTACGCTTCAACTTCGCCTTTAAGTTTGATAAGCATTGGGTTACCGAAACGGTCTTTTGCTTTAGGAGAAGCAATTTTTACCCAACCTTCGCTGATGCAGTATTCTTCTACGTCAGTACGCTCTTTGCCGTTAAAACGGATACCGATTTGGTGATCGAAACATTCTTTGATGAAGAATGGGCTACGTGGGTTACCCGCTAGGCGATCTGGTAGAGCTGGTTTAGCTGTATCTGTCATTTTGTGTGACCTTGAAGTCCGTAAAAAAAGTGCGCCATTGTAGTCAGTGCAAGGCGAGTGTTCAAGAAATGTTGATGTGAGTTTGAAGCGTATAACACTCACAGCCATGCTATCGTCTTTTTTGGCGTGAATACGCTCTCGATTTCAATTTGATAGCATTAAAGAAAGGTTGCATTATAAACAGATACGAGTACCTATCATTACATCTATAGCTTGTTACCGGTGATCAACTTTTATGAAATTAAACGCATCATTAAGGCGCAAAGAGATTTTGCGGTTCATCCAGAACGCCCAGCGAGGTGAAGTGAGTGACTTTGCCAAGCAATATGATGTGTCAGAAGTGACCATTCGAAATGACCTCAACTATCTAGAGAAACAAGGCTGCGTCAAACGTTGTTATGGCGGAGCACTGTTGAATAATCAGTTTGCGTTTGAACGTCCTCTCAATGATAAAAAGCAGCTCAACAGTAATATCAAGGCGAAGCTCGGAGAGTATGCTGCCTCGTTGATTGCGGACGGCGATAAAATCATTCTCGACTCTGGTTCAACCACAGAGCAAATTGCTTATCACTTGAAAGGTAAGAATGATCTTGTCGTCATGACTAATGGCATTAACATCGCCTATCACCTTGCCAATCAAAGTAATGTCTCTGTTATGGTCACTGGAGGCACCATGCGTGAGAATTCTTATTCCGTCCACGGTTTGAGTGGTGAGGACTTCCTCGCAGGCTATCGCTTTAACAAGCTCTTTTTAGGTGTGGATGGCTTTGACAAATCTACTGGCGTCACGACTCCTCATCAGGGTGAGGCTGACATTAATCGAAGAATGCTTGACGCAGCACAAGTCGTTATTGCTGTAACTGACTCATCAAAGTTTTCTCGTCAGAGTTTTTGCCTTATTGCCCGACCAGAGCAACTTGATATGCTCATTACTGACAGTGGCATCCCGTCCGATTACCTTGAACATCTCACTTCAATGGGCGTTGATGTACGTATTGTTGATTAGTGATTAGTGATTAGTGATTAGTGATATTGGTTTTTCTATCAATATCGTGAAGATTATTTCTGATCGACTTAAACCTTTGTGCAACTTCAGCATCAAAAAAACGCCTTCTAACGACTTCATCGACCTTCACAGAAATAACCGATATTGCATTTTGTGATCTCGCGCAGGCTGTAGTTCGAAACGACAACTGTTAACTCTATTTCATCCTGCCTTTCACTTTCCTTGTGTCGAAAGTGAGTTTTTATGCGCCCCTTTGTGATTGCTTTCAATTTAATAACGAAAGAAAAGTCTTTCGTTTTTCATGAAGTGAAAGGTTTTTTGGGGTGAAAACGAAAGAAAAATGACTGTGATCTAGCTTTCACTTTTCCTAACTTCGCCCTGTTTTAATACCAACGAAAAGAAAATCGAAACATTTCTAACGGAAAGCGAAATGGAACGAAAGGAGAGTTGGTGAATGAACAGTGCAGAACGAAGACAGCAAATCATGGCTCATATTTGTCGTCATGGTTCAGGAAAAGTGGACGACTTTGTCGAGCATTACAATGTATCGGCTGTCACCATTCGCCACGACCTCAATCTTCTAGAAAAAGAAGGCTGTGTTTTTCGCTGTTATGGTGGCGCAACACTCAACCCTAACTTTGCCTTTGACCAACCGCTCTACCGCAAAGATCAACTTAATCGCAGTGCGAAACAAGCGATAGCACAGGCTGCAGCGAGCCTTATTCAAGATGGTGAAGCGATCATTTTGGATTCCGGTACCACGATAGGTCTTATGCCGCAGTACTTGGTCAATAAACAGCAATTGGTTGTGATGACCAATGCCCTCAATACCGCCTACCAACTTAGCAAGATGGAAAACGTCGAGTTACATGTGGTTGGAGGTAGCCTGCGTCGCGCTTCTTGTTCACTGATAGGTAACCATGGTGAACAGCAAATTCGATCTTACCTTTTTGACAAGCTGTTTTTGGGCGTGGACGGATTCGACCTGCTTGCTGGCGTGACTACGCCGGACAATCAAGAAGCTCAAGTAAATCGCGCCATGTGTGAGGTTGCTCGCCAAGTCATTGCTGTCACCGATTCAAGCAAATTTGGGCGCAAAAGCTTTTGCATGATCCGAGCTGCAAGCCAGATCGACGTCTTGGTCACAGATCGCAACATTCCCCATAACACGCACCAATCCCTTATTGAACTTGGCGTAGATGTCGTCATTGCGGATCAAATCGTTAACTAGGAATCAAAATGAAAGCGTTACTTTCTCTAATCGAGCAACACAAACAAGGTCAGCTTACCGGTATTTATGCTGTGTGTTCTGCTCATCCCTTAGTACTTGAAGCTGCGATAAAGCAGGCTGCGCAAAATGAGCAACTGGTTTTGATTGAGGCAACGTCAAATCAAGTTAATCAGTTTGGTGGCTACACCGGAATGACGCCACAAGATTTCGCGAGCCACGTATTTGATTTGGCTGAGCGGGTTAATTTTCCCGCTGAGAACGTGGTATTGGGTGGCGATCATCTTGGTCCTAACTGTTGGCAGCACTTGCCAGCAAGCCAAGCAATGGAATATTCAGCGCAAATGATTCGAGACTATGTTTGCGCGGGCTTTAAGAAGATTCATCTCGATTGTTCAATGCCTTGTGCCGATGACGAGGTACCGCTGAGTGAAGAGCTAATGGCGCAGCGTGCTGCCCAGTTATGTTTGGTGGCAGAGCAAGCATGGAAAACGGTCGGTGGTGAAGCGCCAGTGTATGTGGTTGGCACGGAAGTTCCAACGCCAGGTGGTGCTCTTGATTCGCTTGAAGAAGAAGGTATTCAAGTGACGAAAGCGGAAGAAGCATTGGCAACGCTAAATGCTCATCATCAAACGTTCAGTGATATCGGGCTTAGCTATGTTTGGCCTCGTGTGATTGGCTTAGTGGTGCAACCAGGAGTGGAATTTGATCACCACTCAGTACATCACTACCACAGTGCGGCAGCGCGATCGTTAAGCAATATGATCGACAGCCAACCAAATCTGGTCTTCGAAGCGCATTCTACGGATTACCAAAACCCAGAGGCATATCACCAACTGATTCGCGATCATTTTGCGATTCTCAAAGTCGGTCCAGCTCTCACATTTGCTTTGCGTGAAGCCTTGTATGGTCTGGACTCTGCGGAGAAAGAGTGGTTAGGCGCTCATCATGCTTCTCACTTACGCGAAACCATAGAACAAGTGATGAGAGAGCAACCTAATTATTGGCGTTCTCACTACTCCAGCAAAGGGCATCAACAATATCTCGATTGCAGCTACAGCTTGAGTGATCGCATCCGTTACTACTGGAATCATCCAGAGGTTAAAGCAGCGCAGCAAGCTCTGTTTGACAACTTAGCTGCTCACCCTCTGCCAATCACAATCCTTAGCCAATATTTACCCAACCAAGCTAAGGCAATTTCTCAACATCAAATTCAAAATCAACCTGCTGAGATTGTCGTGCACAAGATTATGGAAGTGACACAAGTCTATTCCGAAGCCTGTTACGCCAATTCAGTGGCTAGCAAGGAGACGACCAAATGAGTTCAGTTTTAGGCTATGAGTTGCCATGGTTAGAACAACGTAATGGTGTTCATACGGCTCAAGAAATCAGTCATCAACCTCAGTTATGGCGAGCACTTTCTACCATTTTAGAAGAGCAGTATGAGGCAATCCGCGATTTTCTAACGCCTCTGCTTGAGCAGCCAGACCTACGCATTATTTTGACTGGTGCGGGCACATCTGCATTTGTCGGCGATGCGGCAGCACCATTTATTCAAGAGGGGCTGAGATTTCAAGTTGAGTCCATCCCAACCACGGATTTAGTGTCAAACCCGGAACAGTATCTGGACCCGAGTCGTCCGACCTTGGTCGTTTCTTACGCCCGCTCTGGTAATAGCCCGGAAAGCGTTGCTGCTGTTGCTCTTGTCGATCAGCTTGTTCCTCATTGTCATCACTTGTTCTTGACGTGTAACCGTGACGGGGAACTCTCTCATTACGCTCGAACTGCACAAAATGCTTGCTGCGTGATCATGCCTGAAGGCTCAAATGATAAGAGCTTTGCGATGACATCAAGCTTTAGTTGTATGTTGATGTCTACGCTGACGTTATTTGGCGGTCAATCTCCAAAGCAATGGCATGAACAAATTGAAGTGGTAGCAGCACTTTGCGAAGCCAAGTTAGAGCAATGGGAGTCTGCTATTAAGGCGCTCGCCAGCCAGCCTTATGAGCGTTTAATCGTAATTGGTAGCGGTGGTTTTGCAGGGCTTGCCCGTGAAGCATCACTCAAATCGCTTGAACTAAGTGCAGGTAAAGTGATGACGGCTTTCGACTCATCTCTTGGCTTCCGCCATGGTCCTAAATTCACCATTAACGATAAAGCGGTCGTGATCCAGTTGCTATCAAGTGACGCTTATACCCGTGGGTACGATCTGGATTTATTCAATGAGATCCGCCGCGACAAACAAGCATTAGCTCATATTGCTCTCACAGAACTGTCTCTCAACGAAGACGATGTTTTTGAATTTGGGAGATTGGACTTGGGCGATCAGTGGCTGTGCTTCCCATTCATTCTCTTCTGCCAAATGTTGGCATTTGAAAAATCACTTCAACTGGGATTTGGACCGGACAATCCGTGCCCAACCGGTGAAGTCAATCGTGTGGTGCAAGGTGTCACCATCTACCCATTCAACAAGTAACGGATTCGAAAAGGAATAGATCATGCCAAATATCGTGTTAAGTCGTATTGATGAGCGCCTCGTCCATGGGCAAGTGGGTGTGCAATGGGTAGGTTTTGCGGATGCCAACATTATTGTCGTTGTGAACGATGAGGTAGCAGAAGACACCATTCAACAGAACTTAATGGAGATGGTGCTAGCAGATGGCATCGCAATCCGATTTTGGACGGTGAAAAAGACCATCGACACCATCCATAAAGCGGCTGAACGCCAACGAATTCTAATGGTTTGTCGCACACCAAAAGATTTCCGCCAATTGGTGGAAGGTGGTGTGCCAATTAGCAATATCAACGTCGGAAACATGCACTACGTTGAGGGGAAAAAGCAAATTGCCAAGACGGTTTCAGTTGGAACTGAAGACGTTGCGGAGTTTGAAAAATTAAAAGCACTAGGGGTGAAATGCACGATCCAAGGGGTGCCAACTGAAAGTGCGACTGACCTCTTTACTCTTATCTAACAATAGGAAAGAAATCATGGAAATAGGACTCTTACAGGCCTTGATGCTCGGCATCTTAGCCTTTTTTGCTGGCCTAGATTTATTTAATGGTCTTACTCACTTCCACCGTCCGGTGGTGCTTGGTCCACTTGTTGGTCTGATTTTAGGCGACTTGCAAACCGGTATCTTGGTCGGCGGTACGCTTGAATTGATTTGGATGGGACTTGCCCCTCTTGCGGGGGCTCAACCACCAAACGTTATCATCGGCACCATCGTGGGTACGGCTTTCGCGATTACAACCAAAGTCGAGCCAAATGTTGCGGTTGGTGTCGCTGTGCCTTTCGCCGTTGCCGTACAGATGGGCATTACGCTGCTCTTCTCTGCGATGTCTGCGGTCATGTCTAAGTGTGACGAGTACGCACAAAATGCGGATACCAATGGTATTGAACGCGTGAACTATATGGCACTTGCTGTACTCGGTTCTTTCTACTTTCTGTGTGCATTCTTACCCGTTTATCTTGGGGCTGAACATGCAGGGAAAATCGTTGAAGTACTACCGAAAGATCTCATTGATGGCTTAGGCGTCGCTGGTGGCATCATGCCTGCAATAGGCTTTGCTGTCTTGATGAAAATCATGATGAAGAACGCCTACATTCCTTACTTCATCCTTGGCTTCGTCGCTGCAGCTTGGCTTCAACTGCCAATCTTAGCGATTGCCGCGGCTGCGACGGCCATGGCCATTATCGACTTCATGCGTAAAACGGAACCCACTCCTGTAACTGCACCTGCTGAGGACTTTGAAGATGGAATCTAATGTAAGTAACGAACTCGACCTTCGTAGCCAAAATGTTGATGTGCAGCCAGCTCCTGGCGTGGCTGAAGATGAGTATGAAAATAAAGAGATTGGTGCAGATCTAACCAAAGCAGACATCAATCGTATGGCGTGGCGCTCGCTGTTACTCCAAGCGTCTTTCAACTACGAACGTATGCAGGCTTCTGGTTGGTTGTACGGACTACTGCCTGCGCTGAAGAAGATTCACACCAATAAAGCTGACCTATCTAAAGCAATGCAAGGTCATATGGGGTTCTTCAATACTCACCCGTTCTTGGTGACATTTGTCATGGGGATCGTTCTGGCGATGGAACGCTCCAAGCAAAACGTCAGCAGTATTCAGAGCACCAAGATTGCGGTTGGTGCACCAATGGGTGGCATCGGTGATGCGATGTTCTGGCTGACTCTTCTTCCTATTTGCGGCGGTATCGGTGCAGACCTTGCGCTGCAAGGCTCCATCATGGGTGCGGTGTTCTTTATTGTGCTGTTTAACGTGGTGCATTTTGGTCTGCGATTTGGTCTCGCACATTATGCGTATCGCATGGGGGTTGCTGCTATCCCTGTTATCAAAGCCAACACGAAGAAAGTCGGACACGCGGCTTCGATGGTAGGTATGACGGTGATAGGTGCTTTGGTGGCGACTTATGTTCGTCTATCGACGACCGCAGAAATTACCGCCGGTGATGCCGTGGTGAAACTGCAAGGCGATGTGATCGATAAACTCATGCCAGCGTTTCTTCCATTGGTCTACACCCTAGCTATGTACGCGCTCGTCAAGCGTGGTTGGAGCCCGCTAAAACTTATTGGTATCACCGTGGTGTTAGGCGTTGTTGGGCGTTTTATGGGTTTCTTATAAATCACATTGGACACACAAAACATTGGGGTAGAGTACTCTGCCCCATTAAGGAAACGTAAATGATTGCTGTAATTCTATCTGGTCACGGAGGGTTTGCTTCCGGTCTTGCCAAAGCGGTGTTTCAGGTTATTGGGGAGCAACCTCAATTTAAGTTTATCGACTTTCCAGAAGAGGCAACGACTCCGCAACTGGAAGTGTCAATGCGCGAGGCGATTAATGAAGTTGATTCTGGCGAAGGTATTGTTTTCCTGACTGATTTGTTGGGAGGTACACCTTTTCGTACTGCATCACTGATCAGTCAAGAGCGTGACGATGTCCAGGTTGTAACGGGAACAAACATGCAGATGGCGGCTGAGATGCTTTTGGAACGCGATGAACTCGATCTCGCTGAGTTTCGCGATCAAGCGCTGGCTTGTGGGCATCGTGGCATTACCTCGTTGAGTGCTGAAATGGCTGAGAAAGCCAAACATGTGGGAACGGTAGAAGAAGATGGCATCTGAACAAGATCGTGCAAGACATTCTTGCTACCGAGCTCAGCGTGTATTGCAAGGTGATAGATGGCTTGATGATGGGCTAATTCGCATCAACGAAAATGGAGTGATTGATTCTGTTGAGCCATTCAACTCTCATCAACATATTGATTTTATTGACTTAGGTGAGGTGAGCATACTACCCGGTCTGATTGACAGTCATGTGCATGGAGCCAAAGGCTGTGACGTTATGGATGCCGAGCATGACAGCCTCAATACGATGTCTCGCTATTTCGCGAGCTTGGGCGTTACCGCATTTGTTGCCACAACCGTAACCGCTCCTGTGGCAAAAATTCGTGCCGCGTTAAAGCAAGTTGCTGTGAGTAAACGACATGGCGTTGATGGTGCTGAGATCTTAGGTGCGTATCTAGAGGGACCTTATTTCACCGAGAAGAATCGCGGCGCGCACCCGACGACATGGTTTAGAGATTTATCGCTCGAAGAGTTGGAGCAGTGGATTTCTTATTGTGATGACCAGCTCGTCACCGTCGCACTGGCTCCAGAAAAAGACGGGGCAATCGATGCGATTCGTTACCTGAATAAACAGGGTATTAAAGTGATGCTTGGGCATACTGATGCGAGTTACGACCAAGTGAAACAGGCGTTGGATGCGGGCGCAAATGGCATTGTCCACTGCTACAACGGCATGCGTGGTCTACATCACCGAGATCCAGGAGTCGTTGGGGCAGGGCTTATCCACCCCAATAGCTATGTCGAAATGATTGCCGATGGGCATCACGTTCACTCTGCTGCTATAGATGTCGCGCATCGCTGCTGTGGTCAACGCATGACGCTGATTACCGATGCTATGAGTGCGACAGGCATGCCTGATGGTCGCTACACGCTTGGTGAATATGAAGTGCAAATGAAAGGCGGCGTCGTTACTACAGAAAGTGGAAGTTTGGCAGGCAGCACTTTGACCTTGCCGCAAGCAGTTAAAAATATTCATAAATGGCTAAACATCCCACTAGAGCAAGCTTGGTTGATGGCATCGTTAACTCCGGCTCAATCGTTAGGTTTGCAACACCAATTAGGCACCCTAGAAGCCGGAAAGCGCGCATCTATGGTCGCTGTTAAATCAGATTTCTCAATTGTAAAAACTTGGGTCAATGGGCGTCTTGTGTTTGATGCATCCGTACCAAGTCAGGAGGCTTTATGTATCTAATTTCTTCCCGTGAAATGCTAAAACGTGCTCAACAAGCTGGTTATGCGGTGCCTGCATTTAATATTCATAACTTAGAGACGGTCCAAGTCATTGTTGAAACCGCTTCAGAGATGGGCTCCCCAGTGATTCTCGCAGGCACGCCGGGAACTTTTGATTATGCGGGCACCGATTACCTGATCAGTATTTGTAAAGAAGCCGCACATAAGCATTCAATCCCGTTGGTTCTTCATCTTGATCACCATGAAGACCTACAAGACATTTGTACTAAGGTCGATCACGGTATTCGTTCTGTAATGATTGATGGTTCGCATTATGCGTTTGATCAGAACATAGAGATTGTGCGCTCGGTGGTTCAATACTGTAACCGATTCGACGCAAGTGTCGAAGCTGAGTTAGGTCGTTTAGGCGGTCAAGAAGACGATCTGATTGTCGACAGTGCCGATGCACTAATGACCGACCCAGCTTCTGCCGCAGAGTTTGTTCGTCGTACTGGTATTGATTCGTTAGCTGTGGCAATTGGCACAGCTCATGGCTTGTATAAAGCGGAGCCTAAACTCGACTTTAACCGCTTAGATAAAATCCGTGGTGTTGTCGATATTCCGTTAGTACTGCATGGCGCATCAGGTGTTCCTGATGAAATGGTTCGTCGTTGTATTGACCTTGGCGTGTGCAAGGTGAACGTGGCGACTGAGCTGAAGATCGCGTTCTCAAATGCTGTCAAACAACATTTTGCGCATCACCCTGACGCAAACGACCCTCGTAAATACATCACGCCTGGTAAAGCGGCGATGAAACAGGTGGTGATGGATAAGATCCATATGTGCGGAAGTGAAGGAAAGCTCTAGGGTCTGTTGACCCTAACAACTGATTATATTTGGTAAACTCCCCCCGATGACATGTTTACCTAGGTGCTAGGTCTTCTAGCACCTTTTTATCTTTATGGCATTTCAACCGTTATGATGTGGGTATTAAGCCCGATAGAATTTACTGTCGTTGAACACGTCACGATCACGTGGATCATTCGATAAGAACATCCACATCTCTTTCATGCTTTGTTCAAAGAATTCTTCCTCAAACACCACCATGGAACAATGTTCATTCAGCCTGATGACAAAAGATTCGAGTGCTTCAAAACCGATGTTTTCGATGTCATCAATATCGATAAAATAAAGTTTCTTATCAGTTTTTTGCGCGCTTTCTGTGGGCAATTTGCCTTTACCAAGAGCAGAGAAGTTGAGCTCTACCGTCAACCCCGTGCGGTTTTGCGTGAGCTCATAGACGTCTTCTGATTGCGTCACAACGCTGTAATTCAGATCATCAAAGTAGCTGAGCGTTTCTTGCTTCATTGGGTATAAGTCTTCCATAAATTGTGCGAGTGCAATCTTGCTCTATTCGCTTATAAGCCTTTTAAATACTGAGCATTAGCAGTAGGGTGAATCGCAACATTCAGAGCGTCTACATTCTGCTCAATGTGTTCATCAAGCAGCGTTGAAAAAGCCTCTATTAGCTCAGGTTTGGTGATTGTGACTTTGGTTTCTGTCTGGATATCACGTAGGTCAATCAACACGTCTGTAAACAGCTGCGGCAAATCTTGCAATACTTGCAGGTTCAGCACGTTATGTTCGCTGTAAATTGCGTTATGGCTGCCTTTTTGCTTTTGTACCACATATGGGTTGTCTTTGAGGTTGATGATTGATGTGCGTTTATCACAACGCTTCAAACAACCTTTGTTAACCTTGATTTTGCGGCAACCTTCGGTTTGTTGGAACAAACATTGGCGACTGGTTAAGAGCGTATTTGGGTGGTAAATGCTGTAGTAACTGCGCATGTTGTGTGGGCGTTTAATATGACGCATTTGCTTCATGTTCAGCTCGTTTGAGATAAATGCTCCGCGTGCCGCGAATTCTTCTTGCAAACACTTAAACGAGTATGAGTTCACCGTATTCATTTGTGGACCTGCAACCCAACCTAATCCAAACTCTTGAGCGAGTAAGCCTACGCCAGAGTTGTTGGTGATCAGCAGCTCTGGTTGGATAATGTCTAAGAACTTGCGTGCAGCTTGGTAATCGTCACCAATCAAAATTGCAGGGAACCAAGGCTTCAACGCCGTGTTTTCTTGGAATAAGTCGACCATAGCGTTTAACTCGCTCGCCAATCCCATTGGTAGTTGAAAGTACACATCGACATCGCGATATTTGCACAGCGAAGCATCTTCTAGCGACGAAATCAGTACCGATAGTTTTGCTGTCCCTTCACGCTCTTGTGGCTGAGGTAGCGTCGGTAAACTCGGTACATCAATTGCGCCTTTTAAACTACTGCCTGAGGTTTGTGTTGCCGTGACGTCGAAGTCTTGCGTCTTCTCGGCGACTTTTTCGATGATTGCGGTTTTGTCGTCGTACAGCTTCTTCTTCACTGTTTGCACATCGTCCGCGGATTCACATTTGTATATCTTTGAGAAGTGTTTCACCGCATGGTCGCGTGGGTTGTCGATGTACATCGCTTTACCGAAGTCGCCTTGCAAAAATGCGTTGGAGAAATCACGGTTGAATACGGTGTACAACTCTGTGGTGTCGCTCGACAGCTCTACGCCATCACATAAGCGATCAATCTGCTTACGCCAATTATCGACGACGGTGTATACGTAGTGGGATTTCTTGATGCGACCTTCTACTTTCAATGAATACACACCTGCATCGGCAAGCGCTTCTAGATCGCCAAAAGCTGAGTTGTCTTTCATGTTGAGCGGGTAGCTGTTGCCTGTCTTGGTTGTCTCGTATTGCTCACGACAAGGCTGACTACAGCGTCCACGGTTGCCCGATGCACCATTACGCGCTGAGCTAATGTAGCAAATGCCAGAGAAACCAATGCAGTAAGAGCCGTGAACGAACACTTCCATCATCACGTTGTGCTGACGACCGAACTGAGCCAAGTGTTTTATTTCATGGATATTGAGTTCACGAGAGAGGTTCACGCGGCTCGCTGTCAACTGATTGAGGAACAGAATCTGTCCTTCATTGTGAGTGTTGAGCTGGGTTGAAGCGTGTACATCTAACTCTGGGAAGTGGTTCTTGAGAATGTAAGCAAGACCAAGATCCTGCACGATTACGCCGTCAATCGCGGTGTTGTTCAACTGGCTAAGTAAGCGAACGATAGCAGGAATTTCGCTTTCCAAAATTAACACGTTCAACGTGAGGAAAATTTTACAATTGTGCTGATGCGCCAACTGTAATACGCCGTTCAAGTTATCTAAGGTGAGGTTGGTTGCGCGGTTACGTGCATTAAAGCGGTCAAGTCCGCAGTAGATGGCATCGGCACCTGCAGCAATGGCCGCTTTAATGGAATCTAAATCGCCACCTGGCGCTAATAACTCAAATTGATCGCGTGTCACTAGTTAACTCTTACTCAATAAAATAGGTTGCGTATTTTATGTGCTTCACAGTTTTAATGTTGGATTGATTAACGCTTTATTAATCTGAATCAATTATTGCCAGTTGGTCGGTCTATTGTGATTACGGGAAGTCATGACCTGAGTCCACATGCTCGCGAGTCGGTGACTTGGGTATATAATTTTTGGATATAGTAAAAATAAGGAACTTGCAGATGGTAAAAGTAATCACAGTTGGGTTGGTTGTTGCTCTGGCGTCATTTTCGACCCTCGCAGAAGAGAGTGTTATCCGCGTTGCAAGCCAACATTCGGTACAAGATACAGCGAATAAATTTGTTCAGATTGCTCAGGGTAAAGGGTTGAATGTGTTTGCTCGCGTGAACCATCAAGAGAATGCGGCGAAGGTCGATATGACGCTACGACCAACAGAAGTGATCGTGTTTGGCAACCCAAAAGTAGGGACGCCATTGATGCAATGTGCACAAGAAGTGGCGATTGATTTACCGCAAAAAGTGCTGGTTTATGAGGATGCAGAAGGTAAGACATGGCTTGCTTACAACAACCCAATGTATCTAAAAGAGCGCCACGGTATTGAAGGGTGTGATGAAGTGCTGACGAAGGTGAGTGGTGTACTCAGTAAGCTAACCGGTGCAGCGGCAAAATAGTGCTTGAAGAATAGGGGCTTATCATCGCTATCTAAGCTTACGACGCTATCATCTAAATTAATTTTGAAAACAAAAATCCCCGAGATATTGCTCGGGGATTTTATTTTTAGCTGCTGTTGAACGCTAAGACTAAGTTCGTCGTTTATTGCGTTTATACTGGCTGCGGCTTGGGCTGATAACGCCCAGGTTTGTGGTTCATCGCCAAGATCAAGTTGGTCGCCACAGCGCCAAGTACAGAAAGAGCAATCAAGTAAACATCAACGATAAACAGCGACATCACTACGATGGTGCAGTCCAGAGCCATTTGTACTTTACCTGCTCGAATACCAAAACGTTCCTGAAGAAAAAGCGCCAAGATGTTGAAGCCACCTAAACTCATCTTGTGGCGGAAAATTACCAGCATGCCCATGCCAATCAAACCACCACCGAGTAGCGCTGCGTACACGGGCTCAATACGAGAAATCTCAATCACATGATGCAAATGGTCTACCGCAAAAGACACGATCGAAACCGCAATAAAAGTGTTGATGGTAAAACGCCAACCCATGCGCATCACAGAGAGAATGTAGAACGGCAGGTTCAGTGCGAAGAATATCTGGCCAAAACTGAAGTCACTGACCTTGGTAAGGAAGATCGCCAAACCGGCCGTTCCGCCAGTGAGCAATCCCACCTTGCTGAAGAAGATAACCCCAAGTGACACCAACGCACTACCGAGCGTCAAGGCCAAGAGGTTTTCTCTAAGGCTATGATCTTTATCCATAAAAGTATTTTCCTTGGTATTAAAGCCGTTTTAGCTGTAAGTACGAAACCAAAACGGATGCGGTTAGCAAAACGCCAACCAAATAGTGATAAATCGCTGAATAAAATGTCGTGAAAAGTGATTGATGTCGAGTTTTCGACCTAGATTGCGTGGGTGTTAACTGTTTAACAGACTTTACACATTAAGCTAGGGCATGTTGCTCTTTGCTGTACGTATTTTGTTCAACAGCGCATCGGCAACCACTTTACTACCTTTCCTTGCTTCCGCATTACAAGTCCGCTGCGCACCAGCACAAGAACTAACACGCCTTTAGCCAGCGTCTCTGATATCCAGGGTGAATAGAGGTAAGTACCAAGCTGCAGAGCCGCAATATTATGTATCCAGCGCAACAGAAGGCTTGCTATAAACGGTCAAATAGCGTGCCCACTGGCATCAGCGTTTGCTTAATAAACCTAAAAAACCTTGCCTAATAATGAAAGAAATTCCCCTTGCATGCGCGGTAGTCTGAACACTCATTCCCCGACTGTATCTGGAGGTGCTGATGACGGCCGACCAAACCTTTCTGAACAACCTGCTTCTCGAGTTGGGTAACACTTGGCAACTGGACTGCTTAGAGCTTGATAACTTTGGACGTTGTGCACTGCTGACTGAAGAAGGCATCGAGCTGGCAATCGATATGGCAGCGGGAAGCAACCACCTTCAGTTTCTTGCAGAATTAGGGGCTATGTCGGAGGTGCAGAGAGAGCGTCACCTGACCCGTCTTCTTAAGCACAACTTTGAAAATCCCGTCTTGCGTCAGGCACACTACGCCCTGAGT
The DNA here is from genome assembly GCF_027587095.1 of Vibrio sp. NFR. Lineage (NCBI taxonomy): Bacteria > Pseudomonadati > Pseudomonadota > Gammaproteobacteria > Vibrionales > Vibrionaceae > Vibrio > Vibrio sp. NFR. Next base: position 275,965 of record NZ_JAPPTN010000002.1, read on the forward strand.
CCGCAAGGCGATCAGGTTCTGCTGCGCTACCAGCACCCGATTGAAGGGTTGGAGCTGGAACTACTGGCGAACCTGCTTGGCAACTTTATAACCACAGCGACTGATGCCAGAAATGCTCTTCAAGCCCCTTTAAAGGAAGAGGCTAAAGCACCTTCTCTGTTTTGCGACGCGCACCTGTTAAAAGGTTAAGGAGTCATTATGCCGGTAACTAAACTTCTCAACACCTTGTTTAAAGGTGTCTCTCAGGTACATCAGAGTGCACCGCAACAGGCGCCGAAACTGGAAAAATCTAAATCAGAACTTCCGGGGGCTGCGCATTCAACACAGAGTATGAGTGAGCCGCTAAGCCAGAACCCTGTAGGTTTGCAGAGTGCGCCTCGCATCCATGATGAGGATCTCACGCCACTTGCCAAAGCTTTTAGCAGCGCACTGCAACAATATGTAGACAATAAACCGGAGAAGCATGGCGAGTTTCTGCGCGGATATTGTGAGATGGAAGAGATCAAGGGACGGATCACCATAGATGATCAGGAAAAAGTCAGGGTCATCAGACTGCCCCGCTCGCCGCAAAAACTGGCAGAAATGTTTAACCTGATGCTAGAAGGTCACTCAAGGTTCGGCTCTATGTATAAAGCGTTAACCCGACCTTTAGAGAGCAAAGACAATATTCTGGGCTCGTACCTGCGCCTTTCTCACGGCAAGGTAAAAGCCGCTAAAACACTGCCTGCCGAAGCGGTGACTAAAGCGGAGCAGACAACCAAAGCTAAGCCTCAGGAAACAAAAGCTGAAGCAGCGCCAAAAAACGCGCCGGCTCCTGCTGCCGAGCCACCGAAAACTGAGATTAAATTTACTTCCAGTGAACGTAATATGATCTCAGACGGTATCAACCAGATACTGTCCGACTACCTGCTCACTGGCAAGAAAGCGGCCTCACACCAGGAGAAACTGAAAACGCAACTGGAAAGAGGCGATCCCATGCTCAGCCGTTTCTTAAATGTGGCAAACGGCGAAATGAAGCTGAGTTGTCCTAAAGATCGCCAGGAGTTGAAAGGATTTCTCGAAGCGCTGCTTAAAGGTCACCGGGGCTTTGATACCCGTTTTTCTGCTGGCTCAAGCAGCCTGGTAAATCTGGTCAAAAAAGCGGTGCAGAGTGAAACTGGCGCACTGCGCCACTACCTGAAGTGGGACAGCAGCAACCGGCTGACAACTCGCGCGCCGAGTGATGAGGCGATTAAAGCCGCAGAAAAGGCCGAACAACAAAAGCTTCTGATACTTGAGAACCGTGAAAAAGCTGCGCTGACCAAAGAGATCAAACTCTCTCGGGATCAACAGCCCGCTTTGATGGCTCGGGTTAAACTCGCCCGTCATCTGCAGGTGCACGCCAGAACAAATTGGCCGGAGCTAGAGTTCCGCTCGGTCCCTATAACCAGAATGACCAGCGCCCCGCTGCACGGTGACGAATCACTAACGCAACTGCGGGATATGGTCAAAGCTGTCAGCGGAGAAAACCGCGGTCTTGCCGGAGAGATAGAACTCAACCTAGAGCAGTTGCCGATAACAGCAGAGATCAGAGAGAAAGGCCTTCCGGTTACCCGGCTTCCTGTTAAGCAGGCGCTGACAGAACTTAGAGATAAAGTCACCAACATGGAGAAGGCTTCTTCAAACTGGTTCACCCGGTTGCTGTTTAAACCACAGCATCAGGCGCTGAACGAGATCAAAGGTCGCCTGAACGAGCTGGATAATCTGCGTCAGCAGCTCACCGAGTATTGGCCCGGAATGCCTAATCAGATCTGGTTTAGCAGCTTTGTGGCCAGAGAGGTAGAAAGGCTGAGTGATAAAATCATCCCAGAGCGTACCTTTGGTCCTATCCACCTGACCACACCCGAGCATAAAGCGTGGCAGGCTGTTAAGGCTGAGATGCTCACTAAGTAACTGAACCCCCTTGAGCGTGTTGAACTTTATATGGTCAGCACGCTCTACCTCTTCTTTCTAGCTCGGGCAACCTTCCCGAAATCTATACCCAGGTCACTTTCGCTGAACCATACACTCGGCTTTTCCAATACATTCACTGCCCCTTGGTACCGCACCAGTACTGTGTTGATGAGCTTTAACAATCCAGCCATCAGCAACCCCTCTCGTAATCTGGATTCTTGGCTAATTCATTGAATAAGCGGGTTAAAACACCGTTGTTGGACCAGTGATTGGAGTGACGATAAACAGTGCTCCACTCACTAAACGCTGCAGATAAATCACGCTAGGGAATGCCTGTGTGAAGTCGGTATAGTCTTCGAAGGTCATTCTATGTTTGGGCTTGTTGTATACACGGTCGGTGCTCTTCATAAGCTGAAGTGGTTTTTCCCACCGCTTATCAGTTACATTAGTCTAGGCATGATTTGGAGTGTTTTTTGCTCATGATACCTCCTTACCATGCAGTTCAAGAAAACATCATGAAAGAACAACACACTTTAGGTGAACAGGGAAGGAACAAGGAAAAATCATGATTAAACAAGTGGGTAGTACGACAATCCAGCCTTTGCATAAGCTTTCTTGTCATTGTGGAAAAGTGCAAATCGAACTGTCATTACCGAATGGAATCAAGAAGCCTCGACGCTGTGACTGTTCCATGTGCCGACGTCGCGGTGCGATTGTCGCATCGGTACCGTTGAACGGAATTCGTATCACTCAAGGTGAGGAAGTACTCAAGCTTTATCAGTTTAATACCAACACAGCTAAGCATTTCTTCTGTGGAGAATGTGGCATCTACACTCACCATCAGCGCCGCTCTAATCCGAGTGAATATGGCTATAACGTTGGCTGCTTAGAGGGCGTAAATCCGTATGAACTGGGAGAGATAGAGGTGATGGATGGCGTGAACCATCCATCAGACCGATAAGAATTATTCCGATGGATTAAGGCAGTTTAAGTGAACAAGCTGCCATTCATCCAAAGGTGCGCGGCAATACTCGCTGCGTACCCAAGAGCAATCACTGGTGCCCATTTGAGATGACCAAAGAAAGTATATTGCCCCCTCGCAGCGCCCATGAGAGCCACGCCAGCAGCAGAACCAATCGACAGTAAGCTACCGCCAACGCCTGCTGTTAGTGTCACCAACAACCAGTTACCCATCGACATGCTTGGGTCCATCGTTAACACAGCAAACATCACTGGAATGTTATCGACAATGGCAGAAAGTATCCCCACCATGACGTTCGCCCAGATTGGATTCCACTCGGTGTACATCACGTTGGAAACCAGTTCGAGATAGCCAAGCAAACTCAAACCGCCAACACACATCACTACGCCGTAGAAGAACAATAAGGTGTCCCACTCGGCGCGAGACACACGGTGGAAGACATCAAATGGTACAACAGAACCCAGACGTTTCAGCGCGTAGTCGTCCCCGTTGGCAATCGCCATTGCGGCTTTTTTGGCAAGAGAATGTTTGAGTGTTTTTCGCAGGAAGTAGCCAAAAAATTGCAGATAAGCGAGCCCCATCATCATGCCGACCACTGGAGGGAAGTGTAAAACGGCGTGGAAGGAAACCGCTGTTGCAATGGTCAGGATAAACAAGCCAACGATACGTCTTGCACCACGTTTCAGTTCGATGTGCTCATGAACCGTATCTGGCTTTGTGTTTGGTACAAACAACGACATGATGAATGCAGGTATGACGTAGTTGATTAGAGAAGGTACAAACAACGGCATAAACTCAGCAAAGCTGACGTGTCCTGCCTGCCAAACCATCAGAGTCGTAATATCGCCAAATGGGCTGAATGCACCGCCAGCGTTTGCGGCAATGACGATGTTAATACAGGCAAGATTGACAAATCTTGGGTTGTCGCCAGAAACTTTCATCACTACTGCACACATTAATAGCGCTGTGGTCAAGTTATCGGCAATAGGAGAAATCACAAATGCAAGACTACCTGTGAGCCAAAATAACTTTTTGAAATCAAAACCTTTGCCAACCATCCACGCTTGCAGTGCATCAAACAGTCTGCGTTCTTCCATCGCATTGATGTAGGTCATCGCCACTAATAGGAACAATAAAAGTTCAGCGTATTCCAAAAGGTTGTGTTCCAGTGCGGCTTTAGCAACGTCAGCTTGGTTGTGTTGGGCAAAGGTATAGCCAATTAAAATCCAGATTAATCCCGCGGCGAGCAGTACAGGCTTGGATTTTCGCATTTGTAGGTATTCTTCCAGCATTACCAGAATGTAGGCAATGGTGAAGAAAATCAGTGCGGCATAGCCGACGGTGGAATTGACGAGGTTAAGTTCACTGGTCGCAGCTGCAAACGTGGAGCTAGAAAATATCAAACAGCAAAACGCGACAATTGGGTAGATTGGCATAGACATTTCTCCTTGTCTGACTGGAGAAATTTTAGCCACATATTAATAGGTTAAGTGTGAGTAAGCTCGAATTAACGGTAGGAGTTTTGAATTGATGTAGCTTGCGCCACTACTTTCTGAGTGACGCAATGCTCGCCGCGCCAAATAGGATTACTGCAGCGTATAAACCATAGGTTAACCAATGGCTAATTTCTAAAAAAGGAACGAGTCCCTGACCTGCCCACATACCGCCTCCGTTTAATGAGCATTTTGTTGATGTCGGATAAATTTAAAGTAAATGAACAATGTTTTTTGTGAGTGAAAGCAAATTACAAAGTATTAGAAATGATAATTTTGGCGAGTGAGAGAGAGCTCTCATTTTTATAAAGTCTGCACTAGCCAAAAAGTGGTAGTGCAGACCATACATAGTGCTGAATGGATTTAGCGCAGTAATAGTTTTTTCAGCGGCGTAGCTTCAATGCCTTTTACAAGCAGCAGGGTTACCACAATGGTTGCTGGGTAAATAAAGGCGTCTTTAGCTAAGTTTTCTAGCCCTAATATACCTGCCATGTTCATCATGATGATGATCACCAGCAAATGACTCACGTAGATACCTAAAATGCTCGGTGACCACTTAAACACCCATGGCATATTGCCAAAGTTTGGATGGGCAAGAAGCCACATGAATACGCCTAAAGACCAGATCACAGTGCCAAATAAGAAGTCGTGTGAATTAAAAGCGATCTCGTCGTTCATCAAATAATAGGCTTCGGCAAAGTGCAGTGCCATACCAACCAAAATCAAGCGAATGGTGTTATTACGAGACCATTGCCACTGGTGTTGTCTCGCTAAGTAACCAAGCACAACCAACAATGTGCTGAAGAACGGACCATTGCGAGTAAAGAAGGGCGCTGGTAGCTCAGTCAGTGTGATGTAACTGCCTGCGAGTACCCCATAGACGTACAACAATATTGCCGTCGGGAGCAGCAACTGCGCCATGCCAACGCGAACCAGCAATGCAATGATAGCGACGGCAATCACAAGTGCAGGAATGAACCACAAATGAACTAAGCCGCCTTCTAACAGCGAGTTAATTGGGTTCGACATCAGGTAGCCCAAATAGCCTTGTCGCTCAGCGAGATAGCCTGCCTCCGCAACCACTTGCCAACGGAACGGCATTAACAGACAAATCGCACTCCAAACCAGCCATATCTTAAGCAAGGGCTTAGCGTAGTTTTTCAGTGTTTCAACGGGATTTGCGCTGAGTTTAGGCTGGATTAGATAACCGGAGATGAGGAAAAACAGTGGTACAGCAAAGCGAGCCAATTGGTTAAGCATATACCCAACCCAAGGTACCTCATCCCATTGCCAGTACGTGAGTGCCATTTGACAGTGAAGGCCAACGATCGCGAACATTGCGATGATGCGGGCGAACTCTAAACTGGCAATTTTCTTTGTGGTTGCCATAAATACTTACCTAAAAAAGTGAAAAATCGCTGAGAAATTAACAGCTAATAGCTTACTCATCGCGGTAAAAAATCAACTCATGTGCAATTGATAGTAACCAGTTTGTGAAAATCAGACCCATCTCAAATTTCGAAAATTCGTATTCATTGAGTTGCTCAATGTATTGCGATCGTGAGTGTGTCAGAGGGTATACATTGGTTTGACCAGTAAACTTTAGATTGTAAAAAAGTACGACCGTGCTAAAAATGTATTTATGAAAAAAGGAAAAGTAACCAAAGAGCTGATATTGCAGCGTGCATTCCAACTGGCGAGTGAAAACGGGTTGGAAAGTCTCACTATAGGTGAGTTGGCGAAGCAGTGTGGCATGTCGAAAAGTGGCTTGTTTGCTCACTTCAATTCCAAGTTGAACCTTCAACTATCGGTGTTGGAGTTTGCCAATCAAGTATTCGCAGAGCGGGTTATTGCGCCTGCGCGTGAGTTGGGTGACAGCAATATCGAACGTAAAGTACGTGGTCTGTTGGACACTTGGATGACGTGGAATCACTCTTTTCAAGGTAGCTGTATGTTCCTTGATGCTTGGAACGACACCGCAGAAGAAGGCTGTGCGTTGCAAGCTGCATTACGTAAATCGATTGATACTTGGCTGAATTATCTCGAAATTCAAATCAAGAAAGGCAAAGAGAACCAAGAGTTTGTCGCCGATTTAGATACGCGACAAGCGACCTTTGATTTATACGGGCAGTATTTAAGTGCGCACGTGTTTTATTCGATTAAAGGGCAAGAAGAGAGCCAGAGATTGTTTTGGCAAGGCATCGATAATTTATTTATTCGATGGAAGCGCTAGCCCCGCGGTAACGGGCATAGTACGAGATTCATAATGAAGAGCGACATAGAGCGCTCTTTCTTATCAGTATAAAAAGCACGACCGTTCTATTTTGTGCAAAGCTGATAGTTAAGGAAAAGATCATGAGTGAGAAAATCTACTTCAATACTTCGCAGCGCTTCAGTGTTAAGCGTAGCTTGGTCAATATCAGTACGCGTTTGCACCATACGTTGGCACCGTCACATGCAAAAAAGACCGCGCGTAAGCTGTTGCTCACCCCAGCACGTACTCAGCCTAAAAATGCAGAGCCACAGGGGCTGATTAAAAGTGAAGTACAAGGTCATGCTGGTGCAATCAAAACTTATCAGCTTGGTAATGGTCCGGTATGGGTGCTGACTCACGGTTGGTCGGGGACAGCAAGTCAGTTCTATCCGTTGATGGAGCACATCGCCGCATCGGGTTACACCGCTTTGGCTTACGATCACCCTGCTCATGGTGAAAGTGATGGTCAGTATGGGCATATCCCGGGGTTTGTTCGTGGTCTAGAGGACGTGTTGGATTCTGTTGATGATGTTGCAGGTTTGGTGGGGCACAGTATGGGTACTGCGTCGGCGTTAGAATGTCGTCACAGCAAATTGGAAAACAAGCCATTGCTGTTGATTGCGCCTGTGCTTAACTACGTAGAAAACTTGTTTGGCAGTATTGCGCGTTCGGGTTATTCAATGAAGCTATTCAAAGCCGTGGTTTCGGAAGTGGAAGATCAGTTTGGTTACCCTTTGCAATCCATTGACCCTGAAAAGCGTCTCGCTGAGCGAAAAGCAAAAACTATCATTGTTCATGATGAACAAGACAAATTCACCAAACACGGTGTATCTGCGAAAGCTGCTAATGAGATTGAGCGAGTCGAATTGGTGACGACGCAAGGGCAGGGTCATGGTCGTGTCATGAAGTGTGATGAGGTATTCCAGAGTTTTGATCGTTTAGTTGACGCTCGTTGATCGTAGCGATGGCGCTTGTGAATCAAAATCTAGAATAACAAAAGGACAGCTGATGCTGTCCTTTTCTATTTTACAATTTTGATAGCGGTAGGTGCTGAATAACAACACCTTAGCAGTGTTTAGTTACAGTTAGCTGGACCAACTTCTTTCCAAACACCCCATTCGCCAGACTTGCTAGGATCTTGACCTTGAGTCCACCATTTCGCTTCCCAAGTTTTACCTGCGTAAGTCACTTGATCACCACCAGTGTAAACTGCCGTTGCATCCCATGCGTTAGTACAAGTACCACCGCCTGTGCTGTGCTTCGCTACAACAACGGTTGCACTTGCAGTTGATACTGCTTGACCATCACTTACGCTTACCGTGAAGCTTAAGCTTGTGTCTTGTGGGTATTCTGCTGCTGTGAACGTTACTTTCGCACCGTTGACCGTAGCATTTAGACCTTGTGGTAGCGTCCAATCGAACGTTAGTGTGTCGTTGTCAGCATCGCTAGAAGCTGAAGCATCAATCACAACCACGTCACCTGCGCTTGCCGTTGCTGGTGCAGAAACCTGTGCAACTGGCGCTGTGTTTGGTGGATCAATCACGCCTGCTGGCTTAACGGTGACTACAACAAGATCAGAAGCCGTTGCGCCTTCGTTATCTGTTACGGTCAGCTTAAACGTTAGTTGCTCTTCTGCCGCGACTTCTACCGCATCAAAGCTTGCTGTTGCTGTGTTCGCGCCAGATAGAACGACTGCAGTACCTAATACTTGCTCCCAAGCGTAACTTGCGATTGTACCGTCAGAGTCAGTTGAGTTGCTGCCATCAAGCACAACGCTTGCAGGACCTGTTACTGCTTGGTCTGCGCCTGCTGCTGCCGTTGGTTTACGGTTTGGTGGGGTAACGACGCCGCCAGCCATACCTTCGTGCATTGCATTAAGGATGTCGCCGTTATCTGCATCAATCTCCCAAGAGAATAGACCTGCTAGACCTAGAGATTTTGCGTAGTTGCCTTTCGCTAACACAGAACGATGATCGTCAAATGTGATTAGCTCACCAGTCGAACGGTTCCACACCCAAGGTGCTTCTGCTTGCGCATCATAGCCGTATTCAAAGCCGTTGATGCCAGTGTTGTTCGCACCTAGCATAAATGACTTAATACCTTTGTAGTCGATTACGCCATCTTCCCAAACACCTTGAGCTGTGCTGCCTTTCAGTTTGCCTGTTGCAGTACCGGTCATTGGGTCATTTGGATCTGTTAGCGTATCAGGTGTTACACCTTCCCAACCACGACCATACATCGCTGTACCAAGAACCAGTTTATTTGCAGGAACACCTTGCGCTAGAAGAAGCTGGATACCGTTATCTGCAGTGTATGCTGGACCTTTGTACGGTTCGCCGTTTTCATCCACGCCGCTGCCATCACACTGACCAGGACGCATGAATGAGCCACAGTAAAGAGCAGTTTGGTGACCAGGAACGTTGTTCCAGCCGCCGTAGAAGTCGTAAGTCATCGCAAAGATGTAGTCCATGTACTGAACCGCGTCTGCGTAATCTACGTCTTCAATCTTGTCGTAACCAACACCGATTGCTGAAGTTAGCTCGTAAGTACGACCTGTTTCTGCTTCAAGTTCATCTAGCATTACACGTAATTCACGCATCAATGCAATGTATGCAGGACCATCGTTTACAGGGTCACCCTTATCTGCTGCAGCGCCGCCGCCGCCAGGGAATTCCCAGTCAATATCTACGCCGTCGTAAAATTTCCAAGTTTTCAGGAATTTCTTAACTGACGCGACAAACGTGTCACGATTCTTCTTATCAACGAAGTCGTAGAATGGGTCAGAAAGTGTCCAACCACCGATAGATGGGATAATTTTTAGATCCGGGTTACGTTGTTTCAACGCCATTAGCATTGCGTAGTTACCCTTGATTGGCGTGCTGTATTCATGACCTGCTTGAGGGAAGCTCTTCTGATAAGCAGCCCACGGGTCATGGATAACCACTTCGTAATCATTCACACCACGACATGCCGTTTGCAGTGCATTAAAGCTGTTACCACCAACTGATTTTACTGATTCGTTTGGACCACAAATTGGGATAAAGCCGTAAAGGATGTGAGTTAGGTTATCAACTGGCATGTTGTCGACAGTGTAATCACGACCGTAGATGCCCCATTCAACAAAATAAGTACCCATCACGATACTTGGATCGGTGTTGTAGCTCTTGTTGTTCGGATCAACATTCATCGTCAGAGGCTTCAAGTGTGAGCCGTCTGTATCTGCAATGGTAATTTCTACCGGAGCGCTCTTAGAACAACCTGTTGCGTCACACGCTTCGATTTCCATTTGGTACAAGCCGCCTTGACCATATTCAAACGAAGCTGTGGTTTGACTGCCAGTGATAGCGCCTGTTGCCACTTTTACACCGTCAAAGTAGACGTTGTAAGTGTCGCCAGATGTGCCACTCCACTGGTTAAATTTCACTTTGATCTTAGCCAGTTCATGGTATTTGACCATGTCGTTGTAGCCAGATGTGGTTTCCATTGCCAATTCAATTTTAGAAAATTGAAGGTTATTGGAACCGTACATATCGATACTTGGTGCGGTTGGAGCCGCGTTTGCAGCGCCAGATAGTGCTAGGGCAACCCCAGCTGCACATAGGTTAAATCGAATCATAACTTCTCTCTCAATCCTTGAATTCATGCTCGTTTAGGAACATAAGCTGCTCTTGCGACAGAAAAGACAATCAATTCACACACTGTGCAAAAGCATCCCTTTGAGCATTTCAGAGGCTTATTTTTTTTCAAAAAAAAATAAATCAAGATTCGACCGTGTTACACAAAACTCACTACAAGAAACATAGTTTTGCATAGAAAATACAATATTGAGCCAAGATTTTATAAATATTTTGCATGTATTTAATTAATCGCTTACTCAGTCCGTAGGGGTTATTTTGCGAGTGAAATTAAACTTTTCTGATGAAACAGAAAGAGTTACGACATAGAGGTAGCGTTGAAAAGGAGGTTATTTGCGACTGAAGTGTTCGCTCAACGCTGCTCTGCGTTTGGAAGCTGCGCCAGTTTCTGAGCCCTGAACCGTGTGTTCGAAGCCTTTTAGGATAAAGCGTTGGTCAGGGAGTCGAGGCTCAATGCGTCGTATCTGTGGAGAGAGATGAGACCCTGAGATTTGGTACTCAGTTTTGCCAAGCCCGGTGTTCAGTGTGACGACTTTGCCATCAAACTCGAATTGAGTGGCGATAAGGCGATGGTTGCGAAAGACACCTTCGGGTGTAAAAGAAAGCTGTTCGGTTTGATAAGGTGGCGCACCGATCTCTATCCATTCACCGTAGATTTTGTTTGGGTCGATGTAATCTAAGTAAGATGCGTACAACTGGTAACCAAGCACACTAATCAACGAGCAACCGAAAACAGCAAAGCCCCCTTTAATGATTTTGAACTGATGACGAGCCCAAAATGAGGGTTGCGGTTCTGGCTTCTGTTTCCTTTTCCTGCGCGCAGTGGTGGTCATGATTCCTACTTACCTTCCTTTTTTATTATGGTGAGAAGCTTGAGCTACAAAAACAAACAATCTAGCTTTTGAGACGGTGAAACTATGATCTGATGTCCACTTTTACATTCCGAAACACAGTTATTGAGAATTTGCTCTTTCAACAAAGACCCATTTAGAGACTTGAGTCGTAAACCGAAACAGGGTAAAAAAGAGCTGATTTTTGATAAGGAAACCAATAATGAGTATTAAGGAAAACAGTTATTTTGCTGGTGGCGTAAAGTCACTAGGTTTTAGTCAACAAGGGCAGGATGTCAGTGTTGGCGTGATGCTACCAGGTGAATACACGTTCGGTACACAAGCGCCGGAGCGTATGAGTGTTGTTAAAGGTGCGTTGATCGTAAAGAAAGCGGGTGAAGTGGATTGGGTCACCTACAATAGTGGTGAGTTCTTCGAAGTTGAAGGTAATTCATCATTCGAACTGCAAGTGAAAGACGCGACCGCGTACTTATGTGAGTACCTCTAAGCACTAAATAGAATTGAGATAAAAGCCACCTTTTGGGTGGCTTTTTTCATGCATGTTGTTCAGATACAAACGTTTTTTAACAACAAACTGATAACTTTGTATATACTTAATACAGGTGCAACCATCAACAAGGAGGAAGTGATGGCAGTACAACCTAAACATTCTGATCTCCCTCCTCGCTTTGAGGCGACGGAATTTACGACAGAGCAAAGGCACCGTTTCACGAAAGTTGCGAATGCGGCACAAAAGCGTCGTGCTTTCTATAAAAGAGCGATTGAAAACAGTCTAGTCGGAAAAATTAAGGAACGGGCACTGAAACCCGTTATTCGTCCTAGAGAGGATAAACCAAGTAAAACACGCCAAGTGATTTGGTTGATTACGTTTTTGCTCGGCGGTTTATGGGCGATGTACATGTTTGCTTAACATGTGTGATAACGACCATTTGCACTTGCCATGATGCTAAGCAATTGGTCGTTATAAACTGGCATCGCGTTGTAACGAGGTCACATTTTCACTTCCCCATTGCGCCAACAAGCGAATGTCTTTGATGGCGTAACTCTTCTGCATGCGAGCAATGCTCATAATAGGCGTACTGGTTTTTACCCGTGTGCTTTGCCGCGTACATGGCTTTATCCGCACAACGAGTCAGTTCAGATAGGTCATTCGCATCCTGATGATAGATGGCAACGCCAATGCTCATTGTAAGCTCATTAATCGTGTCTTCCGATTGATAGCCAGTTTTAAATAGATTGACGATGCGATCCATGATGGTGTCTAAGTCCTTTTTACAGCGCACATCGTAGAGCATGAGTACAAACTCATCACCCGCAAAGCGAGCGATCGAATAATCGTGTTTGTCTGTCTTGCGGTCTTTGTTGCGAATGTTGTTTTTCAAGCGTGTCGCGAAGTGTTTTAGTACGCGGTCACCCACATCATGACCATAGTTATCATTGATGTGTTTGAAGTTATCAATATCAAGGAAGACCAATGCGGTAACCGTATTACTATGGGTTTGATCTAGCTCCTCTAGCTTGGCGCGAGCCCAAGTTTCAAAACTCCAGCGATTCGCTAAGCCTGTCAATTGATCGAGATAAGCGAGTTCTTCAATCCCTTCTCGATAGAGAGTTTGGATGTAATTAACCACTTTTGAGTAGTAATAAGAAAACGTATGGCACACAAAGCAGATCGCCACTAAGGTGAACATAAAGCGACGCTCAGTCATTTCACTTGCAGTGGGAACACTTTCTAGAAAAGTTAAACCAAAAAAAATGATGAGTGTGTAACTGACACTGAATAGTAAGCCGACCTTAAATTCATTAATTAGAATAATGGCAGCCACAATGGGGTAGAGCCAAAGCAACCTGCCGGATGGCGCGTCGTTATAGAGCAGCAGTAGTAAACCATCGAACATCAATACCGCGGTGAGCAGTAAATCTGCGTATTGATGATGCCCACGTACTTTAATTAAATAACTGATGGCTAAACATGCCACAGCACACAGACCAATTAAAAAGCTAAGCCCCCAGTTCCCTTCAAAGTAATGCAGCACAGAGCCATAGGCTAAAAATGCCGTCGCAATGCTGGAACAGAGAAATACAATCTTCTTTTTTCTTGTCGATCGGATATCCGCCATTTCCTCTAGGCGTGCTCCGGCCAATTTCGACATTGTGTATCCCTACTTTAGAATTATTTAATGCCTATTCTAGGTGGTAATTTAGTACTACATGGAATAGCAATACGTTTAATTGTGATATGAATCATGTTTGGCATGAATGTGAGTTATTGAATTTGTAAGAAATTTACGACCTGTGAAAGTTTTCAGGATTATGAAAACTTTCAAAAAACCAAGTATGAATTGCGCTTATTTTGAACAAATTAACGTGATTATTCTTAAACATTTCTGTGAAATGAAAGCGATTTCAAAATATGAATGACAAATTAGAATCTAATAACACTATGATTTTAATTAACAAAATACGGCGCTAGTTTCATGCGTTGTTTCATGTCATTTCGAGTGCTTGTGCCATGTGAAGCAGTAGCGACTTTTCAAACGTTTCATTCCTTAAGATCCCTATTGAAATAATTACACCTACAAAAACTTAGGGAAATCACATGAAAAACTTAAAGGTTTTACCTCTCACTCTTGCAGTGGCCACTTCGCTTGCTTCTCTTTCTACTTTTGCTGCCGATTCTGATGTAGAAGCTTTGGAAAAACGTATTCAAGAACTGGAGAAACGCATTGACCCAACTTATGTCGATGACCAACAACCAGCGGTATTAACGCCGGACATTGAGATTCCTTATGGCGTTGTGTTCTCTGGTTATGCTCGTTACGGTGCTCACTACCAAGGGGGCGACCAAAAGTACGTGATGGTTGATGGCTCTTTTAACGGCTCATCCGCTATTGGTCGATTAGGTAACGAAGGCAATGGCGGTGAATTCCAGTTAGCAAAAGCATTTAAGAATGACAGTGGCGCAATCTGGGATGTTGTGGTGATGTTCGATCACTGGGGTGACGAGGTGAACCTGAAAAAGGCTTATGCAGGCGTTACGAATGTACTAGAGAGTCAGCCGAACGCTTACATTTGGGCTGGTCGTGATTTCCATCAGCGTCCACAACAGGGCATCAATGATTACTTTTGGATGATGCACGATGGTCAAGGTGGCGGTATCAACAACCTTGAGCTTGGTTCCGTCAAACTTGACCTTGGTGTGGTTGCTTCGGTTGAAAGCTGTAACCCGGAAATCACTCCGGGATCAAACCCTTCAATCTCTTGTACTGGTGGCTCTGGAACGGGTGATAGCGGTGCGTATGCATTCACATCTAAACTGCACGGCATTGATATGGGCTTTGCTGATTTAGAGCTTTACGCGAACTATGGTTTTGATTCAGAAGCAATTGAGAGCTCAGAACACATTGATGCTTACCAGCTGGGTGCGGTGATTTCTCGTGCACACGACAGCGGATCAAACCGTTTAGTGTTGCGTTATTCTGATAACGCTGACAACGGCGTATTCTGGAAAACAGAAGACTTAACAACTATTTACGCAAGCTTTGAAGGTAATGCAAACCTTGGTGAAAACGCTGCGGTTGAATACCTATTGGCATACCACGATTACTCAATTGACGGTTCAAACAAGCTTGAACATGAGCGTACTAACTACAGTGCTATCGTCCGTCCTATGTACTTCTGGAATGATGTTCACTCGACTTGGCTAGAAGCGGGTTACCAAATGGTTGATTACGCACGTGCCGATGATGACAACACAGGCTGGAAAGTGACGCTATCGCAAAATATCTCGTTTGATTGGGGCGCTGGCGCTCGTCCGATGCTCCGCTTCTACGCGACGGCAGGTGAGGTCGACAACAAAGCAACCAACAATGACCCTAAGCAAGACACATTTAGCGTAGGTGCTATGTGGGAAGCTTGGTGGTAAACCGAGTCTAATTAATTACTGTCCATGTAACAGTGGTAGGTACTGAAGGCAGATTTATTAGGTCTCTACCACTGATTTATTTCTTAACTCTCTCTATTTAGTCATGGCGTTCATTGCAGCCAGTGAACACCGTACAGTCCATTATTGACCCTATTTTGAGCCGCATTTGCGGCTCTTTTTTTGTTTCTATGCTTTAAAAACTGCGCAGAGATCTTTATTAAAGAGTTGTGAAATCAATGCCTTTATTGAATCTCATTTGAGCGTGAAATGACCGTTTCATGAAACAGTTTCATGGCGTGGAAGGAAACTGCCTACCGCTTCATTTTTTCCGATATTGCCCGAATCTAAAGGGATTTCGGTGTGATTTCTCTCACGATAACACCCTAGTGGATAAGAAATACTAGCTGCCATGAAAGCGGTTTCGAGAAATGCATCTCGAAGCAAAATTGAATCTTGATGCTCAGGTGGAAGAGGTTTCTTGTGGCGACGATTAAAGATGTATCTGAATACGCAGGGGTTTCTCAGGCAACGGTTTCTCGCGTGATTAATGGCACTAGCCGTGTAAGTCACGATAAGAAGCTGAAAGTCGAGAAAGCGATTCAAGAACTTGGCTATCGTCCAAACTCAATCGCTCAGGCTTTGGCGTCTAGTCGCACTGGCAGTATTGGCATCATCGTGCCAGAGCTTGGTGGTCCATTTTACTCTGGCATTTTGCACAGCATGGAAGAGCGTCTGCGCCGTTTCGGTTACCACGTGGTGGTGACTGCAGGTTCAAACTCTGAGCAAAGTCAGCGTGAGTCAGTGGAATTTCTGCTTGGACGACGCGTGGATGCCATCATTTTGCATGCACAAAACCTGACGGATGATTATTTAATCGATCTTAAAGAAAAAGGCATTCCGGTGGTACTGGTGAATCGCTTTATTCCAGAAATGGCGCAATGCTGTATTGAGATCGATAACGAATTTGGTGGTCAGTTGGCGACCGAATACTTGTTGCGAATGGGGCATCGCAACATAGCGTGTATCACCGGTCCTCTGGACAAATCTGACGCACGGGGGCGTCTACAAGGTTACCGCAAGGCTCTTGAAGAAGCGGGAATCGAGTATGACGAAGCGTTGGTGTCCGAGGCCGGTTTTACTGAAGAATCAGGGGAAAGCGCAATGCGTAAACTGTTGAAGCGCGATTGTCATTTTACTGCTGTATTTGCGTGTAATGATCATATGGCGTTCGGTGCTTACGAAGTGCTGAAAGCCAATGGTGTAAACGTTCCGGAGCAAATCTCTTTGGTGGGGTTTGATGACATTTTATTTGCACGCTACCTCACGCCAGCCCTAACCACAGTTAACTTCCCTATTGAGCAAATGAGCGCTGAAGCTGTCCAGCTCGTGATTCAAATTCTCAATAAAAATAAACGAGATGTGAACTTCAAATTGTCGCCAAGCTTGGTGCCAAGAAGTTCAGTCAAGGAACTGCATACCCTATAAAACGATAATTAAGGACAACAACATGAAACTGAAAACTTTGACGCTTGCCATGACCGCTGCTTTGGGTGTTGCTGCAACGGTAAATGCGGCTGATGAAACCAAAATTCGCTTCGATGGTTTCCCTGATTTTGATAGTAGCTTGAAAGTGCTGCTACCGGATTTCGAGAAGGAAACGGGCATTAAAGTGGATTACCTAATGAATAACCACGGTGACCACCATACCAAGCTGACAACCAACTTGGCGACGGGTTCTGGCGCAGGTGATGTGATTGTTGTTGATGTAGAAAAAATCGGTCCATTTGTGGCGTCTGGCGGCTTAGTGAATCTGTCTGAAAACTATGGTGCAGACAAATACGCAGAAAACTTTGCGCCTTATGCATGGGCGCAGGGTAAAGGAGCAGATGGCGATGTGTATGGTATGCCAGTCGATTTAGGACCGGGTGTGATGTACTACCGCACTGACATTTTTGAAAAAGCGGGCATTGATATCAATGAAGCGATCAAAGATTGGGACTCTTATATTGCGGCGGGTGAAAAGCTGAAGCAACAAAACGTTCAACTGATCGCGTCTGCTGCGGATGTGGCACAAGCGATTATCTTTACCACAGTGCCAGAAGGTGAAGGTCTATACTTCGATAAAGATGGCAACCCAGTCGTGACCTCTGAGCGTTTTGTGCACGCGTTTGAAGTGGCGAAAGAGATTCGTGATAAAGGTTTAGATGGTCGTATTCTTGCGTGGTCAAACGAATGGTACGAAGGCTTCCGTAACGGCACATTTGCTACTCAGCTTTCGGGGGCTTGGCTACTTGGTCACCTAAACAACTGGATTGCTCCTGAGACTGCAGGTAGCTGGGGTGTATCTAACCTTCCTGATGGTATTTACGGTAGTTGGGGTGGCTCATTCCTATCGATTCCAACCCAATCTAAGCATCAAGACGAAGCGTGGAAGCTGATCGAATACATGACAACTCGTCGCGATATTCAGCTTAAACACTTCGAAACTATCGCAGCATTCCCTGCAAACACAACAACTTACGACGACCCTATGTTTGAAGAGAAAGTCGAGTTCCTTGGTGGGCAGCAAGCGCGCTTATTGTTTGCTGAGGTGGCACAAAACATCAAGCCAGTGGCACCAGCAAAAGGCGACCACGTTGCTCGCTCTATCATCCTAGAAAACGCACTGATGGAAGTGCTGGATGAAGGCAAAGACATTGAAACGGCATTGAAAGAAGCGGAACGCATGATTAAGCGCCGCACCCGTAATTTGTAAGCATTTCGCCATTTGGTAAGCAAGGAGGGCGAATCGCCCTCCTGAGTAGAGGTCGTTACTATGAATCATGCAGCGAGCAAGGTTATGGAAACATCACAACGTGAGAGCATTTTTTCTCGTCTAAGTTTGAAAGCGCTTACACCGTATGGATTCCTATTGCCGTTTTTGATTATTTTTTCTGTTTTCGGGATCTTCCCGTTACTGTTTTCAATTTTTCTTTCTTTCCATGAGTGGAACCCAGTCGAAGGTTTGGGTGCGATGGATTACGTCGGGCTAGAGAACTACCACATTGCTCTGACCGACCCGTGGCTGTGGCGCTCATTGAAGAACACCCTTTGGCTAGCCATTACGTCTGGTGTGGCGCAGCACTTAGTTGCTCTGCCTGTGGCGTACATTCTGGTGTCTTTGGGTGACCGTTTCCGTCATTGGTTGACGTCGGCTTATTTCCTGCCGTTCATTACGTCAACGGTGGCTGCGTCACTTATCTTCTTCAACATGTACTCGCCAAACTCAGGGATCATCAACCAAAGCTTAATGGCATTGGCAGACAGCACACTATTTGGTTGGGCATTCTCTTGGGTGAACGACTTCCAGCCAATCCGTTGGTTAGATGACGCAACCATGGTGAAGCCTTCTATCGCCATTATGGTGTTCTGGAAATACACCGGTTTTAACATAGTGCTATACACCACTGGTTTGATGACGATTCCTAAAGACATCCTAGAAGCGGCTCGTATGGACGGTGCAAACGCATGGCGTCGATTCTGGAGCATTTCACTACCAATGATTCGTCCATTCATCTTCTTTGCGGTCACCATGACCATCATCGGTAACTTGCAGTTGTTCGAAGAACCCTTCGTTCTAACGCGCGGTACGGGTGGTACAGGTCAGTCTGGTTTAACCATCTCAATGTACCTCTACAAAGTGGGCTGGGAATGGCTAGAGATGGGTACAGCGTCAGCGATTTCGTGGCTGCTCTTTACCTTGATTGCAGGCTGTACAGCGGTTCAATTCTTCTTCTTCGGTAAGAAAGGTCTAGGGGAGCAATAAGATGAGTACTAACACTTTACCTGCGGCGCAGCGTTGGCGTCCAAGCGATCGCAGTATCGAGATCTTCACAAAAATACTGATGGTGATGCTCGGCTCAATCCTGATTGTTTCTGCCATCATGACCGTATTTCCGTTCATTTGGTCGGCGCTGCTATCAACCCGTGACCGTACCGAAATCTTTGGCACTGGGATTAGCTTTGCGATTGGCGACAGCTTAGCGGTCAACTACGCAAAACTACTGGAAATAATGCCGTTTTGGCAGGCGATGTTTAACTCTATCTACATCGCATTCCTAGGCACCACAATTTCACTGCTGTTTTGTAGCATGGGCGGCTATGCGTTTGCGGTTTACAAGTTCAAGGGCAAAAACGTGCTGTTTGGTATGTTGGTTGGCTCAATGATGATTCCGCCAGTACTGAGTTTGATCCCTTATTTCATGATCGTGAAGTTTCTCGGCTTACTCGATAACCACTTAGCGGTTTGGTTACCGTTCACAACGACACCATTTGGCATCTTTTTGATGCGTCAGCACGTGGTGGCTTCGATTCCAAAAGAGCTGTTAGAAGCGGCGAAGCTCGATGGTGCAGGTGAATTTAGAACTTACTGGAGCGTGGTATTGCCACTGATGAAGCCTGCGCTTGCAACTTTGGCTATCGTGCAGTTTGTCTTCTTCTGGAACATGTTCATGCAGCCACTCGTGGTACTTACAACGCCAGAAAACTACGTGATTACGCAGGCACTGCGAAGCGTGCAGGGCATTCCGAATACGCCGTGGGGAGCGGTGATGCTCGGAACAACCATCTCCATTTTACCGTTAGTGATTACTTACTTATTTGCCTCTAAACAGATGATCAGCGGCTTGACCTCTGGTGCCGTCAAGGGCTAAGCGAAACAAAAGGTTTTATAACAATGAATAAATTCCAATTACCACAAGATTCAAAATTACGTAGCCCAGAGTTCCTATTTGGTGTCGCAACCTCTTCTTATCAGATTGAAGGCGGTGCCCAGTTAGGTGGTCGTACGCCTTCGATTTGGGACACGTTTTGTAATAAGCCAGGTGCAGTCGACAACGCAGATAACGGTGACGTGGCATGTGATCACTATCATTTGTGGAAGCAAGACATCGAGATGATTCAAGGCTTAGGGGTTGGCGCATATCGTTTATCCATGGCATGGCCGCGCATCATTCCAGAAGATGGCAAAGTGAATGAAGAAGGTTTGAAGTTCTATGAGCAAATCATCGATGAGTGTCACGCTCGTGGTTTGAAAGTTTTCGTCACGCTTTACCACTGGGATCTTCCGCAATACCTAGAAGACAAAGGTGGTTGGCTAAATCGAGAAACGGCTTACAAGTTTGCAGAGTATGCGGATGTAGTTAGTGCTTACTTTGGCGATAAGATTGATTCTTACGCGACATTGAACGAACCATTCTGTTCAGCCTACCTAGGTTACCGTTGGGGTGAACATGCTCCAGGTCTTAAGGGGGAACGCGAAGGTTTCTTATCAGCACACCACCTAATGCTGGGTCATGGTCTTGCGATTCCACACATGCGTAAGAATGCACCAAATGCGATGCACGGTTGTGTGTTCAATGCGACGCCTGCTTACCCATACAGCGAGGCAGATATCGGTGCGGCAGAGTACAGTGATGCGGAAGGTTACCATTGGTTTATGGACCCTGTATTGAAGGGTGAATACCCTCAGTTGGTCTTAGATCGCCAATCGCACAATCTACCGATGATTCTGGAAGGTGACCTCGACATCATCCAAACCGATTTGGACTTTATCGGGATTAACTTCTATACCCGTTGTGTGGTGCGTTACAACGAACATGGTGATATTGAAACTGTTCCTCAACCAGAGCAAGAGCACACGTTCATTGGTTGGGAAATTCACCCTCAGGCATTGACGGACTTACTATTGCGTCTGAATGACCGTTATCCAAACTTGCCGCCACTTTACATCACTGAAAACGGCGCAGCTGGCGATGACCATTGCATTGCTGGTGAAGTGAATGATGAGCAACGTGTGCGTTACTTCCAACTGCATCTAGAAGCGTTGGATGCTGCGATTAAAGCAGGTGTGAATGTGAATGGTTACTTCGCTTGGAGCTTAATGGATAACTTCGAGTGGGCTTACGGGTACAAGCAGCGCTTCGGCATTGTCCACGTGGATTACCAAACACAAAAACGCACCTTAAAAGCGAGCGCAATTGCTTACCGTAACATGCTGCTAGATCGAGCAGAGGAGAACCAGTAATGGCAAAAGTCGAATTCAAAAACATCAAGAAATCCTACGATGATGTTGAGGTAGTGAAACACTTCGACTTCACGGTGCAAGATGGAGAGTTTGTGGTTTTCCTTGGTCCATCGGGCTGCGGTAAATCGACCACGCTACGCATGCTTGCTGGGCTGGAAAGCATAACGGGTGGTGAGATTTACGTTGGCGATAAGCTGATGAATAAAATCGATGCGAAAGATCGTGACCTTGCGATGGTGTTTCAAAGCTATGCGCTGTACCCACATATGACGGTATACGAGAACATCGCTTTTGCACTGAAACTGAAAGGCATGCCAAAAGACCAAATCGATGTTGAAGTGCGTAAAGCGGCAAAAATGCTTGAGTTGGACGCACTGTTAGATCGCAAACCAAAAGAGCTGTCTGGTGGTCAACGCCAACGTGTTGCGATGGGGCGTGCCATGGTTCGCACGCCTAAGGTGTTTTTGTTTGATGAGCCATTATCGAACCTAGATGCCAAGTTGCGTGGTGTAATGCGTGAAGAGATCAAACAGCTTCATCGTGAGCTAAAAACCACCACGATTTACGTAACCCACGATCAAATTGAAGCGATGACACTGGCAGACCGTATCGTGATCTTGAAAGATGGTTATGTAGCTCAAGTTGGCACACCAACGGAAGTGTTCCAACGCCCGGCTAACAAGTTTGTGGCGCAATTCATTGGCAACCCATCCATGAACATGTTGGATGCCAAGCTGATTGGTGAAGACGGTAACTGGGAAGTGGAATTGGGTGATGTTCGTATTCCTCTACCAGAGCGTTTCAAAGCACACGCATCGAAGAACTTAGCACTGCACTTTGGTGTACGTCCTACGGACATCCATCTACGTGCTGAGCAAGTGGATCATGACCGCGTGCTGCCATTCCCTGTCAAAATTAAAGACAAGGAGCTACTAGGTGCAAGTATTCTACTGAAAACGGAAATTGCTGGTCAGCCATTAATGGTTGAAACACAAGCTGCGGAAGTGGATGTGGATAGTTTAACTCTCTACTTGGATTTAGATGCGATTCATCTGTTTGATGCACTGAGTGAAAACTCGCTAGCGACATTCTAAACCCTCGATATGAAAGCCAGTGCGCGCTTGCGTACTGGCAAATTATCTAGCTCTCATTTCCCATATCCAAACGTTGTCGCGTTCCCCGGCGCAACTTATATTTTTGTTATTAGCTTGCTGGGAAAATTCCTACAATGAAAAAGAAAAAAAGAGCAGCATCTATTTACGATGTGGCTAAGTTGGCTGGGGTATCACCGAGCACCGTTTCACGTTTCCTCAACCGTACAACTTTTGTCTCGGACGATAAAAGCCAAAACATAGAGAAAGCGATCAAGTCACTGGGCTATAAGCCGAACTATCAAATGGGACAAGGCACTAATACGCGTTCCATGACGATTGGCGTTCTTATCCAACATCCAGAAAGTCCGCACACCAGTCGTATCCTTAACGATATGGAAAAGGTTCTGAATGCTCAGGGGTACTCGTTGGTGATTGCGACGGGACATTGGCAGCGTTCATTGGAATCGCATGCTTTGGAGTATTTGGCGAAGAGTAATGTCGATGGCGTCATCATTGTAACGGGCAGTTTGACGGAAGCGCAGATACTGGAATATGCAGAGCGAATTCCGGTTGTTGCGGTTGGATACAATGTCATTGGCGATAAGGTTCGATCCATAAATATAGATAATGTATTGGGTGGATATATGGCGACACTGCATTTGATGCAGCAAGGTCACGTGAATATCGCGCATATTAAAGGGCTTTTGAATCAACCAGACGCCGTTGCTCGCTTTGTTGGCTACAAGAACGCACTGCAAGAGGCTGGCATTAAAGTGCTACCAAAATTGGTTAAGCAAGGCGACTTCAGCAGTGAGTCCGGTTACGCCAAAACCGTTGAGTTGATCGAATCTAAAGTGCATTTCTCCGCGTTGTTTGCTGCCAATGACCAAACGGCTTATGGAGCAATAAAAGCTCTGCATGACCATGGTTTTCGTGTACCAGAAGATGTGTCCGTGATCGGTTTTGATGATTTGCCGACCTCACAGTATTTTACGCCAGCATTAACCACGTTGCGCCAGCCAATTGAAGAAGTCGGAGCGCTCAGTGCAGAGTCCATTCTTAATTTATTGAGTGGTGAGAGACACGAGGTGCGTTTGCCACCTATTGAGTTGATTGTTCGTCAATCTACCGCTTCAAAGTTTCGTCAGTCAAGCTAAGGCAATCCGTCGAATGCATTAGAAAATATTTTCCGAAACTCGACGAAATTTTGTTGTATTTGTGACCAAACTCCGTCTAGAATTCGCGCCTGCATTTTGGTGGTTAAGTGTTCAATTGCCGAAATGTCCAAATTCTAATAAATCTAATTTTTTGAACTGCCTCACAGTTTTCTGTGGGGCAGTTTTTAGTTGTAGGAAAGGTCTCAATTCATGCCTAAAAGCCAGAATATCAACCAGCGTATGTCTATCGTGGCATTGGCTTGGCCGATACTTGTCGAAATATTGCTACGGACGGCTTTAGGAACCAGTGATGTATTCATGCTGAGTGGTTACTCGGATAAAGCCGTCTCTGCGGTTGGTGTTATCACGCAGCTCACGTTCTTCCTGATCATCGTATCTACCTTTGTGAGTAGTGGCACGGGCATCTTGATCGCGCAATACAACGGTGCAGGGCGTGAGAAAGACTCTGTTGATGTTGGCGTTGCCAGCGTAGCTTTGTCCGTTATTGTTGGTGCCTTTTTGAGTGTGCTTGCTGTGATCGGTGCGGTGTTCTTCTTACCTTATTACGGGTTAGAGGCGCAGGTTGAGCAGTACGCAAGGGAATACTTGCTGATCAGCGGTGCGATGACGTTCAACGTGACGATTGGTATCGTCTTCACCACAATTCTGCGCAGCCATGGTTACTCACGCTCACCAATGGTGGTGAACCTTATCTCTGGTGTATTCAATATCATTGGTAACTACCTTGCTTTGTATCAGCCTTTTGGTTTGCCTGTGTATGGCGTTGAAGGCGTTGCGGTGGCGACTGTCGTCAGCCAAGTGATCGGTACTTTGCTATTAGGCGTGATTTTGAAACGCAGCAGTATTGAATTGCCAATGTCTAAGCTCAAACAAGTTCCGAAAGAGGTCTACAAAAAGATCTTAAAAATCGGTGGCATGAACGCGGGCGAAGTACTGTCTTACAACATGGCGCAAATCTGCATCGTGTACTTTGTGGTGCAAATGGGTACCTCTTCGCTAGCGGCATTTACCTATGCGCAAAACATCGCACGTTTCTCTTTCGCGTTTGCGCTCGCGATTGGTCAGGCAGCGCAAATCCAGACAGGGTACTACATAGGCAAAGGTTGGGTGACCAGCATTTTGAAACGCGTGCAGATCTACTTTTTGATTGGCTTTGCGGCGTCAACAGCAGCGACGTGTTTGATCTACCTATTCCATGAAGAGATTCTGAGCGTGTTTACCGATCAGCCAGAAATCTTGGCATTGGCGGGCGCATTGGTCATGGGGTCAATCGTGCTAGAAGCAGGACGCGTGTTTAACCTGATCTTCATTTCGGCACTCAAGGGGGCGGGCGACATCAAGTTCCCCGTACAGATGGGTATTCTGAGCATGTGGGGATTAGGTGTGGTGTTTTCTTACATCTTCGGCATTCACATGGGTTATGGCGTGATTGGGGCTTGGATGGCAATTGCTCTAGATGAATGGGTGCGCGGTATCATTATGGCAAGACGCTGGCGCTCTCAAGTGTGGACGAAGTTTAAAGTCAGTTAACTTCCGTTCATAAAAACCAGAGATTCCAGACATCTCGTTCCTCGATTCTGGAATGACAATGTTTAGTTATGGTGATTGGAAACCTAACTCTATAACGCGTCATTCCCGATAGCGACGGAGGAGCGCAGTCGGGAATCTCTTACTTGCTCTAAACGTAAAAAAGGCGCTGTAACTCAGCGCCTTTTTGCTATCTGCTTTTCACGTAGAGTCACTTTAAAACTCACACTCTGCTTGGAAACACATACGCTCCTTGCTGTACGGATGATCCAACTCTAACATCTCCGCATGCAAATGCAGACGGTTGGCTTTCTCGCCATATAAGCCGTCGCCAACCATCGCCATGTTCAAGCCCATGTGGTGGGCACTGTGTACACGCAATTGGTGGGTACGCCCCGTTTTCGGGTACATGTACACCTTGCTGCGTCCGTCTTTTATTTCAATCAGTTGCCAGTAAGTTTCGGCAGGTTTACCGTGCTCAAAGCACACAAGTTGACGTGGACGGTCATCTGGATCGCCACGCATCGGAAGCGAGATTTCACCTTCAGGCTCAGTTAATACACCTTCAAGCAGTGCCATATAACGCTTTTGTACGCTGCGTGTAATGAACTGCTTTTGCAAGCTCTTGTTCGCGCGTTTGGTTAAAGCAAACACCAAAATCCCCGAAGTCGCCATATCTAAGCGATGAATCACAAATGGTCCTTCGGCATCTGGGAACATTGTTTGAAGACGTGTGTACGCGGAATCCTTGATAGTTTTACCCGGAACAGAAAGCAGACCCGATGGCTTGTTGACGATTACCATGGCTTCATCTTGGAACAGTATTTCTAACTCTTTATCTTCTGCCCAATTTTCTGCCAATGGGTTTGGCTCCACATCCAAGCCTTGCAGCATGTGCCCCAAAATCGGCTGACACTTGCTGTTGCAAGATGGGTAAAACTTTTTGTGTTGGCGCACTTCCGATTTCGGCGATACGCCCCACCAAAACTCAGCTAATGCTAGTGGTTGGTAGCCATGCTTGTATGCGAACTGAAGCAGTTTCGGAGCGGCACATTCACCAGAACCGGCTGGTGGTACTGGATTGGTAGTAGGAGCAAAAATGTCCACCAAGTCGCGCTCTGCGTTGCGGTTGTCCAAGAAGCGGTATTGCTTATGCAGTTTGTGTTGTAGAGCATTAGACAAATCTTTGCGCTGCTCTTTGAGCCCTGCCAGTGTTTGTTCTAGCTCGGCTAAGCGTGCTTCTTTGATTGCCAGCCTTTCGTTCCAAGCTTGTTTGAGGTACTTGAGCACATTCTTCTCAGCAACGCTTTGTTTACCCAAATCATCCAGTAGCGCTTTTAGATCTTCTGGATTTAAGGTTTGCTCGCCTTGCGTACGTTGCTGTTTTCGTTCTGCACGACCGGTAATCATCACTTGGCGCTGGGCATTCTCTTCTTGTTGATACGCTTCGCGGTCGGCTTTAATTTCTGCTTTCAGTTGTGCCAGTTCTGGATTAGCAGCAAAGGCTTTGTATTCCGCATTCGCCGCGTTAATAGCATCCGTCTCGCCACGAAAGAAACCTTCTTCCGTCAACATGTCGAATACGGGTGGAACAAAACCAGGGAGCAAGTTTTGATCGGCAATCTTGCCAGAGAACGCACTGAAGTAGCCAATCTCACCTTGTGGATTACGCACTAGCAAAACACCGAACATCTTACCGCGTCCACTTTGCTCATCCTCAAGACCAAAATCGTGCTCAAAGTCAGTTTGTGTCATGAGGTGCTGCTGTAATTGCTCGGCAGCCAATACACACAATGGGTGAGGGGTGTAGTAGAACGGAAACGTAAACTGCGCTGGCAAGTTATAGCCAGAAATGTCTGCAGAAAATCGAGTAAAGCATTGTTCAGGCGAGTGCATGAGAGTGAGTCCGCGCGAAATAAAAATCGAGCACGGATTGTACCTGTTTTGGCTGTGATTGCTATTCGAAGGCGCTCCTGGGCTGACGGTATCGGCTCGCTATGACTCCTTATCTCAATGATTTTCATTGCTTAGAACGCAGAAATTAGGATTGCGTTTGAAATGATTAATTTGAGTGATGTACTGTTTTGATTGATATACCCAAGTGACTTCAAGATGCAGGATTCAGAGCATTGTCATTGATTCGAGTTCAAGGAAAACAACACCGTGTAATAGCCAGCTCTTTCCAAGTTGTTTGACGCAGAAATCGGGGCAATGACACGCTCCCGAAGGGCGAGTTGTCTTGGCTTGTATACTTTGTTGCCGATTCTTGATTTAGAGTGACTAGATCTTTAAATCGTCGCCGCGTCTACAAACCAAGTCATTCTCGCTGAACCTAGCATCTCGAGGTTACTTGGGTATAAGAAAGAGCGTTGTTCTCGAATGATTTATTAGATGCAAAAGGAAAAGCATGTCGAAACTGGTGTTGGCATTGATACGATTTTATCAACGCTATTTATCCCCACACAAAGGGTTCCGTTGTGCTCATGCGGTGTACTACGGCACGGATTCTTGTTCTGCAGCCATCAGCAAAATAATTCAACGTAAAGGCGTGTTTTCTAGCTATACCAGTGTTCAAGACCAGTTTACACGCTGTAGACATGCTCATCAGCGTCTTCAAACTGAGGAACCTTCCCGTAATCGCAAGCGGCGTAAGAACAAAGACTCATCTTGTGTAACGGATATGGGATGCAACTCTTTGGATTGCGTCCCGAGTGACGCCTGTAGCGGTGGCAATGATTCACCTTGCAATTGTTGGTAATGGACTCTGTACGTAAATAAAAAGGAATGTGATGACCACTGATCAACTCAAAACTCTGTTTGAAAATGATTTGCGACATAAGCTCGAACCGCTGGAAGCTTTACGTTTAGAAGCGCTTCGTCGCCGCAAGTTTCTTGGTGTCGCGGTGTGTGTTTTCTTTGGAGCAGTGGCTTTTGATATTGCCACCTTCGCTACCATGTTTGTGCTCTTGGCACTGTTGCTCGGCGGTTGGGCTTACTTCAACAAAAAGCACAATGAGTATCGTACAACCTACAAGCAATACATTATGCAGAGTTTGTTGGCACACATTGAGCCTTCACTGACTTGGGACCCAAGCCGCAAGCTTGACAAAGATACCTTTGAACGTAGTGGTTTGTACTTAGACCGCTGTGATGGTTTCGAAAGTGATGATTTTATTTCGGGTACCATCGGTGAAGCCAAAGTGGTGATGTCTGAGATTCAAGCATCAAAGCTCATCAGCTCTGGAAGTGACAGTTCGAGTAAGCATCACGTATTTTTTGCGGGGCTGTTTTGCGAAATCGACGTTCCGATGAATGAAGACATTTGCACCTTTGTGCTGACTGATCGTGATGATACGCCAACCTTGCGCGAAAAGTTGTGGGATAGCTTCTTCAAGATTCAAATAGGTAAACGAGTCCGACTGGGCAATCCAGAATTTGACCAGCAGTATGAGGTGTATAGCGACGATTTAGACACGGCAAAGCAATTGTTAACGGATGAATTGATTGAGCGTGTGCTGACTTTTCGTCGTGAAAGTGAGTTTTCTAGCTTGTCGCTTTCTCAAGTAAACGGAAAGCTCTACATCGCCATCTCGCATTGGAAAGAGCTGTTTGAGCCTAAATTGGATGAACCTGCGGGTGAGTTTGAAGCGGTCGCGGAGATTTATCGTGAGTTGGATTTCTTGATTGGCACGGTTCGCAGTTTAGACCTTATGCGACCAATGATGGAGCCTGATAGTGTAGTAGAAACGGCGTAATCCCCTGTTATTCTCAAGCTGAAACTCGGTAAAGACTCGTTGATTTCAGCTTGAGATTCATCCAAGATCCTGTACCTTAGCGTGACTATTTTTTGCAGCCTGTTTTCATTCAAAGAGTGACCTGAGCTGCTTCACTTTTGAGTTAAAGTCATGTCACAAGCTAGCATCAAATTCATCGCCACCGATATGGATGGCACCTTACTTGACCAATATGGTCGTCTAGACCCAGAGTTTTTTGACCTGTTTTTACAGCTTGAAGAGAAGGGCATTTTATTCTCCGCAGCGTCAGGTCGTCAGTACTACAGTTTGCGTGATACGTTTGCGCCAATTCAAGACCGTATGATTTACGTGGCAGAAAATGGCACCTTGGTGATGCACCAAGACAAAGAGCTTTATAGCAGCACCATTCCGAAATCGGAAATCGATGAGATAGTAAAAGCGGCACGTGCGGTAGAAGGCACACACCTTGTACTGTGTGGTAAGCGTTCGGCTTACATCGAAACCAAAGATTCAAAAGCGTTAGAAGAGTTCCAGAAATACTACCACCGTTGCGAATACGTGCCGGATTTGCTGGCAGTAGAGGACGAATTTATCAAGGTCGCAATCTGCCACTTTGGTGGTTCTGAAGAATTGGTATTCCCTACAATGAGTGAGAAGTTTGGTCACAGTCATCAAGTGGTGGTGAGTGCGAAGATCTGGCTTGATGTGATGAACGCAGAAGCGTCAAAAGGGGCGGCGATCAAGCACCTTCAACAAACCATGGGTTTCGGTCCTGAAGAGACGATGACGTTTGGTGATTACCTCAATGACCTAGAAATGCTGCAAGTGAGTGAGCATTCCTATGCGATGGAAAACGCACATGAAGCAGTAAAAAAAGTGGCGCGCTTCTCAGCACCAAGTAACCGTGATTCGGGTGTGATGAAGGTCATCAAAGAAAAAGTGCTTTAATCGCCGCTTAGCGAATCTCAAGCATAAAAAAGCCCCGCCATTTGATGAGCGGGGCTTTTGTTTGTCTAAGGCTCAAACAGGTATGAGTTAGCGTACGTATTTCGCTGTCGCACTTACAAACCAGTGTTGTAGCTTGCCATCTGGGTTTTCTACCCACAAATCATTGTGATAACGGTAAATACGACCATTCACGGTTAGAGCTAGCGTGTTGTCGCCGGTTTGCTCCATACGAATAAACTGATCAGAAGTCACCAAAAACGGCTCTAGGTTTTCGGTGCTTGCGCCTTTGTATACAACAAAGTAACCGAACATGTTACCCGCGTCAGGGTCTGTAGAGTGAATGCGATGACCAACCAGTATGTAGTTGTCGTTGAGCGCCTCTTCGAGGGTTTGTGCGCCCACTGTCTCGTGGGATGGGATAAAGACCCAAGCCAACACACCAAGCGCGATCACTAGCAGTAATAACACCGCTCGCATGAAATTTTTCATCATGGTTATCCGTTTAACGTTGGAATTTCATTTTGTACATGCGCTTATCCGCTAAATTGATTAGGAAGTCAATGTTATCGGCGTCTTGCGGGTAGCTCGCTGCACCTAAACTGGTGGATAGAGCTCCGGCTTGGTCGGAGGCGAGAATCGGTTTCTCAAACACTACATGGACGTGGTGCGTTGCTTCGGTAATTTTGTTCTCGTCGGTTGTGTTGATGATTACGGCAAACTCGTCACCACCCATGCGATAGACAGTAAAGTCATCCAATGCCATGTCGTTTAAGCGCTTTGCTATCTCGATTAAAGCGATGTCACCCGCTTGGTGTCCCAACGTATCGTTTATGTTCTTAAAGCCGTTCAGATCGAGTAGGAGCAGCGAAAACGGGGTTTTGGTTTCTTCCTTGCGATGTAAATCGAGAAACAAAGCACTGCGGTTGGCAAGATTCGTCAGTGGATCACTTAACGCGAGTTGTTTGTGGAACTTCGATTCTTGCTTATAGAAGTAGGTCAGCAGCGCCACGGTAAGTACGAAAATGCCCAACAAGATGTATTGCGCTTGCAGTAAATTGTACGCACGAACTTGCTGTTGCTGATAAAGCGGGCTTGCAACACGGAAGTTCTGGGTGACGTAGTCAATCATCTCCATGTATAGATTTTGCGTTGCGCGGTAAAACTGATTAGCAGCCACGCTGCTGCCTGTTTTGGCTTCAACTAAGATGGGTTCGAGTTGTTGAAATTTATCGAATAGAGAGACAAAGTACACGCGTACTTCTTCTCTTGATAGGAAAGAGTCCGCTTCTTTGTTGTTGATCAGCAAATCAAAACGGCTCCAAGCTAACTCATATTGCAGCTCGGCTCCATCAATGTTCATCACGCTCTCATTGAGCCGACGCGCTTCACCCACTAATTCCGATAACTCTTTAGATAAATGAAATAAAAACCAAGTCGCTTGGTTTTGTTGGGCAGAGTAGCTTTGGGTAAGTGCTCGGGTTTCTTTCAATAATACGATGTTGGCGAGCAGCAATGTCGATGAAAAAATCAACAACAATAACTTACTCTTAGTCGAAAATGGACCTTGTTTTGTAGGATGGGGTTTCGCCTTCATTGTTATTCTTCTTTCACGCTGATCCTGTTGATTTGCCAGACCATTTGCGAATGGTATGGGGCAATGTCTAGTTCTGGGTATTTATTTATAGAATAGATCAACCAGTAGGGACCTTTGTTTCGGATCTTGATGTATTTATGATTTTGTTTGTACGCCACGATAGGCTGGTAACGAAGGATATCTTCACGAGATAAATCGGAGTGGTAGTCATTCAATGCACGTACTTCAACGCGCTGGGGTACTTGTCCAAATGCATTTTGTAATAGGATGCTTAACTTAACGCCTTCAAACTCGGCTGGCGTTTCGAGCCAAGGCAGTTTGGTGGTGTAGGTAGTTTGAGGCAATGACTCTAGGTCTTTTAATGCCACAACAACATCGGATTTCTCAGGACTGCTAAACTGTATCGTGTTTGCAAAAAGTGTCGGTGCAAACAAAAGCAAAGCGAGTGCCACTGTTTTTCTCATCTTGTGCCCTTTGATTTATTGCCCTTGTTTCGGCGGTATAGCGTCACTACATCGATCCGCAGAAATTTCGGTTATTTATTAATAATAGAGCCAACTTGATGGATTTATATAATACGTTATGGGTGAAAAGTAACCGTTGGTGGAATATACGTCAAGGTTAATGACATAGTTAAAAATAGAACTATTGGATGAATACATTATTTAGTCTATTTTGTGTGCAGTTTGCCTCACGTTGTCTAACTTTCGCGACACTTTCATCTCATTAGGAGAAGCGATATGTTTGATTGGTACTACAGGGTCATCCTCAATTACTCCAACTTTAGTGGTAGGGCTAGACGCCAAGAGTATTGGTACTTTACGTTAGTGAATGTGTTGGTCAATTTAGTGATGGGCATCATCGATCGAGTGATCGGCAGTGTGATGCAAATGGACAATTTTGGCTTCTTTGGTGTGATTTATGCCCTGTTCATTATGATCCCATCGATTGCGGTTACCGTGCGGCGTTTACACGACTCAGGACGAACTGGGTGGTGGGCGTTGATCGCTTTTGTGCCCATCATTGGTGTCTTAGTGCTGCTGTACTTTCTCATCCAAGACAGTGAAGAAGGCTCGAACCAATATGGTGCGAACCCGAAGCATGAGTAGAGATTTGGCTCTGAATCCAGCATCTTGAAGTTACTGGGTATAAGTGGGTTTAGATGCCTGAACCCACTTGGAAATACACTGCACTGTCTTCATCGCTAAAGGCGAAGTCCATGCCTGCTTGCAGACCATAACGACGAGCGATGAGGTAACGAAAGCCCACGCCGTAAGCGTATTCGGCGTTGTTTTCGAATAGTGATGCTTCGGTTGAAGCGTAACCAAAGCCGCCGAAAACATTCGTCGACCAGCGCGTGTTCCACTGATAGGTCAGTTGTGATTCGACTGACAGTGTCTCGTCCCCTTGATAACGATTTCTCGCAACGCCACGCAGTTCAATGTCTGGATAAGACGCTGGTGGTAAAAAGCGTTCGTCAGTGTAAAGAGATTTGTATTGACCACGTAGCGCTAGCGACCATCGATCCGCTAACTCCCAATAGTTAATGCCTTCCACATCCAGTTGTTCGTATTCGTAATCACTGCCAATCGCGTCGTTGTACCAAAGGTATTCGGCTTTGTAGTTGTAGCCTTGCGTCGGACTAAAGAAGTTGTTTCTGCTGTCCCATTCCAGTGTCAGACCCAATCCAGAGGTAGTCGGAGAGGTATTGGTCAGGGTTTGCAATAACTTATCGGCAACAGGGGAGTTGGTGATTTTCTGATCGGTGACGAAATAGAGCTGTTTCACACCGATAAACAGCGGAGCATCAATATACCCAAGTGACTTCAAGATGCAGGATTCAGAGCGTTGTCATTGATTCGAGTTCAAGGAAAACAACGTAGCGTAATAGCCCGCTCTTTCCAAGTTGTTTGACGCAGCAATCGGGTCAATGACACGCTCCCAAAGGGCGAGTTGACTGGGCTTGTATACTTTGTTGTCGATTCTTGATTTAGACCCGCTAGACCTTTAAATCGCCGCCGCGTCTACAAACCCAGTCATTCTCGCTGAACCGAGCATCTCGAGGTTACTTGGGTATAATGCGGTATTGAAGATGGTTGAGCATGCCACCGCCAGTTATTTCGAAATCCAACCCTTTGCCGTTAAAGACGCTATCTAAGCCCGGCAAGGTGGATTGCGGATAGAAGGTCATATTGAAGTCGCCATAACCCACTCCACCTAGGTAACGCACCGTGTCTTGCGCCCACGTCCGGCGGTGCCCTAAGAAGCCCATCCAAGTGCCGTTTTCGGTGGCAAAACCACCGATTGCAGTAATGGCTGGTGTTAGTAGCTGCGCACCACCATCGAGAGAGGTTTCTGCCAGTTTGCGCCTTTTCTCCCGTTGCTCATCGGATTCATGCGAAAACACGCCAGTGAAGCCCAAGCCATAGCCCACGGCGGGCTCGGTAATCACTATCGGGACGGGCAGAAATCCATAAGCGTTTTCAGCCAGATATTCTCCCATGTCCAATTGCCCATCAATGGGATCAAAAAAGTTGATTGCCTGAGCCATTGGAGAGGCGAGCAAAAAGCTGAAACAGGTGGTACTAATGATAACTGACGATGGTTTTTTCATAGGGTCCTATTCGGGTCTATAAACCCTAGTAAGCGAATAGCGTTCCCTTACAAGTTAGACACCAATCAGAGCAATTGCAATGGTGGTTTTGTAAAGAGAAGGTGAGTGTTTTTAAAACGCAAAAAGCCACCCAATAAGTGGGTGGCTTTGTATATTAAACCATTCAGTTTTTTATCGTTTTTCTTATGTCACAACCAAGGTTAAGCAAATAAGTACTTAGCGTGGAAGTTCAAGTGTTCAGCGATAAAGCTAGAGATAAAGAAGTAGCTGTGGTCGTAACCTGGTTGCATGCGCAGTTCAACTTCAGAATCATGAGCTTTTGCTGCCGCCAGTAACGCATCAGGCTTCAATTGCTCAGCAAGGAAGTTATCAGCATCACCTTGGTCTACCAAGATTGGCAATGGTGATTTTGCTTGTTTGAGTAATTCACTTGCGTCGTATTGTTTCCAGCTTTCAATATCGGTGCCTAGGTAAGCGGTAAACGCTTTCTGACCCCAAGGGCATTGCATTGGGTTACTGATTGGACTGAAAGCAGAAATTGAGCGGTACTGCTCTGAATTTTTCAAACCAATGGTAATTGCACCATGACCACCCATGCTATGACCCGAAATCGACTTCACGTCAGAGACAGGGAAGTTGCTTTCAATGATCGCAGGTAGCTCTTGGGTGATGTAATCGTACATGTGGTAGTGACGCGACCACGGCTCTTGAGTGGCGTTTAGGTAGAAACCCGCGCCTTTCCCCAAATCGTAGTTCTCGTCGTCTGCAACGTCGTCACCACGTGGGCTAGTATCCGGTGCCACAATGGCGATACCTAACTCAGCAGCCATGCGAAACGCACCGGCTTTCTGCATGAAGTTCTCATCAGTACACGTCAAACCAGACAACCAGTAAACCACAGGCACTGGGTTTGATTTGGTTGCATTTGGCGGCAAGAAGATCGCAAAGCGCATGTTGCAATTTAAAGCGCGAGATTCGTGTGTATATTGTTTATGCCAACCACCGAATACTTTGGCTTGGCTTAGGCTTTCAATGGTCATGGATAATCTCTCGATAAAACAATGTTTGTTTGAAACTGTGAGTATTTAAAACAATGATTTTT
Source organism: Vibrio sp. NFR (assembly GCF_027587095.1). Lineage (NCBI taxonomy): Bacteria > Pseudomonadati > Pseudomonadota > Gammaproteobacteria > Vibrionales > Vibrionaceae > Vibrio > Vibrio sp. NFR. Next base: position 310,913 of record NZ_JAPPTN010000002.1, read on the forward strand.
AACGGTGGACAAGACCGTTAAAGACAGCGGATGGCTCTCTTCCCAAAAGAAAACGTGTCCAAGAGAGAAGAGAGCCTGTTTCAAATTTTCAAATATCAGTCATATTACGTGAACCGTTATCTTGGATTATTTATCCATGTGAAGAACGGTACGGATAGATTCACCTTTGTGCATCAGTTCGAACGCTTCGTTCACGTCTTGTAGACCCATCGTGTGCGTGATGAATTCTTGTAGACCGAACTCGCCAGCCATGTAACGGTTTACGATTTCTGGAAGCTCAGAGCGACCTTTAACGCCACCGAAAGCAGAACCGCGCCATACGCGACCAGTTACCAGTTGGAATGGACGAGTTGAGATCTCTTGACCTGCACCAGCAACACCAATGATTACTGACTCACCCCAACCTTTGTGACAGCACTCAAGTGCTTGACGCATCACGTTTACGTTACCGATACATTCGAATGAGTAATCAACACCACCGTCTGTCATCTCAACGATAACGTCTTGGATTGGCTTGTCGAACTTCATTGGGTTGATGACGTCTGTAGCACCAAGTTGTTTCGCTAGGTCGAATTTACTTTCGTTGATGTCGACACCGATGATGCGGCTTGCTCCAGCCATACGAGCACCGATGATTGCAGAAAGACCGATACCGCCTAGACCGAATACAGCAACTGTGTCGCCTTTTTCAACTTTAGCTGTGTTTAGTACCGCACCCATACCGGTGGTTACGCCACAACCTAGAAGACAAACTTCTTCAAGTGGTGCTTCTTTGTTTACTTTCGCTAGTGAGATTTCTGGAAGAACCGTGTACTCAGAGAAAGTAGAACAACCCATGTAGTGGAAAATAGTCTCACCGTTGATAGAGAAACGGCTTGTACCATCTGGCATCAGACCTTTACCTTGCGTTTCGCGAACTGCCTGACATAGGTTAGTTTTGCCAGATTTACAGAACTTACACTCACCACATTCAGCGGTGTAAAGTGGGATAACGTGGTCGCCAACTTCAACGCTTGTTACGCCTTCGCCAACCATTTCAACGATACCGCCACCTTCGTGACCAAGGATTGAAGGGAAGATACCTTCTGGATCGTCACCTGATAGTGTGAATGCGTCAGTGTGACAAACACCAGTTGCTACGATGCGTACTAGCACTTCACCAGCTTTTGGAAGTTGTACATCAACTTCTTCCATTTTAAGTGGCTCGCCAGCAGCCCATGCAACCATTGCTTTTGATTTAATGTGAGTTTGACCAGGTTTGATTTCAAGCGACATTGGATGTTTCCTTTATATTCTCAGTATATGGAGTGACGTCATAAGCGTAGTTGAGGTTTGTTCACTGCGCTGCGTCGTTTTGTTGGTGCCCATTTTAGGTGTTTCATGAAAAATGATAATCCGGCTAAATTGAAAATGATTTTTACGTATGTGTAATAATTAGTTCGATAACGTCATTGTTAGTGCGAGTGAGGTTAAGAAGAATGACAAAAATCGCATTGGTGTTTGACCTCAAGTGCAGTTGAGGGTTTAGTGTTGTTGCCACCGTAAAAACGTTGAATTGGAATGGGTATGAACCAAACAGATCTTCAAGCCTACTTAAAGAAAGTGGGTATCTCTCAATCGCTGAATATCAATACTGATACTTTGTTATTACTACACAATGCTCAGCATCGTCGTTTGCCTTTTGAGAACTTTGATATTGCGCTTGGGCGTAGCATTTCAGTTGCTGAACAAGACATTATTAACAAACTGATTTATCGCGAGCGTGGTGGCTATTGCTATGAATTGAATGCATTACTTTTGAATGTACTGAAAACCATCGGCTTTGATGCACGACCGTTGTTGGGGCGCGTTCATTTGTCTGGCACACCATCAGATCGAACGCATCAATTCACTTTGGTGACCATGGGGGAAGATAAGTGGATCGTTGATGTGGGGTTCGGTTCTAACACGCCACGCGCACCACTACCCTTTGTACTCAACCAAGATATTCATACTGACCTTCAAACATTCAGATTTATCGAACATGAGTTGGTTGGCTATATGTTGCAAGTTCAATCCTATGATGACCCTGAGCAATGGATTGATTTGTATAGTTTAGACTTTGAGCACGTATTTGACGGTGACATCGTATGCGGCAATCACTACACATCGACTTCACCAAATTCCCATTTCACTTCGAGTCGAGTTGCGGCGTTGGCGACAGATAGCGGCATCATTACTTTGTTCAATCACAGTTTAAAGTACCGAGCAAATGGTGAGGTCGTTGAGATTGAGCTGGAAGCGGGAGAAACGTATCTATCTGCGCTTAAAACCCATTTTGGTATCGCTCTTGATGCTGATTACTCATCTTTAAAGCCAGTGTAAGAGTCGTAACTGAGGGGGAATCGTGCTCGAAATGAGACTTCAAGCATCGCGTTACGCTTAATTTCCTTACTTATCGGCTCAAAAATGGAAAGCGCAGCTCAACCTGCGCTTTTTTTATTTGCGCTATATCTCAGTAAGTGAGTTTTCAAAGGTTTACTTTTAACCTTGAAGAATAAATGAGGTAAATCATGCGCTTTGAATACTTGCTTGATGATGAAGTCACCCAAGAACTCGATGCTAAGTTAAGAGCTTTGCTGTCCACTTGCTTCACCAAGGAGCAAGACAAAATCTTTCAAACTCAACGTTATTTCAATGAAATACCTCGTCACCGCTATCTGATTTGGGATGGCGATAAACTCGCTGCCCACGTTGCCGTACACGAAAAACAAGTCATGATTGATGATCAATCTTTTCCCATTAGTGGTATTGCAGAAGTCTGTGTTGACCCCGGTTCTCGCGGGTTAGGGCTGGTGAAAATCTTGTTGGAAGCGGTTCATCAGGATGCATTGGAGCGAGGCGACGCATTTTCTGTTTTATTTGGTCGCACGCCAGTTTATCGATCCAGTGGTTATACACCCATCAATAATTTGAAGATAAAAGTTGCCCCAAATCATTGGGTCAGTACTGATGACACCATGGTATGCTCTCTGAAAATTATTTGGCCACAACAGACGGTTCATTTAGTCGGCTATCCTTTTTAAACGGGTTTTCTCCGCGATTAACTTTGTGTGAGAATACGCAATAAATTGAATTCCATAGGATCAAAATCATGGCGAATTGGGAAGGCGTCAGCGAATTTGTCGCCGTCGCAGAAACCAACAGCTTTACCGGCGCAGCCAATAAGCTCAAAACATCGGTCGCGCAAATCAGCCGTCGTGTATCAGCGTTAGAAGAACGCTTGGCAGTGAAATTGCTTCATCGTACTACGCGTAAAGTGTCGTTAACTGAAGCTGGTCAACTTTATTACCAACAGTGTAAGCACCTTGTGGAAGGGTTAGAGTTAGCTGAGCTGGCGGTAACTCAGATGCAAGCCGAACCGAAAGGTGTGCTCAAAGTGACTGCGCCCGTGACCTATGGGGAAATGAATCTTGCTCCGCTGCTGCACCAGTTTTTAGAAAAGTACCCGCAAGTAAATCTCGATCTGATTCTTACTAACCAAAAGCTCGATTTGATTGAGCAAGGTGTCGATGTGGCGATTCGTTTGGGACGCTTGCAAGACTCGAGCTTGATCGCTAAACGCCTTTCATCGCGTCAGCTGTATGTGTGTGCCAGCCCGGCTTACTTAGAGCGCTCTGGTGAGCCGCATACCTTGTCTGAACTGAGTCATCACCAATGCTTGGTGGGTACCGCTGACTATTGGCACTTCAAAGAGCAAAAACGTGAGAAGTCTCTGCGTGTCTCTGGCCGAATCAAATGCAATAGTGGTTTTGCTTTGGTCGATGCGGCAAAACGTGGTTTAGGTTTGGTGCAGCTGCCGGACTACTACGTGCAAGAGGCGTTAGACAATGGCGAGCTGGTGGAAGTGTTAACCGATTACCGAGACGATCGCGAAGGTATTTGGGCGCTCTATCCGCAAAACCGTAACCTCTCACCTAAAGTTCGTCTGCTGATTGATTTCTTGGCTGAGAGCCTAAATTAGAAATAGGTATTTATGTGTTTAAAAGCTAAGTAGCAAATCTTGTTACTTAGCTTTTTTTGCGCTCTTAAATCACTGTTCGTTTAGCTCGGCATCTTCGCGTTTGATGACCTTATGACCATCTTCTGATACGCCTTGTTTCCAGTAACTGCTGAGGTAAAGGTTTTCACGCTCCACTTCTTTTTCGTTGCGGAAGTATTGGCGTAGCGCGCGCATTGAGTCGAACTCACAAGCACACCACACTGCTGCTTCACCCGTTTTCCACTCCAGTGAGCGGACTTTATCTTCGAGTGATTGCTCGGTGACCCAATGGATTTCCACACCTGCTGGTGCTTCGAGAGCTTGGATATCCGCTTCAGAAATCACGCTGATCACGGCATAGCCTTTTGCGTCTTCTGGCAGAGTGCGAATCTTCGCTGATAGCGCTGGCAACGCTGTCATATCCGCAGCCATAAAGAACCAATCAGCTTCTGTGTTTAAGTTCGAGATGCTGCCAGGACCGGCGATGTTGATGGTGTCGCCTTCTTTAGCGGACATCGCCCAGCGCGCTGCAAATCCACATTGTAGGTCTTTAGTAATATGGCGAACGAAGTCGACTTCAATCGTGCATGCTTGTGGATCGAAGCGACGAATGGTGTAGGTACGCATAACTGGACGGTTTTCTTCAGAAAAGCCTTGGATGTCAGTACCGCCTGTTTCGTTGAACAGCAGCTTGATGTAGCTGCCTTCGCAATCTTGTGGAAAGTTGCCTAGTGCTTCGCCTTGCAGGGTAATACGCTGCATGTTGGGCGTTACTGTTTGTGTGTTGATAACAACGAGGCTTTTTGGTTGTGGTTTCTTTTTCATTTTAATTCACATTTCACTACGTTTGATAACTATTCTCTTTCTCATCTAAGATTAACAGTATCTTAGTAAGGCAGATAGCGTCTTTATCTAAATTTACACTCTGATGTGAAAATCGGCGATTTAATTCCGACAGACCTCGCCCGAATGAACACTTCGTCATCCATGTTTATAAGATTTGGGTTTAAAGAATAAAAAAGGGCACCGAAGTGCCCTTGGTAGAATGAGAGAGGTTGCTTATTGCGTTTGCTCTAACAAATGTGTCTTCAAGAATCGATCCATCGCTTGGTAACCATCGAGGCGATTTTCAAGAGAGCGGAAGCCATGACCTTCATTCTCTTTCACGATGTATTCCACTTCGACGCCACGTTCACGAAGAGCATTGACGATTTGGTCAGATTCGCTTTTCACTACACGTGGGTCTTTCGCGCCTTGTAGAACCAATAATGGAGCTTTGATTTGGTCAACATGGAATACTGGTGAGTATGCTTTCATCATCTTCGCATCTTCTGGGTTATTCGGATCGCCAACTTGCTCATGCAGCATAGCTAGGAATGGTGCCCAGTATGGTGGAATGGAATCCATGAAAGTAAAGAGGTTGGACACACCAACGTAGTCGATACCACACTTATATAGGTCTGGCGTGAACGTCACACCAGCTAATGTGGCGTAACCACCGTAGGATGCGCCGTAGATACATACTTCACCATCTTGTGCGTAGCCTTGGTCAATCGCCCATTTAACGCCGTCAGTGATGTCATCCTGCATTGACTGACCCCATTGCTTAAATGACTTCTCCCAGAATTCACGACCATAACCTGTTGAACCACGGAAGTTCATCTGTAGAACGGCAATACCACGGTTTGCAAACAACTGAACTTCTGGTTGGAAGCCCCAGTGATCGCGAGCCCAAGGACCACCGTGCGGCAGAACAAGCAGTGGCAAGTCTTTCGCTTCACGGCCTTTTGGTAACGTTAAGTAGCCATGGATGGTTTCACCATCACGAGCGGTATATGTGATTGGCTTCATCTTCGCCATATCTTCTGGCTTATGCCAAGGTGCGTTTGCAGCTAACTTCTCAAGTTGGTCTGAATCACGATCGTAGTAGTAGTAATTAGGACGGTCGGTGTCGCTGTAGGTCACGACGATCATTTTTCTCTCGTCGCGAGTGGTGTTGTTCACCGAGATTTCAACACCCGGTAGCTTTTCTTGCAGACGCTCAAAAGTCTCTTCATAACCTTTATCAAGGAAATGGTACTGACGTTTGTCTGTCACATAAGAGATCGTTGTGAGCTTGTTGAGTGCATTTGAGTAACTTGCACTGGTGACGTCCACTTCTGGGTGAGAGAAGATCTCGCGCACTTCTTTGTTAGCCTTCACATCATATTCGATGATCGCTGATTTATCGCGAGTGATACGTGAGGCAACGTACAGGTTCTTGTTATCTGGTGTAAATGAGATTGGAGAGAAGTCTTCTTTGAAGGTGAGGTTCTTCAATGGACGGAACTCTTCATCCACGGTATCACGGTACAGAACCGCTGTATTTACGCCGTCTGAAGTTGAAATCACGCGGATGTTCCCATCGTGGTCTGTACCCCAGTAACGCACATTCCCTGGGTTTTGAGCCACAAGCGTGTTCTTACCCGTTTTTAAGTTATGACGATAAACATCAAACACTTGCGGGTTACGTTCGTTGGTCGTGATAAGAATGTCATCTGGTTGGCTTTCTAAAGTGTCGATCACATAAGCCACTACGCCAGATGTAGGTGTGATGGTTTGCTCTTCACCCGTTTTGACATTGACCGTTACGAGATAGAAGTTTTCATCACCGCCCGTATCGCGAGAGTAAATAATGGTGTCATCACCAACCCAGTAGTAGTAAGCGATGTCACGACCAGTAATTGACGTAATACGTTTCACATCCTCTGGCTTACCAACTGGATGAACAAATACGTTTTTACGGTCTTGCCATGGTTTCATCATTGAAATGTAATCTCCAGCAGGGGAGATTTGGTAGCTAGAGACTTCAGCATTACGGAAGAAGTAATCTACGGGATATTCCGGTGGGATAACTTCGGCAGTCGTCGTGGTTGAAGTTTGGCTACAACCCGCGAGTAGTAGACCAAAAGCGGTAGCAAGAATAAGCTTGCGAGTACGCATTGTATAACGCTCCTTGTGTGACGGACCTGTCAGCATCGTGCTTGTCGGTCAGAATGAATCGATAGTCGCTATTCAAGAACAAAAGCGACAAAGCAGTGAAAGAAAAGCCAAAATCGAATATATCGATAGGGCTTATGTTTGAGGGTTTTTAATATTCTTGTCACTGCTGTTGCTACTATGACCCAATCCATCCTTGGGAGTGGCGATTTTTTGTACTTACCGAACAAGGGACTAGTCGAAATTTGGCATAAGTCACACTTATCTTTCGCTGTTTTGTCATTTATATCATTGGGATAGTCGACAAAAGCAAAAGTGCTGCCATGCCATAGTTGAATCCTTTCACTCGTTTGGAGGTAGTCAGCCAGCGCTGAAGCTGGATACCAGCAGCGGTCCAAAAGGTCACGGAAGGCAGATTCGCGAGGCAAAAAATACCCGCGATGAATGCCAGTTCTAGCCAAGAGCCACCACTGCTGTATACCGTGATTGCGGTTAATGCCATTGACCAACCTTTCGGGTTGACCCATTGAAATGCTACTGCACCTAAAAAGCTCATTGGGCGGTAATCATCGTTGACTTCCGTTTTACTGCTGGTGGCAATTTTATATGTTAGGTACAGCAAGTAAGTCAGACTCAATACCTTAAGAATGCTATGCGTGATCGGGTAAGCATGGAACAAGCTCATCAAGCCAATGCCAACTAAGATCAGCATTGCGCCAAAGCCGAGGGTAATCCCCAGCATATGGGGGATAGTGCGTTTAAAGCCGACATTGGCGCCAGATGTCATGAGCATGATGTTGTTTGGACCAGGAGTGAAGGTCGAGACAAACGCAAACAGCGCGAGTGCACCAAGTTGAGAGTATTCCATAGTGTGTTCCTACAAATATGTTTGCCACAAAGTGATGGGCAAGGGGTTACGTTTTCTGACCGGTCAAACACAATGATAGGTAGAAGTGTCATCAATTTTGTGCTTTTATTTGATGAAAATGCTTCGCTTAAACAACAAAAGAACATTATGGATAGATTTGACGAAAGAATATTGCAAGCACTGAAATCGGACGGAAGAATCTCCAATGTAGAGCTGTCTGAGCGCGTTGGATTGTCGCCGTCTGCTACTTTGCGCCGCGTACAAGACCTCGAACGCAAAGGGACTATCAAAGGCTATCGCGCAGTGTTGGACAATCAGCAAATGGGCGTTGGTTTTGTCGCTTATGTGTCGATAGGTTTGGCGTCGCACTCAAAGCAAGCGCAGCTCGGTTTTGAAGATCATGTACGTTTTGTTGATGAGGTGGTGGAATGCCATAACATCACAGGGGCAAATGAATATTTGTTGCGTGTCGAAACTCAAGACCTTGCGGCATACAAAGCGTTTCATGCAGACGTGCTTGGTGAATGCGAACATGTCAAAGCAATCACGACCATGGTGGTGATGGACACACCAAAAGATGAACGATAACCGCTATAGGGAACATTGTGTTGTAGTACATCAATTTGAAGTGACTCGAAAGAGTGAGTCGAGTATGACTGCAGTCCACATAAAATGCTGGAAAGCAGGCTACAATCTGACAATTCCAGCATTTATTCTCACCTTCTAAATAATCGCATCCTGCTAGTTTTTCTACGTCGTTGCTTGGTTCGCGAGCAGCGTGATAGAAAATTTAAGGATGAATGATGAAATCATACGTAACCCTTCCCCTAGTGAGCTTGGGCGCGATTGCAGCGTTAAGCTCATTTAATGTTAATGCCCACGGCTGGGTCGAGTTTCCAAGCGCACGTCAAAATACCTGTTATTTAGACGGTGGCTTTTGGACCAATGAAATTCCAAACCAAGCGTGTCAGGCTGCTTATGACGAGTCGGGGGCATACCCATTTGTTCAGCGCAGTGAAGTGGCGGCTAACGTGCCAAATTATCGTGATATGGCACATGTACAAGCAATCATTCGTGATGGAGAGCTGTGTTCTGCAGGCGATGCGGCGAAAAAAGGTCTAAACATTCCATCGCCAAATTGGCAGCGTACCAATGTTACCCCAGACGCCAACAACCAAATTGAATTGGTGTTCTATGGCAAAGCTCCACATAACCCTTCTTATTGGGAGTTCTACCTTTCCAAGCCAACTTATGACGACACGCAACCTCTTACTTGGGACGATTTAGAATTGATCGATACGGCTGGTGACGTTTATGTTGATGCAGAAAAACGCTACCGCATGCAAGTGACCTTCCCTGCTGATCGTTCGGGTGATGCGATCCTTTACACTCGTTGGCAGCGTATTGATGTAGCGGGTGAAGGTTTCTACAACTGTAGTGATATTACGTTGAATGGTAATGGCACCACACCACCAACTGACCCTGTCGATCCCACCGATCCGGGTAATAACCTCACGTCACTTGGCTATTTTGTTCCACAAGGGTTTGGTCCTGTCGAGGCGGGTGATACCGTGCGCTTTCGTACGTTTAATGAAACAGGTACTGAGATCGTCGACCTTTTACTCCCTATTAATGCCAATAACACGACGACATGGGCAGCAGAACTGGCAGATCAATTTAACTCACAGCAAACTGGTGATTGGTATGTAGGTATTTGGCATGAAGCGATGAATCACTACATGTTCGATACGAACAATGTTTATGCGAACCAAGTATTGGCTCCGAGTGCCAATTTTAGTTACGCATTATCGTTGATTAAAGGCGATACTCAACCACCAGTCGAGCCAACCAATCTTTGGAGCAAAGACGCGGTGTACAACCAAGGCGATGTCGTAACGCACAATGGTCGTGAGTGGACCGCACAATGGTGGACTCGTGGCGAAGAACCTGGAACAACAGGTGAATGGGGCGTTTGGCGCTAGCATTCTTTCTTCCCAAATAAATAAAACCCTTCTCGATTGAGAAGGGTTTCTTGTTTTTAACTGTCGGAACGACTAGCAGACCAAGGTTGCCAATTCATCGTGGCATGCTTTGCCAATTTGAGCATGGGGATGTCTTCATGTGTATCGCCATACGCGTAGATTGCTTGATATTGACTAACGTCGAACTTTGCTTGAACGCGTTCGACTTTCCTTTCCAAACTGCAGTCTTTACTGTGATAGAGCCCGCTAATGCGTTTGCTGTTCCCAAGGAGTTCACTGCACAGCAAGTGGTAACCTTGAGTGTCGCACCAAGGTTTTAAGTAGGCGTTAAGTGACGCGGAAACGACTACGATCGTATCTCCTTGAGCATGATGCCAATCTAATCGTGTTTTGGCTTCAGGGCGGATGTGTTGCACGATGATCTCTTGAGCAAACCGTGCTCCTAGTGTTTTCACTTCTTCGGTTTGTCGCCCCACAAAGGCAATAAAACTGGCGATTGGACGCATTCGTCTAGCAGGGAGGAACCCAGCTTTGTACATCGCATAAAATGGCAAGATGATAATGTTGCCTAGCCACTTGCGTGGACCCGTCACCGAGTAGTGAAGGAACAGGCTAAACATGTCCTCATCGGTGATGGTGCCATCAAAATCAAACAGTGCTAAAGCGGGCTTTCGAGAATCTGACAATCTACTGCCTTAAGGGTTAATGTGCGTGTCCGTGGGAGAAGTTTATCACCATCACGCCTGCAGCGATAAGTGCCATACCAATCCAAAGGCTGGTATCCATATGCTGGCGATACACTAGTTGAGAAATTAAGGTAACAGATACGATAGCTAAGCCAGCCCAAAGTGCGTGAACGATACCCACAGGCATACCGCCTTTCATTGCTTGTGCTAAGCAGACAAATGCTGCCAAGTGACCCAGCAAAACTAGTGTTGCTGGCAGTGGCTTGCTAAAACCGTCAGTCGCTTTAAGTGCAACATGTGAAAGGGCTTCTGCGCCCACGCCTAAAAGTAAGAAAAACCAGCTCATTGTTATCATTCGTCTTCAGTTGTTGTGGAGTGCGCTTAGTATATTGATGTCGAATAAAATGATAATCCTGCAAAAAATCAAATAACTTTTACTTAAATGTAATAATAGTGGCGTCTTACATACGCTTACACCAAGTCTTGGTTGTAGTCGTTACACTGCCGCCGTCTTTAGAGAGGAGCGTGTATTGATGCATAAAGCGATAGCGGCGACTGCGGTGATATTGGCATTGAGTGGGTGTGGCGGTGAAGGGATGTCAACGGATTCAATTCCCAAGTTCAAAGACCCTAGAGCAAGCTATCAAGTGGATGGGATCGATTTGCTCCATCACTCTATTACTGATGCAATCAGCGATGATTTACTTGGTTTTGAAGCAGAAAACTTATCGCGCAAAGTCACCTATACCCTAGACAGACTTTCTTTGGGTTTGCTGTGGGAGTTTAACGTGAGCACTTTAGAAGAGCTGCAAGCGCTAGTGCCCAATGTCGGTGACAGCAAAACCTCTTCATTCTGGAAATACCATCTCATGCGTCTTTCGCCTGATATGGTAATGGTGAGCACACCAGAGGAAATTGCGCACTTCTATTATGAACAAGAAATCATTGAAACACGCTTTGGTATCTCTACCTACAAGTTCAGTGAAAAACCAACACGTATCACCATGGTGGTCTACCCTGAAGGCATCAGTATTGAAGCATTCAATGAAGGCTATCAGGCAGAATATGACGAGAGTAAAGGCACTTACACAGTGCGACTGCAATATGAAGACGCAAATCAAAGCAGTCATTACGAAAAGCTGATTGTCGAGTTGAACGGTGATCAAGTTTGGCTTGAGAAGGGCACAAGTACGATGGAAGGTCTGGAAGTAAAAGACCACGCTAAGCAGAGCCATCGCTTCGAATATAATCGCAAACAAAACACACTCTCTATCCAATAACGATTTATTGAATATTGAAGTGGTGACTAGGTTCATTTCTGAGTAACGGTTGGGAGACTGGCTCGGAGGTCATGACTTCAATTCTATTTGCGCTTTACCAAGACCCTTTGCGCATTGGGGGGAAGAGATATTTCTTCCCCCCGTTTTTCTTGTGACTAACAGCGCCAATTAACTGCGATTTTCGCTTCTAGAAGGGGGAATAAAAGTGTGGTCTTGGACGCAATAGGTGACGTTGGATGATTACAGCTTGGCTTTGATGAAGTCCAAACCATCAGTATCAACAAAACCGGACGACTTGATCAGTCGACTCGGTTGAACCCCATAACGTCTCTTAAACACCCGACTAAAGTAATTAGGGCACCCAAACCCACTTTTGATCGCTGCTTGCTTGATCGACATACCTGACATAATGAGCGAAACTGACTTTTTTAACCTGATATTATTGGTTAACTGGGTAAAGGTAATGTTCGAGTTTTTGAGCTCAGTTAATAAGTAACTCTTGCTGATCCCTGTTTTTATCGAAACATTCTCCAACGTCCATGGGTACTCAGTGTCTGCTTGAATACAGTTAGTCATCTTATTTATGAGCTTTACAGATGATAAAATGTTCGCTTTATCGAACTCACTACAATTGCTTAAAAAAGACGTAAGTGCGAAGACGCTGATTGAGTGAACCATACATGACGAAACGTCAGATAAACAATATTCAATCGAAGAGTCGAAGTAGTCATTTGTATTAAATAACTTCTCTTGATCATCTCCCGTTCCAAAATCGAAGAAGTAATAATTATCTACAATGACTCTTAGCATTTCTTCTGTGTAAGTGAAGCGTTCAACTTCTATTTCTTTGTCCTTATTGATTGGTCTAAGTGAGACCCAACATTTAGAGTGCGCGGGAACATAAATAATGTCCCTTCCTTTAATCTGTATCATTCGACCACTCACACTAACAAAGCCTATCGCATTGGACACTCTGACTAATAAATGCCGAGAGACGTATGCTTCTATTAATAACTGTGGACTTTGATATTTGAGCGCTTTAAATGTAACTTTTTTCATAGGAATATAAACAAGTCTACGCGGACAAAACTGTTTCGAATCGAGGTGTTTCCTTTATCTCTCTAAAGTTCAATAAATCGAGAGTTTCAGAGAGTGAGAGCGGGTAATAATAGTTGTAACCTTGATGAAAGACCTCAGGATGAAGAAATGCAACTCGTTGAGAGGATGTTTCTACACCTTCTACAATGATCTTCTTGCTATGGAATTTAAGTAAAGGAATCAGCATTCCGATCATGGTCAAGCCATCTTGGTATAGCAAGTAACTCTTATCGAGTTTTATTGCATCCCAATCAATGCATTGCAACGCAGAGGTTTTGAGCTTCTCATCATGATGATAGTCGTCCAACCAGAATTGGTGTCCTTGTTTTTTGAGTTTAACGATGTTTCTTTTGGCAGCGTTGACCTCTTTAATACTTTCTATCTTCGTCACTTCGATGATGATGGGATTTTCAGTATTTTCTATGACTTCATCAACGAAGGATGAATCAAGTAAACAACTAAGAGGTAGGTTGAGTGATATATTTAGGTTAAACTGAGATAAATTGTCATTTAAGAATCTGATTTGACATAGAAAAATCTTTTTTATGAACTCATCATTGATATATTCAAAAAACTCCTCGCTATTCAACCTCTCCCCACTTGAATTAACTAAATGAGACAGCACTTCATAACCGTGAATCTTATAGTTCTTTGGATCTACGATTGGCTGAAGCTTGAACTCAAGGCTGACAAAATTTTGATTATTCCAGAAAACACTAACAATATTATTGTCAATTGATATTTCTTCTATTTTTATAGTCATCTGTTTTTATTCCTTAGGCAAACGTTTTTATAAAATACTAGATGACAGAATCACGTCAAAGAAATTATTTTAAAGATCCCAATAATATCTTTTTAAGATATTTTGTCAGAATTATGACGCCATCTCTATAGCGTCAGTGAAATCTAATTACCCACTAATATATATAATACTAATATTTTCATCTAACTCTTAATGGGCATGGTTTTTTATGCGGATTTTAATGGTTGGCTTTATTATTAAATAATAAAGCCAATTGCTTGAAGTGATAAAAGTGTCAATAAGTGAGCTTTTAACAAAAGTTTAAAAGGGAGGGAATAGGCGGTGAACTATCTCATTGATAGAAGATCGCTAGCCATATTGTCTCTTGCTCTGGGTCGGTCCAACTTACTCGATGCTTCGTGTGCGCTGGAATGTTGACGTGATCGCCCGCTTCCAAACGCTTCTTCGTGCCGTCCTCATAAGTCAGTTCGCCTACGCCTTTTAGCACCAATACCCACTCATGGTCTTCTTGATCGTACCATTCGCCTTCTGGCGTCGTTTGCCCCTTCGATACAATACGCTCGATTCGGAGCTGTCTGTGTGTGAGTAAATCTTCAAATACCTCTTCACTCAAATCACAAGGTAGGTCTTTTAAAAGGTTCATAATGTTTCCTAAATAACAATCAGGCCAAATGGCGAGAGCAATTGTTCTTGTTGCCAGTCGCAAATCTTAACACCGTATAAAGAGACGCGGCGGATGTCCAAACCCTCTAAATCAACATGGGTCAGGTCGCTTTCTTCTATATTAAAGCTGCCCCATTGTTCAGGGCTGAATTCTCCACGTGATAGATCCGCACCTTTAAAGCTTGCACCCATCAAGTTGGCACCATTCCATCGGTTCTCAAATAGATCGCATTTCTCTAGCAGTGCGCGCTCAAAATTAGTGTAAGCCAAGTTGCAACCCGTAATGTAGGCGATACAAAAGAACACAGTATTGCTGACGCGATTAGCGAAATTAGCACTTTGAAAGTTTGCACCCTTCAAATCGCATTTACGTAACTCAATGCCGACGCAGTCTGCGCCATTAAACTGAGACATCGCTAACATGCAGTTGCTAAAACTGGCATCTTTAAGTTTGGCATAGCGAAAGGTACAGCCTTCAATGTCGCTTGGTTGGATAAAGCGGCAATCAATAAACTTCACATCACTGAGATCGGCGTGGTCAAAATTGCATTGATAAAAGCGGCAATTTTGAAAAGTGGTGTTTTGCAAATCGTGATGCGAAAAGTCTTCCTGTTGGAAAGTGAGATCGGTCTTAATCATGGCTTTTTATCTTTTCCTTACTTGGTTAGATGCAGACTATCACTCTAAGTAACTGATTTTCCAGAAATATAACTTCTTGTATTTCAGTGGTTTACAGACCCCGAAAATCGCCAATTTAAGCGGTCAAACGGGCTGTTTAAAGTCGATGTTTTGTAAAAATAATCCGAGCATATCGAGAAAAAAGTTTTGTTGAGCACAGAGGCTTACAGAAGAATTGAAATGAGAACTGCGACGTACTCTTCTCACACGCACAGTTTGCATTACAGAATTGTATCCGATTTGCATAATTTGTTGATCAAATTGGCGTTTTTGTATACGGAAAAGCTATATTTTTCACAAATTGATTTCCATCAAAATAGTAGGGTTTCTATATGCTATTTTGCGCGCAGCTCAAGAAAATAGTGATACTCGCGTGCTTCAAGGTTTTGGATTGATAACAGAACCGTCCGAAAAGGACGAGCATAGCGGAGTACAAAAGAAACAAAGCCCTACAAAAGGAAATAACAATGAAAAAAACAATCTGCAGTTTAGCAGTGGTTGCTGCGTTAGTGTCTCCAAGTGTTTTTGCTCACAGTGAAGGTGACTTCATTCTACGTGTTGGTGCGGCATCGGTTGTACCAAACGACAGCAGTGACAAGATCCTAGGTTCTCAAGAAGAGTTAAAAGTAGATTCAAACACTCAACTGGGTTTGACGTTTGGTTACATGTTTACTGACAACATCAGCCTGGAGATTCTAGCGGCAACACCATTTAGTCACGATATCTCGACTGATCTTCTTGGTCTTGGTGATATCGCAGATACTAAACACCTACCACCAACAGTGATGCTGCAATACTACTTTGGTGATTCGCAAAGCAAGTTCCGCCCATACGTAGGTGCGGGTTTAAACTACACCATGTTCTTTGACGAGGGCTTTAACGGTAAAGCCAAAGATGTAGGTCTTACTGATCTAAAATTGGATGACTCATTTGGCCTGGCTGCCAATGTAGGTGTCGATTACATGATCAATGAAAGCTGGTTCCTAAACGCATCCGCTTGGTATGCAAATATCGAGACCGAAGCGACTTATAAATTTAATGGCGCAGCACAAAAGACTGACGTAAAGATCAACCCTTGGGTATTCATGATCAGCGGTGGTTACAAGTTCTAAGAAAAAGCAGTAGCAAAAGAACAATAAGATTATTGGCATGACTTTTAGGGGCAGTTGCGGGGATTGCCCCTCTTTTTTATCTATTCTTTCTGGTTTTCTTTGCCTTCCCTATACCCCTTCTCTCTCCCCATATGACTACGATAGTGGTGCACTACTTTGGTATTTGTAAACACGTGACCAAAAAGATGAATTTTCTGTTAATTCTCGGTTGCTGAGAAAAGTGCAAAATTACCATAGCTAGGTTTTGAAATTGTTCTGATAAATTCGATTGGAAGTGTTCGGTTAATTATTAATCGAACGCTGAAATAAAAATTACAAAATGAAGCTAATGACTGGCTGACTAAGGAAAATTACTCATGAAGTGCGAAATTTTCACACGAGTATTTTCCGGTTTTGCTGTCTTTAGCTGAGAAAAATGTCTTTATTTTTCAATCGATAGACAGGAAGAACCTAAAATGAAAGGAACCACACTCATTGCAGTATTTGCTTCGGCAGTCTCGCTGTTCTCATACAGTGAGAAAATAAGTGCGGCAGAGAAATTTATTACTATCGGCACCGGTGGTCAAACGGGCGTTTATTACGTTGCTGGGCAGTCGATCTGTCGTTTCGTAAACCGTGGCGCAGCAGACCACAGCATTAAGTGTAATGCTCCAGCTAGTGGGGGTGGCGTGGCAAACGTAAATGGTTTGCGCAGTGGTGAATACAACTTCGGTATCATGCAGTCAGACCATCAATACAAAGCCTTAGAAGGCGTGGCTCCTTTCCAAAATAACCAACCAATGACGGATATTCGTGCCGTTTTCTCCCTACAAAGTGAAGTGTTCACGATTCTTGCGCGCAAAGACGCGGGCATCACCAGTTTCGACGATTTGAAAGGCAAGCGCGTCAACATCGGTAACCCTGGTTCTGGTCAACGCGATACGTTTGAACAAGTGATGCAAGCAAAAGGCTGGTCGCAAGATGTGTTCAGTTTGGTATCGGATCTGAAGCCAGCAGAACAAGCTTCCGCAATGAGTGACAATAACATCGATGCAATGAGCTACTTCGTCGGTCACCCAAACGGCGCGATTCAGGAAGCATCAACCACCACCAATGCTGTGCTAGTACCAGTGACTGGTCCTGAAATCGACAAGCTACTTGCTGAGCGTGCGTACTTCACCAAAGCAACTATTCCGGGCGGAATGTACCGTGGCAACCCGAACGATACTCAATCTATCGGCGGCAAAGCGGTACTCTCAACCACAGCAGAGACGGACCCTGAGTTAGTGTATCAACTGACGAAA
Organism: Vibrio sp. NFR; assembly: GCF_027587095.1. Taxonomy (NCBI): domain Bacteria; kingdom Pseudomonadati; phylum Pseudomonadota; class Gammaproteobacteria; order Vibrionales; family Vibrionaceae; genus Vibrio; species Vibrio sp. NFR. The sequence goes on from NZ_JAPPTN010000002.1 coordinate 328,326, forward strand.
TCTGTGTTCGATAACCTAGACCGCTTCAAACGCCTGCACCCAGCATTTAAAGACCTGAAAGAATCAGAAATGATTGAGGTGGGTCTGTCTGCGCCACTGCATGAAGGTGCGGTTCGCTACTACAAAGAGCGCGGCTGGTTGTAACTCTTAACACCTTCGATTTTTAGCAAGCGCTGCGATGGATTCTCAGCGCTTGCTTCTCTGTTGTTTGTGAGAAAATTATGGATAAGACGATCTCCACGTCCCATGCTGACATGCATCCGAATGAGCTGTCGGCAGAAGAACTGATTGCCCAAGATGTGGGTGCTCGCCTGCCAACCGGAATCATGGAAAAGCTGATTGCGGGTTTGGCGTTACTGTGGTCTTTGTTTCAACTTTGGATAGCGTCTCCGCTCCCATTTATTGTCGGTTTCGGCGTGATGAATGACACCGAAACGCGCGCCATTCACCTTGGTTTTGCCCTGTTGCTTGCCTTCCTCGTTTTCCCCGCTTTTAAACGCTCTCCACGCGATCGTGTTCCTGCCTTCGACATCATGTTGGGTTTGATTGCTTGTGCCTCTTCGCTGTACTTATTTGTTATGTACGAAGCACTAGCACAACGTCCGGGCAGCTTAACCACTGAAGACTTTATTACCGCATTGATCGGCTTGCCTTTGCTTTTAGAAGCCGCGCGTCGAGTGCTTGGTCCTGCTTTGCCGGTGATTGCGTTGGTGTTTATCGGCTACAGCTTAGCTGGTCCGTATATGCCGGGTTTATTGTCCCATCGCGGTGTTCAGTTGGATGCGCTGGCTAACCACCAGTGGATCACCACGGAGGGTGTGTTTGGTATTGCGCTTGGCGTATCGACCAGCTTTGTCTTCTTGTTTGTTCTGTTTGGTGCGTTATTGGAACGCGCTGGAGCAGGGCACTACTTCATTCAATTGGCATTTAGCATGTTGGGGCACCTGCGTGGTGGTCCTGCAAAAGCAGCCGTCGTTGCTTCGGGCTTAACGGGTTTGATTTCGGGATCGTCGATCGCCAACGTGGTAACCACGGGGACGTTCACTATTCCTATGATGCGCAAAGTTGGCTTCTCTCCTGAGAAAGCGGGAGCAGTCGAAGTGGCATCATCGGTGAACGGGCAAATCATGCCTCCTGTTATGGGAGCCGCAGCGTTTTTGATGGTGGAATACGTCGGCATTCCTTATGTTGAGATCATCAAACATGCCTTCTTACCTGCCGCAATTTCTTACATCGCACTGCTTTATATTGTCCATCTAGAAGCGCTCAAGTTGGGCATGCAGCCAATTGATGCCGCACGCTCAAAACCTTGGCTAGCGAGACTCACGGGATTTGCATTTGGCGCGGCGTTGATTTCTGGATTGTCGATGGCAGTCTACTACGGTTTAGGATGGTTGAAGCCAGTATTGGGTGACTTTGTATTACCTGGGATGGCGTTAATTCTGGCTACGGTTTACTTGGCACTGCTAAAAGTCGCCGCAAGTAATGAGCCGCTACCAGAAGAAGATCCAGATGCTCCACTAGAACAGTTACCAAATACGCGCGCAGTCTTACTCTCTGGCTTGCATTACCTACTGCCTGTGGTGGTTTTGGTGTGGTGTTTGATGGTCGAGCGTTTGTCTCCGGGGTTGTCTGCTTTTTGGGGTAGTGTGATTCTGGTGGTGATCGTTTTGACTCAGCGTCCTCTGTTGAGTTGGATGCGTAAATATGGCAAACACGATTATGGCAACTTCAAAGACGGCTGTATCGACTTGCGTGAAGGCTTGATTGCTGGTGCGCGCAATATGATCGGCATTGGCATCGCGACCGCCACCGCAGGCGTAATTGTTGGTGCGGTATCGCAAACGGGGGTTGGCTTAGTATTGGCTGATTTGGTTGAGATGCTGTCTATGGGTAACTTGCTGTTAATGCTGATGCTCACGGCGGTATTGAGCCTGATTCTAGGCATGGGCTTGCCAACGACGGCGAACTACATCGTGGTATCGAGCTTGTTGGCGCCTGTTATCGTTACGCTGGGTCAACAACACGGCTTGATAGTGCCGTTGATTGCGGTGCACTTGTTCGTGTTCTACTTCGGCATCATGGCGGACGTAACACCGCCAGTAGGTCTGGCGTCTTTTGCTGCAGCTGCGGTGTCGAAAGGCGATCCGATCAAGACGGGCTTAACCGCGTTTTACTACAGTTTAAGAACCGCGGCTTTGCCGTTCTTGTTTATCTTCAATACGGATTTGTTGTTGATTGACGTGGATTGGGCGCACGGTATCGCCATCTTTGTTATCTCTACTATTGCGATGTTGATATTCGCTGCTGCGACGCAAGGTTGGTTCCTGACTCGTAATCGTTGGTACGAAGGCGTGTTGTTGTTGCTCGTAGCATTTACCTTGTTCCGTCCAAGGTTCTGGATCGACATGGTGGCGGATCCGTACCAATCGAGCAATCCTGCCCAACTGGCACAAACGCTTGAACCGCTTGAAGAGGGCGGTGTACTCAGAATGCGAATCAGCGGTGAAGATGCGGTAGGTAAGATGCGTGAATTCTCGGTGCTGCTTTCGGTTCCTGAAGGGGAAACCGGACAAGATAAGCTGGATGCACTTGGCATAGCGACTTATCAGCAAGATGAACAAACTCTGATTGATATCGTTAGTTTTGCTAGCCCAGCAGAGGCGGCAGGATTGCAGTTCGACCAACAGATTGTCGATGTGCGTGTGCCAGTTGAGCGTTATCGCAAAGAATGGATGTGGATTCCAGCAATGTTCTTGTTTGGTGTTGTGATTTGGCTACAACGTCGACGTGTGGCAATGCAGAACGACACAGCATGTTGATAGTTAAAGAAAAATAACCTAACAGCCCCGTTGGAGCCAAGACTGACGGGGCTTTTTTCTGTCTGAAATATTCATCATTTCTATTTTCAATGTCGCGGAATTATTAGCGCATTCTATACTTTATGTTTGATTACTTTGCGCATCATTTGAACAAATGATCAACGCTCAAAATCGGATCTTAACCTTTCAGATCATCTTGTTGTTCGAAAGCGGAAAAATCCTACACTGATCACATAATTGAACACTTGGACAATATAAATGAGCGACGATATCGCGAAGAAATCCTCTTCGAAATCTAAAATGACCAAAATCCTTTTCCTACTCGTTTGTGCAATCGCCTTTGGTGCGATGTACTGGTCTTGGCAATATTCCGACAGTCACCCGAGTACGGAAGATGCGTATGTAAGAGCTAAAATCCTATCTGTCGCTCCACAGGTTCAGGGTCAGGTGGTATCAGTAGAAGCGAAAGATTTCCAAGTCATCAACAAAGGTGACTTACTGCTTAAGATTGATTCTCGCCCTTACTTATTGGCAGTGAAACAAGCGAAAGCCGCTTATCAGTTGGCCGTTCAACAACACGATGTGGCAGACAAACAAGTGACCGAAGCCGTGGCTGGTTTGGATGCGGCGCGTTCTAACTTGACTGAAGCGCAAGTGGAGTACAAACGTACCGATTCTCTTGTGAAACGTAAGTTAGCGTCTGACCAAGACCTTGATACGGCGAAAAACAAACTCGCTAACGCGCAAGCTGGTCTAGAGCAAGCGCGAGCAACAGTTGAAAAAGCAATCGCAAACCGTGGTGAAGAAGGTGCAGAGGCGGCGGTTGTTCAACAAGCAGCAGCGCAACTTGCACAAGCTGAATTGAACCTGAGCTACACCGACATCACTTCTCCAGTCGATGGCATTGCAGGTGAAATCAACACTCATACGGGTTCGGTCGTCAGTATCGGTCAAACACTATTCCCTGTGATCATCAAAGACAGCTACTGGGTGCGCGCGAATTTCAAAGAGACTGACTTAACTCACATCAAAGCAGGTATGCACGCTGAAGTCGTGATCGACATGTACCCAGATGTGGTTTGGGATGCAAAAGTGGAGCAGTTATCGCCTGCAAGTGGTACCTCTTTCTCATTGATGCCACCAGAAAACGCAACCGGTAACTGGGTGAAAATTAAACAACGCTTCCCTGTGCGTTTAACTTTAGAGGTACCTGAAGGTGCGCCACAGTTGCGTGTGGGGGCGAGTTCTGAAGTCACTGTTGATCTAAAAAGTAACGCACAATGAGTAACGAAATTACGGCAGATAAACGGGGTATCGCCACCGTCGCCGTGATGCTTTCTGCCATCATGGTGCTGATAGATATGACCGTTGCCAACGTGTCGCTTTCGCACATGATGGGCGCACTAGGCGCAACGGCAGACCAAATCACTTGGGTGCTGACTGGCTACAGCATGGCAGAAGCGATCTTCATTCCGATGACCAGTTTTTGGGTATCGCGCTTTGGTGAACGCAAAGTCATGCTGGTGGCGGTGATTGGTTTTGTCATTGCGAGTGCCTTCTGTGGACAAGCCAGCTCGCTCGAAGAGATGGTGGTATTTCGTATCATTCAAGGTGCGTTTGGTGCTTCGGTTATTCCATTGGCGCAATCCACATTGGTTCAGATTTACCCTTCTGAGCAAAAAGGCAAGGCGATGGCGATCTTCTCTATCGGTATCTTGCTAGGTCCTATCTTAGGTCCGGTGGTGGGCGGTGTGATTACCGATAACATCAATTGGCGTTGGATTTTCTACGTTAACTTACCATTTGGCTTGGTGTGTACCGCGCTGATTTATCGCTACATCCACATCAGCAACAAGTCGAAACCAAACTTCGACTGGTGGATCATTGGCTATATGGCGCTCGGTGTTGGTGCGTTGCAGTTCGTGCTCGATAAGGGGAACGATGAAGACTGGTTTAACTCACGCATCATTCAAACCGCTGCACTGCTAGCGATAATGGGCTTAGTCATGTGGATCTACCGCAGCTGGAAGACTAAGAGTCCAATAGCGCCGCTGTGGCTCCTCAAAGACAGAAACCTCATGGTCTCATCTTTGATGATAGCGGTCGTTTCGATGGCGATGTTTGGCTTGACCACTCAACAGCCTATGCTGCTTGAGAGCTTGTTGAACTATCCAGTATCGACCACAGGTATGTTGATGGCACCACGAGGGTTAGCGTCCGCCTGTATGTTAATTTTGGTCATCATCATCAACCCGCAATTTGATCCAAGGTTGAAGATTGTATTCGGTTTAACCTGTATTGGTATTGGCAGTTATTTTATGACCCTATACTCGACAGAAATTGACACTTTCTGGATCGTGATGCCAAGTATGATTCAAGGTATGGGCTTAGGTTTGACTTTCTCGACTTTGTCGACGCTGGCTTACATGACGCTACCAAAAGAACAGTCAGTAGCAGGGGCGAGTATTTTTAACTTGTTCCGAACCATTGGTAGCTCATTTGGTATTTCTATCGCTACCACATACCAGTACCGTGATGGACAACAGCAATGGCACGCTTTGGGTGAAGGTTTCAATCCTTACAATCCTGTGTTGCATGATTGGGCTGCTAAGCAAGGATTGTCGATTACTGATCCTGCTGCATTGGAGCAGTACCAAAGCATGCTCCATCAGCAATCGCAAATGGTCGCGTTTGTGCACACCTTCCAGTTGGTCGGAGTGATGTTCGTGATCATGATGCCGATGCTGGTATTTATCCGTTCAAAGTAAACCTCTAAACATAAACTAAAGCGCCCTTAACTCAGCCAGTTAAGGGCGCTTTTTTACATCTGATTCTTAGGGGCTTAGGAGTTGATATCGGACAATCAACCGAAGGTGACTTCACTGAAATGCGGATTGTCTTTGAGTGCTTTCATCGCGACTAACTGTTCGGTTGGAAACGAAATGCGTTCACCTTCAATATCCAAAAATAAGCATTCTTGGCGTTCCATATCGTAACCAGTATCGAACGCGCTACCTTGGTGCTTCTCACCGTTCTTGAGCGTAATTTCTACGGGTAGCTTAAACATACAGGCGATTTCAATAAAATCGTATTGGCTGCAGGTCACCATAATTTTTCTCCTTTGCTGTTCTTTATCAAGACCGACTAAGAACAGGAATCCTTCTCTGAAACCTAATCTTCATCTTACGCCCTATTTTGGTCATGAAAAAGACACACAAGCAGGCTTAACTAAAACCATAGTTTAGTGAACAAGACGTAGATAGGACATGTCTGAAACGACACTTAAAAACACGTACTTGGCTCGTGAGCGCGCAACGCAATCACTGATTACTCCTCATACTTACTACGCGCAGTTGGCGCATCGCATCAACCACTCAGCTCAATTTGAAAATGGACGCGTCAAAGATAAGATGCCAAACGTGCCAAGCCCTCAGTCATTTTGGCAAGTGTGTTGGGCTTACATGGGCGGGCGTTCGCCGCTCAGTCCTGATAAGCAACTGCCTTATTCAGCGATAGAGCCCACGCGGTTTTTAGAGCGACAAGAAGCGATGCGAGTCACTTGGCTGGGGCATTCCACTTTGATGATTGAGACCGATGGTGTGCGCATCCTGACTGACCCTGTGTTCGACTACGCGTCGCCGTTGATTGCGAAGGCGTGGTTTGAGCGCAATATTCCCAATACATCAGTTCGCGACAGCTTGCCGACTCCCGATGTCATCCTGATCTCTCATGATCATTACGATCACCTCGAAGCATCGACTATACGTTATTACTCTGATAGATCTGTAACATTTTACGTGCCACTAGGTGTCGGTAAGCATTTGATTCGTTGGGGCGTTAGACCGGACAACGTAGTGGAATTCGATTGGTGGGAGAGCGTTCAGTACGCCAACGTCGAGTTGATTTGCACGCCCGCTAACCATAATTCAGGTAGAACTTATCTGGATAAGAATGCCACTTTGTGGGCGTCTTGGGTGGTGAAAGGACAACAAGAGACGCTTTATTTCAGCGGGGACACTGCTTACGACAATCACTTTGTACAAATCGCTCAGCGCTGCGGACCGATAGACATTGCTTGTCTGGAAGTCGCGGCAGATGTGAAAGGCAATCAAGGTTATCCGGTAGAGAATTGGGGGCACATGCAAGCCCACCACACAGTGCAAGCTTTTAAAGATCTGCAAGCAAAGAAGCTGTTGCCAGTACACTGGGCAACGTATGAGTTGTTTACTCATAAATGGGATGAGCCGATTGAGGATTTGATAGCACATTGCCAAGTGGATCACATTGAGTTACTTACCCCTATGGCAGGCGAGAGTTTTTATGTCGCGCAACAATATAAAAACAACGCATGGTGGCAGGTGGAAAAATTATGTGAGCAAGCTAGAAAAATAAGGGTATAATATGATGACGCTTCAATAATATCCCTACCAATTTAACCAACTTTCTTGGTCCTTATAACAAGCTTTTTACTGGTCATCGAATCAATAAATTACCAGCAAGTCACCGTTTTTCTGTGATCTCTCACGTGACTAATTTTCTAAGTACAACTTTTTGATACTCACCACCTAAAAATTTAATCTTTAAAAAGAAAACTTTTACTAAAAAACTAGGTGAACTTAATTTTACGCATCAAAACAATTATACTCATCGCATACTGATAAGGCTTGCAATAACTGGTTAAAGCTTAATCTTGGTGGGTAAAAATTGATCGGTTAATGCTTGGTAAAAAGTCTCATCATTGAAACATATTTAATAGATAGAAATTGCTGGAAATATTTGGAACCGGCATCACAAGAGTAGGGATTTCTTGAATATATCATCAGGGATGCTGACAAAAATAAAATAGGCATTGTTCGATGAATAATTCTGCAACGTATTTACTTGCTGCTTTGCGAGAAAAAATTAAAGAGAAGGGTATTTGTTATTCTGACCTCTCTATTGGAATGGGAATTCCTCTATCAACGATTAAAAGGCAGTTGCATAACACGTCTTTAGGGTTGGATAAAATACTCTCGTATGCCACTCATTTAGATACCGACTTAGTCGAATTGTCCATGCGTGGTAAACAGCTGCAACAAGAAAATGAGCAATTTATCACCGACACTAACAGTGAAATATTTCACCAGTATCCGTACCTATTTGATTTTTTGTATTTATTACGTCGGAAGGAATGCTCTCCGCAAGATATTGCGAGCAAATACCAATTGACCCATACCTCGATCACGCTTTATTTCCGCGCGTTGGAAATGATGGATTACATCGAGCTAAAAGGTGATGACCAATACCGTTTTAAAGACCAAGGTCGCTTTATTTTCGAAGAAGGTTCTAAGCTCGATACTTTGTTTGCTAAGCGCTTTCGAGATGAAGTGTTTAGCCATGATGTGAGACCACCGATTTGCATGGGACGCATTGCTATCACTGAAGAACAGGAAGAGAAACTGGCGAACGAGGTGTACAACAAACTGATAGAATTTGATGTGCAAAACAAGAGCGGAGAAGGCAGTAAGCGACTCCGAAACGTCTTGATGACTTACACTCCGGGCAATCAGATATTCCTTTCGGATACGATTCCGAATATTGACGGTGAATTATTAAAAGCCATCTCAATGGCGAATGAAAAATAGTGACTATTTAATCATAAAATAAAGAATTTATATTAAGTGGATGTGTTTGATAATGAATGCATCAAAGACCCACTATTATCCAAAATTAATGACCTGTTATTTAAATAGGTCAAACGAAGAAGAGACAAATTAACCGATCTCTTCTCAAATCCAAAAGTGAAATAAATAAGGCTGAATCTTCATCATCGAAACTCGGCAGGGCATGTCTCGACCTTTTTTCGCCTGATCAGGACCAAAAGCCAATAAATGAGGGATATAACATGCACTTTAAGACTTCTTTATGTGCGATTGCTGTCGGGGTTGCTCTAACACTAAGTGGATGCAACAGTAGTGATAATGACTCTAACGTGGATGCGCCATTGAAAGCGGCTGAATTCCATAACACCATCAACCGTGCAGGTGTGCCAGTGGCACTGCGCGATTTGCATGGTGGTCACCTTCGCTACATTCCTATGTTTGATAATGGTTCGTGGCATGGTCACACGCTAGACACCAAAGGTGGTGAGATCACGTTAGGTGGTACCGCGTTGCTAACCGAAGAGTATGTGTCATTCATGGCGGCGCGTTTCGACCGTTTGGCGTTAACGGTTGATGGTAAACCGATGCCGCTTAAGCTGACAGAAGCATACTCACAGCCAGGCGCGCTGATCCAAACATACACGGGTGACGATGGCGTTGAAGCGAAGCTGGAAATGCGCTTTGTCACCGACCGTACTTCTTTGGTTAAAACGACAATCAAAAACCCAAATAAACTGGCTATTCAAGGCGAATGGGATGGCGAGTTAATGCAAGATTATCGCGCGGATGATGGTCAGCTATACAAGAACGATGACAGCACAGTTCGCAGCGTTGAAGAAGCTTACCCTACCTATTCTCGTGCTATCACAGCCACCGATAACGGTGTAGAAGTATCTTTTGGTGCAGTTCGTGACTCATGGTCTCTACTGACTTCGGGGGATTCGAAATTCGAAGTGACACGCTCTATCAAGCCAGAAACTTCAACCATCAGTGATGACAAAAAAGGTTTTGTACAAACCGCGTCCTTAGGTAACGGCGAAGAAATCACACTGTACACGGCTTACACTCACGTGCAAAACACCAAAGAGCAAGCTTCTGAGTTTGCTAAATTGGACGATGTGATGGCAGACCCGAACGGTTACATGCACAAATCGGCAATGCGCTGGGAAGAATACCTAGAAAAAGGTCTAACGAATGACGCGGCTTCTAAAGAGCATGAATTCGTTGCAGTAAAAGCGATGGAAACGCTCAGTGCGAACTGGCGTGGTGCTGCTGGCGCGATTGACCACGACACCGTAACGCCTTCTGTTACCGCGCCGTACTTCTCTGGCAACATGACTTGGCCGTGGGATACGTGGAAACAAGCGTACGCGATGTCTCATTTCAACCCAGACGTTGCGATGGAAAACATTCGCACGGTATTCCAATACCAAGTTAAGTCTGACGACCCTGTGCGTCCATGGGATGAAGGCTACTTGCTTGATGTGGTGACATACAACTTACCGGCTGAACGTTGGCAAGGTATGTCTGCGGAATACAAAAAAGTCTTCCCACTGGCAACAGACGGTTTGAACTGGAACGAACGTAACACCAAACCATCTCTTGCGGCATGGGCAGTATGGGAAGTGTATACCGCACTAAAAGACGAACATAATCGTCCGGAAGAAGCGAAACAGTGGTTAGAAGAGATGTATCCGAAGCTCGTTGCATTCCACGATTGGTGGTTACGTGCTCGCGATACCAACAAGAACGGCATTCCGGAATACGGTGCAGCGAAAGACCCAATTCACACCGTATTTGAAGATGACGTGAATGATGGATCTTGGGGACCAGATGCGTCTGTAGACGACATGAAATTCCAGTACAAAGACGAAGCAAATGGTGACAAGTGGATCAAAGAGACTGGAATCGAGAAATACAATGAGTTGCTGACTTCTGGTGATTACACGGCGATGAGCATTCCGGCAAAAGTGGCTGCTGGTTGGGAATCAGGGCGCGATAACGCGGGTGTGTTTGGCTTTATCGATACCATCGATGACTTGCAAGGTAAGTCTGATCTACCAACGCAAGAAGAAGCAGAAGTGATTGACCAAATGGGGCGCTATGCTCACAACACCAATGGTTTCGACAACACGTACGATATGGTGATGGGTGCACAAGGCTCGGAGATCACTTACCGTGATACTTCAGCTGCGAACTTGGACAAACTGGCTCAGGCGAAGAAAGACTGGGAAGTGAAGTTCAACGAGAACACCAATGACGAGAACAAGTTGTCAGGTTACTCGCTCATGCAAGAGTCGGTAGACCAAGCCTCTTACTGGTACTCAGATAACCTGTACCTATCGCAAATTGCAGAGGTTCTGGGTAAAGCGGAGAAAGCTGCTGAGTTTAAAGCGAAAGCGGATGACACCAAAGAGTACATCAACCGTTGTATGTTCGATGAAGCGACAGGATTCTACTACGATATCGAAGTGGTACCTGGAGGTTTGAGTAACCAATGTGCGGGTCCAACTCTAGTCAAACGCGGCATGGGTCCTGAAGGTTGGTCACCATTGTTCAACAACGCGGCGACACAAGAGCATGCTGATAAAGTGGTGAAGAACATGCTTGATACCAGCAAGTTTAACTCGCCGAAGATCCCGTTAGGTACCGCATCAATGGATAACCCAGCTTACGGTCCAGACATTTACTGGCGTGGTCGTGTGTGGCTCGATCAGTTCTACTTCGGTGTTCGTGGTATGGACAACTACGGCTACGGCGTGGAAGCTCGTCTGATGGTCGATAAGTTATTCAAGAACGCTCAAGGTCTAACGGAAGCAACGCCAATTCAGGAAAACTACAACCCAGAAACTGGTGCAGTACAAGGTGCAAATAACTTCTCATGGAGTGCTGCCCACCTCTACATGTTGTACAACGGTTTTGTGGGCAAATAAGTTTTGCGCCCCTGACAACGTAAAGCATTAAGCGTTGTAGATGAACCCCCTAGCATCTACAACCGCTTAACCCCTTCAAATTAGGCTCAATAAGATCAAACCGGACAGTGAAAGCTGTCCGGTTTTTGTAGAGCTAAAACACTAATTTTCCGCTGTTTTTGAAAAGTTGTTTGCCATAGAAATTGCGCTACAGAGAGATTTTTCTTTAAATATTGGTAAGTTAGTTGTCCGCATTTCATTCTGTCGATTTGCAATAGATAACATTTATAAAATGATCGTTTAACCATGCTGTAACAATGCATATGCTGCAAGTATTAGTGAGGTCATTTACATTCATGCAAAAGCATTAGAGTAACCCCAAATCTCGCCGCTGTTCAGCCGCTCCGAGCCAAAATCATTCCAACACTCTACTCTGCCGCCTGAATTTTCCTCACCTTGAAGAGCGTATTGATAAATACCTCACTTTCTACGTTGTCAGCATGACGTGTTGCGTTGCAACACCATCAAGGAAGGTGACATGAATTGTTTACAGACCAGCCTTTATAACTTGTTAGAAGATAATAACTTTGTGCCCTCTAATGAGTACAAAGCCTCTATTGCAAGCTACCTTTATTCGGATTCTTCCCTTACACCAAAAGCGATGAATGAGCTCACTCAAGAGATTTTTCAGAGCAAGCAAACCATGGCGTATTACCTGTTGCACAACGCCATCAATGAGGAAGAGGGCGCAGAGCGGCTCAAGATGATTGCCAATCGTTATGCGCAAGGGGAAATGAAGCAGCAAATCATGCACCATTGTCAAAACGACTTAAATCACTCCGCTATGTATGCCAGCTTAATCCCGTTGACGGGATACCAAACTGAGGTATACCAAGAAGCCAAGTCTAGTGATTTCAATTTTAACAACGTTAGCAACTTCTACGACGATATTAAAATTCACCTTTTCCGCGCGCATTCTGTTGAAATCCGTTCATGGTGTTTGCTGGTCGCGCAGCTTAGTTTTATTGATCAATCTGATGTCCCTTACCTGAAAGAGATGCGCCCAACCATTCAAAAAATACTGGATGATGAGGTCAAGCAGGTCTCTTATACGGCTCAGCATGTCAGCCAGTGGTTGGAAGAGGACCCGTCTTTGTGTCAGGTGTTCACCCAATGTATGAACCACACTTACCGAGAGACATGGGACTATCTAGCCTCAATGGCTGAGTTCATGCGCGATAGTGCGCCGTATTTTATGGTTTAAGCACATAGCATTAGAAATTTAAGAGAGGCTCAACGTTGTTTGTACTGTGTTGGGCAATAGCCACGCTTCACTTCTGGAGAGCGCAGTTTTAGGTGTTTGGTTTTCCTGCCGGAGACTCGGTGTCGCCAAAGCTTAAAACTGCTCGGTTGTAAGTGGTGGCGCATTAAGTTAATAACCCCTTTCTCGTCCAAACCAAATTGATGTTGGATGGCTTCAAACGGGGTTCTATCTTCCCATGCCATTTCAATAATTCTTGATAGCATGTCATCGCTAAAGGTCATTCGTTAATCCTGTTCTGCTGTTGGATACACACATACGTAACGCGCAGCGATTGGGATTCATTTAGGGATGTTTCTGGTCGAAAATGGGTGGTTTTCTGGTGCATTATTTCTGTGGTTTCAGCTCGACCACATTGCCTTCTGGATCTTCCAAGTAGACAGAGCGCCCGAAGCCTTGGGCACCATATCTTTCAGCAAACTCTGCAACATGCACATTGTTTTGGCGTAAGTAAGACAGCAGTTCTTTTTCCTCGAAAGGGGCAATTTGCACGCAAAAGTGGTCAAGGTTACGACCGTTTTGACTGGGCGATTTTCCACCTAGCTTTCCGAGTTCGCTATCGACCGTCACCAAATCAATGATCGCCATTCCTGCACGAAGCTGAGTTAACCCCAAGTCTGGTAATTCACGCTCTATTGGGCATCCTAATATATCTCGGTAAAAGTGCAGCATCGCGTCGAGATTGTCTGTTCTTAGTACCACGTGGTCGAGCGCTTTTACTTCAATTGGATTTCTCGGATTTGCCATGACGTTGCCCTTTTTTCCATGATGAGAAAAGTATACGCACTAAACCAGCAAGCTGATCGCCAGAGCCAGCATGACAAAGCCAATGATGAATTCCAAAATCTGCCAAGAACGCGCATGTTTGAAGATCGGGATAAGCAGTTTTGCGCCATAGCCTAGGCTGAAAAAGAATGCGAAAGAGGCGCAAACAGCGCCTATCGCAAACTGCCATTTATGTGGTTCATATTGAGTGGAAATAGAGCCCAGCAACACCACTGTATCAAGATAAACATGCGGGTTTAACCATGTGAATGCCAAGCAAATCAGTGCTGTCTGCCATGCACTTTTTGAGGCATCACCTTCAGGGTTCATTATGTGTTTTTGTGTGAATGCAGAGCGTAGGCTACTGATGCCGTACCAAGTTAAGAACGCTGCGCCAGCGTAACGTGCAATTGTCTCGATCAAAGGAAACTGAGTTACCAAGTAACCGAAACCCGCGACACCAAGAGAAATTAAAATGGCATCAGACAAGGCGCATAAGAAGCACACTAAGAATACATGATGCTGTTTGATGCCTTGTTTTAAAACGAAGGCATTTTGCGCCCCAATAGCCAGAATTAAGGAAATGCCCAGCGTAAAACCAGCAAGATAGGTGGTCATTTTCTCTTCCTTGAATTGTGACCAAATCAGGTTTCAAACCATAACCTTGTCGCCAAATCGCTGCAAGGTCCAGATTAGAGACTTGCCAGAACTGTTCGATGGGGGGATACGTCGTAATTGTGAGAGTCGTGAGCAATTTGCATCGCATATTTACACTAATTTGGTGTTCCCAGTTACAATATGCACGTCCATATGAAAAAGGAAAAAACGATGAAAGCAGTTTGGTTAGCTGCCGGTGCTATGGCACTGAGCGGATGTTCTGCAATGAATTCAGCAAATGATGTATCTCGTCCATCAGCAGAGATGTTTCCAGAAATGGGGAGCATGACAAAACATGTTTTCTATGTAGACCCAGCAAGCAACGAAGCAGATAAGCGCGTAGAGTTAGTGGTTGGTAAAATGATGGAAACAGACTGTAACCGCGTATCTTTAGGCGGCTCTGTGACGGAGCATACATTGGAAGGTTGGGGTTATACCTACTATCAAGTTGATTCTTCAGCGGGTGGTGCTATCTCAACGTTAATGGCTTGTCCTGAAGATATGGAGAAGGTCGAAACGTTCGTGCAAATGCCGACTCGTGATTTGTACCGTTACAACAGCAAGCTACCAGTCGTGGTTTACGCTCCCGCTGATTTGGATGTCGATATCCGCGTATGGGCTCCTGAAGAGTGATCTTGAAGCCTAGCAAAGCCGCTCTGACTTATAGTGGCTTGTTAGGATTAGCGGGTTGTTCGTCGTCTGCACTTTGCGCCTGAATATTCATATCAAAGGTGATGAAGCCATTTTGGCTGTCAACGAGGTATCTCAAAGCGCACCCCGCCTCAACAAGTCATTTAATAAGTGAAAGGCTTGGTTCAGTACCAAGCCTTTTTTCTATATCACGCTTTTTCGTCGCTGTGCGACACCGATTACTGTTTTGGAGAGCGGCTGCGAAATGTTTTGGGCGTAAGTCCGGTGTGTTGTTTGAATACCTTCGAAAAATAGCTACCACTTTGATAACCCAAATCTAAGGCGATTTTGGTGATGGACTCATTAGGGTTGGCTAAACGTTCTTTGGCAAGGCTGATGCGATAAGCTTGGATCCAGCTTGCGACGCCCATATTGAACTGCTCTCTAAAGGATTGCTTTAGATAACATTCATTAGTTGCGAGTTCTTTAGATAAGCCCGGTATGTTCCAATCAATATGGGGCTGCGTTGCAATGAGGTCGCACGCTTGCTCGGCGAGAGACTTAGGCTCTTTGTGCACCATGAGTAACGCAAGCAGCTCTAAGATTTTTCCTCTTAGCCATACTGTTCGGGCTATACCCTGGAAGTCATTGTTCCAAATCGATTTGGCAACGTTAAGAATATCTCCTGTAAGTGGCATTTGCCAACCTGTTTCATAAAGATCGAAAGGCTTGAATGATGAGCCCCTATTTTGAGGAAGAAGATTTTTAGTCAAGCTATGGTGTAACGGGAAATGAATTCGAATGTTCTCAATTCGACCTCCTTCTCCTAGCTCAATAGGGTTTACAGGTTCAGGCTTCGGCAAAAGTGATGCTATGCATCGAGAAGCAAAAGATGCGGCAGGGTAATCAGGATATTTAGGGCTGTAGGCGTGGTTAATACCAGCAAAGCTGATATAGAACCCCGCGTCTGCCGGATCATTGAACTGAATGTCCGTTGTTGCTGTACAGTTAACGATGTAGGCATTCACACCATCATCGAGAGCAACAACATCAAACGTTCCATCTACGCCGCCTACTAAGTTTAAGCTCTTCACGATATTACTCATTGTTTCAGCCTTCGTCGTTTTCTCGTGAGTATCTCCCTGATCAATTAATATAAATGATAATAGATATCATTTGTAGAGATTATTGAACTAAGTCGAGTTCACAGAGAAAGAAGCTCTGGATATACCTAGAGCTTCTTTAACGACAGGGCTTGGTTAGGTTTGTGAGATGAGGTTCGCCTTCTCATTTGGTTTTAAGACTGGGATTATGAAGATAGCGACGAGGCTAAAAGCGATCATTAACATAAAATGTACTGAATACCCGAAAGCGCCGATCAGTGCCCCGCAAATGATAGCCATCACGATTGCAATGAACATATCCATCGATTGGAAAAGAGAGAAGTTCACACCTGACTGATGTCCGGAGGCAAACCCCATCATTAGAGTATAAAGCGCAACAAATTTAGCCGACGTAATGATGCCATTAACGACAAAGATACCCGCGATTAACCATCCCTGCTCAGCAATATTTAAGTCGTATGCTAAATAGAAGCTAAAAAACACAACTTCAAAGACCATCATTAGTAGTAACACATTGAGTGATCGACTTTTTTTGATTAACCAGCCACCTAGCACTACGCCAATTAAACCGGTAATCACTCCTCCACCTGCAACCAAAAGACCCAAACTTTCTAGCTGTATACCGCTGTCGACTAAGAAAGGCATCATCATTGATAAAACCCCTCTCGTTCCGAGCTGCGATACGGTCACAAGGAGCAGTCCAATCCTTACTTCAGGGTTAGAAAATGCAGCTTTAAGGGAGGGAGTACGAGCTGTTGGCGCGCTTTTCTGATTGGCGCCGTGATTCCAGAATAAACAAAGCGTTGGCATACTGAATAATAAAGTTAGAAGAGCCAGACCGAATAATGCGGTTTGCCAATCGAGCAATGAAGTCGCATAGATAAATAATCCACCGCCAAAAACAGCCCCTAGATACGAACCACCAACTTGCATGACGTTGCCTAGGTATCTTCTTTTTGCCTCCAACTGGTCAATCGCCAGACCGTCTGTAGCGATATCAGCGAAGCTGGAAAATAAGCTGATAACCAAAACGCCAGCAAACAGGGTCATTCGATTCTCGATCGTTCCAATGACGCAAAGCGCAACGAGTATGGCAATTAAAACTAGCTGAGAACCAAAAATAATGATGGCGTGATTTTGTAAACTCGCTCCCTTTTTGCGTTGCCGTTCGATCCAAGGTGACCACAAAAATTTAGCGACCCAAGGAAGCATTGCAAGGTAGAACAACCCTATTTGGGAGGTATCTATGCCCTCATGTCGCATTATCGCTGGCAAGCCTTGAAGTGTGAACATACTGACTAAGCTTTGGATGGTATAAACGCTCGCCAGAACGGCGAGCAATGGTTTGAGTTTGATTCCTTGAGCGCTAACCATAGGTTTCATTACCACTCGTACTTCGCTTTCACACCAACTTCTCTACCTGTACCGTAATTGCTGTATGTCTGACCATAAGAGAATGCGTAAGTGGTGTAGTCTTTGTCAGTAATATTGTTGCTAAAGAGCGAGATAGACAGAGCTTCGCTATAGTCGTAGTTAATGGATAGATCGACGAGAGTGTACGCACTTTGTGATAGTGAGTTAGCTTCGTTAAAGTAGATTTTAGAGTTATAACGAGCTTGAGAGTTGATCGAAATGTCGCCTTTGATTCCTGTTACTGGTAGGTAATAGTTAAAGCCCAACGTTGCCGTGGTGTCTGGCGCGTAAGGCAGTCGATTCCCTTCAAAGGTACTGTTGTTTGATTCAAATGTTGAACGTCCAAAAGTCCCGGCAGCAGTGATGGTCAGATCATCGGTTGGGTAGAAAGCGAACTCAGCTTCGATACCTTTACTTAGAGCCTCACCCATATTTTTAAGAGTTTGATGCCCTGGCGTACCGGTATATAGTTGAATATCATCCGTTTTAATCCAGTACAATGCGCCACTAAAATCGATTTTTTGATTCGCAAAGTTGGTGCGCCAGCCTAGCTCGCCATTCAGTGATTTTTCCGCGTCGTAACCGCTTGCATCTGCATTGCTCAGAGGAACAACGTTGTAGCCCCCCGGTCGGTAACCACTGGTTATGGAAGCGTAAAGTCGAGTGTCCTCATTCGCTTGCCAACCAATTGCAGTTTTTGGTGAAACCGTCGATTCTGTCTGTTCCTTGTTATAAGGATTGATAAACCATGCCGGGTTACCGTTGAAGTCAGAGTTTACTTTTAGGTATGAAGCTCGGACGCCAAGAGTGACATCCCACTGTGGTGCAAACTGGTAGTTTGTCTGCCCAAACAACGCGTACGTGTCATAGTCCAATTTGTTTCGTGCGTTATTGGCTGAAACGTCCAAACGGCGATATTCCAAGTAGCCGCCAACTACGTAGCTAAAACGATCGTTGTATTGTTGGTTTAGACGTAGCTCTTGGCTGAACTTGTTTTGATCTTCTTGGTAGTAGCCATAGACATATTCGCGGTCTATCTCGCGTGTTTGATAAGCGGTGATACTTGTGATTTGAGAGGAATCTAAATCGTAACCAAGATTCAGCGCGAAAGTATTAACGTCTCGCTTAAGTTTGGGGATTGGTGCGTCTTTTACACCAGAGTCATGTTCACTCTCAGTGAAGTACCACTCCTCATGGCTGTCGAGCTTATCTGCGGCGACTGATAGGGTTGCGCTAAGTTTTGAGTCATTTGGTAAGTAGTGAAAGCGAACTTTTAATGCTTGCTCATCTGCATCGTTTGCGTCTTTTTTCCCGCTGGTGGCGTGTTTAATATCACCTTCATCGTAGATATATCTAGCTGCAATATCCGCTGAAATGGAGTCAGATAAACGGGTAGCGGCGACAGCATCAACTTGCTGACTCAAATTAGAATATAAAGCAGAAGCTTTAACTTCGGTGGCGTCAGTTTCACGACGAGTCACGATGTTAATGACACCGCCTTGCGCGTTCCCACCGTAAAGTGTGCCTTGCGGACCGCGCAGCAATTCGACTTTTTCCACGTTAATCAGCGGTTGAGTGACAAAAGCGTTATCTTGCAGGACGCCATCAACATAAATGCTCACGGTTGGCGAATAGTAGTCAGGTGAACTAATCCCACGAACGGTGGTGTTGGCGTAAGTTCGGTTCCCGCGAGTTTGTATAAGCAGTCCAGGGAATACCATCTCGAGATCTTTGACCTGATAAATGCCTGCTTTTTCGAGTTCTTCTCCCGTTTTGACCACAACTGAATTGTTCACTTGCGATAAAGGAGTATCGAACTTGGTTGCTTCAACGATAACCACTTCCATTGCTGGTGGCGTCTCTTCGGCATAGGAGTATGAAGTACCCAAAATTGTGAGGATAGCGCTCGCAATGACGGTGCGCGGCGAAGAAATCTTGTACATACTGTTTTCCTTGAATCTGAATAAGTTAGCACTACTCACAGCGCTGAATTTTTAATTGTTATGTTGAGCTTCCCACAGAGACTGGTAGTGGGAAGAGGTTGCGATTAATTGGTCGTGCGAGCCAAAATCCTCAATGCGACCGTGGTTCATCAAATAGATGCAATCTGCATCAGCAATGGTGTCCAATCGATGCGCTACTGTGATCATGGTTTTAGAGGCAAAACACTCGGTAATGCTATGCAGTATTTCCCGTTGTTTGGGGTGGTCGAGTGCGGATGTAAACTCATCAAGCAGCACAATGGGCGCATCATGAAGCAACGCTCTTGCGAGGGACAAGCGTTGACGTTCTCCACCCGATAAACCCTTGCCATTCTCGTTTATTTCGGTGTTTAGTCCTTGTGGCAAGCGAGCGATCAGCTCATCAAGTCCTGCGGTAGTGATTGCAGTTTCTAACTCTTCGGTGCTCGCGTCTTTTTTGGCGATGAGCAAGTTTTCTTTTAGCGTCCCAGCGAACAATTGCACATTTTGGGTAACGTAGGAGATGTGCTGGTACCAGTGCATTGTCCCTGTTGCTTCTACCGTGCAACCACCAATTTTTACCGCTCCATGAGTGGGGATGTGGAATGCAGCAAGTAAATCTAGCAAGGTGGTTTTTCCCGCTCCACTGGTACCGATGAGCGCGATATGTTGCCCATATGGAACCTGCAAATTGATGTCTTTAAGAATGGTGTTGCCATCCAGAGTTAACTCAACCGCTTTGAATTCGATATCGTGTTGATGTGCTTGAACACCATGCACAGGTTGTTGCGGTTCTTGGCTTAGGGCATATAGACGATCGGCAGATTTAGCCATGTATCTGAGTAACGTAGAGAAAATAGTCATGCGTACAAATGGTCGGATACAAGCGACGGCAGCAATGATTGAAACTAACCACTCCCCGAGCGTAAGGTAGCCCAGGCTCATTAAGTAAGCACCGAGCGCCGCAACCATCGGAATAGAAAGCTCAAGTAACAAGCTTGCTAAAATGACGCCAATTCCACCAGCCCATTCAACCCCTAACCCTGTTTTGCGCAAGTCTACTAATTCTTGATTAAGTGGAGTCGCTAATACTTCACTGCGACCAAAGCGTTTTAGCGTTGGTAAACAAGCTATGTATTCGAGCAGTTTGTTGGTGCAAGAAGCGTTTTTATCGACATGGCGTTGTGCTTGTTTGGAAAAGTTATCTTCGAATTTCCACAGCAATAAGCTCGCGATCACCATAACAATCAGCATAAGTGAGACTAGGTAAGGTGAGCAAAATAGCAGTACACAAAGCATCGCGAACGGAACCACCAAAGCTGCGATCAAGTCAGCAATTAGGTGACTAAAAATGTCTTCGAATGCTTTTAAATCACGAGTGATTAGCTTAATGCGCTCTCCCAGACCTTGCCCTGTGATCTTGGAAAACGGTTGGCTACGAATGTCATGTAGTAGCACTTTTCTCAGGTGGTGAGTAATGTCATAAGCGCCTAAGAAGCTTTGTTTGGCGGATTGTCCTAACCGCCACTGAACGACAACCGTGATAAGTGAAACTGCGAATAGGGCTTCAAGAGAAAGTAACCATGTTTGGGTAAGGGCTCCGAATATCAGTAGCCAACAAAATAATGGCAGAATCTCACTGAACACTTTGCCAGCGATGCCAACCAAAAACGTTTTTGGATTGATATCTGCATGATCGAGTAGCTTGAGAATGTTACGCACAGACGGTCTCCTCAAGATGAATTTGTTTAAGCTGCCCGTGTGATAATGAAAACGCTCGGTTAGCGATGGTTAATGCTTGTGAACCATGACTGATGACCAATTGGATTTGCTGCGGTGCATGTTGACGTATTGCTTCTAGAACACGATTTTCCGTTACCTTATCTAGATGAGAAGTCGCTTCATCTAAAACCAGAATGGCAGGGCGTACTAGCATGGCGCGAGCGATGGCTAACCGCTGTAGCTCCCCTCCACTAAAATTGCGTTCGGTTTCATCCATACTGGAATACAAACCATTCGGAAGCTGTTCGATAAGTGCAGAAAGTCCAAGCATATCGAGGAGTTTGATAATCACGGAGTCGTGTATCAATCGATCTCCTAAGACCAAGTTTTCGCGTATTGATGCGCTGAAGAAAACAGGGTGTTGGTCGACAACTGAGATAAATTGGCTTCGTTCTCTATCGGACATCGAAGACACGGCTTTTTGGTTAATAAACCAATCGCCTTCGTATGTTGCTAATTCTCCGTAAAGCGTTGCCAGTAGACTACTTTTCCCTGAGCCTGATGCGCCTTGAATTACGATGCACTCGCCATGAGATAACTGAAGGTTCAGTCCACTGACGATATCGAGTGAGTCACGTTTGACTGCTAAGTTTTCACAACAAAGCTCGACATAAGGCGTTGCAATGGATTTGAAATGTTGATCCGACGTTGCTGAGAACAGAGGTAGTATTCGCTCTAGAGAAGAAAAGGACTGCTGCACTTGCCCAAATATCTGTGTTAGATCCAACCATGGTTTAAGGATGCCGGCACAAAGAATCACGATCATCACGAGCTCGACCGGGCTTAATGAACCTTGGGTCAATTTGATGATGGCGAATGGAATAACAAGAACCAAAGACGCCTGAGCTAAGGTAGTAAAGGTGACCCATGCTCCAACCATTTGATTGGTATAAGCGTTAACCAGCTTGTGGTGCTTAGTCATGTTATTGCTTAACTGGCGGTAAGAGTCCGCGTCAACGCCGAATAGTTTCATCACGCCGATGCTACGCAAAAACTCTAGTTGCGCTTTGTGCATATTCGCAACGACTTGATTGTACTTTTTTTGTCTATCTGAAAAGCCACGCATCATGACTGTTTGGGCAATTACGGCGAGGGGGAGAGGACTTAATGCGATTAAGCCTAGTTGCCAGTCGATGCTGACCATAAAACCAAGCAAAACAAACGGAAGTAAAGTACCAGTAATAATATCGGTCGTATGATGAGCAATAAGAGGTTCAAGGCTTTGACAATCGTCGCTGAGTCGTTTTTCTATATCTCCACGATGGTATTGCATCAGTTTAGCGGTTGGCATTTCGGACAGAGCACGAACGAGCTTCTGCCTAATGGTCTGAATAATTTGATAAGCAGCAAGGTGCGCCTGCCATACCGAAATCGTATAGAAAAAATAGCGCACACAGACTGCAATGGTCATAAGGGCTAAGTAGAAATAGAGACTTTGGGTATTTAGGTATTTGCTCAATGCGGCGTATAAGCAAATCCAAGTGGCGAGTTCTGCGAACACACACAACACAGCGCTAACGCCGGTATAAGTGATGCGTTTTTTTTCCGTTTTTAATAATGAGATGAGTGCTTGAGTGACGCTCATCTTGTCCGTTAGATGCATAGATGACTCCTTAATGGGAGGTATTCTCATCTAAGCGTTATTTTAACAATAGCAATATCGGGAAATAGAAAGCGAATATCGGGAATCTTTATGTGCTAGCAATATTAACGTGGGAGTTAAAAAAGAAGTAATATAGATTGGTTGAGCTTAATGAACTGATTTTATTGCAAAAAAAGACTGGCTTAGTGCCAGTCCTTTTTTGTTCTTAGACGTTTAATTATTCGTAATCAGACGCGTAAGTCTCTTCGTAAGTGTGTGAGTAAAGCTCGAACAAGTTACCAAACGGGTCTTCCATGTAGATCATTTGAGCTTGTTTGCTGTCGTCTTCTGGGTGGTAGCGCATGATGTCCATGCGAGCTTTACCACCAAACTCTTCAATACGTTTGATTGTTTGTGGGAACTGCTCTTTCGCTACTTGTAGACAGAAGTGGAAGATGCCTAGACGAGAGAAGTCTACTTCGTGACGCTCTTGACGCTCTTTCATTTCAAACAACTCAACACCGATGCCGTCAGACGTCACTAGGTGAGCGATGTTGAAGCCTTTAAAGCCTTCACCGAATACGGCGATACACATACGACCGATTGCTGATTCGCGCTCTTCGATAACTTTTGTGTTGTTCATTACAATGCGAAGACCAAGCGCTTTAGTGTAGAACTCTACTGCTTTGTCCATATCGCCAACCATAATGCCTACGTGATTCATTTTCATAATTCTGCTCCAAAAACTGTGATGCTTAATTCGTGTTTCGTTTCGATGGAGGTGAGTATATGGAGAAACTTTAATTACATGAAATTATCAATAATTTTCAAGATAATAATTTTTTGTTATTGATGGGTAAGGAGAAGAATAAACAAATGTATTCCGCGAGCTTATCAAACAGTTATCTTATAAATTCCTTTGCTTTTTGGATTGTTTTATATCGATTGTGAATGGTTTTGTGAGGTAAACTTCAGACCGAAGTTGCTGCTAGTTATCTGTTTTTATTGATATTGACTGGTTGTTTTTGAACGTTGGTAGTTAGGGTTTTAGGGGAGCCTTTAATCTAAGCTCACATAAAAAGGAATAAGGATTTGTACATTTGGAAAACATCAAAGCTGTCTGAGGAGCTAAGAGACAACAAAGTGCCAGACAGTGATTGGATTAAATACGCTTTAATATTCTTAATCTTTTATACGGTAACCCCGTACTTGATGATCTTGGCACCGTATGCAAGCAATGAAGCTATGATAACCGAGGCTATCGGTATCTTAGTCGTGTCAATTTTTGGGGTAGGTGTCACGTATAGAACGAACAATAGAGATGGTAAAACCTACATTCTTCGCTCTATCGCTTTATCTATCCCTTTGTCTTTTAGGTTTGTCGCTTTATCTGTGCTTGTTGGGATGGCTATCGTATCTTTTGATTTTGGCGATCAACATTATTTTATTATTGAATTACTTTCGACATTCTCTGTTATCGCTTTGCAAGCACTCTACTTTTGGCGCTTGAATGTTCATCTAAAGTACATCAACTCATAGCTTTGCATTTTCTACTTTGGTAACAGGCTCTGAGATTAAGCGTAAGACTGACTGACGATTAGCTCTCTTAACCATTTATGGCTTGGGTCGTTGTCGAGTTGCTTGTTCCAAAGTAGAAAGAACCCACCGGGCTCCATCTCTATCGGGAGCGGCTTGATCACAATGTCTGATTTACCTTCGAACTCGCGGATGCTTTTGTAGGGGTAGGTCAGTACCAAGTCGCTTTTTTCACACAGTTTTACCGCGCTGGAAATGTCGGACATGTTGACGGCGTTATCAATGCGCAGTCGTTTTGTGTCGAGCACCTCGTGCAGTAGCCAACTAGACACGCCTCCTGTGATGACTTGTATATGGCGGTACTTTAAGAACGCATCAAGGTTCCATTCTTCCTCTAATGCAGGGTGTCCTTTTCTCAATATACATGCCGAAGTATCGCGCATCAGTTCCGCGTAATTCAGTGTGTCAGGGATGGTGTCGACATGAGTTTTCGAACGATCATCAAACTCAAAAATACCGACACCAAAATCGATTTCTCGCCTTTGTAATCGAGTAATACTGCTGTGGCTCCAATCGGCACTTTTGATGGTGATGTTCGGTGCACTGGATAACGCCTGAGGCAGAAAACGTGGGTAAATTGTGGAGTAAGCGGTTTCGATAAGATCGATACTAAAAACGCGAGTCGAGCGTTCTGGGTCAAATTCTTCTGGTTCACGAAGCTGATCAATTTGCATCAGGATTTGTTGCAGTTTGCTCTCCAATGCCAACGCTTTTGGGGTCGGCAATAAACCTTTGGATTCTCGCTCGAATAAAGGGTCATCAAACTCCTGGCGCAATTTAGTAAGTTGTTTACTGACGGCCGATTGAGATAAGAATAGCTTTTCTGCGGTTCTGCTCACGCTGCGTTCTTGCAGTAAAACGTACAGACAAATCAGCAGGTTCATATCATTTTTGATTAAGTGGGATAGATTTATCATGATATTCCTATCATTCAACTTACAAATTGAAGGGTATGAATAGAAACTATATCACTTAATTGAATTGAGCCAGAAATACTGACTCGTTTCCCATTTAATGAATCAAACTGTTGAGGTATTGACTGAGCTCTTTCCTAATCTCTAGCTCTGCTTCCGATAGGTATTTGGGTATGTGTTTATCAACCACGGTAATGTTTCGTTCGCGAACTTGATGGGTATCGCCGATGGCGTCAAATACGCAGCGCAGCAAGTTCATCGATTGTGACATCAAGGCTTCGCTTTCTTGTTGTGAGAGCAAAGGCTCTGCGTCAAAACCAAGCGCGCATAGGATGTCGTTAAAGTGCATTGCATAACCTGAGCCAGAAACATCAAATGTGGTGCTCTTGATGCCATTGGGGCTTCTCTCCCAAAGATAAGGAGGATGCTTGAGTGTGCCAAAGCCAATTGCGATGACGCAGTCTGTGTAGTGCAGTTCCAACCGTCTGTCCCAAATATCACCCGCTTTTCCTGCTTCAATCACTACCTCAATATTGCCCTCCGGAGACGTGAGTTCGCCTTCGATATAAAGATGGGTTTCAGCGCCTTGTGTGTACTCCAATTGCGATTCGTTAATACGTTCGGCACGGATCTGTTTTAGTTCAACTTGCGAGTCTCCTATGCCGGATTTATGCAGGTAGCGAACTAGCCCTGCAATCGCATGAATGCCCATATCAAAGCCATAACCTCCGCCGCCGCTGGTGGCTAAGTTAAGTAGCTTTCTCGCGTTGAGTAACTCAATGCGGTTTTCAAAACGGAAGTCTTGGATCGCTTCATCATTGTCGATAGGGTTGTCGGCTGCAATCGCGATAATCTTGCGCGGGGCAGAGTCAGGTAGTGCGATAGATGAATCGGCAAAGAGTGCTTCCAACGAAGGGGAAACCAAAGCGGTATCAATAAAGTAAAACAGTGCTCCGCGACGTTTAAGCTCAGGGATGACTTGGTTAAAGCCTGTGTCGATTTCAGCTAAAGAGAAGGACGGTTTCTCAACCACAAACAACAGGTTTTGAATGTCGAGGGCATTACTCACTTGTTCAATGATGGAAAGATGTGTGCCGACCGGTGTTAGAACGAAGGTGGCAGCAACGTCAGTGTGTGAATGAGCTTGTAAAAACGCATCAAGATCGGCGTAGCGAGCGGAGTAAGGGAATTGGAACTGCGATGCACAGGACTTGGGATGTTGAACTGCAGGGTCAATGGCGACGACATCAAAGCGAGAACTTAAGGTGTGCAGAAGGTTCTTATACAAACCCACTACAGACGATTTGGCGCTCCCCAATCCACCAAATACCAATACGACCTTGTTCATAAGCGGCTTCACTATTCACACGTTTCATCGTGCCAGATTAACAAATTTTAATAGCGGATTAGCTACTTTTTACCAATCAATAATCCCACATTTTGTTTTCGCAAATGCAACGCTTTGGTCTTGAGACTACTCAAATTGCCAAAGGCATAGAAGGGAACGTGCAAGACGGTTTTAAAGCCCGCTTCAATGATCATATCGTGCCAAGTAGTACGACTATGGAAGCAGACACCAACGCCCGCAGTGTTCGCACCTAGTCGTTGAGTGAGCGGTGCTAGTAGCTTGGATGAGGTAGATCGATAAATCAGTGAACTGGGTAAATTGTTCACTAAAAGCCCTTCGTAGAAGTTTTCAAACATGACAATCAGCCCTCCTGGGGTTAAATGCCGGTAGGCACAATGAAGAGCCTCTTGCTGTACTTGCTTGGTGGACTGATAGGTGTCGGTAACAAAGTGATGCAAGACCCAGTTGAACTGGATGATATCAAAACTGCTTTCAAGCGCAGCATCTTGGAAAAGGTGGCAGACCAGATGTTTGTTTGGGTTGGGACGGTTTTTGGCGATGAGTGACGCTTCTGGCTCGATAAGCGTGACTTGAGCATTGGGATAATGATTCAAAATCTTATCTGCATACATTCCATTCCCGCCACCTACATCGAGTAGGTGAAAAGGCTGCTGGGTAGGATAGAGCATGTTGAGTTGTTTGGTTAGTACTTCAAACATGCCTTTATCGATGTATTCCGTGTCAAATGAGGTGGTTTGCTGCGCATCCAATTGGCGAACTTTTTCTTGCATGTCATTTTCCTCAAAGCCAAAAGATTGAGGTAGCAAGAATCACTCCGCTGTTTTTAGTGATTATGAGTCTCAAAATGAAAAAGTATCGAAATTCATGTGCTTATGTTTTTATCTCAGCATAAAAACAAGGGCGTAATTGTTAATCAGCCAACGCTTCAATCGCTTGCTGGACCGACACAAAATGGATTTTGATGATGCAACGTTGTGCTTTGCTAAATTCGTGCTTTTGAATCAGCTCTGTCACTTGCTGCACATTCAATGTTTGTGGCAAAAGGCCCAATTCCACCGTGTTGTTGGCACTGGTTTTCAATGCAAAGCAATGACCTTGCGTATCAATCACTATGTCATCCTGACCCCAAATCAACGCTTGGCATTCTGCATTTAGCTGCTTTGGTGAAGCTAAATACACCAGTTCATCGTCACCATCGAGTTTAAGTAAACAAGGCCATGTGATCATTGCGTTACCTTAGGTATTGAGTGTGAATGGTCTGAAGTTGCGCGTGAGCCGAGTAAGCCAGCACAAGGCATGTACGATACACAAAGCCTTAAGAGAGCAAAAGGCTTTCTGTCTTTGAGATGGTTTTCGGGTTTTCAGTGTTGTGCATGTTGAGGCTAAGCGTAATTACCAATGATGTCGATTAAGTCGTCTACTTGATGTGCCACATAATCTGGCTGGGCGTTCCAGTGCTGCGGTTGAGCGCCACTGTACGCTGCTGCTACGGCAATCACTTTGCAGTTGCTACCTAAATGTTGCTCGATATTGCGTGCAAAAAGCGTGTCCGCTTCGTGGTCACCAATGTACATCAGCAACTGTTTATCCGTGTGCCCAAAGATGGATTCAATGCATTTGACGCCACCAAAAGGATCCGGCTTCTGATGCCCGTTAGACACATCATCGTAGCCCACGACGGCTTTAAACGGTGCATTGATTTGGTTGGCGCGAAGTACGTTACGAATGTTGGATTGCGAGTTCTGAGAGCAGACTCCGTGTGGCAGGTGCGCGAACGCATTCACCACATTGGCAATACCATTGAATAGATCCACTGGTGTTTGGTTTTGTTCTTGGTGCTCTGCCCACATGGTGCCGGCTATGAGCATTTCGTCTTGGGACATACCATAGTAGTTTACGTATAGTTCTTGCCAGTTTTTCGCTGCGTGATTGGCATGATGATAATCCGCTTCACTGCGTAGGTATTTCGGTAAGTTATCCCCGGTCAGGCGCGGCGCTACAACGGACAATATCGCTTTGGTGATGTCGATATTTTTCGGAACAGAATTTACTAGGGTGCCATCGTAATCCCACAATACGGCGTCTAACTTCATACAAAACCTTTTGATACAGCAGAGGGTGAGTAGCTTTAAATCTTGCCAGTCTTAGGGGGGAGATAATCAGATCTTGCTCATGTTTTCATAAGCTTGCTTTGAATCGCTCGGAGAGGATGCAAGAGAGAACAAGCAAAAGAAAAACAAAAAGCCAGCAAGGTGATGGTTGCTGGCTTTCTAGTGCGTGCTGCGTAGTACAAGGCGTTAAGCGATGTGCGACATCTCGTTTAGAGTGAAGGTGTCTACCGCGCCTTCTGTTGCTTTCATGTATTGTGCTAGGTGCGCGTTGTCCATGTGCTTGCGCCATAGTTCGCGTGATTCCCAGTTTTCGTAGAAGGTGAAATGCGCTGGGTTTTCGTTATCTTGGTGAAGGTCGTAGTTGATGCAACCTTCCTCGGCACGAGTGACATCAATCAGTTTCAGTAGCTCAGCTTTTACCAATTCTACTTGGTCTGCTTTGGCAATGATGTTAGCGACGATGGTCAATTTAGCCATGGTGGAAATCCTCTGTTGATCGTGATGTATCGTGTTGACGAGGTAAAGATTAGTCGCGAATCACCAAATGATAAACAGCACAATGATTGATTTATTATCAAATATAAATTGATAATCCTGCTTCAATTTTGTGCTAGCTGTGTTTAAAAACTGGAACCAGGCTGCTGTAAGAATTCCACTTCTTCTGCAGTGCTATCACGGTCCAAAATCGCATTGCGGTGTGGATAGCGACCAAAGCGATCAATGATCACCTTATGCTTTAGTTCGAACTCGTAGTTAGATTCTCGCCCCAGAGCTTTGAACAGCTTCTCTGCCTCTTCATGAATCCGCTTAGATTCACTGTGCATAAATGGCATATACAAAAAGCTGCGCTCAACGTCGGTCAATTCTTGGTCCAACCCTAAACGAATCGTCTCTTGTGCCAAGGCAAGTGCGAGGGCATCTTGAGCGAACGCTTTGGACGTGTTGCGATAAACATTGCGAGAGAATTGGTCGAGCACGATGATCTCTGCGAGGCGACCTTGTGCCGTCTCTCGCCAGTCAAACAATTCAGATTGAGCGGCTTGCTCTAAGGTGGTGAGAAAGCGCGTTTCGATTTGTTTATCGACATCGGCGTTACTCACAAACCAGTCTTTTGGTTCCAGTTCTTCAAACCAGAAAGTCAGGATATCTTGGTACATGGTTGCTTCCCTGATAGAAAAAGAGCTAGGAGTATACCCCCCAGCTCTTGGTTTCGCTTATCGACCGTAAGTCTCTTCGATGTAGTGCTCAAACTGCTCGCACATCTGCTCGTCTGAGATCGAGTTGCTTGCAAGCTCTTTACTGCCATCCACCACTTTGATGCTGGCATTTAAAGACGCTACCGGAGCACGTTCACGAGTTTGCAGCGAGGCAATCTTCTGCTGCTGAACTTCCCATGCTTGTTCTGGGGATAGGTTACACATGTCTGCCAGATACTTAGCGTTAAAGCCTTCACCCGTGAGACTAACGATAGTCTCGTTGTGCGATAGGTGGTTACCCGCATGCCAATAATGTTTCGCCAGTAGTGGACCAATCTCTGGGTTGTCAGTCAGGTAGCCAAACTTATCGAGGAAGTAAGCGCGAGTCTGGTAAACCGCCATATGTGCTAGCAAGTAACCGTGGTAGGCACACGCTGCTTCATCAGATAGAAGGTGTGGAATCGCCATCAATGGGCGTGGGCTGCACTCCAAACCAAGGATTTGCTTTTCGCAATTGCGTGCCAGCTTTGTGATGCGTTCTGGCGTCAGTTCTTCATCGCTTAATTGGTAAAGTGCGCGTTCAAAATACGGCACGACCAAAATGCTGCGCTCTTCGTACGCTTTGAATGGCTGACGGCTATTGATCATCGCTTGGATGATCTCATCCGGTACTGGGCTACCTTCTGCGTCCAACGCGTATTGTTTTAGCCAATCGGCATCGGTCAGCAGGCTGTCACAGAACATAGATTGTGTTTCTGCGTATGCCATGGAAGTTGGTGCGAACTCTTGAGAGAAACACGGCGCGTTCATCTTGACGTTAGCGAAATGCGCAGCGTGACCACCTTCGTGGAACAGAGTATTGATGCCATCATAGCCGCTGCCCACTTGGTCTGGCTTCGCGTTACTGGTGAAGTTCACCTGCGCGGCAACCCATTCGCCTTGGTTGTAGAACGATGGGATAGGGCCATGACAGAAACCGTTCGGGTATTTGCCTTTACGATCAAGCAGGTCTAGCGTCAGCTCTGCGCCTGAGTATTCGATATTTAGGCGACCGAATGATTCTACCCAGCGACGTAGTGATTTTGAAAACGGTACGTACGGGTCTAAGTCACGCATGACGTCACCGGCAAACGAGTACACAAAGTTATAGCCAGTCAGTGCGCTTTGACCTTTTTGCTCTGCAAGGTTTGCCAAGCTGCTTAGGTGAGCATCGCGCGTGCGCAGTTCAAAGTCATCTAAGATGCTGAACAGTTGCTCAGAGCTCATCTTTTCCGTCTTCTTCACTGAGTAGTCAAAGAAGGTTTCGTAGCCCAAAGAACGTGCGAATTGATTACGCAGTTTGATCAGCTCAATAAAGCCGTTTTGCAGCAACCATTGCTCAAGGTCGAGTAGCGTTTGATGTGCTGATTGACGCACTTCTTCGTGATTATTGGCGCGAATGGTCGAAGACAATACAGGCAAAGAGCCCTCGGTTTGTTCACCGTTTTCATTGGTAAACGTCAGGACGTGATTTTGCTTTTTCTCGAACAACTCGGCTTCAAATGCAATCAGAGCATTCTTTTGGGCTTGAGCTTGTTCGCCTTCAATCGCATGAGATTCAAATGTTGCCAACCATCCTTGTAAACCAATTTGCGTTTGCTGTTTCTCTTGTGGATCAGCGATCGCTTCAGCCGATTCAAGTTGCGCTTTGATGGCTGAGATTTGTTCGGCGTTGCTCAAGAAATTGGTCCAAGCGGTTTGTGCTTTTGTCGAACCATCGTGGTCGTCGCTGATGCCCATGTAGGTTTCCCAAAAGAAGTCTTCTTTGGTGCGATGGATAGCGAGGTAACGTTGGTTGAGGTCGTTTAGGTATTCCGTTGCAGTCATTTTGATCCTTCAAATGTTTGCTTTATTGAGGTTTTTATCGTCGTTGATTATGGCACGCCTAAGCAGCAGAAAGGAATGCGAAATCCATTTGTCTTCTTTATGGCTTGTAAACAGTAATTTACCGCACTTTTTACATGTGCAGACGTCAGTCACAAAGTTTTTCCGTTTTTGATTAGAAATCGTGGAGCGCAGTTTATAAAATTCGGTCTTTCGCAGTGGTGCTAAAGGTAAGGAAAACAATAATGAAAACAAGAATAACAATGGGTCTAATGGGTCTAATGGGTCTAACATTAGCAGGATGCTCAACGACGCTGCCAACCAATGACCGAGTTCAGGTCATCGAAAAAAACTGCGCTGTGATACTGAGTGAATCGGCAAACGCAGAACAGCGTCAGAATGCCTACAACCAGTTAATCGAAAGCTATGGTGAGCGTTATGTGGATGCCAACAATCCAAAACAGACGGCAAATTGGAACTTGTTTCGCCAAAACGTCATTCATGATGAAAATGGTCAGTTAACGCGTGAATTTATCGAAGTGAGTGACTGGGGCTGTGCGAATGGCAACTATCTAGAAGAGGTGCGTCTGTTTGTAGAGGAAATCCAAGCAAGCGCACAGAAATAATGACGCCTAACCTGCACCGACAGCAAACTAAACCAGTTTGCATATACTCAATGTGTTAGCGAATACAACGGAAGGTGTCATGTTAACTCCTCATAGACGGATTCTTGGTGCTGTGTTGCTGTCTGCATTTAGCGCATGGGCGAATGCTGCTGAGCAAACGGCAGACATGGTGTACATCAACGCTGGTATTTATGGTCATCCGCAAGCCGATGCTGTCGCCGTGCGTGACGGGCGGATTGCTTTTATTGGCGATAAAGCCAAGGCACAAGCGTGGGTTGGTGATGGCACGGAAGTGGTGGATTTAAGCGATACCTATTTGTTACCGGGCTTTGTCGATAACCACAACCATGTGTTTGAGGCGGCTTCCGAAGCAGGCGGTACGTGCTTGTTGCAAGCTGGCGTTTTGTTGGATGAGCAAATCCCACAACTGCAAGACTGCAAAGAGTTTGTCCAAGATGGCGAGTGGTTGATGGGCTACGGTTTTACGCTTGATGCTACTTTGTCGGAAGAAAACCAACGCACACCTCTCGAAGTGATCGATGAGGTGTTTCCTGATACGCCTGTGGTGTTAATGGAGCAAACCTCTCACTCGATGTGGGTTAACTCGGCTGCGCTGAAAGCGGCGAACATTGATAAAACTACGTCCGATCCGCAAGGCGGTCGCATTCTCAAAGAGCCGGATACAGGCGAGTTGAATGGCATCTTGCTCGATAACGCGGGTGATTTAGTGATGGAGCTGGCTTGGAACAGCATGAGTGCGCAGTTTGCGGTGAGCTACCAAGGCTTGTTGACCGGATTAGAAGAAGCTGCGCTCTACGGCATTACCACAATTGGTGATGGACGAATGTACTGGAAGCGAGGTTGGTATGAAGTATGGAAAGAGAGCGAAAAACGAGGCGATTTGACCGCTCGTGTTTCTTTACGACCATGGATCTATCCGACCGACAGCATGGACTCTCAACTGACGTATTTGAAACGCATTCAGTCCGACGACACCTCTCGCTTGTTACTGGTAAACCAAGTCAAAATGTACAGCGATGGCATCTTTATAAATGGTACCGCAAAAACCCTTGCACCTTATCTTGATACTTACTTGCCTGATTCACCATATGGGTTGAATTACATCTCACCAAAAGTGATGCCTGAATGGCTAAACAAGCTCGATAAACTCGGTTACAGCGCGCACATTCATGCTATCGGAGATGGTGGCATTCGCGAATCACTCAATGCGATTGAAACAATGCGCAGCCAAGGTAACCAGCGTCGTTATACTTTGACGCATGTGGAACTGGTGAACAGCAAAGATGTACCAAGGTTTGCCAAGTTGGACGTTACGGCAGACTTTCAAGTCGGTTCCGATTATGTGGCGTATCACGAACATCAATGGGCAGAAGCCTTCTTAGGCGCTAAGCGAACTAGAGCCTTAATGAACCTGCGCGCGCTTTATAATACTAAAGCTAACGTGACGTTAAGCAGTGATTGGAATGTGCATGATTTGAACCCATTGGTTGGCATCTCCAACAGCTTGGTGATGGGAGATACTGGCTTGCCAAACGTTACCGCTGCGATTGATGCATATACAATTCATCCGGCTTACAGCTTGGGTTTAGAGAAGGAAATTGGCTCAATAGATGTTGGGAAATCGGCAGACTTTGCCGTATTGGATCAAGATATTACCCAATTGAAAGCACAAGACATAGCACAAGCGCGTGTCCTCATGACAGTGCTGCGCGGGGAAGTGGTGTATGAACAAATTGATGATGAATAAGCCGAGCGATGATTCACTCGGCTAAAAGGTTCTATAGATTATTCTTCAGGGTATTCGCCCATACCTTGCGTTTGTCCTTCTGCTTTCCAATGTTCGCCTGGATCAAAGGCTTCATCGCATAGATCGACGGTGTAGCCCATTTCGGTTATTTCTTTCAAGGTGAGGTTGTCAGCAATTTTGGCAATGTCGCCCGCCTTGTTCCGCAGTTCCATAGTCTCCCTCCGGTCACTGTTTGGTTGTCGGTTCAAGTCGCGCCAAGTACAAAAACTTGGGTGGCTCGACTATAAGTATAAGCAGTGATGGCAGACTTTTTAGCTTAATAGCCGTAAATAATTTAAGGTTATACCCAAGTAACCTCAAGATGCTAGGTTCAGCGAGAATGACTTGGTTTGTAGACGCGGCGCCGATTTAAAGATCTAGTCATTCTAAATCAAGAATCGGCAACAAAGTATACAAGCCAAGGTCCTTACTATTTGCAAAGAGTGCCCTTTGGGAGCGTGTCTTTGACTCGCTTTTTTAGTCAAACAAATGGCTGCGTCAAACAACTTGGAAAGAGCTAGCTATTACCAAGTTGTTTTCCTTACTCTCGAATCAATGACAACGCTCTGAATCCTGCATCTTGAAGTCACTTGGGTATAATTGGGTGATATTTCACTTTGGCGTTGATTCCAGTTCAATATCATGGCGATAGAAGACAAAGTGTGATTTATTGACGCCTCAATCGTTGAGATTTTAGGAACAGAAATGGTGATTCTTGACCACACACTCGCGCAGCAAATCGTCGATCGCACTATGTCGATCATTGGACACAACATCAATGTGATGAACGCGGCAGGCACTATTATTGGCAGTGGTGAAGCTGAGCGCATTGGTCAAAAGCACGATGGGGCGGTGCTAGCGCTCAACCACGGTGATTCGCTGGAGTTGGATGAGCAAAGTTGCCAATCCCTGCAAGGCGTGAAACCGGGCATCAATATGCTGCTGCACTTTAAAGGTGAAGTGGTTGGTGTGGTGGGCGTCACTGGCAAACCTGAGCAAATCCGAGCGTTTGCTCAGTTAGTTAAGGTGACAGCGGAACTGACCATTGAGCAAGCTTCGCTGGTGGAGCAGTTGCAATGGGATCGTCGCCACCAAGAAGAGTTTGTATCAGCATGGTTAAACCAACAACTCAATGATTCAGATCTGCACGATTGGGCTCAGCGTCTTTGCATCGATTTAGTAACACAAAGAGTTGCCGTGGTGATTGAGCTTATTGCAGATAATGCTCCTGTTAGTTTGAGCAAGGTACGTGAAGTGGTGGACGTACTGTATCGTTCTGAAGATAAACCGTTGGTGGCGATCATGTCGATGAACGAAATTGTCGTTCTGAAGTCTTTGCGTTCTTCCTCTACCTCGAACAGTGACCAAAGTATACTTGAGCGCATTCAGCGCCGATTAACGGCCAATCAAATTGACGATGTTCGCCTTGCGATTGGGCAATATTTTGATGGCGCAAAACAACTCCCTCTTTCCTACCAAAGTGCCAAGCAGGTGCTTGCCGTTGGTCGCCGTTCTCATCCAGAACAAATCACATTGAGCTTCTCTGAGTATCGCATACCTGTGTTACTCGCCCCGTTAGCCGACTCTTGGCAAGGTGAACAACTCGCTCAGGCGATGACTTCTCTTGCTTCAGCAGACAAATCTGGGCAGTTGGTGAAAACTTTAGAGGCGTATTTTCATGCCAATGGCAACGCTAATGATTGCGCTAATACATTGTTTATTCATAGAAATACATTGAGGTACCGTCTAGATAAAATCAGTGAAGTGACGGGCATTTCAACGCATGATTTTACGGGGTTGGTTGAGCTTTATATTGCCAGTCATCTCAATAAGTTAAGTTGATTTATTGTGCAAGCGCACAAGATTTAAATAATTAAGCTCAGTGTAATTTGGTTGTTTGCCTAAAGAATGCGCCGAGTTTTTGAGTGAGAATAGCTACATTGATGAGTTGCGACTTGTTCCTCGCAGCGCGCTGTTTTCAGGAGAATGAAATGAAAGTTGTGATTGCCCCAGATTCGTTTAAAGAGAGCTTGACCGCTAAACAAGTAAGTGAGGCGATCAAAGTGGGTTTGTCTCGTGTTTGGCGAGACGCAGAGTTTGTCACGCTACCTGTTGCTGACGGCGGCGAAGGTACAGTTCAATCTTTGATTGATGCGACTGAGGGGGAGCAGGTTTTCGTGACTGTAAAAGGTCCGCTCGGTAATGATGTGAAGGCGTTTTACGGTATTCTGGGTGACGGCGAAACCGCAGTGATTGAGATGGCAGAGGCAAGTGGTTTGCATCTTGTGCCAAGTGATCTTCGTGACCCGAAAAACACCAGCAGCTTTGGTACTGGTCAGTTAATTTCGAATGCACTTGATCGCGGTATTCAACGTTTGATCATCGGCTTAGGAGGTAGCGCAACCAATGACGGCGGTACAGGTATGCTGGCGGCATTAGGGGTGAAGTTCTTAGACCGTTCTGGTCGTGAAATCACCCTCAATGGTGGTGGTTTGGTTGAGCTAGCAAGCATTGACGTGTCTGGTCTCGACGCTCGCTTAGCTGATTGTGAGGTGCTGGTGGCGTGTGATGTTGATAACCCACTGTGTGGAGAGAAAGGCGCATCAGCAATTTTTGGTCCACAGAAGGGCGCAACGTCAGCAGATGTTGAGCTGTTAGATTCCGCTCTCAACAAATTCGGTGAACTGACGGAGCAAGTGACGGGCAAGCACGTTCTGACTCAAAAAGGCGCAGGTGCAGCCGGTGGTATGGGCGCGGCGTTGCTTGGTTACCTCCCAGCACGACTGAAGCCGGGTATCGAGATTGTGCTAGACACCGTAAAGCTCGCAGAGCACGTAGCAGACGCTGATATTGTCTTTACTGGTGAAGGTCGTATTGACCATCAAACCGTGCATGGCAAAACACCAATGGGTGTGGCGAAAGTGGCGAAAGAATATGGTTTGCCAGTGATTGCCCTAGCAGGCTGCACAGGTGATAACTTCCAAGCAGTCTACGAATATGGCATTGATGCGGTATTCGTGTGTGTGCCACGCGCCATGAGCTTGCCTGAAGCGATGGAAGAAGCGGATACAAACCTAGCCAATTTGGCAGAAAACGTGGCGAGGTTGTGGCAGTTGCCACACTAACTCTCGCTGTGTTTAGGAGCGATGAGCTGTGGAGGTTTGTGGTTTTCGTCGTTGCGGAAAGCAGACCCAAAAAAGGGGAGGTGTTACCCTCCCCAAGCTAGCACATGATTGCGCCTACTGTTTTACTTCTTAGTTACCGTTACGATTGGTGCCGCCTTGTCTGCCGCATTGAAGTGGAAGTTGTAGTTTCCTGCTTCAGCAATCGTAATTTTAAGGTTTTTGCTACCGCCACCGGCATTCATGGTGACCGCTTTACCTAGCTCCACGCTGCCGTCACCACCAAAGTTGGTTGCGTCAGCCCAGTCTGCGCTTGCGATCTTCATTTCGTAGCTGCCTGCTGCTAGAGCGATGTCTAGTGAGTAAACATCAGCGGCTACGTAAGAGAATTTAGCGCTAGAGTCTTCAGCTGGCGTATCCCAAGTGGTGATAGTGCCGCGTAAGAACAGTGACGTGTCACCAAACGTTGGCGCATCTGCTGCTTTCGTTACTGAAATTACTGGTTTTTCTACGCTTTCATCTTGAACATTCAGTGCGTTTAGAGTGAAGTTGTATTTGCCAGTTTCAGCCACTGATAGCTTACAGTTGCCCGCTGCACCTAGGTCTAAAGAGTCACTTGCTTGGGTTGCTGCATCACAACCGATGTTTGGATTTGACCAACCTGAATCTGCAAACTTGAACTCGTGCTCACCAGCTTCAAGTACACCTGTTACTGAGTACAAGCCATTGCCGATAAAGGTCATTGCCCAATCGCTGCTATCAGACCAACCGTTCATCGAACCCTTCACGTAAACCACAGTTTCGCCGTAAGGAGGAATGCTTGATACGTCTTTGTTGTCTTTGTTAACCGGTAGACCGTCGCCTTGTGCACCGCCCTGAGGCTGTACAAATACCGCTGTTGTTAGCGCAGGAACTGTGAACGTCTCACCCGCGAAGCTTGCACCTTTTACGATGTCGTCTGCTGAGTTCTTCTGAATCTCATGCAGTTCGAAACCTGTTGCACCTTTCACTGTGAAAGATTGCTCTTTAGACGTTGAGTTCACCACTGCCACAACGGCATCGTAGTTGGTGTCTAGGTCTTTACCTGCTGATTTACCGTCATCGATAGACATAACGATCAAGCCTTCTACTTGGTCTTTGCCTACGTTACGGAAATCGACGCGGTTCATTACCTCTTGTGCAGTATCTAAGCGGAACAGTTCGCTAGAGCTGCGGATTTTCAGTAGTTCTAGGAATTGCTTCTTAGTTAGCTCGATATCTTCAGCACTTGGTTTCGCAGAACTGTCACCAACGATCTTCTGGATAAGCTCCCAGTTTGCGCCATCTTTATCTTGACGAGGTAGACCGACGTTCCAGTTGTTGTCCGTACCGTTGAAGAACACACGGTTGAACCAGTCACCAGAATCGTAAGAGTCACGCTGCATCGATTTTGAACGTAGCAGCTCAGAACCCATGTGAATGAATGGAATACCTTGCCCCAACATTACCGTAGATAGAGACACGTTTTGCATACGAGCGCGTTCAGCAGAAGGGGTGCCTGTAGCAATCTTGTAAGCGTTGTTGTCCCAAAGCGTTTGGTTATCGTGCTTAGATACGTAAGAGATGTTCTCTGATGGCATCTTAGTGTAGCCCGCAGGTGCACCGTTGTAGTCTACGTTCTTACCAAGTTTAGTGTCGCCCTTGTAATCAAGAAGAACGAATTCAGCCAAGTTACCCGCCATACCTAGGCGAACAAGATCTTGGTTGTGTAGACGACCGTTTACTGAATCAGCGTCTGTCTTCGTTTCTTCGTTAGCGTATGCCGCGTTACCAAAACCTTGGTTGAAGCGAAGTGGGTGGTTACCTTCTGAGTCTTTACCGCCATCGAATGGGCTGCCGCCACGAACTGCATCACGTAGACGGTCCGAGAAAGTACCGATCTCTGTGCCAGCCATGTTGACTTGCGTCGCTTGGTCGAAGCGAGCGTTTTGTGCCACTTCACCAAAGTCCCAACCTTCGCCGTAGAATAGTGTGTTAGGGTCAACTTTACGTACTTGCTCTAGCGCGTAAACCATCACGTCTTTTGGCTGGTGACCCATCAAGTCAAAACGGAAACCATCCAC
Source organism: Vibrio sp. NFR (assembly GCF_027587095.1). Classification (NCBI taxonomy): domain Bacteria; kingdom Pseudomonadati; phylum Pseudomonadota; class Gammaproteobacteria; order Vibrionales; family Vibrionaceae; genus Vibrio; species Vibrio sp. NFR. The sequence continues at coordinate 367,643 of NZ_JAPPTN010000002.1, forward strand.
TTTGTAGTCGTCTGCCCATACTAACAATGAGTCAACCATCAGTTTACCCATCATTAGGTTCTCTGTTGCTGTGTTATCACAACAAGTTGAGTTCTCTACGCCACCCGTGTTTACGTTCAAGCGGTGGTAGTATCCAGGGACAATCTTATCCAGAACCGACTTATCATTTACGCCAGATGCGTTAGTGTGGTTGTACACCACGTCCATGATAAGTTTTAGCTTCATTTTGTGTGTTGCTTGAACCATTTCACGGAATTCAACAATACGCTTAGAACCATTAGGATCGGTCGCGTAGCTGCCTTCAGGCACTGTGTAATGGAATGGGTCATAGCCCCAGTTGAAGCTGTCTAGCATACGTAGGTCATTCATCAGAGCCTGAGCTGAACCCGTTGTTGGATCGTAGCTGTTTAGGACATCTTCAATAACTTTACTTTCGTTTTCTGTACCACAAACAGAAGCGGCTGGTTTAATGTCACAGAGTTTGCCAACCGTGTCAGTAATATCCACGCGGTTTGCTTCGTTTTCATCGACGGTAGCGATATCGAATGCTGGCAGAATGTGAAGCGTAGTGAGACCTGCGTCTTTCAAAGCTTGAAGGTGTGAAACCGATTCACGATCCGCTTCTGTCAGAGCAAGGTACTTACCATTGTATGCTTTGGTCCCTTTGGTATCGCTAAAGCTGAAATCACGTAGGTGCGACTCGTACAGTACGTGGTCTTCGTCTTTAGCAAGTTCAGGACGTTTGTAATCATTCCAACCTTGAGGTTTCAAGCTATCGCTGTCTAGGTCTACAACTTGTGAGTACAGAGAGTTTTGAGACAAGCTTAGCGAGTATGGGTCAGTAACAAGGCGGGTTTCTACAACACCTGTTGTTGGGTGGTAAACCTTAACTTGGTAACGATAGTATTTGTTTAATACGTCGCTTTGCGCTTCTGATGCCCAGATACCTGTAGCTGGATCTTCTGTCATCGCAACGGTTGCTTGTTCTTTCAAATCTGCATCGTAAATGATCAGGTCAACGTCTTGCGCTGTTGGTGCCCAAAGCTTGAATGTTGCTGCGTTGCCATCAACAATTGCGCCAAGTTCCTGACCGATTGCGTTACCTGCATCTTTGTTAGCAAATACGGCATCAAGTACGCCTGGTTTTTGTACTTCAGTTGCAGAAATAACATCGCCATCTGCGTTGTAAGCCACCATGACGATTTGCGATTTTAGAATGGTGTGAAGTACGTCAGCATCAACATCGATACCTGCTGCTTGTAGGCTAGAAAGGTGACGGAAACGTTTTTTCAGTGCTTCAGACAGTTCGCCTGCTTTCGTCAGCTCAACTGCTGTACCACCAGTGATTTGCTTGTCTTCATCCATCTTGATGTCGTTAGTCAAGCTGTAGTAAAGCTTCATTGAGTCTGCATTCGCCGCCGCTTCCCAAGCGATGGTATTAGCATCTAGCCAATGCGCTTTTTGACCGTCAATTTCTACAGGACGCTCTTCGATTGGTTCGTAGTAAAGCTCGCTGCTGCCGTGGAAGCCGAACAAACCTTTCGATTCACCTAGCTTAGTCAGCTCAACTTTTGAGTTTGCACTGCCGAATGCCTTCTCATCCCCTTTGTGTAGGATGAAGTTCATACAGTTGTGTGGGTCAGATGCGTCTGGGTTCACTTTCAGAACGTAGTAAGCACCGTAAGTGTCACTGATGCCGTCGAATGGGCGAGGTGACCCCCAGTCCGTACCGCCCTCTGGGAGCCCCATTTCTTCAAGATCGGTACTGGTACAGCCTTCGCCATTCCAAAGGTGTAGACCCCAACCTTCGTAATCGCTTGCTGATGATGCAGCTGCGACATCGCGTTTGTAATAGATGACAACTTCGTTCTCTCCCGCAGGGTGTAGACCAGAGCCAGGGTTCGTTGTGTCATCGCTTGTGCTATCACTGCCACAACCGCTGATGACTGCCACAGAAAGGAGCGGCAGTACGGTTTTAGCAATCGCTGATAATTTAAATGTTTTATTGTCCACGTTTACAAATCCATTGTTATTGAATTGATAATAGATTGGCAAAATGCCGAAAAGGAAATGTTCAACAAGATGCTAATACACTGAACTATCAGCAAAATGTGAGAGCAGGCAGTTAAGTTTTTTACAAGTGAAAATTTTCTGTCACACTAGATTTTGTTCACAAATTAAATAATAAAACGGTCTCATAGTGAGATATTCAGCACAGCCTAAAGATGTAAATTTTTATAGGAGGAGAAAGGGGGGATGATAGGGGCGGAGAATGTCTAAGCCCCAAAACTGTGACTCATTTCTATAAAATTAGGGGTGTTATTTTTTAATTAAAAATAAGTTGCGGTGATATCGAATAAAAATTCGCCATACTCGACCAGTAAACTTCAGATTTTACCTACATGGTCGTTATATAATAGAGCGGAGTACGCCAAAGATGGCGCAATTATACCCCGAGTTAGAATTTTGCAGATTTTCCCAAGCGCGGAAAGTCTCGGTGAGCACTGACCTAAAAAGAGGCGGTTTATGAGTAGTATGGGCATTGCTATTACAGCAACTGGCCTTTCACTCATCCTGATATTTGTTTGGATGATCTCGTTGTCGATGCGTAAGCAACGTCTAGAGGCAGAGAGGAAAGCGCGTGAAGTGGCGTATCGCAAGGCGATGCAAAAAGCGCGCGAACAAGAACGTAAAGAGCGTGAGTTTAAGGCGGAGACCGGTCATATTCCGACAATTCTCTATTTAGCGAAAGAATCAGAGCGAGACAATCTCAAGCGCGCTCTGTATTGGTACGACAAAGCTGCCAAACTGGATAACGTCACAGGTATGTATGGTGTGGTGCGTTTGGCTGAGCGAATGCGTGAAGATGTTATCTTAAGAGAGCAAGCGAATTTTTGGCGTACTGCGATTGCCGGTATGGAAGGTGATATCGACGCGAAATTTGCAACGGGTAAGGCACTTTTGTCTGGACGTGGTACCGAGAAGAATATTCCCAAAGGGCATCAACTCATCGAAATGGCAGCAGATGAGGGTTGTATTCCTGCCATGTTGTATATGGGGGAATGGCAGTTATCACCGGAGAATACGGCAGGGCGTAGTGCTGATGCTTTGTTCTGGTTTATGAAAGCTGCCGAGCAAGACAGTGCTGAAGGTAAAATCCAAGTGGGTTTGTGTTATCTAAGAGGCACTGGCACTGATAAAAGCATGGTGAAAGCGTGTTATTGGCTTGAAAGAGCGGCGGAGAGTGGCAGCGCAGAGGCAATGTTTCACGCGGGAGAAGCGTGGAAAGATACCGGTAAAACAGGCAATGCGATTGCTTATATTTGGCTGTTTTTATCCGCGAACATGGGCTATGAGCCAGCACGTGTCGTTCGTGATGAAGTCGCAAGCAACATCGGCGTGGATGTTGTAGTGGGGCTGCAATCTATCGCTAAACCGCTGCAGAGGAAGCTTGCATCTGGTTTCGTCAAAAAGCACTCTATCATTCGTGCGTTAAACAAGGTCTACAAACGTGAACCTTACTTCCCAGATCAAGATGAACTCAATGAGTTGCTGAGTGAAGAACATCATGAAGAAGAAAGTTTGCTTGATGGCGCACCAGAGCTGAACTTTGATGCTGAGGTTCCACCACAGCAAGAGTTTGCTTCTCCACCCAAGCAACCATCAAAAGAAGTGCTCGACTTTACTCAGAACTTCTTACAGCCACAGAATCTCAACAAGCCTCATTCGTGAGGCTTTTTTATTGCCCGTGTTATAAGAAATTCCACCAAGTGCATATACCCAAGCATCTCTTAGGTATAAAGAGGTGAGTGATCTTTATGCAATTTTTCAACAGAAATCCATCACTTAATCACCTATCGTTATATAAATCGACAAATAGAGGGAAATCCCCCCTTGTTGGAAATACACGAATTAAGCTCCAATCCAATATTATTGATTAGCCAATAAAATGGCAATGAAAATAATTTGTTAGCTTAATTTGTGTTGATCTATCTAGATTCATTACTTTAACTAATATTAGCTATTAAGTTTTATATTACTAAATCTTAATTTCTATTTTCGGTTTTCTATTATCTCTATTGATCTTTAACTTAATTGAGCGCAATATACCCAAAAATAAAATAGCGCACACTCTGCGTATAAATACAGTAAGAAGCAACCTGTTATTATCCTTTTCAACATAAAGGGGCAAACTCACGCTCTTTTTATGTCTATTAGAGATTTGTGTATGTTGAGAATCATTAGTGCAGATAAGTTCATCTCTTCAAGGTTTATCTTGGAATACAGCAAAGTGGAATTTGCATCTTTGTTGGGAGTTTCCGTTGCTAAGATAACCAATATAGAGAATGGCAAAACATCGATTCCTCCGGTGTATGATTATGCCATCAACCACTTGCTCAGTGAGCACCCGTTTAAAGACAGCGCTGTTGAGGCTCTAAGCTCGCATGAAACGCTGAACTTCGCCCGTCGTGTGGATGTAAACAGTAAGGTGCAGCGCTTGTCTTGTAAGCGCTGTGACAGTCGAAGGTTACATGTTATGGCTGGCATGAGTGGTCTGTACTTTGTGGAATGTATGGACTGTAAGCACACCATGTACTCGTCTGGAATCGCGGTGAAACGGTATCAATTGTGGTCGAATAATGGCGTGAGGCTCGATAGCCATTTGTTTGATTAAACTGGCTCTCGCTGCTATCAAAGTAAAACCACCAAAGTAAAACAATAAAGTAAAAAGCCATCAGCAGAAATGTTGATGGCTTTTTGTTTATACCCAAGTAACCTCGATATGCTAGGTTCAGCGAGACTGACTTGGTTTGTAGACGCGGCGGCGATTTAAAGGTTTAGTGGGTCTAAATCAAGAATCGGTAACAAAGTATACAAGCCAAGGCAGCTCGCCCTTTGGGAGCGTGTCATTGACCCGATTGCTGCGTCAAACAACTTGGAAAGAGCTGGCTATTACACTGCGTTGTTTTCCTTGCTCTCGAATCAATGACAACGCTCTGAACCCTGCATCTTGAAGTTACTTGGGTATATAGTTTATAAATTGTTAAATATAAGCATATTTATTGTGTTTATTCTTGCTATTAAATCAATTTAATAAAATATAGAGTGATGAAAATCGCAAAATTTTATTTTCTTTTGATTCCTTTTTTAATAATAACTAGTGAGGTCACATAATTCTTAACCTAAATTCAATTTAAGCCAGAATCTAATATCATTGGCTTATCGAAAGGAAAGTGATAAAGATCGCGAAATTTTATTTCGAGAAAATAAGAGTTTTAATTATGAACTAATAATCACGAAATTTGTTTTTTGAATTTTAAATATTAATTTCGTTTGTAATATCTGTGCTTGTCGTCTTTACAGAACAAATAAGAGATATTTCAAATGAAACGTTTAATTATCGGTGTTAGTAATTACATGCCAGAAGACTTCAGTTTATTATCTGAATCTTTGGATGAGCAATTTAACCGAACTTTAAAACCACTTGAGCACGTCGAATTAACTGACGTTGGCGCTGCAATTATTACTTCTGCAGATATTAAGGCTGGTCTACACAAAATTATTTCTGAAACGGGTTATGGCATTCCGGTTTTCTTGGTCACAGATGAAAACCCAGTTTCAGCAGAAGATTACGTATGGTTAACCGGCGTTATCGATTTGGAAAGACAGTCAATCGAATACTACGGTCGCCAAATCAATGAGGCTGTCACCAAATACGAATGTCGCCTACTTCCACCTTTCTTCAAACAATTGACTCACTACGTGGAAATGGGCAACTCTGCATTCGACTGTCCAGGACACCAAGGCGGCCAGTTCTTCAAAAAACACCCAGCAGGTAAACAGTTCTACGATTTCTTCGGTGAAAACCTATTCCGTAGTGACTTGTGTAACGCGGACGTTGATTTAGGTGACTTGCTGATCCACGAAGGTTCTGCTCACCAAGCTCAAGCACACGCAGCAAAAGTGTTCAACTCAGACAAAACCTACTTCGTACTTAACGGCACTTCGGCTTCAAACAAAGTGGTTTGTAACGCGTTAGTGACCGAAGGTGACTTGGTGATGTTTGACCGTAACAACCACAAATCAAACCACCACGGTGCATTGATCCAAGCGGGCGGTATGCCAGTTTACCTAGAAACGGCACGTAACCCTTGGGGCTTTATCGGTGGTATGGATGAGCACTGTTTTGATGAAGAATACATCCGTGCTCAAATTGCGAAAGTGTCACCAGAGCGTGCTCGTGATGAGCGTCCATTCCGTCTTGCGATCATCCAATTGGGTACTTACGACGGTACCATCTACAACGCACGTTACGTGATGGATAAGATTGGTCATCTATGTGACTACATCCTATTTGACTCGGCATGGGTGGGCTACGAGCAGTTCATTCCTATGATGAAAGACTGTTCTCCACTGCTACTGGATCTAAAACCAGAAGATGCGGGTGTGATTGTGACTCAGTCTGTTCACAAGCAACAAGCAGGCTTCTCTCAAACATCGCAAATCCACAAAAAAGACCACCATATCAAAGGTCAGGCTCGCTACTGTAACCACAAACGCTTCAACAACGCGTTTATGATGCACGCGTCAACTTCACCATTCTACGCGCTCTTCTCAGCATTGGATGTGAACGCGAAGATCCACGATGGTGAAGCGGGTCTGCGCCTATGGCGTGATGCGGTTAAGACTGGTATCGAAGCACGTAAAGAAATCCTGAAAAGTTGTGAGCTGATTCGTCCGTTCATTCCTGACCAAGTTGATGGTCAACCATGGGGCAGTTACGACACCGATCTTATCGCAACCAATAAGAAGTTCTTCATGTTCGAGCCAGACGCAAGCTGGCATAAATTTGAAGGCTACGGCGAAGGTCAGTACTTCGTTGACCCATGTAAATTGCTACTCACTACAGCAGGTATTGCTGAAGATGGTAGCTACGCAGACTTTGGTATTCCTGCAACGTTATTGGCTAACTTCCTACGTGAGAACGGCATCATCCCTGAGAAGTGTGACTTGAACTCTATCTTGTTCCTTCTCACTCCAGCAGAGGACATGGGTAAGATCCGTCATCTTGTGGCGCAAATTAACCGCTTCGAGAAATTTATTCGTGATGATGCGCCGCTAAACATCGTGCTTCCTCGCGTTTACGAAGCGAACAAAGAACGCTACCGCGGCTACACCATCCGTCAGCTATGTCAGGAAATGCATGACATGTACAAAGAGCTGAACGTGAAACAGCTACAAAAAGCGATGTTCCGTAGCGAATACTTCCCAACTATGGTGCACAAACCAGATGTGGCAACACGCAAATACTTCCGCGGCGAGTGTGATTACTTGCCTCTGAAAGAAGCGGTAGGTCGTGTCGCAGCAGAAGGTGCGCTTCCTTACCCTCCAGGCATTATCTGTGTGATCACGGGCGAAATCTGGACTCAACAAGTGGTCGATTACTTCTTATCTCTAGAAGAAGGCATCAACCGATTCCCAGGCTTCGCACCAGAGATTCAAGGTGTGTACCTAGAAGACGTCAATGGCCGCACCACCGCCCATTGCTACGCCCTTAAAGATTAATCTACCCCGTTCGCATCGTGACTTGGTTGTCGCGGTGCGAACCGTTTATTCGTGGAGAATAATTTATGAGTACTGAAACCAAAAAAATGTCGGTGGTGCAGCTAACCATTCTGACATTCATTAACATGGCTGGCTCGGGCATCATTATGCTGCCAAGTAAGCTAGCGCAAGTGGGCACGATTTCGATTCTATCTTGGCTGATTACTGCGGCGGGTTCATTGGCTCTTGCCTATGTATTTGCAAAGTGTGGTCGCTTTAGTAAACGTGACGGTGGTATGAACGGTTATGCGTCGTACGCGTTTGGTAAATCGGGTGCGTTTATGGCGGGTTGGACCTACGGCTTGTCGTTGTTGATCGCCAACATCGCGATTGCGATAACCTGTGTTGGCTACGGATCTGCGTTTTTTGAAGTGACCTTGTCGCCAGTAGAGACCTGTCTGTACACCATCGCTATCCTTTGGATTTGTACCTTCGCTAACTTTGGTGGTGCGAAGATTACTGGTCAAATCGGCTCGTTTACGGTCTGGGGCGTTATCCTTCCTGTATGTTCTTTGGGTATCGTTGGTTGGTTCTACTTTAGCCCAACCATGTACGTAGAAGCGTGGAACCCACACCACCTACCATTTGGCGAAGCGGTAAGTGCTTCGATCGCGATGACACTTTGGGCATTCCTAGGTCTTGAATCGGCTTGTGCGAACTCAGAAGCGGTAGAAAACCCAGAGAAGAACGTACCAATCGCAGTATTGGGCGGTACGCTGATTGCGGCAGTGGTTTACATTGTTTCAACCAACATCTGTTCTGGTATCGTAGCGAACTCTGAGCTTGCAGCATCTACAGCGCCATTCTCAACAGTATGGACAGTGATGCTAGGTTCTACGGCGGGTAAAGTGGTTGCGGGTATGGCAGTTCTTGCTTGTGCAGGTTCACTACTGGGTTGGCAGTTCACTATCGCGTCAGTATTCAAATCATCTTCAGATGCAGGCTTCTTCCCGAAACTGTTCTCACAAGTTGATAAACGCGGTACACCAATCAAAGGCATGGTGGCTATCACGGTTATCCAATCGGTGCTTTCTTTAATGACTATCTCGCCAACATTGAACGAGCAATTTGAAGCGCTGGTTAACCTGGCGGTAGTGACGAACGTCATTCCTTACATTCTATGTATGGGCGCAATCTTCATCATGCAGCAAGTGGCGCACGTGCCTGAGCGCGAGATGAAGACAACGAACATCATCGCTCTGATTGGTTCTCTGTACAGCTTCTATGCGTTGTACGGTTCTGGCTACGAAGCCATGATGTGGGGCTCTATCGTTACCTTCCTAGGTTGGAGTGCGTACGGTCTGATCGCTTCTAAACACGAACCTCTCGTGAACTAAGTTTTTTCAATCGAGCCTTCCCATACGCGGTGTGGAGGGCTCTTTTGCTTTTATCCATAACCTTTTGATTTGAAACACTAGGTAAGTTGAGGACACAACACCACTCATAACGTGAAAACTCATTTTCGACAATTGGGGGACGAAAGATGATTAGCCAACCTGTTAAAATCGGTGACGATACCGTCGTAGTCATTCCAAGCGTGATCCTGACTGAGCTCGGGATAAGGGAAGGGGACACCCTCGAAATTGCGCTCAATAAAGACAAAATGGAAATTAAGAAAATGGTACTGAAAACCAGCTCTCCAATCGATTCGAGCGAAGAAGGCTAGAATTGAGTTAGAGAATCTTGGTTTGTCGGATACACTACTGGTTTCGCAAATCTGGCGCTCGCCGCTGTCTTTGAACTATTGATAACAACAACAAGAAGAGGTCTGGTACTATGCAAGGTATCCTCTCTATACAATCTCATGTTTCTTTTGGTCACGCTGGTAACAGCAGTGCCGTTTTCCCAATGCAACGCATGGGCTTTGAAGTGTGGCCTATTCACACGGTTCAATTCTCTAACCACACCCAGTACCAAGAAGGCTGGACGGGTCGTGCGTTTTCGGCTGATGACATCAGCGAATTAGTTCGTGGTCTTGGCAACATTGGCGCGCTAGAGAAGTGCAAAGCCGTTCTGACTGGCTATCAAGGCAGTGCTGAGCAATGTCTGGCAGTTGAAGAAACCGTCTCCAAAGTAAAACAAGCAAACCCAGACGCACTTTATGTGTGTGACCCCGTGATGGGCGCGCCAGATAAAGGCTGTATTGTGGCGCCGGGTATTGCAGAAAACTTGTTAAACCGTCTGATGCCAATGGCAGATGTGATTGTGCCTAACCAGTTCGAGTTAAGCCAATTTGCAGAGATGGAAATTCATACGTTGGATGATGCGATCAACGCTTGTCAGCGTGCACTAGCAAAAGGTCCTAAAGTGGTGTTGGTGAAACACCTTTACTGTTTGTCTGACGATAGCTTCAATATGTTGCTTGCGACGCAAGAAGGCACTTATTTAGCGAAGCGCCCTCATTTTGAATTTGCTAAAGCCCCCGTCGGTGCAGGTGATTTGATCTCGGCGATTTTTACCGCTGGCTTGCTGAAAGGTTGGACGCCAAAACAAGCCTTCCAACACTGCCACGACGCGTGTTACGGCGTACTTAATGCGACTTACCAAGCGGGCGAATGGGAACTGCAAACCATCGCAGCACAACAAGAGTTCGTTGAGCCGAGCAAGCACTTCCCATTGGAAGAAGTGACATTAAGTTAAGTCTTATCATTGGTAGGAAAGAGGGAGCACAGTGCTCCCTTTTTTGATCTTCATTAACAGCCAGTGGTGTCAATTCTAAAGCTGTGTCCATCAACGCCTTTGCTGTCCATTCGATAGTAGGCGTAACACTGATTTGCCATCAGTGCCTCTGGTGATTCGTCACTGCCGTAGCCGACAATTGAATAACGATTGTTTTCGATAAAGACCAAGTCTGCTTGTTTCATCTCATCAGTGATGGTCAGATTGTCGAAAAATCCAACTTGCTCACCACACTCACTCTGAGTTTCTGGATAACCGTTGTAGAAATCTTGATAGCCAAGAGCTGTCAGGACGCACTGGTTTGCGCCTCGGTCCTGCTTAAACGCTTTTGCATTGTTGTGTAGGAGCGAGACGTAATACTGCATGTCAGCGAACAGAACTTGGATTGCAGCACTACGGGCAGCAGAAGTACGTTGGTTAGAATAATGGACTGTGGCTATGGTTAACCCTCCGAGTACCACGGCGGTCAACAGCCACTCTTTTGCTGAGAATCCAGACAACAATCTCATTGGTTTTTACCCTATGTACAACTCAACCATATGCGTAACTAAGCGGGATTCTACGCATCGATTTTCGAAAATTTAAGGGCAAATAGCGTGTTTCAGAAAAACCTGACAGAAACTTGAAGTACGATCAAGGTATGAAAAGAGGAGCATAGTGCTCCTCTTGATTTTTGGATTAGTTTGGTGTCGGCATGGGAATAAGGCTAGGTGATACAATCAGTTGGGCTTCTGTCGCCGTTTGTACCTCTTCAACGGAAAACTCCGGTGCGAGTTCGGTTAACATCATGCCTTTATCGGTGATTTTGAACACGCCCATTTCAGTGACAATCAAATCTACCTGACCCACAGCGGTCAGCGGTAAAGTGCAATGCTTAAGCAGTTTTGGATTGCCTTTCACCGTGTGTTCCATGGCGACAATAACTTTCTTTGCGCCGACCACAAGATCCATTGCGCCGCCCATTCCAGGCACCATTTTGCCCGGAATGATCCAGTTGGCAAGATTGCCACGTTCATCCACTTGCAGTGCTCCGAGCACGGTTGAATCCACGTGACCACCGCGAATGATGGCAAAAGAGTCCGCGCTATTAAAGTAGCAAGAGCCTGCTATAGCGGTGATGTTTTGTCCGCCGGCATTGACCAAATCTGCGTCGAGTTCCCCTTCTGAAGCCAGCTTATCAATACCCAGCAGACCGTTTTCAGCTTGCAGAAGCAGTTCCACGTCTTTGTCTACTTCATTAGCAACCAGCGTTGGCAAGCCTATACCAAGGTTAACGATGTCGCCATCTCTCATCTCTTGAGCAACGCGCCATGCAATGCGGCGGCGAACGACTTCTTTATCTAATTGTGCAGTCATTAGTTGCCCTCCACTAAGATGTAATCGACGTACAAACTTGGGGTATGCACGGCTTCAGGCTCAATATCGCCCAATTCCACAATCTGCTCTGGTTCCACCACCACGGTTTCCGCCGCAGTTGCCATTAAAGGATTAAAGTTCTGAGTGGTTTTGCTATAGAAAACGTTGCCACGACGGTCAACTTTAGATCCACGAATCAGTGCTAAATCGGCCTTCAGTGGCATTTCCAAGAGATATTGTTTGCCGTCAACTTCAATCACGCGTTTGTTCTCTGCGACGATGGTGCCAAGTCCTGTTGGTGTTAGTACGCCACCCAAACCTGCGCCAGCACTGCGAATGCGCTCTGCCAATGTACCTTGAGGAACAAGCTCCACTTCAAGTGTGCCTTCATTCATTTGTTTGCCCGTTTCGGGGTTGGTGCCGATGTGCGAGGCATACAGTTTCTTCACGCGTTTTTCCGCGATAAGTCGACTAGAACCTCGACCCGGTGAGCCTGTGTCGGTGCTGATTAAGGTAATGTTTTTGATGTCTTTTTTGATCAACAAATCAATTAAACGTTCTGGTGCGCCTGTTGCCATAAAGCCGCCAATCATGATGGTCATGCCGTCGTGCAATAGGCTTTCAATTTGCCCTGTAGTGGCTGCTTTTTTCATGTTTTTCGTGTTCATGAGAGGCTCCTTCTAACAACGTTTCAAAATTAACGCCGTGCCCATGCCACCGCCGATGCACAGTGATGCCAAACCGTAATCACGGCGAGTGCGCTGCAGTTGATAAACCAAGGTGGTCACAATGCGGTTACCTGATGCGCCGATTGGGTGACCAAGTGCAATGGCACCGCCACTTAAGTTACTGCGTTCTAGCAGCCACGCTTCATCGATATTGTGTTGCTCGGTAAGGGAACGAACCACGCCAAGTGCTTGCGCAGCAAAGGCTTCGTTAAGCTCAAAAACGTCGATATCTTCAATAGCCATTTCGGCTTTGGCTAAGGTATTGGCAATCGCAGACACTGGACCTAAGCCCATCACCTCTGGGGCGATAGCACCTTGTCCGTATTCGATGAGTTCAGCTATTGGCTTGAGGTTATGGCGTTTTACGGCACTTTCTGAAGCGAGCAAAATTGCGGATGCACCATCATTAATACCGGATGCATTGCCTGCGGTAACACTGCCTTCTTTATCGAATGCAGGACGCAGTGCTTGTAGACCTTCAAAGGTGCTGTCGGCTTTCGGATATTCATCGTTCTTTACTTCGAATTGGCGCTTGCGCTCCACTATCGTAATTGGCGCAATTTCTGCTTCAAAATGACCATTTTCTATCGCGCTGATCGCTTTACGTTGGCTTTGTAAGGCAAAGGCATCTTGGTCTTCTCGGCTGATTTGGAATTGCTTGGCGATGTTTTCTGCCGTAACACCCATGTGGTAATTGTGGAAGGCATCTGTCAAACCATCTTTGATGATGCTGTCTTCTTGGAGTTGATGACCCATGCGATAACCGCGACGAATCTGACCGGAAGAGATGTATGGTGCGTTGGACATACTCTCCATACCACAAGTAAGCACTAGCTCTGCGTCGCTCGCTCGAATATGGCTTGCACCGTCCATGATGACTTTCATCCCACTGCCACAAATCATATTGAGTGTGTAAGCCGGAACGGATTCTGGAATGCCTGCCTTCATTGCGGCTTGGCGACCCGGTCCCATGCCTGCGCCTCCAGTAAGTACGTTGCCAACAATCACTTCATCGATTTGTTCTGGGGCAAGGTCCACTTGCTCCAAGGCTGCCTTGATGGCATGAGCGCCCAGTTCAACACTAGACAATGACGCTAATGAGCCATTAAAGCTGCCAATTGGGGTGCGCTTTGCCGCCACAATAAAGATTCGTTCCATACCGCTGTTTACTCCGTAATCGTTCTGTCATAACCAGTGTAGGGAGTGCGATGTGGTCGCGATATAGCCAGGAATTCAAAGCCGCTTTGCGAAAATGCAAAGTACAAACGAGGCGTAAATCACGAACTTTTACCCCTACCAATCTTAAGGTGAAAAGAAATCAACTTAGGAGAAAAACACATGCTTGATCGTATTGCTTGCGCCCCATGTTGCTGGGGAGTGGAAGAGGCATCTCATGCGACCAATCCAAGCTGGGGAAAGGTGTTAATGGATGCAAGTGACAGTGGCTTTCGTGGTATTGAATTAGGACCGGATGGCTTCTTCCCTGAAGATCCTGAACTGGTGAAAAGTGCGTTTCGTGTACGTGGACTGCAGGTGTGCGCTGGCAAGGTACAAGTGCCATTTTGCGACTCTGCAAACATGTCTGCCATTTTGGAAGAAGTCGACACCGTCTGTCAGCGTTTAGATTCGCTGGGCGTAAAGAATTTACTGATCATGGAAGGCATTCATACGGAACGTTATGGCTATATCGGACAAAACGTCACTGCACCGCGTCTGAATATGGAAAATAAACGGACCATGATTGTTAACCTTGAGCGAATTATTCGCGTGGCAAGCCAATATGGTTTGCGCTGTTTGCTTCATCCGGGCATTGGCGGCTACATCAGTTATAAAGATGAGATCGATTTTGTCATGAGTCAGATTCCCGGGACCAAACTGGGATTATGTATCGATATCGGGCATGTGTTTTTAGATGGGATGGATCCGCTAGGGATCATTCGTCAGTACGGATCACGCATCGAGCATATTCATGTTAAAGATATCTCGACGGACAAATTGAGACTAGCTATCCGTGATAAGTTGGAATGGGTTGACGCCTATAGTAAAGGATTGATCACTCCCTTAGGGGATGGCGATATCAAGCTGCAACAAGTGATGAGTGCACTTAAAGCAGCCGACTATCAAGGTTGGATCGTGGTCGAGCATGAGCACGGCACCGCAGACGTGAGTCAGGTTTCGCGTGATTTAAAACGCAGTCGCGATTATCTCGCTCAGATTGTGGCGTGATTCGAAACTAGATGATGAAAAGGCAGTAATGATGCTCAGCGATCCTTGGTTCTATCTCTTGGCGATTCCTGCGGTGCTAATCTATGGCATTGGTAAAGGTGGGCTCGGTGGAGCGCTGGGCATTTTGGCTGTTCCTATGATGGCGCTGGTGATACCGCCAACACAAGCGGCGGCGATTTTATTGCCCATCTTGTTGGTGATGGACGCATTTGCGGTGCGTCATCATTATCGAAATGCCGATGTTCGAGTGCTCAAAACTATGTTGCCGGGGGCTTTGCTTGGGGTGGTATTAGCGGGGTTATTTTTGAGTATCACCCCAGAGTCGGGGTTGAAGATCACCGTTGGCGTGCTGTCTTTGCTGTTCTGTTTTCAGTATTGGCTAAGTGGTGAAACTCCATCTCAATCGGGGAAGTTAGGCGCTTGGATTTGGAGTACTCTGAGCGGTTTTTCCAGTACCGCAATTCATGCTGGTGGCGGCCCAGCGAGTATCTATTTACTGCCGTTGAAACTGCCTAAAATCAACCTAATAGCGACCATGGCACTGTTGTTCGGCATAGTGAATGTAGCGAAACTCGTACCTTACATTTGGCTTGGCGAGTTTGATTCGACCAACTTAATGACTGCGTTGGTGTTGATTCCACTCGCGCCTGTTGGCGTTAAGATGGGTGTGTATCTTTTGCATCGCGTCAGTCAGGAAAGAATCTATCAGCTCTGTTACTTGTTCTTGTTTCTTTCAGGCGCCAAGCTGACTTTCGATGGCGTGAGCACTTTATTGTTTTAACTCCAATCCGACTTAACAAGGCTTTTCCAATAAGAACTCTTTGAACTTTATTGCCACTGGAGATGCAGTTTTGGGTGAATGGTAATACAGATTCAAACTCCAAATACTGGTCTCATACTCTTCCAATAGTGGTACCAACTCGCCTTTCTCGACTGCTTTTTCGGTGACGAATTGCGGCAAGTAGGCGACACCAGCTCCTTTTAAGGAGCCACTTAGTAATAGGTCGCTGTCGTTCACTTCGATTGTTTTTGGCACTTTGAGTACCATGTTTTCCACACCTTGGCGGAAGATCCAATCATTGCTGCCCGTCAGTGTGGTTGCAATTAAGCAAGCGTGGTCTCGTAGTGCTTCTGGGTGCGTGGGCAAGCCATATTTTTCTAGGTATTGCGGCGAAGCCACGACGATAAACGGGCACTGCATCAGCTCGCGCTTCACCAGTAATAAATCTTTTTCACGGTAGCCTTGGAAGCTGGCATTGGCACTGATCATTAGGTCACAAGTACTGGCGTGATCCAATGCCCAAGGAGTGACGTTGATGTTGAAGGTCACCTTTGGGTTGAGTTTGGAATACTCGGCGATTTTATCCATCAGATAGTGATTGGCATAGACGGGTGTGCACGCGATGTTGATGTGACCTTTTTCGCTGTCTTGGAAGTCTTCTAACTTGCGACTGATGCGCTCTGCGTTGTCGACTAAAGGAGAAAACTCTTCGTATAAGGTTTGCCCCGCTTGAGTGGCTTCCAATAACCGATTCGAGCGGCGACATAAGGTTGTACCGAAGTGTTGCTCCAGTTCTTGCAGCCAACGGCTTCCTGCGGAGACCGAAATGTTGAATTTTCGTGCTGCGGAGGAGATAGACCCAGAGCGGATCACATAGACAAAGAACGCCATTTTATCGAGCATGAGTTTTGCCTCCAAAGCAAAAAGGGAACAAGTGCGATCACCTGTTCCCTTTGTAAAACATTAAGTTATCTTATGCACGTGCTTCAGTCGCACTTCCAGATACTTTTTTACCCAGTTTTTTCGCCATCGCTTCTTCCATTTTCTCTAAGCTGACGCCTTTCGTTTCAGGCACATACTTAACAACGATGACCATACAGATGAGTGACAAGACGCCGAATAGCCAGAAGCTAAATGCACCATTGAATTGCTCTTTTAGGTAAGGGTTTTCGTTTAGCATTGGGAAAGATTGCGTCACGATGAAGCCTGTAAACCATTGTGCGCCGACGGCGATGGCCATGGCACGAGAGCGAATGCTGTTCGGGAATATTTCTGAAATCATGGTCCAACATGCACAACCCCATGATGTCGCGTAAGACACTACGTACAAACACAATGCGAACAGTGCTGCGTAGCCTTCGGTTTGTTGGTAAAGCACATAGCCGACCACGAACATACCAAATGCACAACCAAAGGTGCCGTATTTCATTAATGGTAGACGACCTACTTTATCAATCAGGTACATACCAAGTGCGTTACCACCGATAAAGACAATGCCGACAAAGGTAGTTTGGAACAGCGCATTTTCTGTTGAGCCAGTGATCGGTTTTAAGATCTCAGGTGTGTAGTACATGATCACGTTGATGCCCGTTAACTGTTGAGCCGCCGCAACGAACGTACCAATCACTAAGATGGCGAACAATAATGGCGAACGCAGGCTGACTTTGTTCTTCTTCGCACCGACGGTTTCTTTCAACGACTCTTGGATCTCTTTGATCAAACGATCTGCGTGTTTCGGGTTTGAGATACGAGATAACGTCTCTTTGGCATCGTCTACTTTGCCTTTCAAAACCAGCCAACGTGGTGATTCTGGGATGAGGAACAACAACATTGCGAAAAGCGCGGCAGGAATCACTTCAGAGCCAAGCATCCAGCGCCAGCCCATATCCACTAACCAAGCCTCTGACATGCCTTTTGCGATGAGGTAGTTGACGTAAAACACACCCGTTTGACCGATAACTGCCGATTGCTGGAACATGCTCACCGCACGACCTCGAAAGTCTTTTGGTGCGACTTCTGACATATACATTGGTGATACCACACAAGCCAAACCTACAGCTACGCCACCGACGATACGTAGAACCACATAGAAAGAGAAGGTTTGAGCGAGTGCAGAGCCAATGGCGGATATGATGAAGAGAATGGCGGCGATGAAGAGGGTGTTGCGTCGACCGTATTTTAGGGCTGCCCAGCCTGCGCTGACCGCACCGATGATACTACCTAATACTACGCTGGATACGGCCCAGCCAGTTTGAGCTGGTGACAGTCCGAAGTAATCACGGATTGGACCAATTGCGCCAGAGATAACAGCAGTGTCGTAACCTAATAAGATGCCTCCGAGCGCAGCGATACAACAAATCCTAACGATGTAGGCGATATTGTGCTTTCGAGCTTCGGCCTTGGATGTAGCTTCCATTGTTTTTTCCTTTATTAGATCCCCAAGCTTTCCTTTAACCATCGAATAAGATCAAGTTGGGTAGCGGCCAATACTCTGTTTTGTAGGGTACGAGTATTGGGTATCTATATTGCCGACTTTTAATGTTTATTAGATGAATGAAAATTATTTTTCATTTGTCGGTTGCGTTTATCATATTTACTCTTTTGTTATTCGACTAGGTGTCTGTTCGTTTTTTATCCTAAAGTGTTACCCAAATCAAAAAATGAAAAACATTTTTCATTTTTAAATGTCAGTATAAATTATTGAAAATAAAGGCTTTAAATAAAATGAGATCTGGCGCAAGTTTGCTTGTAGGGCTTGCTGTGATTGGCTTTTTTCATGATTTAACAATTTGATGACATCGATTTCATGTTGTGAAAAATATTTTTCATTTAAAGTTTTTTTCGCTAATGTAATTTCCAGTGAAACGAAATCGGTGAAAGAAAAGCATCTATAAAAACCACGCTTTTACTTCACGACATTTATTAAATAACGGAAACATTGTCGGAGAATAAAAATGAGCAACGTGCAATATGGAATTAGCCCACTGACTTGGACAAATGATGACATGCCAGAACTGGGCGGCGACATCCCATTGGAAACGTGTCTAAGTGAAATGGCGGAAGCTGGTTTCACTGGAACAGAGTTAGGTACCAAGTACCCACGTGAGCCAGAAGTCCTAATCCCTCTACTAGAAAAACATGGCCTAGTGCTCGCTTCTGGCTGGTACAGCGGCAATCTCATGAAGCTGACTGCAGAAGAAGAAATTGCAGCGATGCAAGAGCACATCAAACTGCTTAAAGCGGCAGGTTGTAAAGCTATGGTGTTTGGCGAAGTGAGCAACACGGTTCATGGAGATATCAACACGCCGCTTTCTCAGCGTGTGATCCTGACGATGGACGAGTGGAAAACCTACTGTGCGAAGTTAACTCAAGTTGCTGAATACCTGCTTAACGAGCACGACATTAAACTCTCTTTCCACCATCACGTTGGCACCATCTGTGAAACCGAAGATGACATCAACATCATGATGGAATTCACCGGCGAAGCCGTTTACCTAACTCTAGATACGGGTCACATCACTTACGGAGGTGGTAACCCAGTGACCATGATTAAGCGTTGGGGTCATCGTATTGGTCACATGCACTTTAAAGACCTTCGTCTAGAAGTAATGAAAGCTGCACGTGATGCAGACAAATCATTCCTAAATGCAGTGCTTGATGGCGTATTCACTGTTCCTGGTACAGGTGACGTGGATTACGACGACGTATTCGCAGCATTGAAAGAGCGCAACTACCAAGGCTGGTTGCTGGTTGAAGCAGAACAAGACCCAGCGAAAGCGCACCCATTGACGTACGCGAAAACGGCTTACGAGAACATCACAGGCTACGCGAAGAAATACGGTCTATAAGAGCACAAGTAAGGAAGGGGAGATTCGTCTCCCCTGTATCAAGCCGTGGAGACAACGCGGCTACAAAAATGATTGATACTACCGGGGAAGACAATGAAAACTGTACGCCTAACTGTTGCAGAAGCGCTAGCTCAGTACCTAGCCGCACAAATGATTGAAATTGATGGTAAAAAAGAACAGCTATTTGGTGCAGCATTCGCCATCTTTGGTCACGGTAACGTGACGTGCTTTGGACAGCAGCTAAAAAATATCGAAGACAAAATTCCGACTTGGCGTGGTCAAAATGAGCAGTCGATGGCAACAGCGGCAATCGCGTATGCCAAAGCGAACTTACGTCGTCGCATCGGTATCGCGACCAGTTCAATTGGTCCGGGTGCAACCAATATGGTTACCGCAGCAGGTATTGCGCACACAAACCGTTTACCAGTGCTTTTGATTTCTGGAGACGCTTACGTCAGTCGTCTGCCAGATCCTGTACTTCAACAGCCAGAGAATTTCTACGATCCTTCGATCACTTGTAACGATGCGTTCAAACCGCTAACACGTTACTGGGATCGCATTATCTCGCCAACGCAATTGATGCACTCATTGCCTCAGGCTATTGACACCATGCTTGACCCAGAAACCTGTGGTCCAGCGTTTATCGGCTTACCACAAGATATTCAGGGCGTAGCTTACGATTTCCCTGAAGTCTTCTTCCAAGAAAAAGTACACCGCATTCGTCGTCCAGAGCCAGAAGTGGCAGATCTAGAGGATGCAAAAGCGGCGCTACTTAGCGCGAAACAACCTTTGGTTATCTCTGGCGGTGGCGTGCATTACTCACTAGCAACGGACGAGTTGGCTGCCTTTGCGAAAAAACACAACATCCCTGTGGTTGAGACTATTGCTGGTCGCGCCACGATGCTGCAAGACAATCCTCTAAACGCAGGTCCAATCGGCGTGACAGGTTCAGACTCTGCAAACTACATGGCAGCGCATGCGGATGTGGTGTTGGCTGTGGGTACTCGCTTACAAGACTTCACGACAGGCTCTTGGTCGGTGTTCAAGAACCCAGATATGAAGCTAGTTACCATCAATACCGCACGTTTTGATGCCATTAAACATCGTGCTATTCCAGTTAAAGCAGACGCAAAACGTGGCTTAGTTGAGCTGTCTAACCTGCTGGGCGATTTCCGTAGTAGTGACGAGTGGGCGGCAACGGCGAAAGCGCAAGCGGATGAATGGAAAGCCGTGGTGCATCGTCGTACTCATCCTCAACCTGGCGACCTACTCGAAGGTACGTCTTCTTATGCAGAAGTGATTGGCAAGCTCAACAAATCTATGCAGCCGGGCGACACGGTACTTACGGCAGCGGGTGGCTTACCAGCAGAGCTCGCGATGAACTGGCAGAACTACCAAATTGGTAAGTTCGACATTGAATTTGGCTTCTCTTGCATGGGTTATGAAATCGCAGGTGGCTGGGGCGCTAAAGTCGCGAACCCAGATAACGATGTGGTTGTGCTCGTCGGTGATGGCTCTTACCTGATTCAAAACTCAGACATCTACTCGTCAGTTCTGACGGGTCACAAGATGATTGTCGTGGTATGCGATAACGGTGGTTTCGCGGTGATCAACAAGCTGCAAAACAATACGGGTAACGAGTCGTTCAATAACCTATTGGAAGACTGTCGCCGTCCTGATGGCGAGGTCGCTCGCGTGGACTTTGCTAAGCATGCCGAAGCGCAAGGCGCGATCAGCGAGAAGTTGACCTCAATCGACCAGTTTGATGACGCATTCCAACGCGCTAAAGAAGCTGACCGTACTTATGTGATTGTGGTCGACATCGACCCAGTATCGCCAATGGCTTGGTCTAAGTGTGATTGCTGGTGGGAAGTGGGTCTTCCTCAAGTGACACGCAATGATGGCACCGCTGAGAAAGTGGCGGCATGGGAAGAAGGTAGAGCAGCGCAACGTGCCGGCGTTTAAGCCCAAACCGATTTATGTATCAAAACATCCAGCTTTAAAACAGATTTCAACAATTCGATTTATAGGCTCTTAAGCAAGAGCCTATCAAGGAGTCAAACATGTTTAATGAAGAACGTCATTTTGAACAACCAATCCGTTGGGCAATGGTCGGCGGTGGTCGTGGAAGTCAGATCGGTTACTCGCACCGTAATGCGGCGCAGCGCGATGGTTTGTTCAAATTGGTCGCTGGTGCATTCGATTTGGATGCGGCTCGTTGTCGTGATTTCGGTGAGAACTTAGGTCTAGATGGCGACCGTTGTTACGCAAATTACAAAGAGATGTTTGAGAAGGAAGCGCAACGCGAAGATGGCATTCAAGCTGTTTCGGTAGCAACGCCAAACTCAACTCACTACGAAATTTGTAAAGCAGCACTGGAAGCTAACTTGCACGTGGTGTGTGAAAAACCAATCACCTTCACGACGGAAGAAGCAGAAGAGCTCAAACAGATCGCAGCAGAGCGCAATCGCGTGATTGGCGTGATGTACGGTTACAGCGGTTTCCCAATGGTTCAGCAAGCGCGTGAAATGGTGAAGCGTGGTGATCTGGGTGAGATTCGTGTGGTGAACATGCAGTTTGCTCACGGCTTCCACAACGAAGAATACGAGAAAAACGATCCAGGTTTGAAATGGCGCGTCAGCCCAGAAGTATCAGGTCCAACTTATGTTCTGGGTGATGTGGGTACGCACGCTTTCTACCTATGTGAAGTGATGACAGGTCTTGAAATCGACCGTCTGTCTTGCATGCGTCAAAGCTTCATCAAGTCACGTGCTCCGCTCGAAGACAACGCTCACATCATGATGCAATTCAAAGATGGCGCAGTCGGTACGCTTTGGGCATCGGCAGTGAATGCAGGTTCGATGCACCAACAAAAAATCCGCATCGTCGGTTCGAAAGCGTCCATCGAATGGTGGGATGAGCAACCAAACCAACTTCGTTTTGAAGTGCAGGGTGAAGCACCACGTATTCTCGAGCGTGGCATGGGCTACCTATACCAAGACGCACCGGGTGTGGCTTCTAACCGTGTTGGTGGTGGTCATGCCGAAGGTTACTTCGAATCATGGGCGAACCTATACCACCGTTTCGCGTTGGCATTCGATGCGGCTGACCGTGATGACCAACAAGCGCTGTCTGAAATTTGGTTCCCAGGTATCGATGCAGGCATCGAAGGCGTGCGCCTATGCGAGAAGTGTGTGGAATCTGCAGACCAGAACGCCGCTTGGGTTGAATACAAATAATAGGAACTGACGATGACAAACATTGCACTTGAAACAAATCGACCATTGGATGCCATCGTTTTAGGACGTGCGGGCGTAGATCTCTACGCTCGCGAAGCTAAAACCGACATGGCAGATATCTCTGGCTTCAACAAATTCGTTGGTGGCTCAGCAGCGAACATTGCGGTGGGCATTGCCAAGTTAGGCGGTAAGGTCGGCTTTATTGGCTGCGTGGCTGACGATGCATTCGGTGGTTACGTCAAAGGTTACATGACGGAGCAAGGCATCAACCTTGATGGTATGAGAACTGATGATTCTGGTTCGCGCACCTCGGTGGCATTCACGGAGATGAAGCCAAAAGATTGCACCGTGCTTATCTACCGTAACAACGCATCGGATTTGACCATCAAACCAGAAGAGATCGACCCAGCTTACATCGCTAGCTCAAAAGTCTTGGTGGTCACGGGAACGGCATTGTCGGAAAGCCCAAGCCGTGAAGCCACTTTGATTGCGATGCAGCATGCGCGCCGCAGCAATACCTTAGTGGTGCTGGATGTCGATTACCGTCCTTACTCTTGGCGTACGGATACCGATGCTTCGATTTACTACGGCATTGCCGCGGGTCTTTCAGACATCGTGATCGGTAACCGTGAAGAGTTCGACATGATGGAAACTGTCATTGCTCCGGGCAACACCGACGATGACCAAACGGCGGCTCGATTCCTAATAGAGAACACTCAAGTGGTGGTGGTGAAAGCTGGTGAGCATGGCTCGAAAGTGTACGACCGTACGGGTCATAAGTTCGAGCAAGGCATTTTCCGAGTCGAAGCCAATAAGCCATTTGGCTCTGGTGACTCATTCGCCGGAGGTCTGATTTGGACGCTAGTTACTGGCGGTTCGCTAGAAGAGGGCGTACGCAACGGCACGGCTGCAGCGGCGATTAATGTCAGCGGTCACAGCTGCACAGAAGCCATGCCAACTAAGGAACAACTATTCGATTTTATTGAGACGCGAAGTTAAGCACGGTTTGGTGCTTTCGGGCACCACATTGCTGCGCGTTTGGTCTCCCGGGCCGGTATGTCACTTGAGGGTAACCAAACAGTGCGCGTACACACCATCGTGGCCCGGCTTTTTTGTTAAGCCACTTTCAGAAGGATAGGACAGTCTCGTTATCAAACGAACTGTGAGGAGAAAAGAAAAATGGGAAAACACATTCCACCATTTGATAACAAGAATGAACCAATTATTGGTGCGAACGACGAAGTAACACCGCTATGTTACTTCAACCAAGTGTTCTTGAATCAGAACGAAGCTTTTGACCATGTCATCGAAGGATATGAGTCTGTCATCGTATTGGCTGGCGGTACTTGCAGCATCACCGTAACGAAAGACGGCGAGAGCGAAACGTTCGACAACATTGGTAAGCGTAAATCAGTTTGGGACGGCAACCCAGAAGCGGTTTACGTACCACTTGGCTACCGCGCGACCATTCAATGTGTGAGCGACAAGGCTGACGTCATGATTGCGGGTGGTAAGTTTGAAGCGTCATTGGAGCCTTTCTGCGTCCGCGAAGAGAACGTGGATATGGTTCAGTACGGTTCAGATGACACCAAAACACACCGCAAAATCAAACACGTACTGGGTCAATCCAATGCAGACAAACGTGGTCGCTTACTGGTGAGTGAACTATTCACCGTTGGGGCAGGCGGTTGGTCTGGCTTCCCTCCACACAAGCATGATGAAGATCGTGTTAAGCCTGACGGCAGCAAAGAAACCCTTTACGAAGAAGTGTACCAATTCCGCTTCAACCCAGATTTCGGCTTTGGTGCGCAGTTCCTATACGAGCACGAAGACGACTTTGGTCCGGTTTACCACGTGCGCACGGGCTCTGTGATCGCCATCGACAAAGGTTATCACCCAAGTGTGGCGGCGCCGGGTTATGAAATGTATTACTTCACCATCATCGTTGGCAAAACAGAGAAATCTTTGATTCAGCATTTTGATCCGCACCACGAATACCAAGTGGAGACGATCCCTGGCATCAAAGACATGATCGCGAAATTTAAGTAGGGGAATCATCATGTTGGTAAATTTGAATGACCTATTGCCGGAGGCTGCGGCGTCTAACTACGCTGTCCCTTGCTTTAATGTGTTCGGCTTTGAAGATGCACGTGCTGTTGTTGAAGCGGCAGAGCAAGTGAACAAACCTGTAATTCTGGCGTGTAATAAAGATGTTGTGGACTTTTATGGCGTCGAAACCGCTGCGGCGATGTTCCTAAATCTAGCGCATAAGAGCACGGTGCCTGTCGTGCTTCACCTTGACCACACTTACGAAGAAGACATCGTCTTTCGCGCGCTTAAAGCTGGGTTTAGTTCTGTGATGTTTGATGGTTCGCAACTGACGTTGGACGAGAACATTGCTCGCACTAAGAAAGTCGTTGAAGTGGCGCATGCTCTAGGAGCATCGGTAGAGGGGGAAATTGGTTCGGTGCCTTACGAAGAAGGTCGCGACCACATAAAATCTATCTACACAGAACCGGAAGATGCTGCGCGCTTTGCAGAAGAGAGTGGCGTTGATTGTGTCGCAATTTCCGTCGGTAATGTTCACCGCTTAACCGAGCCCACTTGTACTATCGATTTTGGTCGCCTAGACCGTATCGCAAATGCTGTGGCTGTGCCGTTGGTGATTCATGGTTCGAGTGGTATTCGCGATGAAGACATGCTCAAGCTGAAGCAAAGTCGTGTGTCCAAGTTCAATATTGGCACCTGTTTGCGTCAGGCTCTGGGTCATAATCTTCGCGATTACATGAATCAGGAACCGCAAAAGTTTGACCGTATTTACTTCATGCAAAAGGCGATGCCGTACGTGAAAGAAGAAGCGGTACGAAACTTTGAATTATTATCTTAAAATAGCAGCCCCTTTTGTTACTATAAGGGGCCTCTATCTCCAAGCGTTCATTGATAGGAGAGCAGTATAACTATGGATGTTGAAGTGAAAGCACCTGCAGATTTAGACACACTAAAAGAGTTAATCGCAAAGCGTTACGACAGTTTGAGCGGACGTTTGCAGCAAGTCGCGGATTTTGTAACCGACCAGCCGATGCTGGTGGCGGTAGAAACCATGGCGACCATTGCCAAGCAAGCCAACGTACCATTGTCGACCTTGAGTCGATTCTCTAATGCGATGGGCTTTGATGGCTTCACTTCTATGCAAGTACTGTTTCGCGATCAGTATTTGAATCGTCCGAGAGACTACAAAGAGCGCGTTCGTAAAGCTCGTGAGATGGAGGACGTCCCACATGACTCGCCTCAAGCCATCTTCCAAGATTTCGGACACGCAAACATTGAAGCACTAGAACAGCTTCAAATGTCGGTCTCTCCACAAAAACTGGAACGTGCAGTGGCTCTGATGGATGGAGCAGAAACCATCTACATCCAGGGGACTCGTCGCGCTTACCCAGTGGCCTTCTATCTTTGGTACGCCCTCATGAAATCCGACAAGAGTGTAGTGCTCTTGGATGATCACGGTGGCATGTTGTCTCCGTTAACTCGACGAATGAACGAAAAAGACGTTCTGTTTGCTATCACCTTCAATCCATACGCGGAAGAAACCAGCCAACTGATTGATGATGCTTGCAAAAAGAACGTACCGATTGTCTGCATTACTGATAACCAAATGACGCCTCATGGCAGCAAAATGGATGTCTGTTTTGAAGTGCAAGAAGGCGAATTGATGGGCTTCCGTTCGCTCAGCAGCTCCATGTATTTGGCGCAGGCGATTGCGGTGAGTCTGATTTGTCGAGAAGTGAAGTAACTTCATCGCTCAGTAATCTCAAATAGGGACGCGATCCTGCGAGCGAATAAGCAGTAAAGCGCGCAGATTTTTCCATACCTTTGTCCACTGATTAAGTGCAACTTAGCGGTTGCGCTGCGGGTTTGCTCGAGCTGAATTCGGCTTATGTCCTGCAATGTACAGGGCAGTGAGAAGAGGTAAATCTGATGCGTTTTGCTCTACATGGCATGTGCTCTCTGCACAGCAATATCCTATCTGATGTCCGACTTGCCAAAGAAACTGGCTACCAAGGGCTCGAAATTCACACCGAAAAACTCTGGCGTTATATTCAAGCTGGCTTCTCCGCTGAGCAACTCAAACAACGTATGGATGAGTTTGGCATTGTCCCAACGGCGATCGACATCATTGGCGCGGTTGAAGTGACAGATAAAGCCAGCCAACGTCAATTGTTCCAAGATTCAGAAACGCTGTGCCGTTTTGCGCAAGCCGTGGGTGCACCTACCATCCAGCTCAATGCTTTTGAGGCATTAAATGGCTTAACTAAAGAGCAAAACATCGAACTCACGGCACAGAACATTCGCCAGATTGTCGACATTGGTAAGAGCTATGGCATCCGTTTCCAATATGAAGGCGCGGCTTGGACTCCAATCGCCAAATTGGAAGATTACTTCCGCCTGTACGACGCCGTCGGCCGCGACAACTTTGGTTTTGTTCTGGATACATGGCACTTATGGGCATGTCGCGGAGCAACGTTGGAACAAGTGGCAAATATCGATGCCGAGCTGATTTTCAACGTGCACTTGTCTGACGGTAAGCGTCCTGCACCGGGCGAAGCTTGGCCTGATGAGCGCGCTCTACGTGGTTACTTACTAGGGCAAGGTGAAGTGCCATTGAAAGAGTGGGTCGATGCGATTCGACAAACGGGTTACGACGGATTCTACTCTGGTGAATTCCTCAACGACCAACTCTGGGAAGGGGATTATTACGATATCGCCGCAGATATGTTGGCGGGTATGAAGCATCAATTCGACTAGTCGACACATAAGGGATTTTCTATGTTTAATATTGCTTTATTTGGAGCGGGTCGAATTGGTCAAGTGCATGCGGTCAATATCGAACGTTCACCTGAAACCACGATTTATTCGCTTATCGAACCTTTTGAGGTCTATGCGGATCAGTTTTGTGTGCAGTATCCGCAGACAAAGCGCCAAACCGTAGAAGAGGCGATGGCGGATGACAACGTTCATGCGGTGTGTATTTGCTCGTCAACCGATACTCATGCGGATTTGATTGAGCGAGCAGCAAAAGCAGGCAAAGCGATTTTTTGTGAGAAGCCTATCGACCTTGATTTGGGGCGAGTACGTGATTGCTTGGGCGTAGTAAACCAGCATCAGGTGCCGTTCTTATTAGGCTTCAATCGCCGCTTTGACCCGCATTTCTTGAGCCTTAAGAAAGTGCTGGATGATGGTCAAATTGGCGAACCAGCAAGCGTAGTCATCACCTCTCGCGATCCTGCGCCACCGCCAGCACAATACAGCAAATCGTCCGGTGGTATGTTCCGTGATATGACGATTCACGACCTCGACATGGCGCGGTTTATCTTAGGGGAAGATCCAATCACGGTTACGGCACATGGCAGCTGCAAGGTAGATCCTGCCATTGGTGAAGCGGGAGATATCGATACCAGTGTGGTGACGCTTACATTCCCTTCTGGTGCGATGGTGACGATTCACAATAGTCGCCGTTCTGGTTACGGATACGATCAGCGTCTCGAAGTGCATGGCGAGAAAGGCATGCTGCAAGTGGCGAATCTGACTGAAAATCTAGTCAACTGCAGTACAGAAACAGGGCAAGCAGGCGCAACACCGAAGTATTTCTTCTTAGAGCGCTATGAGCGTGCTTACGTGGCAGAGTGGCAACACTTTGTTGAAGTACTTAAAGGCGAAGCACCATGCTGCTCGGGTATAGATGGTGAGATTGCTCTGACGTTAGCGGATGCCGCGTTAGAGTCGATGCAAACAGGGAAGACGGTTCGTTTGTAGGTCATCCCTAGCAGGAAACAAAAAGGGGAGCCGCATTGGCTCCCCTTTCTATTATTGAGATCTTAAAGATGCTTAAGTCTTACTGAGCTTTTTGCTGTTCTGATTTGCAAACAGCGGCAGTGAAGATAACGTCTGTTGAGCTGTTTAGGGCTGTTTCAGCAGAGTCTTGAATCACACCGATGATGAAACCAACGGCTACAACCTGCATTGCTACGTCGTTTGAGATACCAAACAGACCACACGCTAGTGGGATAAGTAGTAGAGAACCACCTGCAACACCTGATGCGCCACACGCTGATACTGCTGCAACAATACTTAGTAGTACCGCTGTCATTAGGTCAACGTCGATACCCATAGTGTGTACCGCTGCTAGCGTTAGGGTAGTGATAGTGATTGCTGCGCCCGCCATGTTGATGGTCGCACCTAGTGGAATAGACACTGAGTACGTATCTTCGTCTAGGTCTAGTTTCTTACATAGGTTCATGTTCACTGGAATGTTCGCAGCACTTGAACGCGTAAAGAATGCCGTTACGCCACTTTCACGTAGACATTGGAACACCAACGGGTATGGGTTTTCTTTCGTTTTGAAGTATACGATCGCAGGGTTAACCACTAGCGCAATGATAAACATTGAACCTAGTAGTACCGCTAGAAGGTGAGCGTAGCTTGCTAGTGCACCAAAACCTGTTGTTGCAAACGTTGAGGCAACCAGACCAAAGATACCAAATGGCGCAAGACGAATGATGAAACGAACAATGTGGGAAACACTGTGGCTTAGATCTTCGAATACCGCTTTTGTTGTTGCTGATGCGTGGTGAAGTGCAAGACCAAGACCCACACCCCAAGCAAGAATACCGATGTAGTTTGCTTCTACTAGCGCGTTTACTGGGTTATCAACCAGTTTGAACAACAAGGTTTGGATAACTTCTGCAATACCTTGTGGTGGTGTTGCACCTTCAGCGCCCGTTACTAGCGTTAAATTGGTCGGGAAAAGGAAACTTAGTACTACTGCGGTTAGTGCCGCAAAGAAGGTACCCGCTAGGTAAAGAATTACGATTGGACGCATGTAAGTGTGTTGGTTTTTCTTTTGGTTTGCGATAGACGCAGCCACCAAGATAAATACCAATACTGGAGCAATCGCTTTTAGTGCACCAACAAACAAGCTACCCAGCATACCAACGCTTTCTGCGTGGCTTGGCGAGATAGTCGCAAGCAGAATACCTAAGACGATACCGACGAGGATTTGGAGAACGAGGTTACCGCGAGCGAATCGGGCAACGAGACTGTTGTGTTGCATTTGCATACATCATTCCTGCAATTTTTGACTCAGCAACAGTGCAATATTCAGTCATTACACGGCGTAATGTTCCCTCGCATGAAGGGGCTGAATCTTGTGGTTGTGCTGCTAAGACATCCTGATTATCAATTATCCTGTTTTTATAAATCCAGCCATTTTCTTGCTGAATATCACATATCTTAACTTGGTAATATTTTGTGTCTAGTTTTAGTTTGTTCTTAGTTTAAATGTTTGCTCAATGTTATCGTTATTGGTCTTTTGTGTTGATTTGTATGGCGAAGTATGAATGATGGTTTTTCATAAAGTTATTAAAAAAGGAGGCGTTAGCCTCCTTTGTTCTATTGATTACGCAAATACAACAAACTAGTAACTCTGTTGGCGTTTGCGCTTTCCGTCAACAATACTGCGAACCATTTTGCCGAACTGTTTATTCTGCGCTCTTTGCTCTGCGAGACTCGCTCCGTTATGGGCTTGTTCACGCAATAACTTCTGATAGTTAGTAAAGCGTCGTAGCTCAAGAGAGCCATCTTCAATCGCAGCTTGAACCGCGCAACCTGGCTCGGTTTGATGTTGGCAATCATTGAATCGGCAGTTATCAGCTAAGGCTTCAACATCAGCGAAAGTTTCACTCACGCCTGCCTCGCAATCTGCTAATTGGATCTCTCGCATTCCTGGCGTGTCCATTAAGATCCCACCGGATGGTAATAGGTGGATTGAGCGTGAGGTTGTAGTGTGTCGACCTTTGCTGTCATCCTCACGAATACCACCAGTCGCTTGTTCTTGCTCGCCAAGCAGGGTGTTTACTAAGGTCGATTTTCCTACCCCTGAAGAGCCAATAAATGCGACGGTTTGACCTTCGCCGCACCAACTCATTAATTTGGCAACGTCTGATTCATCCAAACCATTAACGCTTTCCACCATAAGCAACGGATCGAGCTTTTGTACCTGAGCTTTGAGCTCGTCAACATCGTCACATAAGTCTGCTTTCGTCAGCACAATCACGGGCTCTACATCAGCTTCATTGATGAGGGCCAAATAGCGCTCAATGCGACTGAGGTTAAAGTCGTGGTTGAGTGAACAAACGATGAAGACAGTATCCACGTTGGCGGCGATAAGTTGCTCGGCGACCTTACTACCTGCGGCTTTGCGACTAAATAAACTGCGGCGTTCAAGTAGGCGAGAAAACTGTTGCTGACCATCCAATACTACCCAATCACCAACGGTCATGCTGGGTAACGAGGGATGGATAGGTAAGTGAGTTTCACCTTGTTCGCTAACCACAACGTAACCACTACGATGGTGAGCAATCACTCGCGCAAAAAGCGTGTCTTGGTAATCGTCTAACGTCAATTGTTGTTGAAAAAAGGGTTTCCAACCTAATAGCTTTAATGGGTTAGGTTGAGTTAGTAGTGTTTCACAAAAAGAATGTGTTTTATTCATTGTTGAATTATCCCAGACGCAACAAAGCGCCTTAATACAAATCGCATTAGGGTCTAATTCGCATAGAGCTGACCCCGGTGAAAACCGGGCAAAGAAGGGAGGTGGTGTGGCTTAGCCACGAGAAAAAGTTGGACGTTACCCTTTCACTGCCCAGTTAGTGTTATTCATTACAATCATCATATATCCTCTTAAGTTGGTGAGTTAACGGTCGGAGTATAGCGACTGTACTCTGATTCTTACAACTCCTTTGCGTTTTATATGTGTTTTATTCGACGTTCTTCCATCTCTTGTGAATAGGTGTTGGCTTTTACGCCGTAGATGATTTGGATATGTCGTTCATCAATGATCACGACACCATGCGCTCCATGCTCCTTCAGTGCTTTTTGATTCACAATGGTGGTGTCTTTTAGTGTGAGTCGTAGCCTTGTCGCACAAGCACCAGTTTCCACCAAATTACTCATGCCACCAATAGCGTCAATGATGGTATCGACATCCTGTTCTAGGTTTGGATTTACTTGCGTCAGCATTTTAAATACGCGAGAAAGGGCTTTTAACATGGCGAGAAACTCGTTTGCAGCAAAGCCTTGTTTATATCTCAGCAGCGGCTGTTTCGCTCTGATTTAGGACACAAAATCATGCATTGATAGTTTGGCGAATACTGCTTAGAGAAAAGAGAGAGGAATAAAAAAGCTCCTCACGTTGGAGGAGCTTTGAATCGATGAAGTGAAGAGACACTAATGATGATGTTCGTACTTTTTCATTCCAGTCATGACTTTTTTAACTGGTGCGGTAAAGCTTTGCTTTTGGCCGTTGTCGTAAGTCACTGTCACTTCGATTTCGTCGCCTTCATTAAGCGGCTTTTTAAGGTCAAATAGCATGATATGCAGGCTGCCCGGTTTTAGCTCGGTGGTCTCTTTTGCAGCGAGTGTGATGTGGTCTACTTGGCGCATCTTCATTACATCGCCTTCTTTAATCACATCGTGCAACTCGACTTTACCTGCTGCAGGGGTTTCTGCTGCGACAATATTGATGTCTTCTTGGCTTCGGTTAGCAAAGGTCACAAACACAGCGCTCGTCACAGCACCTGGCGCCATTGCTCGTGCATACGGTTCGTGTGGCATCACGTTTAGGTTTGCTTGTGCCAAAGGGCTTAGAAGTAGGGCGGAGAGGGCTAACGTTTTGATTGCATGCTTAGCTTTCATTGGTTTTTCCTTCTGCTGTCAGTTTAGTTATCGCTTCGACAATTGGCGCAGGCGTTAAGGTGTGTGGCACTTTAGTGATGAGTGTGCCGTCAGGCTTCAAGAAGTAAAAGTAAGAGCTGTGGTCGAGCGTGTATTTCAGCTCTGAGCCTTCTAGCTCCGTTTTACGGAAAATGACACCATATTTGTGGGCAAGTGGGGTGGTCACGTCGAGTGGTGCGGACAGGCCTTCAATCATCGGGTGGAAGTAGTGGGCGTACTTGGCTGATGCATCTGCCTCATCACGTTCTGGATCAAGCGAGATGAACATTGGGCGCAACTGCGCTTTTTGCGCATCGTCGATTTGATTGAGTGCACCTGCTAGCATGGCTAATGAGGTTGGGCATACGTCTGGGCAACGCGTAAAGCCAAAGTAAACAATGCGAATGCGATCATCGCTGGTATCGAAGATATCGACAGGTTTATCGCCTTCGCCAAACAACACGCTTTGCTCGGTAGTGACTTGTTGTTTTTTCTCTACGTCTTTTTGTCCATCTAGGTACGTTTTGGTACCAAAGCCAAGGACAAACGCAACCACGAGAAAGAGAGACCAATTACGGCTCATATCAATTCCTTATCTTTGCATTTTGAGGGCCGGGTAGATGGTGTCTTTACCGTCGGAAAGTTCACCAACCCACGTCATTGAATCTTGTGTACAAACGGGCAATGTCACATCACCCACAAATTTACCTGGTGCCACTTTCTTTAGCATGAATTTTGGCTCGCCCATTTCCATTTCTCGACCAACCAAACTTAATACGAGCTGATCTGCTTTGCTGTCTTGCCATTCGACTTCGAGCTGAGCTGGGATCAGAGGTTGAGCAGTATCGACGCTAAGCGTCATCGCAACATCATGTTGGATGCAAGGTTCAGTAGAGAGGAAACAGTATTCATCGAGCGACTTAGGCTCGGGTGCTGAAGAGAAGTTTTTTATTAGGGTAGGCGCGTAAAAGCCAGCGACCAGTGCCACGGCTATCCCTGCGATTTGTAACACTTTCATTAAGATTCAGTATTTATCACTTAACATTGCCTGCATCCTAGCACAGATGGGATGTACGAAAACTCGCAATTTCAACAAATTGTGCACTATACCCATCTATTTGAAACCTATTGTTTGTAAAGCGTAAATAAAAAAAGCGGAGCCAATGGCTCCGCTTCTTAAATGATGGAATTGTGGTTCAGATTTACTTGTTTGAATCCGCAAACTTCTCTAAACCAAGTACTAACGCTATAGCGGCTAGCATCATGATCACGGCTAACACCAGTTGTGATGGTTGAGACGTGATGTGCTCAAACTCAAACGGTGATAGGTTTTGCTCTAGCAATGGCACTTGCTCACCCTTCGAGTTAGTACGCCATGTTAGCGTTTCCTTCCAAGGCCAGATCTTTGGTAGCGTACCGATCATTAAGCCAGTTAGGAACATTAAGGTTAAATCGCGGAATTTGCGCAGTAACCAAGACAACAAGTGAGAGAAGGACAGCAGACCAGCAACACAGCCAACAAGGAACAGCGCAAGGATATCAATTTGGAAACCTTTTACCGCGCCCAATACAGGAGCATACATGCCGATCAACAGCAAAATAAAGCTGCCTGAGATACCCGGTAGAATCATCGCACAGATTGCGATAGCTCCAGCCAGAATGGTGTTGATCGCCGTTGGCTCCATATGAAGTGGTTTTAGCACCGTGATGCTGTAGGCGAAACCAATGCCGATCAATAACGCAACAAAACGGATAGCGTCACGCTTTTCTACTTGGCGAATGATGTGGTAGACAGACACCAAGATCAGACCAAAGAAGAATGACCAAATTGGAATTGGATGAGTTTCCAATAGCCAACTGATTAGTTTTGCCAGCGTCGCGATACTGGTGAAAATACCCGCAAACAAAGAGATAAGGAAGAAGCCGTTAATGTGATTAAACGCAGCTTTGAAGCCATCCTTTTTCCAAATCGAGAAAAGTGAAGGGTTAATACGTCGAATGCTTTCTAGCAGTGTGTCATAAATGCCAGTAATAAATGCAATGGTACCGCCTGATACGCCTGGGACAACATCGGCTGCACCCATCGCCATTCCTTTGAAGTAGGTGATTAGATAGTTCATTTCTCAAGTACTAAGTCATGTAGATGGTCCTGAGTATACAAACATTGATGTCAAAAAAGTATGAAATAGTGGTGAGGAAAATATCTAAATGATTGCTTATCTAGGATCTGTTGAACTTTCGTGGTTAAGTTTTGTTCTGATGGGCGCATGGTTAAAATCGTTGTAGGCAAGGAAAGGAGTGTATTGCTTAGTCATTCTAGGCAAACACTCGCTGTAAAAATCAGCTTGAAAGGCCAACAGAACCTAGCAACGTTAAGCTTTTTGGTTAGTTTAGGTGAATAAAAACAGAAAGATACGCGATAAAGAAATGGATTTGTTATCAGTTGTAAAGGGGCGCTTGATTGAATAAATGTCAGCGTAAAATCGATAAATTTGTTGAATGGAGTCGTTTGGTGACTTATTTATCACTTATGCCACAGAGTTGCGGCTTGCAACTGCAATTTGCATTTTGACTTTGCATATTGCAAATGTTGTAACATCTTGGCAGTTTGATATGAGATCTTGTGCCCAAAAATAATGCTTTTCAAATTGGCATGATTAATGCATAATCCTTTTCGACCCTTCTTAAGCCGAGGGTCACCTAGCCAACTGACGTTGTTAGTGAATATACATTGTTCACATCATACATAAGCCAATCGCCTTAATTGCGGTTGGCTATTTTTTTGTCTGTCGTATACCCAAGTGACTTTGAGATGCAGGATTCAGAGCGTTGTTATTGATGCGAGCGCAATGAAAACAACGCCGTGTAATAGCCAGCCCTTTCCAAGTCGTATATATGTACAACGTTTCTTACAGGCTTTGCAATTTGCATGAATGCCCACAAAAAAGGGGCTGACGCAATACGCCAACCCCTGTTTAGCTACTCTCTTTCGAGTGATCAGTAACCCATCAATTGCAGCAAGTTCTCCGCCGTCACAATCGCTTCCTTACGGTTTGCAATGTTGAGCTTTTGGTACAAGTTACGAATGTGAGTCTTAATCGTTGTGCCTGCTACATCTAACTCTTGAGCGATTTGCTCATTGCTAAATCCTGAGTAGATCAAACCAAGCACTTGCCATTCACGTTGCGTGAGTGGACTGGTTCGAACCAGCTCCGGCACGTTCGGGTGGTTCACCAGTTTCTCAATAAAGTCTTCATCAAAGTGAATCGAGCGGCTGCGTTGGTTTGAAGAGATGTCTTTCATCAATTGTTGAGCACGGTGACGCTCTAAATCGCCCAGCTCATGACGAAGACTTAGCTTCTCTAGTAGACCACCAATCGTTGCACCGTCGATTAAGAAGTTGCCGACCATACCGGTTTGGTTTGTCATCACTAGTGCTTCTTTCAATAGTGCTTTTGCTTGCTCTTCGTCTTTCTGACGCGCGGCAAATACCGCTTCAACCACAAGGTTGCGATTGGTATCGGTCACCAAGTTAGTACGACGAGCTTCGCTTTGTAGGAAGTCCAAAGCTTGTCGCGCTTCGTCATATTGCCCAAGGTTGATGTGAGCACGAGCAATATTGCGCCACTGTAACTGCAAGAAGTGGTTACACGCTGATTCCGGGCGAACTGCGGTGTTCAACCATTCTTGAATCGCTTCTGTGTTGCCACGAGCTTGCCAGAACAAGATCAGAGAGAGTGATGCGTTTGCCGTCCAGTCTACGTGATAAGTGGATTGTTTCATCAAGTGCTGGATGTGTTCGATAAACTTACCCGCTTTGTCTAATTCACCGCGACCAATCGCAATACGCGCCAACATTGAGTAGCTATGTAAGTGCTTACTTGGTGAGTGGTTTTCTAGAATTTGTAGCCCTTTGTATGAGCACTCTTCTGCTTCATCCAAGCGGTTCCAGCACCACAATACTTGCGCGCGAATTCGTAATAAAAACTCGTGAAGAGGAACATGCTGAAGCTGTTGATCTTCAATCAAGCGGAAGCCGGAATCTTGCAGCTCAAATGCTGCTTGGACGTAACCTTGCGCGATCATGATTTCACTTTGTTGCAAGATTGCCCATAACGCTTGGTGGTAAACCTGATACTGACGTGCCAGTTTTTCGGTTTGTTGCATCATTGGTAATGCGCGGTCAAGTTTACCCAGTACGTGGTTTACTTCACCAACGACTGACGTCGCCACGATACGGCTGCGGTACACCGTTGGGTCAAGTTGGCTCAGTGCTAACTCGGCTAACTCTAATGCACGCTCTGGTTGGTTGCTGTTGATTGCAACCTGAGCGAGTAGGGCATTAGCTTGACCTTGATAGCCAGAATCAAGTTCGATATTACGTTTCTTATGCTCTTCTTCGGCTTCTGCTAGTAGCTCACCAACCTGGTTGTAGCGGTGTTGGCTTTGCGCCAACCATGCGCGCAACATCGACAGTTTCGGGTGGCTGAAGAGTAAGTCTTTATCAAGCTGGTTGATCGCCGCTTCTAGCGTTGTTAACTCACCTTGGTTGAACATCTTCCAACCAAATTCATTCAAGATTTCTACGATTAGATCAGTGTCGTCAGATTTCTGTGCGTGGTGAATAGCTTGATGCGGTGCTTTCTGTTTTAGCCAGGCGACAGCTGCGTTGCGGTGTAGATCTTTCTCTTGTTGAGGAATACGCGCTTGACGTTCATGCGACAAAAATTCGCCAAACAGATTGTGGAATCGGAACCAGTTTTGTTCACCTTCCAGTGGATAGATAAACAAGCCGTATCGATTGAGTGACTCAATCATGCCGAGTGCATCTTCACGTTGCGTCAATGCAAAGACGAGTTCGTCGTTGAAATGGTCGAGTACCGACACTTGCATTAAGAAATGACGTGTCTCTTTGTCTAGTAGATCAAAGACTTCTTCGACTAAGTAATCCCATAAGTGTGCATGATTAAACTGAGACACCGACTCTACGGTTTGTGCCAGAGTGCGGTTCTGATGCTGTGCTTGTAGGGCGATAAGTTGTAACGCTGATGGCCAACCTTCAACGTAAGTACGTAAGTTGTTCGCCATGTCTTCATCGATGCCATCGGCAATGCGTTGGTTGAAGAAGCGTGTGGTTTCTTCGGTATCGAATGCCAACATTTCGTTGCCGATTTCGATCATCAAGTCACGGACACGAAGGTTCGCAGTGCCTAATGGCGGTGCCGCACGGCTAGTAACCACTACAGTAAGGTTGTCTGGCATGTGCTTTAAGAAAAAACGCATGGACTCGTGAATTTCGTCGTTAGTGATCAGATGGTAGTCATCGAGTACGACGTAACACTCATGCTGAAAATCTGCCATTTCAGCGAAAACTTCGCTGAATAAAGAGCGTAAAGAAGAGAACTGACGCTTTTCAGCCAATTTTTGAGCGTTAGAGCAGTTGTAGTTGGTCGCTTTGTTTAAAGCTTGCAGTAGATAGTTAACGAAGCGGAAACCATCGTTATCGCTGTCGTCGATACTGTACCAACCTACATTGGGTTTGTCTGACAGCCACTGTGCCGCCATGGTGGTTTTCCCGTAACCAGCCGGCGAGCGAAACAATACCAGTTTGTAGTAAGGCGCTTGTTGCAGTAAGTCCAACACTCGCGGACGGACGATTGCGTTGTGCAGGCGACCTGGGCGAGTAAGTTTAGATGGAATCCACATTATAAATTCTGTCCTTAATTTTTTGAGCTAGCGAAACTAGAAACTGACTCACACCACTAAATTCTAGTTTGTATAAAAAGTGTACAGGCTTGCGAGTCGTTTTGGATGTTACGACAACAGAATTGGTTGTTACTTTGATCCACTTCCTAATTCTCAAGAGTTGATGCAAATGCCACCAACTACGCCCTGTATTTGTGATTTTGGTCACTTAAACATCGATGGTATTGATCCCATGTAGAGAGAGTTGCACATCTATTAAGGAGAAATTATCAATGTTAAAAGACGTAATGTGATCGATAAGACAGTTTTTACATTGGAGTTGGAAGGGGGAATAAAAAACGTCATGAACAAATTTTAATCTTTCTCACAGGTGGCTGTGATCCGAATCACTAAGAATAGGGTTATAGGCTGCCGTGTTGCGATTTGGATCACTAAGTTTGCAAGCTTACGCCCTCTACGCCCTACCCCCTCCTCCTTGTAGGGAGGACAAATGGGAGGATGTTTATTCACAGAGGGAAATGCACGATGTATGGCAGATGAATTACTAAAAGACGTGAGAATTTCTTAATGAAACCTACTCAACAGAAACAATTTGACAAGAAGTCGTTCCAAGAAAGCGTAAAGAAACATCTATCTGTGACTTACGCTCACACGGTTGAAAATGCAGATAGCCGCGCATGGTACCTAGCAATGGGTCGTGCATTGGCTGAGTTTACGACTTGTGATTTGCTTGCTACTGAAGCAGACGCTCGCATCCAAGAAGCGAAAAGCGTTAACTACCTTTCACTAGAATTCCTTATCGGTCGTTTGACTGGTAACAACCTAATCAGCATGGGTCTTTACGAAGAGATCACTGAAGCGATGGCTGAACTAGGTCACAACCTAACAGACCTTCTAGAAGAAGAGCGCGACCCATCACTGGGTAACGGTGGTCTAGGTCGTCTAGCTGCATGTTTCATGGATTCATGTGCGGCTCAAGAATTCCCAACAGTAGGTTACGGCCTACACTACGAATACGGTCTATTTAAGCAGTCGTTTAAAGATGGTCGTCAACAAGAAGCACCAGACGCATGGCGTGGTGTAGAAGGTTACCCTTGGGAAGTGGCTCGTCCAGAGTTAGCGCAAGAAATCGGCTTCTACGGTCACGTTGAGGTGGTAAACGAAAACGGTAAAGAAGTTCGTAAATGGGTTCCTGGCATGTCTGTAAAAGCAATGCCTTGGGATCTGCCTATCGTAGGTTACGAATCAGATACTGTTTACCCTCTACGTCTATGGGAATGTCAGGCAATTGCGCCATTCTCACTAGAAAGTTTTAACAACGGTGATTACTTCGAAGCTCAGCACGCACTGATCGACGCAGGCAACATCACTAAAGTGCTTTACCCGAACGATAACCACGAGAAAGGTAAAACACTGCGTCTAATGCAACAGTACTTCCACTCTGCAGCATCTGTACGCGACATCCTACGTCGCCACGAAGCAGCAGGCTACTCGCTAGCGGATCTACCGAAGCAAGAGACTATCCAGCTGAACGATACGCACCCAACGATTGCTATTCCTGAGCTAATGCGCATCCTAGTGGACGAGAAAGGTCTGACTTGGGAAGCGGCTTGGGAAATCAGTTCTCAGACTTTCGCGTACACTAACCATACGCTACTTCCTGAAGCACTAGAGACATGGCCAGAATCGCTAATCCAGCGTCTACTTCCACGTCACATGGAAATCATTTTTGAAATCAACCACCGCTTCCTACAAGAAGTTCGTAAGATGTGGCCTGGTGACGGTGAGAAGCAAGCTAAGCTTTCTATCATCCAAGAAGGTTTCAACCGCATGGTTCGCATGGCAAACCTATGTGTAATCGGTTCTTACGCAGTTAACGGCGTAGCAGCACTTCACTCTGAGTTGGTTAAGAAAGACCTATTCCCAGAGTTCCACGAGATGTACCCAACTCGTCTACATAACGTAACAAACGGTATCACGCCACGTCGTTGGTTGAAGTTCTGTAACCCAGGTCTATCTAAGCTAATTACCGACAAGATCGGTCCTGAATGGCCAGCAAAACTTGAGCAACTAGAAGGTATCGCTAAGTACGCAACAGACGCGAAATTCCAAAAAGAGTTCATGGCTGTTAAGAAAGAAAACAAACAGCGTCTTGCTGATTGGGTTCTAGATAACATGGGTATCGAACTAGATACTAACGCTATCTTCGACGTTCAAATCAAGCGTCTACACGAGTACAAGCGTCAGCACCTAGATCTGCTACACATTCTGTCTCTATACCACCGCATCCTAAACGAACCTGGTTTCGAGTGTGAGCCACGCGTATGTTTCTTCGCTGCGAAAGCTGCTCCAGGTTACCACCTAGCGAAAGAAATTATGTTCGCAGTGAACAAGGTTGCAGAGAAGATCAACAACGATCCACGTATCGGCAACAAACTGAAAGTGGTCTTCATCCCTGACTACCGCGTGAGCATGGCTGAAATCATCATCCCTGCGGCAGACGTTTCGCAACAAATCTCTCTAGCAGGTAAAGAAGCATCTGGTACAGGTAACATGAAGATGGCTCTTAACGGTGCCCTAACTATCGGTACGATGGATGGTGCTAACGTTGAGATTCGCGAAGAAGTGGGCGACGAGAACATCTACATCTTCGGTCTTGATGTTGAAGGCGTGAAAGCGGTTAAAGCAGCTGGCTACAACCCTTACGACTACTACAATGCTGACCACTTACTAAAAGCGTCTCTAGACCTACTAACAGGTGATGAGTTTACGCCAGGTCAACCAGGTCTACTACGCGCTACATTCGATAGCCTACTCGATGGCGGTGACCCGTACCTATGTCTTGCTGACTTCGCATCTTATGTGAAAGCGCATGAAGAAATGGGCAAACAATACAAAGACCAAGCTGGCTGGGCTAAGAAAGCCATTCTTAACACTGCCCTAGTTGGCAAGTTCACATCAGACCGCTCAATTCGTGACTATGTGAACAACATCTGGAAACTAGAAGCGGTAAAACGTTAAAAGTGATACCCAAGTAACCCCAGGATGCTTTGTTCAGCGAGATTGACTTGGTTTTCAGGCAAGGCAACGATTTGAAGATATAGTGGTTCTATATCAAAAATTGTTAACGAAGCATGTAAGACAAGGCAACTCGCCCTTTGGGAGCGTGTCATTGACCCGATTTCGGTGTCAAACAACTAGGAAAGAGGCTGCTATTCCACGGCGTTGTTTTCCTTGAACTCGAATCAATGACAACGCTCTGAACTGTGCATCTTGAGGTCACTTGGGTATAAGACCAAGGTAGCCGAGCGCTACCTTTGGTCATTTTCAAGAATTAGTTATTGATAACAATAAAACCCTACATGGAAGGTGTTGGTATTACCTTCGGAGAAAGCGATGAAAGAACAAACAGCATTAAAGAAAGTCGCAGACATGGCGCGATTAGCTGATAGCTACGTCAGCGCGTGGGGAGACGAGGCAAAAGTTTCTGAGGAGACACTACGCCGCTTGCTCACTTCACTTGGCTACGATACTAGCAGCGATGAGAAGCTATTGGCTTCTGCTGAGAAAAAACATAAGAAAGACGTACTAGCCCCTGTTCTTGTTTTACGCGACGGCGACCCAGTCGAAGTGGAACTAAACCTAGGTACGAGTGCTCGTGAGAGTGAATTTAGCTGGCGTTTAGAAACAGAACAAGGAGAGGTACTTGAAGGCTATCTTCAGTCACAAATTGTTCGTGATGAACGAGCTGAGGGTGGCCCTCTAGTGTTTGCATTGCCAAAGAATTTGGCATGGGGTTACCACAAACTGATCATCAGTCGTAAACGCCGTAAGACACCTTACGAAATGTCGCTGATCATCACACCGAAAGCGTGTTTCAAACAAGAAGATCTAAACCAACATAAAAAGCTATGGGGTCCAAGCATTCAGCTTTACACACTGCGTACTCAGCACAACTGGGGTATCGGTGACTTTGGTGACCTTAAGCAGTTGGTCAGTGATATCGCCTCTCGTGGCGGTGACTTCATTGGTTTGAACCCAATTCATTCATTGTTCCCAGCGAACCCTGAAGGTGCGAGCCCATACAGCCCGTCTTCTCGTCGTTGGCTGAACATCATGTACATCGACGTAAGCTCTGTGCCTGAATTTGCACTAAGTGCAGAAGCACAACAACGCGTTGGCAGCGCTGAGTTCCAACAGCGTCTGCAAAAAGCTCGTGAAGCACACTGGGTGAACTACACCGAGGTTTCTGAGCTTAAGATGAACATTCTTCCGCTGCTATTTAGCGAGTTCAAAGCACGTCATCTAGACAAGAACACTGATCGTGCGCGCGCGTTCCTAGAGTTTGTAGAACTTGGCGGTGAGAGCCTACTTCACCAAGCGGCATTTGATGCTCTGCATGGTGAATTACACGCTGAAGATTCAAGTGTTTGGGGCTGGCCGGTATTCCCTGAGAAATTCCGTACGTTTGATGCTGCGGCAACTCAGAAGTACATCAAAGACAACTCTGACCGCGTTCACCTGTACATGTACCTACAGTGGATTGCAGACGATCAGATCAAAGAAGCACAGGCTCTTGCAGAAGAAAAAGGCATGGCGGTTGGTCTATACCGAGACCTTGCTGTTGGTGTTGCAGATTCAGGCAGCGAGACTTGGGCTGATGATGGCAACCTAGTACTGGATGCAAGCATCGGTGCGCCACCAGATATCCTTGGTCCTCTGGGTCAAAACTGGGGTCTGCCTCCGCTAAACCCACAAGTGTTGGAAGCGACAGGCTACGACGCGTACATCAAGTTGCTACGTGCAAAC
The DNA here is from genome assembly GCF_027587095.1 of Vibrio sp. NFR. Lineage (NCBI taxonomy): Bacteria > Pseudomonadati > Pseudomonadota > Gammaproteobacteria > Vibrionales > Vibrionaceae > Vibrio > Vibrio sp. NFR. The sequence goes on from NZ_JAPPTN010000002.1 coordinate 410,391, forward strand.
ATGAAGCATTGTGGCGCACTGCGTATTGACCACGTTCTTGGTCTGCTTCGCCTTTGGTGGATTCCAAAAGGTGAGAAGGCGACAGAAGGAGCATACCTGTACTACCCAGTTGAAGATATGCTAGCAATCCTAGCGCTAGAATCTCATCGTCATCAGTGTTCTGTAATCGGTGAAGATTTGGGTACCGTGCCTGATGAAATCGTTGATATCCTTCGTGACGCAGGTGTTCACTCATACAAAGTATTCTTCTTCGAAACATCAAAAGACGACGGTGGCTTCATTTCTCCGAAGCATTACGCTGAGCAGTCTATGGCGGCATTGTGTACGCACGATATGCCAACCCTACGTGGCTTCTGGCACTGTGATGACTTGAAGATGGGTCGAGAGATCGGTCTGTACCCAGACGAGCAACAACTGGAAGGTCTGTTTGATGACCGTTTGAAGTGCAAACAAGGCATCCTAGACAGTGTTCGTTGGCATGGTTACCTACCAGAAGGTATCGGTCATGATGCGCAGTACGTACCAATGGATGGTTACCTAAGTGAAGCATTGCAACTGCATGTGGCTGCGGGTGACTCAGCACTACTAAGTGTTCAGCTTGAAGACTGGCTAGAAATGGACCAACCGGTAAACATTCCAGGTACTGTTGACGAGTATCCAAACTGGCGTCGTAAACTATCGATGAACCTTGACGAAATCTTCAGCCGTGAAGACGTTAACCGTATTTCTAAGCGCCTCACTGAAGTGCGTGCGAAAGCGAGCAAATAAGGTGGAATGGGTGATGTAGGAGTTCGCGAATTTAATTGCGCTGAGGTACGAAAGTACAGCCTAGGTCACTCATTAAATCGGCACAATCCGTTAGGATGAAGTACCGTTATTATGCCCGCAACAATAGCGGGCATTTTTGTTTTTTGACGCTATTTTATTCATCTCTTGGATAGAGTGCGGTTTTTTATAATTGTGTGAATTCACAACGTTTGGCTGAGGAAATCCGATGTTCAAAAACCATAAGGAGAATATCGGTGCTAGGGAGAAAGATTTGAAAACCAAGGTAAAGAAAAAATACGAACGCGCCTATGAATTACTAGCTGAGGCGGCTTACTCAGACCCATTTGCGTCACTTGGTCCATTCATCGATGATGGCGAAGGATCGTTACGAGTTTGGATGCCGGGTGCAGACAAAGTTGAATTGGTTGTCAGCGGTGAACCTCGTGTTGAGTTAGAACGCGAAGGCGAGAGCGGCTTCATCTTGAGAGAGAAGCGTGACCTGCACCTAACTCACTACCAACTTGCTGTGGATTGGGATGGCGTGGAACAGCTCATTGACGACCCTTACCAGTACCACAACATTTATCAAGAATACGAACACCTGCACACGCCAAAAGACATGTACCGCTACATGGGATCGCAGTTTGTGACCATCGAACGCGGTGGTGAAAATATCTCTGGTGTGCGCTTCCTTGTTTACGCCCCTCATGCTTCTGCCATCAGCTTAGTGGGCAGCTTCAACCAGTGGGATGGTCGTCGCCATCCAATGCAACGTCTCGACTACGGTATCTGGGGCTTGTTTATTCCTGGTTTGGAAGAGGGCGTACAATACAAATTCGAACTCAAAGGTCCAAATGGGGAAGGGCTCCCTCATAAGCAAGACCCTTGGGGCTTCTACTCTGAACAATACCCATCATTCGCGTCGATCACTTACGATCACAACCGTTACCAATGGCAAGATGCAAAATGGCAAAATCGTCCCGTCACACAGAAACGTGATGAAGCCTTATCTTTCTACGAACTGCATGCGGGTTCTTGGAAGCGTAACGCAGATGGGGATTTCCTAAATTACCGTGAACTCGCGGCTGAGTTAGTGCCTTACCTTGTGGATATGGGCTACACCCACGTTGAGCTGATGCCAGTTTCAGAACACCCGTTCTTTGGCTCTTGGGGTTACCAACCTGTAGGGTTGTTTGCGCCGACGAGTCGCTACGGCTCTCCAGATGATTTCAAATTCTTTGTTGATGCCTGTCACCAAGCTGGCTTGGGCGTGGTACTGGATTGGGTACCTGCGCACTTCCCATCGGATGATCATGGTTTAGCGAACTTTGATGGCACACCACTGTTCCACGATCCAGATCCTCGCCGCGGTTGGCACCAAGACTGGAACTCTTACATCTACGATCTAGGTCGTGAGCATGTGCGCCGTTTCCTTGTGTCTAACGCACTGTACTGGTTTGAGCAATTCCATATTGATGGTATCCGTGTGGACGCTGTTGCGTCGATGCTCTACCTAGACTACTCACGCAGTCACGATCAGTGGATTCCAAATGTGGACGGCGGCAACGAGAACTACGATGCGATCGCAACGTTGAAGTGGATGAACGAAGAAGTGTACAAGCACTTCCCGAATGCAATGACCATTGCAGAAGAATCGACGGCATTCCCAGGCGTATCTGCACCGACATTTATGGGCGGTTTAGGCTTTGGCTTTAAGTGGAATATGGGTTGGATGCACGACAGTCTTTCTTACATCCAAGAAGATCCTATTCACCGCAAATACCACCACAATACCATCACGTTCCCGCTTGTTTACGCACACAGCGAGAACTATGTGCTGTCGCTATCTCATGATGAAGTGGTGTACGGCAAAGGTTCTATCCATAACAAGATGCCAGGTGATGAGTGGCAACAAACGGCGAACCTACGTGCTTATTACGGTTACATGTATGGTCAACCGGGTAAGAAGCTAAACTTCATGGGCGCTGAGCTTGGTCAAACCGCAGAGTGGAATCACGATGACCAGTTACAATGGTTCTTACTTGAGTTTGGTCGCCACCAAGGTGTGCAAGCACTGATTCGCGACTTGAACCACTTGTACCGTGACGAAGCGGCGATGCACGATCAAGATTGTGTGCCTGCTGGCTTTGAATGGCGTCTGCAAGATGAAGCGGAAGCAAGTATCCTTGCGCATGAACGTATTAGCCAAGATGGCGAACGTGTATTGGTGATCAGTAACTTCACACCTGTGCCTCATGAGCGTTTCCGTTTGGGTGTGCCGATGGAAGGCAAGTACGAACTTCTGTTGAATACTGACGACGCGAAATACGACGGCAGCGGCTTTGAGGTACTAAGCAACGTCGAAACGCAAGAAGTAGAAAGCGAGTCGTTACCTCAATCTCTTGAGCTGCGTTTACCACCTCTATCGACAGTATTCTATAAACTGACGAAATAACTTTCATTAATCAAACAGTAAGCCCGGTTTACATTGTAAATTGGGCTTTTTTTAACCAATTTTTGACCTTGTAAACTTGTTGTTCTACCTTGAATCAGGCAACCTTCGCTCCCATTTACTTGAACACCCACACGTGTAAAAGTGGCGTATTCCTTACTCTGGCTAGGCAAATAAAGCATGCTGAAAAGACTGAAGTCGTTTCTATTCAAAATTTCATTGGTTTTGTTACTGACTCCCGTTTTGCTGGTGGGCTTTGTCAAATACGTGAATCCGCCTCTATGGGGATGGAAGATCAGCCGCATGATCTCGCCACCAGAAGGCTATCCAGAGAGTAGCCAGCAAGAGTGGGTACCGCTGTCTCAGATTTCAAAAAATATCCAACTTGCGGTGATGGCTACGGAAGATCAGAAATTTCCTCATCACTATGGGGTGGATTTTGATTCACTGTTTTCTGTTATCTCACAAGCCGGCGAGAACGGACCTTCTCGTGGTGCAAGTACGATTACTCAGCAAACTGCAAAGAACGTATTTCTGTTCCCTTCACACTCTTATGTGCGCAAAGCGTACGAGCTCTACTTTGCTCTTTTAATGGAGGCAATGTGGAGTAAAGAACGCATCCTCGAAGTGTATTTGAATGTCGTGGAGTTTGGTCCCGGTATTTACGGTATCGAAGCTGCAGCACAAAACTATTACGGCATTCGGGCTAGCCAACTGACCCAATGGCAAGCGGCGAGGTTAGCGGTGGTTCTGCCGAATCCTTACAAGATCAAAGTGTATCCGCACACTAATTACACTCAACATCGCACCAATTGGGCTCTGACCCAAATGCGCAATCTTGGCAACGTCGAGTTATAAGTTTCTCTTTTCCTTAACTATCTTGTGTCCGTAAATAGAACTACGCCCCGATAAATGCAAAATGTGAAGCGTCACAAGCTTTAGGGCGTAGCCTTATAGAATGATGTGCTCAGTTTTTCATCCATTTACTATTAGTGTGAATAAAACTACAACACGAATACTGCGTCTATGCGCAACCAATGGACTGAACGATGAAACTGAATCTGATTACGACTACCTTATTGCTTGCATCGGCAAGTGCCATCGCCGAGCCAAACATCACCATATCTACCACGACCAACAGCCGTGACTTTCCTTTAAGTGCAGAGCAGCCTTTGGTTGTGCCATTAACCAAAGACGGCTATACGCTTAAAATCACTGGCGTTGAAGGCGATTGCGTTGCGCCCGATGGTCAGAAAGTTAAATTCAACAAACCGCTCGCGCTGAATTGTGGAAAGCCAACGGAATTGCCTTTAAAAATCCGTTTTACTGGCGATTACTCTTTCGCTTTTGATGCGGAAGCGAAAACACTGCGCTTCAAGCGTGAACCTAAGAAAGCTGCCAAGACAGAATTCAAACGCCCAATCCCACAAGTGCAATGTGAGGTTTACCAAGGCGGCGAAGTCACCATCGCGTTAGGTGACAGTTTCCCAGATGGCACCAAGTTACGTGATGCCTATTCTGGTCAAATGGTCGAAGTAAAAGATCAGCAAGTATCGCTCACGCCAAGCAAAGACTCTGGCGGTTTGGTGCTACTAGAGCCAGTGAAGAAAACCAAAGAAGCAGTGCCGTTTGATTATCGTAATGCCAACATTTACTTCGTGATGGTCGACCGTTTCAACAACGCCGATACGAGCAATGACAATAGCTATGGGCGCAAGAAAGACGGCAAAGAAGAGATCGGTACCTTCCACGGCGGTGATCTAAAAGGCGTGATCGAGAAACTGGATTACATCAAGAGCCTAGGTACAGATGCTATTTGGTTATCGCCAATCGTTGAGCAAGTACACGGCTTTGTGGGCGGCGGCGATAGCGGCTCATTCCCGTTCTATGCTTACCACGGTTACTGGACGCGTGATTTCACCAAGATTGATGAGAACTTTGGTAACGAAGATGACCTTAAAGTGCTGGTGGAAGAGGCGCATAAGCGTGGTCTCAAAGTCTTGATGGACGCGGTAATCAACCACACTGGCTACTCAACGTTAGCCGATTTGCAATTTGACGGTATTGAGGTGCTAAAGCCAAACGCTGACCTACCGAAGAAGTGGGGGGATTGGCAACCAAAAGCGGGCGAAAATTGGCATAGCTACCACCAGAATATTGATTACCAGAGTCCAAACTGGGCGAAATGGTGGGGCGGTGATTGGGTAAGAACCGGTTTGCCGGGCTACCCTGCTCCGGGCAGCAGCGATATCACTATGTCATTGGCGGGTTTACCTGACTTTATCACTGAATCAGACAAAGCCGTGAAGCCAGCGCAATGGCTATTGGATAACCCCGGCACACGTGTAGAAGCGCGTGACAATTACACCGTTTCCGATTACTTGATTGAGTGGCAAACTGATTGGGTGAAACGCTTTGGTATTGATGGTTACCGTGTTGATACGGTGAAGCACGTTGAAGGTGATGTGTGGAAGCGCTTGAAAGAAGAAGCATCAAGCAGTCTAGAGCAGTGGCGCAAAGAGAACGGAAAATCGGGTCTGCCATTTTGGATGATGGGTGAAGTATGGGGGCATACCGCTTATCGCAGCCCTTACTTTGACGATGGCTTTGATGCGTTGATTAACTTCGACATGCAGAAGAAATTAGATAAAGGCGCGGCGTGTTTCAGCCAAATGGCAGACACCTACCAAAGTTACGCAGACACAATCGCCAACGAGAAAGACTTCAACCCAGTGAGCTACATGTCTTCTCACGATACCGAGCTGTTCTTCTCTCGCTTCAAAGACTATGGCATGCAGCGTAACGCCGCGAATGCACTGCTTCTAAGCCCTGGTGCTGTTCAGGTTTACTACGGTGACGAAGTGGGTCGTAACATTGGTCCTTACGCGGATGATTTCCACCAAGGCACACGCTCTGACATGGTATGGAAGCTATCTGATGAGAAGCAAGCGCTGCTCAAACACTGGCAAACTCTAGGTCAGTTCCGTAAAGCGCATCCAGCGATTGGTGCGGGTCAGCATCAAGTGATTGAACAAGAAGGCGCGTACGTGTTCTCTCGTTCACTTGGCAATGACAAAGTCGTTGTGGCGTTTGTGGGGCGTGACAAGTAGTTAGAACTTCGTTTTAAGCCTAGATAGAAAAAGCCCTTCCTTGAGTTCTCAGGGAAGGGCTTTGTTGTTTTTGATGGTTACTTATCTATTCTAGGGTCTGTTGACCTTTCGAGCTGATTTTTGCAGCGAATTGTTGGGTATTTATACAAGACAGAGACTTTGCTATGTAGCTAGCCTACATGAGAAGTCGATAACGCAGTAGAAATGACCAACAAACGCTGCCCAAAGGGTTCGGCTAAAATCGTTTTATGCTTTGTTAAGGCGCATTTGCTTAGAGTGACTAGGCGACACACTCCTTGCCTCGCCTAAAACGATTTTATCTCGAACAAAATTTAACCGCGCAAGGTCAACAGACCCTAATAGCTACCTGTTTCGATAGTTATTTCTTTAGCTCTTGGTCGATGACTTTCTCAAGCTCCTCGAAAGGGACATAACCCGGAATGACTTGGTCATTAATGATGATCGCTGGTGTGCCTCGTAGACCTAAGCGAGTGAAGTACTCGTAGTTTTTATCCAACAATGCTTTGGTCTCTTTGTCGTCGACAAGCTGTGCTTCTGTGCCGGTCTTCTTAGCGATTTTTTGTAGTGAACTTGCATCATGTGGACCCGGCTTCTTCACCAACAAGTCGTGCACTTCTTTGTACTTGTCATGTTGGTTCTGCCAAACGTTCAATGCGTAACTTGCCGAGTTGTAACCGTTCTTTTCGTACTGTTCTTTGAACGATACCGTCATGTTCAGCACTTTTACCTGCGGGTATTCTTTCTCTACCTTCACTAGCTCACCTTCAAGACGTTTACAGAAAGGACAGCTGTAATCGGTCACGTTGATGAGCGTCAGCTCTGGGTTCTCTGCACCGAAATAAGAGTGCTTGCCATCGTTAAGATAGGCGCGCGCTTCATCCAAAGTTGCGTTAAACGTCTTTTGATAAGCGACGTAGTCTTGTAGGTTTTGATGCAGTGAATCGAGGATCTGCGGGTTTTCTTTCAGCAGTTGAGTAATTTCTTGCAGCTTCTCTTCTGACGTTTTTTCTGCTGCGTGTGAAAATAGCGGAACAAGTGCGATAACCACAGTTAATAGTGTGCGAGTGAATTTCATGATTTTTCCTAAAACTCTTTTTCTTCGCGTTTCTTGTGCGAAGTGATTAAAAATAAAACAATTGATTTGGGGGTGAATAGCAATCGGGTTTTATTCTCTAAACACACATAGCTTGAGGTGCACCCGATATTTGTCGGGTATCGGTTCAGTATGATGGCGGAAAGCATTGCGCTCGCTGCCACTGATAGACAGCAAGACAAACGCAAATAGGAATAAGGGGACAATGAAGCTGTCGAGATGGTTTTGTGAAACCTGAATCAGTTTTTCAGACAATTCACACTGCTTAGTCAGTCCTTTTTCGCTCTTTTGCTGTTGCCCAGTGGCATGCTCAGTCGTCACTTGATCGCCAATGAGAGGACAAGATTGAAAGAGACCTACATTTTTACTTAAACAGATCACGACAACCCAAGCCACAAGGGCGAGTGTCCATCGAGCGATGTTGGATTGTGATCGAAGCAAAAGGCAAACCCTGAGTAAGTCTCTAAGTAATGACCGCACCACCCTAAATTAAATTGCACAGAAAATTTGTTAGTTTTCGGTCAAGAAATCTTAAATAGGCAACAAATCATGAAGCACGTCGAGAATGTGGCTAATAGCAAACTTGTTCCAAACTTTAACTTGCTTTGTTAATGGATTGAACTTGCTGATTCTCAGATAAATCTACCTTATCTTGGTCATAAATATTTATTATCTTTTAAATGTGATTCAAATCATAAAATAAAACTTCATAACTAAGCAGCATGACTGTTCGGTAAATGGATTGATTTTGATCATCTCTCTAGCACGTCGTTCAGGGGATCATCTATGCGTTCTGTTCCACATATATAGGTGAATTTATGACAAGCCCTGTTCATGCTGAACGCAAGGTGACGATCGGGTGTTACATTGCACTCGCGTTTGCGGTTGTGTTCTTTTCTGGTCTGATGCAATCCAACGAATGGTACGGTGTATTCGACTTTACAACGCTTAATGGTTCTTTCGGTAAAGTCGCTTACGGCGTGACGGAAGGTGCAGATGGCGCGGTACAAGCTGCGACCACATCTTTCCGTGGTACTGGTGGTAGCGGTGCTCGTGACGGTTTCATTTTTGCGCTTACTTTGATTCCAACCGTTATGTTCGCGTTAGGTATGATCAACGTACTTGAGCACTACGGTGCACTTGAAGCCGCTCGTAAGCTTCTTACTCCTCTTCTACGTCCTCTAATGGGCATCCCTGGTAACTCTGGTCTGGCTCTGATTGCTTCTCTACAAAGTACCGATGCAGGTGCGGCTATGACGCGTCAACTAAAAGATGAAGGTCACCTAACTAAGCGTGAAACGGACGTATTTACCATGTTCCAGTTCACTGCGGGTGCAACCATCGTGAACTTCTTCTCATCGGGTGCGGTATTGTTCACGTTGACGATGGCTGACGGCTCTCTAGCAGTAACTTCTTCTATTGGTTTGGCGGTTGTGGTGATGTTCGCGTTTAAGATCATTGGTGCGAACCTGTTCCGTATCTACCTAAACATGACGGAAGGTAAAGAAGACAAGCAAGACCAAAACAAATCAGAGAACCTAAAAGAGGAGACGGCATAATGGGTGACGTTAAAGCGAAAAAACCAATGGTGACGGATATCTTCGTCGAAGGTGCTAAGAAAGGTTGGGTAATTGCGACTACCTCTACGGTTCCTAACGTATTAATGGCGTTCGTTATCATCAAAGCGCTGCAAATCACTGGTGCGCTGGATCTGATGGGCACTGTGTTTTCTCCAATCATGGCAGTGTTTGGTCTTCCGGGTGAAGCAGCAGCGGTATTGATCGGGGCTTGGATGTCGATGGGCGGCGCGGTTGGTGTAGTGATTACGTTATTTGACCAAGGCATCCTGAACGGCACGCACATTGCGATTCTTGCGCCTGCTATCTACCTAATGGGCTCTCAAGTTCAGTACATGGGTCGTATCATGGGTCCAATTGGTACTGAAGGTCGTTACATCCCAGTTATGATTGCAATCTCAGTATTGAACGCATTTGGCGCAATGCTAGTGATGAATCTGTTTGTCTAGGAGTGAGTCATGCAATTCTCTCTAAATGAATATCTAGAGGAGCTACGTCCGCTAATCAATGTGGATTGTGGCACTTACACTACTGATGGTATCGAGTTTATCGCTTCTCAATTTGAAGAGAAGTACCAAGCGATGTCAGGTTGGAGCATAAAACGCATCGACTGTGGCAGAGCCGGTGTTGGTCTTGAAGTTCGAAATAAGCCGGAAGCTGAGCAAATCGATGTGATGCTGATTGGTCATATGGATACCGTGTTCCCCGTGGGTACCGCTGAGCTTCGTCCAATGTCTCAAGATGCAGAGAAAGCCTACGGTCCAGGTGTGTCTGACATGAAATCTGGTTTGCTTAACATCGTATACGCGATGCGCAATCTAGACCAAGCGGTGTTGGATAAGTTATCTATCGCTATCTGCATGAACCCAGATGAAGAGACTGGCTCTTTGGATTCTGTGGATTGGATTCAATCAGTTGCGAAAAACGCAAAGAATGTTCTGGTTGCAGAAGCGGCACGTGCAGACGGCGGTTTAGTGAAAGCGCGCAAAGGCATGGCTCGCTACAAAATGACCTTTAATGGCGTTGCTGCTCACGCAGGTAACGAGCCAGAAAACGGTCGCAGCGCAATCACTGAGATGGCGAATTGGATTTTGGCTGTCAATGCAATGACCAACTTTGAATCTGGTACCACGTTGAACGTCGGTATTGTTTCTGGCGGTAACGGTGCGAACATAGTTCCGGAACATGCTGAAGCGATCGTGGATGTGCGTTTCTGGAGCAACGAAGAATACGATGATGTCGATAGCAAGCTAAATGGCATGCTGGAAACACCATTCGTTGATGGCGTGAGCATTGAGTTGGTTCGTGAAGCTTATAAGCCTTCTATGGTGCCAAGCCCACAAACAGAAAGCTTAATGACATTAGTTGAAGAAGCCGCAAGTGAACTGGCGATCGACATCAACTGGAAAGAAGTGGGTGGCGGCTCTGATGCAAATAACACGGCGATTCTTGGTGTTCCAACTTTGGATGGTCTAGGACCTATCGGTGCGGGCTTCCACAGTGACCAAGAGTACTTGTTGCTTGAGTCTATCGAACCACGTATCAAAATGTTGATGCGTGTATTGGAGAAGATTGCTCAATAAGGCATTCTGCTTCTAAATCTTGGTTTTCAAAGCTGTTGGTTTCAAAACCAGCTGATTTCCAAGACTTTTTGTCTCCAAAGCAATAATCCCCGGACTTCGGTTTGGGGATTTTTTTATCTAGCCAATTGGCTTCCTTTCTTCATTATCATTACTCGCTATTAATCCTACGTTCAGGTTCATCGTCTTAATATCTATGCCACAGTCATAAGTTTAGGAGGCACGATGACCACAAGCATGTCTGTAAATTCGGCGTCCGATGACGTCTTAGACCAAACGATGCAAGCACCAGATGAGAAAACCTTCTGGCGTAAAATGAAAAATTCCGTCAAGAAAGCAGGCGAAGAGATTGCTGTTATGGGCATCAAATCATGGCTTGCGATGGCAGATTCCAATACCTCTGTTCGCCACAAGGCAATTTTAGGTGGCGCGCTGGCTTACTTCGTCCTACCAACAGATATGGTGCCAGACGTGTTAGCAGGTGTCGGCTTTACCGATGACATGGCAGCATTGACTCTAGCGGCGAACTCGGTCGGCAATGCCATCACCGATGAGCATGAAGAGCAAGCGAGAGAAAAGCTGAGTTCGATGGTGAAGTAGGTGGGGAAACTGCCCATCAAACATGTTCAATGTTTGGTTTAGTTCAAATAAGAAATTGTTATTTTTAACATTTACTCAAAGCACACGAGCTCGTCGTAATGTTGTTTACCGTGGTGGATTTGGTCTATTGGAAAGTATACTTTCGGATTCAAGTTTTTAGCTAAGGGCAGCCTTCCATGTACAGGTATACGCCAGATATCCGGGGGATGTTAACTTTGAACGGAACACCGTTGTCATCTCAATTAGTGGTCCTTCGAGTTGGTGTTCGTGGAACCATACATGAGTTTCAAACTCTTACTGATTCTAGCGGAGCGTTTGCCTTCCCTGCATTTGAAGAGCGTAAATCTCAAGGCATATTGAGCCTAAATCAGAAATACGTGCTCGTTTTCCTGAAGACTCATCTAGCAAATGGAGAAGAGGTGACGATATGGGAGTCTTCAATTGATGGTTATGAGACTTATGAGTTTGCTAGAGAAAATATGGGAAATTTGAATTGTGAAGTAACCAATGAAGTTTACTACTTCGCTTTTTCTTATTTTGGAAATGGTGAAGATGATACTTATGTGTACAGTCAGTGCAAACTAACTGGTTATGTGGAATCAGGAGTATACGAAAGTTAAGTAGTGAATTCCTTTAGAGAAAAATTCTGAGAATGAGCACTTTGATTGATATGTTTAAACTTGATTGAGGCGTTCAGGTATAGCTTTTGCTTTTAAAGAACTTTGAGTTTAATAATCATCACAATCATAAACTCTATGAAAAATGTCTTTTATATAAAAATCCATTTAAATTGCAGGAGCTAACCACCATTAGATCTCGAGCATTTTCTAGGTTTATATTCTTGAAAAAGTATCGAAACTCGGTATCTTCAAGCTCACAGTAAAGATTACTTAAGTTGTCCTCTATAAATATAGGTGGTGAAACGTAGTTTAACTGAGACTCCCAAATATATTTCTTTTCTTCATTTATATAGGTGTATATCCCTATGTATGAGTATGTTTGATTCAAAGCGAATTCTTTGAACCTTTGAGAATGTATGACTGGTTTAAAGTGAAATTCACCTAACTCATTAGTACTTGAACTCCTTTTGTAAGTATTCTTTAAAAAATTAGCTTCTAAGTAAACCGTTAGATTTTCTAGAGGTCTTTGATCAAGAACTAAAGTACCTTTTATCTCTGGGCTTAATGTATATTTAAATTTCTTAAAAAAATCGAACATACTTTCGTTGAAACCTAATGCAAGTATTGGATATGATAAAATGAATAAAAAAGACTATTTTTAAATATGAAATTATGATGTATGTATCTTAGTACCAACCTAATTATCAGACTACTATCTATCGCGATTTGGTTTTGATCTTTAATTTGATAATGGAATTTGTATCTCTGTATGATGAAAATGTCCCATATATCATTTTCAAAGTGATAAACATAGGCCAGTTATCTTAACCCTCTAGATGAACTAATATAGAATCTAACTACTTACCGATTAGTAATTGAAACAACCTCGGGGGACGAGAATTTTATCTAAACCTTTTTGATTTCGGGTTTATTGGAAATAAAAAACCACCTCAGAATAAGGTGGTTTTTGCTTAGACAGGATAATTTAGTTTAGAAGGGTTTAAGCTTCCGCGCGTTTCAGATGCACTTCTTCTTCGGCGACCCCAGCTTTTGGATCGTTGAAGCGAGTTTCATCCAGTGCGCCTTCCGATTTAGCAACAATGATAGTCACTGCGCTGTCACCGGTGATGTTTACTGCGGTACGAATCATATCAAGTAGACGGTCAACACCCATGATAAGTGCAATGCCCTCTAGTGGCAGACCTACTTGGTTCAATACCATTGCTAGCATTACTAGACCAACACCAGGAACACCTGCGGTACCGATAGACGCCAATGTTGCCGTCATGATAACCATTAGGTAGTCACCCATAGTTAGGTCGATGTTGAATGCCTGCGCGATGAACGCTGTCGCCACACCTTGCATGATCGCCGTGCCGTCCATGTTCACGGTTGCACCTAGCGGTACTGTGAACGATGATACGCGGTTCTCAACACCCATACGGTGCTTAGCCGTTTCCATTGTCACTGGAATGGTCGCGTTTGATGATGCTGTAGAGAAAGCAAACATGATTGCGTCTTCCATCTTACGTAGGAACGTAATTGGGTTTAGACCAGTGAAGCCTTTTAGCATCAGACTGTAAGTCACAAGGCCGTGCAGCAATAGCGTACCTGCTAGTACAACGAAGTATTCAGCAAGGTTGAAGATTGCGCTTAGACCAAGACCTGTAAACAGCTTCGCCATTAGGAAGAACACACCGTAAGGCGCAAGGTTCATCAGAATCGCAACCAATTTCATGATTACTTCATTCAGATCAGAGAAGAATGCTGCGATACGCTCGCCTGGCTTACCTGCTGCACTGATCGCGATACCGAATAGGACGGCGAACACGATAACTTGCAGGGTTTTACCTTCTGCCATTGCGCTGATTGGGTTAGTCGGGAACATATCAATGATCACCTGACCCAAAGATGGCGCTTCTGCTGATTTGAATGAACTTGCTGCGGTTAGGTCTGCACCAGCACCCGGCTGGAATAGCGTACCCATGGTTAGAGCAAGTGTGATTGCGATAGCGGTTGTTGCTACGTAGAAAGCAAGGGTTTTACCACCCATGCGACCCAATGTAGATAGGTCTTTTAGAGAGCTGGTACCACAAACTAGCGAAACAAATACTAGCGGTACAACAAGCATTTTTAAGCTGGCAACGAAGATCTGTCCACCAACTTCGAATAATCCATTAACAATGTATGCGTCGACAAATCCGTTGTCGGCAAAAAGTGTGCGAATTGCAAATCCTGTCAAGATACCCGCTACCATACCCAAAATTACGCGGCTGGTGAGCGACATCGGTTTCTTGGTATTCATGAGAACACTCCTTATAGTTATGCACCTTGAGTTCACTTCAAGGCGGCGTGCAGATTAGCAGCGGAGTGTGAAAATACGAAAGAATAATCCTCTGAATGGTCGATAGATGTGAAGTTAGTCACTTTAAAAAATAGAATATTAACCAAATGGCAACTAAAAGGCTGGTTGAAATGTTTGTTAATTAACAAATTTATCGAATTTACAACCGATAGAAATGAATTCTTACATTCTTGATTGGTAGAAAACTGTTTGCATACAAGTAGAGGGCAAGATGCCAAGTGCATAACTAGGCATCTTTTATTCAGTTGTTTATTGCGGTGTTATTTCAACGGAGGGCGGGTTTGGTTATCGATGGTACGAGCAAAATCTGAAATCTGTTGATAATCTTTAGGTGTCCAAATTGATTTTGAGGTCAGAGACTTAGGCAGTGCTGAGAAGGCTTTTTCATTGTCGCTTGCTCTAAACTCTACGCTCATCCACTGGTCAATTGGTTGTTGATCGGCAAAGGTCGCGGATAACGAAAGCTCATGGTTTGCACCAGAGTAGTTGGGCGTTAAGTTCAGTGCCATATGGTAATCTCGGAATCGAACTACCCATTTATCAGGTAAGCGTCGCGAGCTATCCCACCAATCACCATCGAGTTGCTGGATTTTCTGTTTCGTTATCGCTTTCGATTGAGCTTTTAAATCCTTTAAAGCTTGTTTGAAAGCGCTGTCCATGGCTCTAGAAAAGCCTTTTTGATCGAGCTCGGGGTTGTCCAGTAATACTTGCTTGGCTAATTTTGCGCCGAGCATGTTGGAGTAGAGGTCTTCGGATGAAAAGGCAGATGCCAGCTCTTTAAATCCGCTAACGGACACCATACCGAACCACTGAGCTATTTCATGCCATTGAGCCAGTCGAAACGCGGTTAGCGCTGCTGCTTGAGCACTGCGATCTAGCTTCTCTTCTTCGCTAAGCTTCTCTTTTTGTTCATACCAACGAATACGACGAACACGAAGTTCTCCAGGCAAGTCCAGATGCGCTGCGCGACCGAGATAATGTTGATTTAGGGTGAATAAATAATAGGTGTAATCTGCGGTATCACGGACGTGGGCAGTATCAATAAACCCGCCTAGTTCGGTAAAGATAATGCCGTTAGCTTCTTCATTCAGACCTAGCAGGCTACCAGAGACAGACTCACTGCCATCGTTATAGTGGTGAGTACCCACTTCGTTGCTGGATAAGACATTCTCAAGAGAAAAGAATGGAACAGGCACGCTTCCTAGTTGCGCTTTGAGATCGACACCAAATGCACAGCACGGTCTTACGCCAACCGGTGCTTTCAGTTCTTGCGCGTGGACGAGTCCACTACAAAGGCTCAGTAGTAATAGTGCTGTTTTCTTCAAACCCTACTCCTAGAATGCTTCATTAATTTGGAAATAAAAACCAGTGCTGTCTTTGCCAACGCCCAAATCGACGCGCACGTTAATACGTGCCTTAAAGGCAAATCGATAACCAACCCCGACAGTAGGTAACCAGCTACTTTTAAAGAGGTCGTGATAAGTCGGTGCGATATTACCGGCACCTAGCCACCCAACCACACCATGACGACCCGCAATGGTATGGCGAATCTCTACTTGTGTAGAAAGCTGGTGTTTATCGCGATATTGCCCTTGGTAGTAGCCACGCATACGCTGGTCATCACCTAGCTGGGCGTAATCAAACCAAGGAGCGTTACCGAAAATCGATTGTGAATATACCTCCATTGCGATAATCGTAGTGTCAGACCATTGTTGGTAAACACGATAGTTAGCAACGAGGTTGTCGTAGTCTTCATCACTACCGAGTGAATCTCGGTTCGCTATCCATTCAATATCGAGAAACTGTCCACGCATTGGGTTCGGCTCGAAATCACGCGTGTCGTATTCCATTCCAACTAAGACACCACTGCTGGTGGCATCGGCAACTTCTGAAGGGAGAATATCGCCATCGACACCGTCGACCTTACTGAATGACTGCCATTGCCAGCCAAGTTTGGCGTAAGTATTTGGTGCGACTTCAACGGCGATTTTTGGGCTCAACTGTAAACGTTGCCCTTCATACTGCACTTTGTTGTTCTCGTTTTCTGCGGCTTGGCTGCCAATACCCCAATAGTAACCGGGGGTATGGCTTATCCATGCCTCACCTAAAAGACGGACTTTGTCATTTTTTAAATAGGTGCGATTGTTTAACCCCAAGCCGTAAGAGCCTGAGGTTGAACCATAAGAAGTAACGGTGACGGTCGAGTAAGGATCGCCTTTTTGCCAGTCATAAGGCGTGTACAACCCCACTGCAGCAACGCCAATACCAAACCCTTGTTCTGGGTTAACAAAAGGACCTGGTAATACGCCCCAGTCGATTAACTTAGATTCATCCACGGTCTCACTTGAACCAAGCTTGGTCAGGATGTCATCCATTAAGCTACTTTCGTCTTGCTGCATAGCAAAAGCAGATGACGAACTAAGCAGCGCGGTGAGCGCAAGAGAATAAGAGGCTTTCATCTTCTTGTTACCCTAGAAACGACGGTCTAAAGAGAAGAAGATGCTTTGACGATCTCCAAAACCGGCTTCACCCAAAAGGTACCAATCTTCATTAATTTGGTATTGCATGCCTGCGATGGTGTTCCATTCAGATTCTAAACGCTGTTTTACTTCAAAACGCGCGCCTGATGGGATTACGCCACCTAAAGATTGTGGTAGTCCAAGATCTTTGAGTGAACCAGAGAGTTCTTGCTCGACATCTTGATACATAGCACCAACCCAAAATCGAATTGGCACGCCATTTTGATGGAAGTCGTAACCAACACGAGGAGATACAACAAGCGCATCAATTGAACCGTCAATAACGGTTAAATTGGTTTGAGTGTAACTTGCATCGACCAGTGCGAACCATTGGTCGTAGCCGCCGGCAAGTACAAAGCCAAGACCTTTGGTGTAACCGTCAAGGTCTAGACGAAAGTTCTCAATACGTTGTGGTTTCACAAACGGCAACTTAACTTTGACGTTTACATCCGTTTCTGAATAGCCGTCGAGCGTGCCGATCAAGCCATAAACGTTTAAGAAAGGAAATAGCCAGACATCAGCACGCAATGTCATTACATCGGTGGCTTGTTTACCTGGCTCTGCTTGCATATCGACTAGTTTTTCAATCCCGCCCAAGCCTTTTAAAGCGATAGAGTCGACATTGATGCCTTGTTCCATACTCATATAGCTGAGGTTTAAACCGAAAGGTTTTGGCAAATTGTAGCCAAGCGCCTCTGCTTTCTCTTTCCAAATAGGAAGAGAAATGGAATCCGCATTCGCGACTCCGGTAAACAGGCAAGATGCAGCAACAAGCAAAGAAGGTAATTTCATAAGTCACTTCATAAATCGTGGCGATCTCAATGTAAGCGGAAGATAGGTTACTTTTAGCTTATGAGATTCAATTATCGTCACGGAAAAATCACTGCTTTCTCATAAGGAAAAAGCACCAAAACGAGAGTTAAGATCCGCGGCTTTTATGTGTTTTTAGAGAGGCTTCTTAACTTCGGCGAGCGCATCTTACTCTTAAAATTTAAAAAGTAAACTTTAAAGTGTACTTTAGATTCTTGCGCGCTATACTCTGCAGCCACTTACATGAGGTTGGTGAATCTAGAACGATGAAACTTTCGGAAAAAAAACGCATTGCGCTGATTGAAGCGGCTCAACAGGAGTTTATTGAGCACGGATTTAGTGGCGCAAATATGGATAGAGTGTGTGAGCGAGCTGGGGCATCGAAGCGTACCTTATATCGCCATTTTGAAAGTAAAGATGTGTTGTTTATCGAGTCGATACAAAGCGTGCTCGAAACTCAGCGTGCACGATTGCAACTCAATTACTCACCAGAGAGCGATATCGAAACACAACTTAGAACCTATCTGCATGCCAAGTTGGACTCTATGTATGAAGACTTTGGTTTGCCGCTCGCCAAGATGGTGATCAGTGAGTTTATGCGCACACCAGAATTGGCAGAGAACTACCTACACCAACTTCAACGCCAAGATGCATTGCTGGAAAACTGGTTTAAAGAAGCCATTGCGGATAACAAGGTCAAAGCGCTTGACCCAGTCATGATGAGTTGCATGCTAATGTGCTTATTGAAAGGAAACTGTTTGTGGCCACAATTGGTTGCCAATCAAGCGGTGCCGAGTATTGAGCAGCGCAAGAAAGTCGTTGAGGATATTCTTACGCTGTTTTTAGATGGCTACCGACGTTAGTTTGCTTATTGCTTATTGCCTCAAATGTTTAACTCATCACGACATGACGCAGTGTTGATAGAGAGGTGTGATCCCACGTCCAATAGTCTTGTTCTCGGTTATGGAGCCCTCCGACCCAATAGTCTTGAATGAAAAAGTCTTTCCCACTCAAACAAGCTTTGCCACGAGCATTAATACTGACTTGTTGTTCCCACCAATTTTTATCAAATGAATCCACAGCAAACAGTGGTTTTTCCGCTCGTGCGAGTGGTAGTAGCAATGCATAAAACATTACGTCACCGAGGGTGGGAAGGGGCTCTCTTTGCTGACTTCTTTGAAACCAATCTTTAACGGTGATGGCTGTGCTTTGCTCGCCCAATACTTGCAACGCCAAATATTGGGTGAAGCTCAATCCTGACTCCGAGTTAGGCAGTTCTTGAAGGTGTCGTTTCATCACTGCTTTGATATTCGGTAAGCAATCTAATTCATGTTGTTCTAGCAAGTTAAGGAGCGGCTGCGGTGTTTGAGCCCGCAACGCTTGCCAGCAGCGTTTGGCTTGACTGAAAAGCTTCGCTGTAACCGGCTTTCGGTGTTGCCAACATGAGCGGATAGCTTCGGCAGGGAGTTGCCCAAAGCCAATAAACCGTTCTGTTCCTGGAAACTGGTTGAATTCGATGATCTCTATCACTTTACCTACTGTGTTCTCTAACAAGGAGAGTCCTCGAAGTAGCATGAATTGATCATAGGCATCGTGTTCAACCCAAAACACAATACGTTCGTATTGATGGTTAAGTAGAGTATGGATATTGTTTTGCTCAAACTGCGCTACATTTTGAACCGAATCTTTGCGAGCCATCACGGTCAGCAATGTGCCTACGACGTATTGTGCTCGAATGGCGACAAAGCCTTTTTTATCATTGGGAATAGGGCCGATGCACAGTGGATCAATCATAGGTAAGAAATCACCTTCAAACCCGCAAGTCTTTAATAGCTGCTGAATATCGTGCCCACAGCGGACGTGGAGTGTTTTTAAATCTGCATCAAGCGGGTTTGCTTGGTGGTCAATAGCGTGCTTGTGCCTTTCTAATTCCTCTATATGTGCTTTTAACTTGCTCCAACTGGGTAAGCCAAGCTCTCTAGCTAGAGCGTGTTGAACGTCTGACAGCTGGATAGAGTTAGGAGTAAGCGTTTCTGGTTGAGAGTGAAACTGTTTAACCTGTTTGAGTGCAATGGTGTCTTCTTGGCGGATCGCCTTTAAGCGTTTTTTTGCTACAGACTTTTGCTGGTTAAGGTTAATGGAGAAGCTATTGTAAGATTGCATTTTTCACCTTTCTTATCTCTTCCACACTCGCTTTATTAGAAGTTAAAAAGAAGGTAAAAACAGATTGTTCCTGCTAACAAAAGCAGGGTGGTTGAGGTGCCGTGAACCGAGTTCTTTCCGCGAGTGTTGGGTGCTTTAGGCTTGAGCTGCTTCAATGGTATGTAATCGAAACAGGTATCGCAACTTTGAATAATATAAAGAAGCAAAACTGCACTTAACTTCACATAAAACGTTCTAGAACTTAAGCGAGGAGTAAGTTGGAGAAGAGAAAGCATCCA
Organism: Vibrio sp. NFR; assembly: GCF_027587095.1. Taxonomy (NCBI): domain Bacteria; kingdom Pseudomonadati; phylum Pseudomonadota; class Gammaproteobacteria; order Vibrionales; family Vibrionaceae; genus Vibrio; species Vibrio sp. NFR. Next base: position 430,347 of record NZ_JAPPTN010000002.1, read on the forward strand.
TGATGAAGGCTTAAGAATTGCGCCTGTTGAGCTTGTTTTGTGTCGCTCTATCCAACTCGCACTTTGGCACTATCAAGTAGTGTTTTATAGAGGGCAAGGGCGGCGGGTCCACTTTTCGCCCCTTTCGGCAAGGTAAGATGTAGAGCGACTTGATATTGGTTCGAATGTTCAAGATCTATCTCTTTGATGTGGTCGTTTTGACGGTACTCAACGAGATGTTTTGGGAGGCGGCAGAAGCCGACACCTTGCTCAACCGCTCTAAATGCGTGGTCAAAATTATCTACCGTGATTCTTTGACGCGCGCGTAACCAGCCTACGTCTCGCTTCTCTTTGTTTGATTCCCCTAAGTCTCGAACCACAATTTGGCTGGTGGTTGCAAAGTCCGCCAATGAAATATGTTCCTTTTTTGCTAGTGGATGTCGAGCTGCGATCACAGGGACCATAGTGGTAGTGCCGAACGCTTCAGCAGGGTAGTTGGTGATCGGAAGGTTGATGATGGCAATATCCGCAAGTTCATTGATTACCATGTCTGTGGTTTTACTCAGAGAGGTCTCTACAACTTGAACGGAAGTCGTGTTGTTATGTGTGAGAAATTCACTAAGTGGAGTATAGAGCCAACTTGGGTCGCACAAGTGATCGATCGCTACCGTTATCTGTGATTCTACACCGCTATTTAGCTGCTCACTGATCATTTCAAGTTCACGAGCCTGCTCAAGCATTGATTGTGCACGGCGCAACATCGTCTGACCGTGTTCGGTTAATCCGGCCTTACGACCTTTTACTTCTATCAGCTTGATACCTAATTGGTCTTCGAGCTTTTTCACCGAATAGATAAGCGTGGTATGGCTTTTATTGAGCATCACTGCGGCTGACTGAATGCTCCCCGCCTGTTCAATTGCTTGTAGTGTTTGCCATTGCTCTAAGGTTGTTTTGAGTCTCATTAGTCAGTTTTTTCCACAGTTAATGGCAAAATTATGAACTTTTTTGTCAGTTTTATAAAGGTAATAATCTTCCCATCAAAAGCGAGTCAATAAGAAGAGGAGACTCAAGATGGCGAAACTATTGCAAGTTGATTTTGAATTTCATGGTCCGTTTGGTGAAGAGATGTCGAATGCTCTGATCGATTTAGCTAAATCAATTAACCAAGAACCGGGTATGATTTGGAAAATTTGGACAGAAAGCGAGAAAGATAAACTTGGTGGTGGCATCTATCTTTTTGAAGATGAAGCCACGGCGCAAGCCTATCTCGAAATGCACACTGCTCGTCTGAAACAGATGGGGGTTGAACAAGTAAGAGGGCAGATATTTGATATCAACGCGCCACTAAGTACCATCAATCAAGGTCCAATCGGAGCGTAATATTATGACTAACCGCACCTTTCTAACTGTTCATGGCACGGTTTATACGGTATTTGCTTTTGCGTTATTTTTTGTTCCAACCATGATGTGGCCGATGTATGGTGTACAAATCAATGACCAGTACGCACTGTTTTTGTCCCAGCATACGTCAATCTTTTTAGGTGGGGTTGCTGCGGTAAGTTTGATGTTGCGTGATGTTGAATCTGGCAACACGGTGAAACAACTGTTTAAAGCTTTGTTGGTCACGAATGTCTTGGGCGTAGCGATCACTACTTATGCTGGCATCACGGGGGTTTTTGTTGGCTTTGGTTGGAGTGATCCCGCCTTCTTCTTGCTATTGAGTGTGCTCACTTTTCTTCAATTGAAGAAGCAATAATAGAAGCTATCTTAATTAGATCATTATTAAAAAGCCCCGCGATAATTGCGGGGCTTTGTGTTTCTATTTATGGTTTTCCCCAAGTATGCTTAAGTCACTTGGGTGTAGCGACATTACTCACTCTTATAGGCGTAGTTGTAATAACCGTAGCCGTATGAACTCGCCGCTTTCTTCTCAATTGCGTTAAGAATGACGCCTTTGACTTCTACACCCGATTGTTCAAATCGACTGCGAGCGACTTCAAGCTCTTTCGATGTCGTTTGGTCAAAGCGAGCTACCATCAGAGTGGTTCCTGCAATCGCACCAACGATACTAGGGTCAGTCACTGCCAATACTGGCGGTGTATCGATGATCACTAGGTCATACTCTTGTGATGCTTTTTCTACAAACTCAACAAATCGTGGGTGCATCAAAAGCTCAGAAGGGTTTGGTGGTACTTGACCACGAGTAATTACATCTAAGTTCTCAACTTTAGTCGGCTTGATCACCATATCTTGACTAATCTTACCGCTTAAGAAATCAGAAAGACCGTTATCAGCCGTCAGACCAAAACATTGTTGCAAGTAACCTTTACGCATGTCCGCATCGACCAACAACACTTTTTGACCTGTCTTCGCTGCTACTGCCGCAAAGTTTGTCGATACAAATGTCTTACCAATTGAAGGCGCTGGACCAGAGATCATCAGTACGTTGTTTTTCGCTTCCATCATCGCAAAATGAAGGCTAGTGCGAAGTCCACGTAGTGCTTCAATCGAAAGATCCGCTGGGTTTTCTTCTGCCAATAGAAGCAGGTCTTTGTTGCTCTTGCGCTTAAGTTTGCTCGCAACTTCTAATTGTTGTACCGACTTAGGAACACTTGCGTAAACAGAAATACCCGTTTGTTCAATCTCGTCTGGAGAAGTGACGCCGCGGTGGAAAGCGGTTTTAACCAGAACAAAAGCAACGGCAACCATACCGCCTAATAATGTTGCTAGAACAACGATAAGAGGCTTCTTAGGCTTCACTGGAATAGCGTAAGACTGTGCACTATCGATAATGCGTACGTTACCAACGGTACCAGCTTTAATAATGTTCAACTCTTGAACTTTGTTGAGAAGCTGAATGTAGATCTGTTGGTTAACTTCAACGTCACGTGTCATACGTAGGACTTCACGCTGCGTTTTTGGCAGCTTCTGAACTTGTCGGTTCAAACGAGCTTTTTCTTGCAGTAACGTCTGACGTTTATCCAATAGTGATTTATATGCTGGGTGATCCTGCGTGAACTTTTGGCTGATTTCACTTTCTTTGAATGTCAGTTCGTTAAGCTGCGCTTCAAGAGCGACCATCACTTTGAGTGTTGATTGTGCTTCAAGGTTTAAGTCGATCGATTCGTTTTCTTGTCTAAAACGATTCAGTACGTCTTCAGACCCTGTCAGTTTCTCTTTGATTTCCGGTAGGTGATCTTTTAGAAAGTTTAGGCTCTGTTCCGCTTCCGCTGAGTTTCTTCTTACATTCTGTAGGAAGTAGTTTTGCACAACGTCATTCAAAATTTGCTGGTTACGTTCAGGGTATTCGCCTTCAATACTCAGTGACACAATACCTGTTTTCGCGCCACGTTCTGAAATAGACAGTTGTGAAGCCAATCGGTTGATCGCGTCAAGCTTGCTAATTTTTCCGATTGAAAAACTGTCTTCGTTTTGCGCAACCAGTTCACGTACTTTGATGCGGTAGCCATTCATTTCAATCGTTTGACCAACAACGCCAGAAAGCACAATTTGATCTTCAATCATCAGATCAAAACTGCCTTTCTCTGCATCTGTTACCACAAGCTGATGTTTGTAGCCTTGCGCGGTACGTGGCATCTCGAAAGTTGAAACTGAGATGTAATCTTGAGTGCCATTGATGCGAGCAAGACCTTTACCGATAAAAGGAAGATAGTCCGGAGTGGCAATCGTCGTTAGGTTAAATTTATCGACTGTATCACCAAGGATCATACGTGACTTGATGATCTCAATCTCAGTCGTTGCTGACGATTCTGCAGCAAAAAGTTCGCCCATATCGCCGACCATCGCCGAAATACCACCAGAGCTTTTCTGTTCGATCTGAATCAGAGCATCAGCTTTGTAGATAGGTGTCGATAGCAATGCCACGGCAATACCGATTGTTGCAAAGAGAAGCGTAATGCCAATGATGAACCATTTCGCATCTATCAATATGCCAAACAGTTTACCGAGATCGATTTCATCATCGGTTGGTGCAGATGAACTTATAGTTTGGTTAGCCATTGTTTTTTTATTTCGCCAAGTAATCTGAAGTTATAGTTTTTTTGCCCAAGCCTGAGCGGATTGCTCAATCAGAGAAAACGCATGATCAAATGCTTCTCTGCTTTGTCTGTATGGATCTGGAATGTCGACAGAATTCATCCAATGCCCAAACAGCATGGTCTTGCCTCTTGCTTCTGGAACGATCTCAGTTAATGCATCGATATGACCTTGTTCCATTACCAAGATAAGATCTTGTTTCGCACAAAGCTGCGCAGTAAGTTGTTGCGCTTGGTGATTCTCAAGAGAAAACCCTTTTTCCGAGGCAATGAGCGTTGCTGTCTCATCCGCTGGTTTCCCAGTCAGTCGACTTTTCTCAACGGCAATACCGGCTGAAGAAATGGTTTTATTCGGAAGAAGTTGTTGAAGCACTCGTTCCCCAGTCGGAGAGCGACAAATGTTACCTACGCATACGACAAGAATGTTTGAAAACATGGTTTGTTCCTTATCAATAACTATTGGAAAGGGCTTACCTCTTCACATAAGCCCTCTCAAGAACGTCTGAACTACGGCCAGTTTCTAACGCGTAGAACACCTTCTGTAAGCTCATTGAAGCCTGAAATCGTCGGTACTAACTGTGCAATAACGCGGTTCCAACGACTGACTGGTGCAGCAGTAACATACACAATGTCGTAAGGTTCCAAATCAAATTCAGTACCAATCACTAACGCCGCTGCGTCAGAGACATCAAGTTGGTAAATGTCGCCTAATACTTGATTGTCTTGAGATTTTCTGATGACAAAAACGCCAGTTGCATCCGCAGAAAGTTGGTTGATACCACCAACATTGCTTAGAGCCTCGGTCAAGCTCATGCCTGCGCGATCCATTTTCAGTAGCTTAGGATCGTTAACTTCACCCATAACAAACACTTTTTGAGTGTCATTTCTTGGCACATGTACGATGTCGCCAGGTTGAAGTAATCGGTTTTCAGTAAGGTCACCTTCTTGCATTAGCGCATAGAGAGAAATGTTTTCGACTTTGCCTTGGCGTGTCAGTGTGACGTTACGCCAATCCGCATCTTCTGCTAGACCGCCAGCGCGGTTAACTGCATCAAGAAGCGTAAGTGGGATATTGGTGATAGGTTGTTGCCCTGGCTTGTTAACTTCGCCAGTGATGTAAGATTTCTTGGAACGAAATGCCGCAACACTCACATCCACTTGTGGACTCTCAATGTACTTCGCCAACTTGTTAGCAATAATGGTACGAATTTGGCGAACATTTTTACCCGCAACCTCAACAATACCGATGTATGGATAGAAGATGGTGCCATCAGCATGCACCCAGTTACCCGCTTCTTCAGAGCTACGGTAAGAGCCTGCTGGAATGGTAAGTTCAGGGTGATCCCAAATAGTGATATTCAGAATATCGCCAGGACCGACTTCATACTCGTAAGCCGCGAGTTGATGGTCAAGTGTTGGGTTCGCTTTGGTCTCTACATCTGAGCTTTTTAGCTGCGAGACTTTATCAAGAGTCAGTGGAAAGACGTTAAAATCTGCCGCCGTATTGGCGCTGTTGTCTTCAACGATGTGCTTTCCACTCGTGGATAAGTGACTGCCCGGTACTGTACATCCAGCGAGAAGTACAGAGGAAAGGAGTAAACTGCCTAGCTTTGTATAGTTGAAATTCATGCTTTTTCATTCATCTGACGTAAAGAGCGAGTTGCTAAGAACAACATTGTTTTTTGCCTAAACAACAACACGTCACAATTTTATTGGGCAGTATTATTTATTTTAATTTATAAAATACTCAATAAGAAACGGGTTGCATCTGGCGAGCGCACTCTAAAGAATTTTTTGAGGAGGGGCAATAGACGATAAATTGATAAAAAGCCAGCTATATATTGCTGAATTTTATATTTCTGTGCGTTGAGTAGCGTGGATTTGACAAAAGTGTTTATTAATTAGCTCTAATTTTCCGTATCAGCTCACGAAATTTGTAATTTAACAGTTTTTCAATTAGTTATTGATGCGACCATTTTTCTAAAAAAATTTATATGCTTTGCTTTAAAATGTGATGCGTGTCGTATTTTTTATTCTACGTCAATAGCGCTTTGTTATGGTTTTGCCAGAAAGTAGGCAGCGTATGGTCAAAATATGATGTGGGTTCAACAAAGTGATGGTTTGATGAACGATTTCATACAACAAACCATCATTTCAATGATATTAGCGTTTTGCTAGCCCCTTACTGTTCAAGTACGGCAGGATATGAGGTCGCGACTCACCAGCAAGCTTCCCAGTGACTTCTTGCGACCATGTACTCAGTTTTTGATTGCTTGTACGGCTCGCATAATACGCTTGCATAGTTTGATCGTAGCTCTGAATATCATCTAAATTTAGCTCTTGGTATTGATTTTCATGAACAACCACATGTGCAGGTAGGCGTGGCTTTACTTCGGGATTTTGATCGGGATGCCCTAAGCACATACCAAACAACACCGCGCTATTTTCCGGTAAGCCCAATAGCTTATCAACTTGAGCGGCGCTATTCCTTAGTCCTCCAATATATACGCCACCTAATCCCATGGACTCGGCTGCAAGCAAGCAGTTTTGTGCCATGATTCCAGAATCTACTGCTCCAATCAGAGTTAGTTCTGTAAAGTCTGCCTGTACATCAGGATTGATGGTTGCATGGCGCTGATAATCAATACAAAACACTAAGAACTCAGCCGCACTTTCAACATAAGCTTGGTTACCAGCAAATTGAGCCAATTGCTTACGCTTTTCAGAGTCAGTCACTCGAACGATTGAGACGACTTGAAGCATACTAGAAGAAGACGCAGCTAAACCTGCTTGAATGATGGTTTGTCTTTGTTCATCAGTAATAGGAACTGCGGTGAATTTTCGGATAGAGCGATGAGCAAGAATGGTTTCAATCGTATTGTTCATGATGTTCTGGCTTCCTGAAGAGTGGTTCTATTTGGCTGAATCTTCACCATAACGGCATTTATTGGGAGCGTAAACAGAGATGCACTACAAAGTGTGCCACAGGACAAAACTTGACGAAGTGCAACCGAGCAAATTGAACATAAAGTGACGTTATTTATAAACTTGGGTATATACTGATTTTTAATAATCAATAGCTTACCAAATGTGGAGAACATGAAAGAGCTAATACTTCATACGGTCACAGTGTTTATGGGCTTTTTTGCCATCATGAACCCTATCGCTAACATTCCTATCTTTTTAAGCCTAACAGCGGATGATGATAAACAAACGGTCCGCTCAATTGCATTTCGTTCGGTCTTTATCGCTTTTGTTATTGTTGCTGTGTTTGCTGTTGCGGGTAAGGTGATTTTCGACTTGTTCGGCATTACGTTATACGCGCTGCGTATTACCGGCGGCATCTTAGTCTTTTTAATTGGCTTTCACATGCTGCAAGGTGAATCAACGCACAAGAAGACCAAAGAGAAAGCCTACTCACCAGAGCAAGAACAGGCGGCTTTAAGTATTGCAGTTTCCCCACTGGCAATGCCGATTTTAGCTGGTCCGGGCACTCTCGCGACAGCAATGAACTTTGCAACAGCGGGTGGAATAACGGAAACCATTATTACTATCGCATCCTTTGCTGTGCTCTGTGCTATTACTTACGTTTTGTTTCTCTTTGGCGACAAGCTAGTGAAAGCTGTTGGTCCAAGTGCACTGAATGTGATCACCAAAATGATGGGGCTGATCCTCGCCGTGATTGGCACACAAATGTTCATTGATGGCGCTGCAGAGGCGTATAAAACCGTTTTTGCTTAATTTCTTTAGCATCTGAATACTTTACTTTGAATCCACATTGACTAGGCAGTTGATGTGGATTTTTTGATCCTAAGTTTCCACTTAAAAAGCCAAAAACACATAGACTTCGCCTATCTCAATAATAAGAATAACCAATTGTTGCTGTAGCACGAATTTCAGTAACCTTTTCAGAGCAATTATTGGGGGGAAACATGGCAACAAAAGCAATCGTAGTCGAAGGTGGTGCAATGCGTGGTGTTTTTGCTAGCGGCGTATTGGATGCATTCTTAGAACAAGACTACAAACCATTTGATTTTGCGATTGGCGTATCGGCAGGGGCTTCAAATTTGATCGGTTATTTGACCGATTACCCGCACCGTAGCATCAACGTCATTACTAAATTAGCAACCAGCAAACGCTTTTTCGATCCTACTCGTTTTTTAAAAGGCGGTGATTTGATCGATGTGAAATGGTTGTTTGAAGAATCAAATCGTTTGTACCCAGTCGATGAAGCGAAACTGTTTGAAGGCATTCCTTTCTTAGCGGCGACAACGAACGTAAATACGGGTAAAGCGGATTATTACCGTGTAAATCGTCATAACTTCCATAATGCGATGGAAGCGACGACGGCACTGCCTATTGCGTACAAGCATACTCCTTGCTTCTCTGGTGGTTGTTATACCGATGGTGGTGTGGCGGATTCCATTCCGGTTCGAGAAGCACATCGTCGCGGCGCTCGTGATATTACGGTTATCCTTTCTCATCCTTTGGCTTATGAGAAAAAGCCGGTAAAAACGCCTTGGTTAATGAAGAAGTTGTTCGCTGAGCATCCACAGATGGCAGAGGCAATGTTGCGCCGTTCAGAGAACTACAACGAATCGTTAGATTTCATTCGTAATCCTCCAAAAGACACGCACATTCGCGTTATTGCACCGCCGGATGAATTCAGTGTACAACGTCTATCAATGCGCCAGTCGGTATTGCTAGAAGGTTACGAAATGGGATTGGAAGCAGGGCGCGCCCACCTTACCAACCTGGCCGGTGAACACGGCTTAGACAGAGAAAACTGCCACTTCTGTATTTAGCTTTTGATGTCTAAAGCGGTTAGTCCATATCAACTTCAAGTGCTCCCCAAGATGAAGGTTCTCCCTCCCTCGTCAGAGGGAATAGGCGAGCGTCTGGTTTGGCATAACTTAACCTATGCAGACGTTGCGTGACGTGGTAGCTGTCGAGCCCGGAAATGGTCACTAAGTCGAGTAGCTCTAGATCTAGGTAGCCATCGGGCATGATGGCTCTTTCAGGTGCGTGTACCATCAACACTTCACCAATCAGCATCTCTGTCTGATTGCTTTCAATCTTGATGTGTTCTCTCAACACCAACCCCATTTTGAGATTGCTCTCTAGGACAAATGGCGCAGGAAACGCATCATCATAGTAAGGAGTAAGTCCTACCGCTTCAAACTCTGATATCTGTTTTGGATAGCGGGCGGAGGTTTGATGTGCTTTTTGGACGAAATCGACGCCGACGGCATTAATGGTGAAGTGCTTGGTATCGAGGATGTTTTCTAATGTATGACGACGGCTTTTGCGTGGACGAACAATAAAACCAAACAGTGGCGGATGTGAGCCTAAGTGGATCACAGAGCTTACGATAGCCAGGTTCTCTTGTCCTTGCCTGTCTCTTGTTCCGATGAGGTTCGCGCTTTTGTATCCCGCAAGGGAGTTGACCAATCGAGTTCTTTGGCGCTGCTCCATCGTTTGTATATCATGCTTTGAGAGTTTGATGTTTTCCATGTCCTAAAAAGGGGCGAGAAACCTCGCCCTTCCATGTTGTGTCACTATTTCGGCATGATGACGGTGTCGATCACGTGTATCACACCATTCTTAGCTTTGACGTCGGTGGCAATTACGGTAGCGTTATTGATCATCACTTTATCGCCCATGGTTTTGATCATCACGTCTTGCCCTTGGACTGTCGTCGCTTTATTCATTTTGACTACGTCTGCAGCCATCACTTTTCCCGGAACCACATGGTAAGTGAGAATCGCAACCAGCTTATCTTTGTTCTCGGGCATGAGTAGCATTTCGACTGTTCCATCTGGAAGCTTAGCAAAAGCTTCATCTGTGGGTGCAAATACAGTGAATGGACCTTTACCTTTTAGCGTATCCACTAAGCCTGCGGCTTTGACTGCTGCGACCAACGTATTGAACGAGCCATTTGCTGCGGCCACATCAACGATGTCTTCTTTCATCATTCCATGTTCATGTGCTTTCGCTGGCAGTAAAAAAGTTAGGGTGGCGAACAAAACCATGGTCGTAACCAAGATGCGTTTCAACATAATGCATTCCTTTTGTTGTTTGGGTACCGCTCTCTCCCTGATAAAGTCCCTGTTTGTACGCACGCCCTTTTCTTGGCGATCAACTGGCTTTCTTTTTATTAGAAGAACGGACGTGCTGAGCTAAAATGCGTGTACCTTCCATTTTTACGTCGGTACGTTTTCGCCAAGCCCACAATCGTTCTCTGGCTGCTTTCGCACTCGCTTCTACATCGACTATTGGGGCGAGGTATTTTGAGTCCGGTTCTAACTGGTACATCACGACTTCCATTGCGGTCATTTTCCAAGGCTCAAACAACAGTGGGGTGGGTACCTTAGCGAGCTCCGGAATCCATTTATGAATGAATTCACCATCGGCATCGTGTTCTTGTGCTTGTTTCGTCGGATTGTAGATACGAATGGTATTGGTGCCAGTCACTCCAGCCTGCATTTGAAATTGTGGGTAATGGATACCCGGCTCAAAGTCGAGAAATAGCTGCGCTAGGTGAGTTACGCCATCGCGCCAATCCATGTTCATATGATGCGTTAAAAAGCTCACTAACATCGCACGCATGCGAAAGTTGATATATCCGGTGTGATGAAGACAACGCATACAAGCATCGATGAGCGGTATCCCGGTTGTGCCTGACTTCCAAGCGTTCAAGAGTGTCTCATCTCTGACGCTTTCTTGCTGTAATAAAGGTTCATAAGCCCTATTGACACAACGAAACTCCATTTCGCATTCGGATTCAAACTTCTGCATAAAGTGACAATGCCAATGCAGTCTCGAAGACAGCGCAATTAAGCTGCGACGAAACCCTGCCACTTGCCAATGTTGCAACAGGTACTGGTACACTTCTCGAAGCGATATATTGCCCCATGCGAGATAGGGAGAGAGGCGAGTGCATGCAGTTCGAGAAGCTGTCGGGCTAGAAATACTTCGATAATAATCTCGTCCCCGACGTTGAAAAAAGTCTTCCATGGTTTGCCAAGCGAGGGAACTTCCGCCCGTTTGCATGCCTTTTATTTTTTCCAACCAAGAGGGTGGGGGCGTAAACGAATAACCAAGAGCCTCAGCATCAAGGGGAATAAGAGAAGCTCTTTCAAGGTCGATAGCTTCGATCTCGGCTCGCATAACTGTATCCCAATGCTTATCCCAGCCGAGTCGGTCTTTTGCTCCTCGAATAACGGCGCCATGTTCAAATTCGTGCCACGGAATACTATGTGCTTGAAGCCATGCTGATACTTGTTTATCTCGTTCAAACGTACAACGCAGTCCGATTTCTTGGTGGGAGAAAATAGCATTGATGTTGAACTGGTTCTGAATCGCGCTGAGGCAATCTATTACGCTACCCGACATTACGGACACTCGATGACCAAGAGCCGAGAGTGTTTCGTTCATATCTTGGAGTGATTGCCAAATAAAACGCCAGTGACGAGCAGAGTAATGTGGGTTATCCAGTAACATGGGTTCGACAACATAAAGTAGCACTGTTGGATGTTCTGAAGATAACGCGTATTGCAAAGGCGTATGATCGGTCAGGCGTAAATCGCGTTTTAGCCAAACTAAGTTGATTGTTTGCATTGTGCCCCTCGCTTGTTTTTTCGATTTTTACGTGTTTGCGGGGCGTATTTCTCACTCAGTGATCGATTTTATTGATGTTGACGTAAAGGCACGGTGCAAGGAGGTGCTTTATGTCTATGCCACTCAGTAAATTGGAAAAATTCTTCTATATCGACAAGCTCGTTATCCACTCTCTCGATCTCGCTCTGTATCAAGTATCCGTCTTAGTCGATGGAGAGGAACACTTTGTTACCGACGACAAAGGCAAGTTTTTAAGAGCGCATTCGATACTGGAGTTGCAAAAGCAATGTCGTCACTTGAAAGCGAAACAGCAGGTGCTTCGCCAACAAAGTGCTTACGATGAAATGGTTGGACAACGGAGCAGAAGCGGTACTAATGAGCTGGAAGTGTTGCTCAAAGACAACGAGCTCTATTGAAATTAGATTGAAAGGGGAGGAAGTGCGAGCTAAATCGTTCAGCCCGCACAGTAGTGGTTAAGCTTGTTTGCGCTGTGCATCTTTCTTCGCGAGTTTTTCTGCGCGTCGCTGCTCACGTTGTTTGGCACTTTCACCACCGACGTGTTGTTCGCCACGAACCGCTGCTAACGACACTTGCTTTTCACGTTCGCGGAAGCGCGCTACTTGCTCTTCACTGTGTTTACCAAAACATTTCGGGCAGCTCACGCCTTGCTCAAACTGCTCTGATTGTTTGTCTTCTTCTGTGATTGGCAATCGGCAAGCGTTACACAAGTCGTAGTCCGCTTTTTCTAGCTGATGGTTCACCGCAACGCGACCGTCGAATACGTAGCAGTCGCCTTCCCACAAGCTTTCTTCTTCTGGTACTTCTTCAAGGTATTTCAGAATACCGCCTTCTAGGTGGTAAACCTCATCAAACCCCTGCTCTTTCATGTAAGCAGTCGACTTTTCACAGCGAATACCACCAGTACAGAACATCGCGACTTTTTTGTGTTTCTCTGGGTCCATGTTTTGTTTTACATAGTCAGGAAATTCGCGGAACGTGTCAGTATTTGGGTTAACTGCACCTTTAAATGTTCCGATTTCAATTTCATAGTCATTACGAGTATCAACCACAAATACTTCAGGATCAGCAATCAGATCGTTCCAATCTTGGGGATTCACGTAGGTGCCAACCACATGGCGAGGATCGATGCCTTCAACGCCCAATGTCACGATCTCTTTCTTTAACTTTACTTTGGTGCGGTTAAACGGCTGTGTATCTGAGTACGACTCTTTGTAAACAATACCAGTAAGGCGAGGCTCGGCATTTAGCCATGCAAGCAGTGTATCAATACCTTCGCGTTTCGCTGCAACCGTACCGTTAATACCTTCACTCGCCAGTAGCAACGTTCCATGTACACCGTGGGCTTCCATTAGGGCAAGCAATGGCTCGCGTAACTCTTGGTAGTTTTCCAGTTCCACAAATTTATACAGGGCGCAGACAACATACTGACTCATGATTATTCCTTACTTTAAAAGGTTGATGGTTCGACGACTCGATACCTAACAATTTTAGCGGCTCGGAGTATACCTGAGTAATTTAGTCGGAAATACGGACAAACTATGCGGATATTTTTAGTCATGTTTCCCCGGCGTTTTTTTCAACAAATTTCAGCGCGTAGCATTGGAAGTTAAAGGGTGTGAAAGTTTGAACCAGATCACATTTGTTATTCTTTTCTAGAAATGAACTAAGTTAATGAAAATTAAAGCTTTGTGGAAAACTTCATCACTTTATCACGTTTGCGGTGCTTGCCTCTGATTGCTGTTCCTATCGAGCTTGGTGTCAGTGTCAATATGTTTCCTTACCCTCTCCATGGTCAGTTCTAACTTTTAAAAAACTTTCTTGTAATGATAACCATTATCATCTAGATCTATTGCGTACATATGGTGCTCAATATTTAAACTACACACAAGATATAGATTATGGACGTTATAAAACGAGATGGACGGAAAGAAAAAGCCAGTCTAGATAAGGTGACTCGAAGAGCCGAAGCGCTGGCTGATGGACTAAAAGTCGAACCTATTGCGGTTGCACAACGCGTGGTAAGCGGTTTGTACGACGGCATTAAGGTGACGGAAATCGATGTGTTCCTCGCTGAAACGGCAGCAAGCCTCGCGACGGAACACCCTGATTATGCCAAGCTTGCGGCTCGCGTGATGGTGAGTTCTCTGCAAAAAGAAACCAGCGGATACGCAACTGCAACACGTGAGCTCTCTGAGATCGGTATTCTTTCCGATATTTACGTCGACTTTGTTGCCAAGAATCAGTTTGCGCTCGAAGACATGATTGACTACAAACGCGACTATCAGTTTGATTACTTCGGCTACAAAACTCTCGAGCGTTCCTACTTGTTGAAAGTAAAAGGTGTGGTGGTTGAACGACCACAAGATATGTTCATGCGTGTAGCGGTCGCTGTCGCGGGTGACGATCTTGAAGAAATTAGAGAGCTATACGATTTGCTCAGTCTTGGCTACTACACCCACGCTACGCCAACGCTGTTTAATGCTGGCTGTAAGATGCAGCAACTGTCTTCGTGTTTCCTATTAGCGATGCAAGAAGATTCCATCAACGGCATTTACGACACCCTCAAAGATTGTGCGCTGATTTCTAAATCGGCGGGTGGCATTGGGCTACACATCCACAATATTCGAGCGACTGGGGCGCCAATTATTGGTACTAACGGTGTGTCGAATGGCATCGTGCCAATGCTGAAAGTCTTCAATGAAACTGCTCGCTATGTCGACCAAGGTGGCGGTAAGCGCAAGGGCTCGTTTGCGGTTTATCTGGAGCCTTGGCATGCGGATATCGAATCCTTCCTCGATTTACGTAAAAACCACGGTAAAGAAGAGTTCCGCGCACGTGATTTATTCCTTGCTCTATGGGTGCCAGACTTGTTCATGGAACGTGTTGAAAACGACGCGGAATGGACACTATTTAGCCCACACAATACCAAGGGCTTGTCTGATTTATATGGTGCTGAATTTACTCAGAAGTACCAAGAATACGAGCGTATGGGATTGGGCGTGAAGACCATCAAAGCCCGCCAATTGATGACGCAAATCATTGAGTCGCAAGCTGAGACGGGAACACCGTACATGCTCTACAAAGACGCGTGTAATGAAAAGTCGAATCAGAAAAACCTCGGCACCATTAAGTCGAGTAACTTGTGCGCAGAGATCATGGAAGTCTCGACGCCAGATGAAACGGCGGCTTGTAACTTGGCGTCTATGGCACTGCCTAAGTTCGTTACAGACACGGGGTTTGATTTCGCCAAACTTCACCAAGTCACCAAAGTCGCGATTAAGAACCTCGACCGCGTTATCGATGTGAACTATCACCCAACCGATAAGATTGAAAAATCGAACCACGCGCATCGTCCTGTTGGTTTGGGTATCCAAGGTTTGGCGGATGTGTTCTTCAAAATGCACCTTCCATTCGATAGCGAAGAAGCATTGCAGCTTAACCGTGACATCGCGGAAACCATGTATCACGCCTCCCTTGAAGCGTCTTGTGAAATCGCGGCGCAAAAAGGCGCGTACTCCAGTTATGACGGCTCACCAATCAGTCATGGTCAGTTCCAATTTGATCTGTGGGGTGAACAACCAAGCAGCCGCTGGGATTGGTCACAGCTCAAGCGTCAAATCGCAGAGCATGGTGTGCGCAACTCGTTACTGATTGCTCAAATGCCAACGGCGTCGACAGCGCAAATTTTAGGTAACAACGAAGCGTTTGAAGCGCAAACCAGCAATATCTATAAACGTCAAACATTGTCGGGTGAGTTCATCATCATCAACAAACATCTGGTCAGCGATCTGGAACAGCGCGGGCTTTGGACGAGCAAAATCCGTGACACCATTATTCTCAATAATGGTTCAGTGCAAGGCATCGATGCCATTCCAGACGATCTTCAATCCGTGTATCGCACCGTGTGGGAAATCTCTCAGAAAGTGATCATTGATATGTCGGCAGCTCGCGCCCCGTTTGTTTGCCAATCGCAGAGCCTCAACTTATGGCTGGCATCACCAACGTTCGCCCAAATCAATGCGATGCACTTCTACGCGTGGAAACGTGGTTTGAAAACCGGCATGTACTACTTGCGCTCCAAGCCATCGACGAATGCGGTGAAAGTCACCGTTGGTCAGCAGAGCAAAGATGAAGATTGCCTAAACTGCGGCGCATAAACCTATCTCGTCAATTAAAAAGATTCACATCAACCGAAAGTAAGGAAACGGTATGATTGTTAAAAACAAATTTAGCTTGTTCCCCATTCAATACGAAGAGATTTGGCAAGCGTACAAAACTCACGAAGCGGCTTTCTGGACGACAGAAGAACTCGATTTTGCTCAAGATCTTGCTGATCTTGCCAAGCTGACCGAAGGCGAAAAGCACTTCATTCGACATGTGTTGGCGTTCTTTGCTCAGAGCGAAGGGATGATCAACGAGAACTTATTGACTCGATTCTATGGCGAAATTGAAATCGCAGAAGCGCGCTGCTTCCTTGCTTTGCAGGCATTTAATGAGGTCATTCACGCAGAGACTTACGCACTGCAACTCGAAACTTACATTCCCGATGTTGAAGAGCGTGAGCGCTTGTTCAATGCGATTGAAAACGTCCCGACCGTGAAGCGTAAGGCGGAGTGGGTAATGAAGTGGATCTCTTCCAATAAACCTTTGGCAATGCGTTTGATCGCCTTTGGTCTGGTGGAAGGCTTGTTCTTCGCTGGCAGCTTCTGTGCCATTTACTACTTCCGTAAACGTGGTTTGCTGGCTGGTTTGGCAGCAAGCAATGACTTGATTGCTCGTGATGAAGGGTTGCACTTTAGCTTTTCTGCGCTGCTATTCAAAACCTTAGGTCAAGGCAAGGTTACACAACAAGAGTTTGAAGAGATTTGCCGAGAAGCGGTTTCAATTGAGAAAGAGTTTGTAACGGAAGCTCTACCAGTGGACTTGATTGGTATGAATGCCGAACTGATGTGCCAATACATTGAGCACACTGCCGATGTCATCGCTGGTTTGTTTGGTTTCACCCCGATCTTCGGTGCTGAAAACCCATTTGATTACATGCGCTTATTGGATATGGAAGGAAAGACCAATTTCTTCGAGAAACGCGTTACTGAGTACAAACGACCTCAAGATCGCCAGTTGAGTTTTGATGCAGATTTCTAACGGCAAGGAATAGCAGAGAAGAGTGATGAAAATAGAAATGTACAGCAAGGAGCAGTGCTCCCAATGTGAAACCGCAGCAATGTGGTTGCAAAATCAGGGCTTTAACGTGGCAACGCTCAAGTTGGATGTTGAGTTTGATCGGGAAACCTTGTTCGAGTTATTCCCAACCGCAAGAAGCTATCCGCAGTTTATGCTCGATGGCGAACCGATTGGTGATTTTAGTCGCTTAAAATCGGCACTCGCTTTTGAGCAAAGTGCTGCTTTCTAAGTTAGGTCTCTAATCCCCTTTTATTGAGAAAAGGGGATTTTTATTTCCACTTAAATTTTGTGGATGTTCAAATTATCAGTAAAAACTCATAAAACTGTTGAAAACGCACTCGACATAAATGGTCGAAATTTGTACTGTTGATTCGCTTCACATTCCTAAAACTTCTTATCCGATAATCAGTTGAAGCAAAGATCTGTGCTTGATACAGGTCGGTTGGCAAAGGAATTCAACATGCAACAGTTTCATATCAGAAGACTAAGAGAAGAAGACGTCCCTCTGTTGAAAACGCTCTTGGTCGAACTCGACACTTCTCACCATGATGCTGAGCCAGATTTCTACCGTTCTCCGGAAGAAATGGCGCAGTTAAGGGAAGATCGCAACATCTTCGATAAATATTTTGATGGCAGCATCACGGCTTTTATAGCTTGTTCGAACCGACAGGTGGTTGGTTTTATCTCTGGTACCGTGCGAGAGGTAAACTCGATTCTCTCTCCGGAAAGACGCGTTGGATATATCAATGAGTTGGTGGTGTCTGAAAGCCACCGTAACTTAGGTATTGGCTTGTCTTTGATGGATAAAATCGAGAGTGATTTGTGCAGCCAAGATATTGAAGAGCTCGGTTTAACCGTAGCGTCATTTAATCACGAAGGTGAAGATTTCTACCATAAGATGGGCTACCGAGTGATCACCAAAATGATGACCAAGCGAGTCAAAGACTAACGCCACATTATGTTGTGAGACACGCTCCCCAACCTTAAACTGAAAATGCCAAACGTTGGGGAGTGCTATATCGTTTAATCATCTAGTTTCTTCGCACTTCATTGAAGATTTCACAAGATAACTGATAATTGTGCTGTCTTGCTATTTTCTGTGAAAAAAACAATTGTGGTAGTTCATATATAATGAGTAACGCGAGGATAAGGAACGCACTAGGATGTCCAAGAACAAAGCCAACGATACTTACGATTAACAATATTAGCTCTAAAGCAAACAAAGCATATTTACCTAGGTAGCAATGGTGAA
This sequence comes from Vibrio sp. NFR, assembly GCF_027587095.1. Lineage (NCBI taxonomy): Bacteria > Pseudomonadati > Pseudomonadota > Gammaproteobacteria > Vibrionales > Vibrionaceae > Vibrio > Vibrio sp. NFR. Next base: position 448,455 of record NZ_JAPPTN010000002.1, read on the forward strand.
AACCGCCAAGAAAGAACCAGTTTAACGTTGCGTAGGTATCGGGGTCCTTGAGACTTTTAGACTGGCGTTCATAGAATTCTTTCTTTTGATGTTCAGGTAATGAGTTTACCTGACTTCTCAGTAATTCTTCCTGTTTCTCTAGCTGTTCAATTGGCTCAAATAAGCGCATTACGGTACCTCGTCATATATTTTTTCAATGAGGTCGGGTTGGTTACACCGCTTAATTCTTGCCAAACCAAGTTTCCAACCTTTTATTGCCCCATACTTAGCAATACATTGTTTGGTGTACTCTGAGCAAGTGGGCTCAAAATTACATTCAATATTCAATAACTGCTTTGAACCACCGCTAGCCTGGTAGCGATGGATCAATTTCAAAGAGATATATTTAAGCAAACTTATCGGCCGAGAGTGATAATTACAGCCTCACGCTTCCAAAATAGCATAAAGCGTTTTTGTTCCACTACTTGGAATACAACTTGCCAACCATCTTGTGCATATTTGTTCAGCTCTGCTTCCATCTTTTGCACAGGCAAGCCACTTGCACCTAGTAGAATTGTGCCGCAACCACCTTCAACAATGTGAACCACTTTATATTCTGTAAACTTTGTCATTTTTATAACCAACTAATTTAATAAAAACAGGATGTTACAATAAGAAATAAAATGCATCAAGATGCATTTGTCTGGTTTGCCTAATGGTATTTATTAATATTTGATGCTGAGCTAAAAACGCCTCTCTATCTTGTGACAAAGAGGCGTTTTTCTATCTAGGTTTTTAGCAAATTCTGAGCGTTAGCCGCTTATTTCAACGTTGCTACGGTTTGTTTACCCATCGCAATTAACTTGTCGAGAATACGCTCACCATCCGCGCGGAGACCGTTGTGCTCATATTCGTTGGTGATCCACGCTTTTGAGTTTGGCATTGCAGCTAGTGTTTCACGGCTAATGTCCATTTCCACAAACATATCGTCTGCATAGACAGCGCAACTCACAGGCACCTTATTGTTTGCCAGTTGCTGCGCATTGTATAACGGCGTCCAATCGGCTTTCTCTGCCAGTAATTCTGCAGCTTCTTTCAGTGGCTTTAAGTTCACGTATTGATCGAACATCCAAGGGAAGACCATTTCGCCAGTGAAGTAAAACGGCTTACCTTGTTTGTAATTGAACGCATCATGCTCTTGGCGCACTCTGTGAGCGCTCCATTGAGAAGCAAACCCTTGGCAGTAAATCGACTCGTGCAAAATCGCGTAAATTGGATTGGTCTGGAAGTTTTGCTGCGCCAACATGTCGTTGAGGAATTCATAACGAAGCTGAGGTTTACCGTTCACTTCAATCAAGGCACTTTCTAGCCAGTAGTAAGTTGGCAAGAAGGTATCACTGACACCAAAGTTAATCCCAATTTGTTGGAACTGTTCGACAGTAAAGCGCTGACCATTTGGCAGAAACTCTTCGTGCTCCAATAAGTGATCAGCAATGTTCTGGCATAGCTGCTGCGCTTGCGGGAATTGCTGGAAGAAGGCTTGGTTTTTCTCCATGGTGCGCTTAAAGGTTGCTTGATACACATCATCCGCATGACGAGAAACCGAAGGCACACCACCCGTAATGTAGCTTTGCAGCAAGCTGTTCGGGAACAGCGATAGGTAGGTTAGTGAGCAGAAACCACCAAAGCTCTGACCCAAAATCGCCCACTGCTCAACACCAAATTGTTCACGGATAAATTCCGCATCGCGAACAATGTTGTCTGCGCGGAAGTGGCTTAAGTAGTCTGCTTGTTGCTCCGGTGAGAGGTGCGCAAGCGTCTGGTGATTAATCACGCTGCTATTGCCAGTGCCGCGTTGGTCGAGCAGCAGTACATGATACTCACTCAGTGCGCGTTTGATCCAGCCGTTGTTTCCGTTTGGACGAGGCGAAGGGAAGCCCGGACCGCCTTGAAAATACACTAGCCACGGTTTGTTGGAGTCTTCATCGCCGACTAAACAAACGGAGCGAGCGAAGACGTTGATCGTGCCTTTGCTTAGATCTTGGTAATCCAGTGGCACGGTGAACGAGTGGGGCGTGTAATGCAGTCCTGCGTCGATAAATGATTGAGCGTTCATTGTTATGGTCTGTCCTTGTTTATAGTCGCTTTACGATATCGAATTCCTTATTAGAAACAATAGATTTGTTGTAAGAACTCGATTTTTGAAGCGGGAAAGGCAAGGAATGGCACTCAAAACAGAAACTCTTCGATCTTTCTGTGTTGGTATGCACTGAGTGAACTATGATCTGATAGGTGCAGTTTAGACATCACTGTCTTACCGTTTTTATGAAACGAGACATTTGGCTGTCATTGACCATGGAGGATGCTTGATGAACACGTCACTTACCCGAATAACGCTCACTTGTTTATTACTACAGACCATCAGTGCCCCTGCATTGGCAGTCGTAACGCCGAATCCGCCTCAGTTGCAGGCAAAAGGCTATGTGTTAATGGACTTTCAGTCCGGTGCCATTATTGCTGAGCAAAATGCACGTGCCGGATTAGCCCCTGCCAGTTTAACTAAGCTGATGACCGCTTACGTCGTGGGGCAAGAAATCAAATCCGGGCGGCTCCAATGGGATGACAAAGTGACAGTGAGTGAGAACGCGTGGTCAGCCAAATTCCCAGACTCCTCCAAAATGTTTATCCAACCCAAAGATGAAATCACCGTCGCCAACCTAATGCGTGGTGTGATCATTCAATCTGGTAATGATGCTTGTGTGGCGCTCGCCGAACATGTTGCAGGTAGTGAAGGGGCGTTTGTCGCCTTGATGAACGGTTGGGCAGATAAGCTCAGCTTGAACGATACCTACTTTGTTAACTCGCACGGTCTGGATAGCGAGGGCATTCAAACCTCTCCTAATGACATGGCGACGCTGATGCAATCCATCATCAATGATGTGCCTGAAGTCTATGCGCTTTATAGTGAGAAGGTATTTAAGTGGAACAAGATCACCCAATACAACCGCAATAAACTGTTGTGGGACAAATCGATGGATGTCGATGGCGGCAAAACGGGCTACACCAGCAATGCAGGGTACAGTTTGGTCAGTTCTGCTAAGCAAGGAAAGATGCGATTGATCTCGGTAGTGATGGGAACGCCAAGCAAACAGTCACGCATTAGCCAGTCTAAGAACCTGCTTAGTTATGGCTTTCGCTTTTATGACACCAAACAAGTGGCAAAACAGGGGGAAGTTCAGGCGAGTGCTAAAGTGTGGAAAGGCGATGTCAGTGAGATTGATTTGGGCTTTGCGCAAGATGCTTACCTGACGCTGCCTCGCTCTCTAACCGCTGGTTTAGACAAGAGCGTGGTCGTGAATGAGCCGCTGATTGCACCCATCGCAAAAGGGGATGTGGTTGGTAAAGTCGTGTGGAAGAGTGACGATAAAACCGTGGCGAGCTATCCGTTGGTGAGTAACCAAGCAGTGGAAGAGGGCTCGTGGATTGGGAAGTTATGGGACAGTTTAGTGCTGTGGGTGAAGTCGTTGTTTAACTAGCGCAAGGGCGAGTTTCTCGATAGTGAGTTCAGAATTTCAGAAAAAGAAAAGCAGCTCGAAGGTGAGCTGCTTTTTGCTTTTTTTTCTTTATAGCTGAGACGACTTTCGTGTCGATTCTGCTTTCGCGTTTATTGCGGGTTCAGTGATTATTCAGACAAGGTGATGATTGGTAAGTCATCCCAAATCTTGCTCTCATCCGAAGCGCCGCCAGAGAAGTTCCAAGGACCTTTGTCTTGTTCAAGTGGACGGTAAGTGGCAGACAATCCATCCAAGTCCCAAGTTGTCACATAGAATCGAATGCCATCCAGTGAATCCGGTCGACCCAGCGCGTCACTCGCGAAGTCCATCGAAATGGTGTTGTTGGCTTTGTCTACCTTGACCATTGGTGCTGGTGTTACGGCTTCGCCCCATGTTGTCGCGTTTGCACCTTGGGTGTTGTAAATCGAGCTTTGCCAGCCGAAGACCACAGCGTTGCGACTCCATGTACCGCTTGGCATAGCAGCGTTGATCTTAGGCAGTTCCGTCAGGTTGGTTGCCGCTTCTTCCGGTAAATCAATGAAGATGGTGAAGCCAACGTGGTCAAAGCCATTTGGCGGCAACCAAGTATCGGTGATCTTGTCCATGGTGAAGGTCAAGCGCACGTTACTGCCGACGGTAAATACCTCGGCTTTGTTGATTGCGAGTTGGCTGTTGTCTTTGTCGAATGTTGGATCCGTTGGTAGCGAGTAGTTACCGTTAGGACCGCCCATGCCATCTTGCGCATCACCTGCGTCATCAATCGTGTCGTCTGGCGTGTTCGACCAGCTTAAGTCCGACACAAAGTTCACATCTTCAATGCCTGCTTTCTTCTCCGTGGAGTAAATCGCGAAGCGGTGTTGCTGTTCGCCAATCGCAAAGTGACGGGTAGATAAAGTCACGCTGAACTGACCGTCAGCACCCACGGTAATGGCTTGTGCTGTTTCTAGGTTACCGTCTACGACAAGGTTTAATTTCTCGTTTGCGTTAGCAGTACCAGTAATCACGATGTCATCAGTGATGGTTTGTCCTTCCCAATCCTGTGCCAGTTGAATGTTGAGGTCTGGGGTATCTACCGATTGGGTGTCGTTAGTTTTCGAGTAAATCACGGCAGATTTGGCTGGTAGCTCAAGAGTTACGTGACCGTTTTCATCGGCGATTAACTGCTCCGGAGCGTCTGCCCAGTTCGACATGATTTGTTGTTGGAAGACGGTGCCGCCCGCTTGCTCTACATCGAGTTGGTTCATCAACATCGGGGAATTCGATGTATTCATTACCACCAAGACTTCGTCGTTATCCAACGTTCGGGTAAAGGCGAACACACCGGCGCCAGCTTTATCGCTGCCAATCACTTTCATTTCGCCGCGAGTCATGACTTTGTTTTCGGTACGTAACTTAGCAAGCTCTTGGATGAACAAGTACATCTCGCTGTTTTGGTCGAATGAATCTACGTAGTCGCCATCTTCACGGTAACCGCCAGCAAACATCGCATCGCGCGCTGCTGACATCGCCTGTTCTGTACCTTGGTAAATCACAGGAATGCCCGGTACCGCCATCATGGTAATCAGCGCTTGCTTCATATCATTGACACTGCCTTGTGATAGAAAACGTGGCATATCGTGGTTATCAATGAAGTTCGGCATGATGTATGGATTCGGGAACATCTCCATCATTTTCTCAAGGCGGAAGCGTAAGTAATCGGTCGGTTGTCCTGCTGCAAACACGCGCGTCATGGTTGCTTGTAATGGGAAGTTTAACACCGAGGTCAACTGCTCCGGTGAGCCGCTTTCGCCGATGTAAGTCAGCATCTTCTCTTCACCTTCGGTGTTGTAAGGCGTAGATGTTTCGAAGACTTCACCAAAGGTCAGGAAGTTATCGCGACCAGTATCAACGGCTTGAGTCATCACACCATCGTCGGCATGCAGGAAGTCGTTCCAGAAATCGTGCTCAACAAACTTCACAGTATCGATACGGAAACCGTCAACGCCCACTTCGCGAATCCATTTACGGTAGCTCTCTTTTAGATAAGCGCGTACTTCAGGATCGGACGTATTCAGGTCATCCAGATCCGACAGTTGCCAGGTTTTTTCTTGTACTGGATCGTTGTGGTCGGTGATGCTTGGCGTCCAGTGGTAAATGCCTGTGCCATCTTCTTTACACTCATTCATGTTGAGTGGGTAAGGCAGTTCTTGCCCTGCTGGAAGCGCATTTTCAATCAAACGGAAACCTTGGCAAGGTAGGCTAGGATCGTAATTGTATGGGTCATCGTAAGTGAAGAAGTTACCTACGTGGTTGGTCACGATGTCTTGAATCAAGAACATGTCACGAGCGTGCACTTCTCGCGCTAACGCTTGGTAGCTTTCCATGTCACCAAAGTGCTCATCCACTTTTTGGAAGTCACGCGCCCAGTAGCCGTGGTAGCCGCCGTAGTTTTGTTCTGCATCCCACCATTGGTTTGCCACTGGCGGTGTAATCCAGATAGAGGTAGCGCCTAGGTCTTCGATGTAGCCTAGCTTGTCACTGACACCAACAAGGTCACCACCACTGAATTTTTTGTCTGAGGTAGGATCGTACTCATTCTGACCTTGATCGTTAAGTGTGTTGTCGCCGTCGTTAAAACGGTCGATCATCAAGAAGTAAATGATCTGGTCTTGCCAATCAGGAGATGCCACGTGGCTTCCTGTATCGGTTGGCGTAGTTTCATCGCTACCACAGCCAGAAAGAGCTAGGGCGATCGCTAGAGGGAGTATTTTTATTTTATTCATAGGGTTAGGTAAGGTTTCAAACACGGTTTTTGTCTCCGTTATGCAGCAATGCGGAAACGATAAAACAAAGGTTTGAAATTGAGAGTGTCATTTCACGCCAAAAGAGACGTGAAATGATGTCACGAAGAGCTGAATTTGAACTGTGCTACATATTTAACTGAGTGGTTGCACAATTGGATATTGAATCGGGTAATGGTCTTTGGCTAACTCATTACCAGAATGATCATAGAGTCGGAATCGGCATTGTTTAACCGTTTGGGGTAGGGGCAGTTGCAGCGCCCAGCATGTGTAATCTTCTGCGTTCTGAATCTGGCTCATTGCGTGCGGAGTTAGCTCGTCATCCGCGTAGCAATCGATCTTCGCCACGTCTTTTAATCCGCAGGCGAGTTCCACAAACAAGGTGTACTGAGTGCCGAGTTGGATAAGTTGTCTTGTCGGGACTATGTATTTCGTTGCGCCAATCAAAAGCCCTTTAGAAACCACGTAATCGCGTTGGTGGTTGTTATCAATGTAGCGATCACCATCGACTTCATAACACAGTCTAAACGTCAGTGGATGAGCGACAGGAAGCTCTGTTGTCGCCCATAGTTCAGTGCCATTATTCAAGAAACGCTCGAAGAAGGCGGGGTAGCGACGCCACACGCCATCACGGTCTCGACACTCAACGGAGACCACTTTTTCAAACGCAATGTTATCTACTTCCATCCAGATTTTACCGACGGGTTGGTCAATGTCGTTATCGGCTAAAGTATTCGCTTTGGCGTAGTATAGGCGGATGGGTTGCTTATTGAGATGAGTGCGGTTATCCAAACACTGCTGGCGATATTGCATTGGCGAAAACGAATACCAACGGCGAAAGGTTCTATGGAAGTTGGAAGGCTCTTCATAACCCAACTGATAAGCGATTTGCTGCGTTGTGAGCTGAGTGTCTGCAAGTAGGGCTAATGCGTGCTTTTTCTTGGCGAAGTCGACGCATTGCGAATAGCTCATTTGTTTTTCTTGCAGTCGACGTTGCAAGGTGCGCTTGGATACGCCCAGTTGCAGTGCGGCTTGGTCTAATTTCAGTGCGTAATTGCTGTTTTTGACGAACAGAGCATTAAGCACGCTTAGCAATTCTGGCGGTTCAATTGGTTGGTGAGACAGCAGCAAATAAACATGTTTCACCAAGTCGAACACAACCGAGTTTTGCGTTGAGTTGGTTTCTTCTTCTAGCTCGAAATGAGCAGAATGAAGGTCATGGTTGTGAAGTTGAATGTGCACAGATTTATTCAAACCTAGCTGTTCCAATTGCATCAGCAGCAAGTCATAAACCGATTCTGCCCAGCTTGGCATTTCGGCAGCTCTGCACTCTAGCCGCATCTGAACCTGATTATCATTGTGTTCGAAAACAATGTACAAGCGACGGTCGAATAGCGAAACACTTTTGCTCCACCACAGCAAACCTTCACGTAGCGTCGGTGCCTCTTGCAACATCATACATTGCAAGGCAACCAGCTTTTCAATGTGCCAATATTCGCCAGCAATTCTTAGGTGATTATGCCCAAGTTTTTTGCAGAGAAAGGGCGTGATGATGTTGTCTTGAGGCAGCATGAAAATGGTTCGGTAACAGAGCAAAGGCGACATTATTGCTTAAACCAGGTGTTGCTTCAGTGAGAGTGCTCAAAGCTTCTTACATCGGCGATTTTCAAATTTATTTTGAAGATGTTTTTAACTGAAATCGGTTTTTCCCTGTAACTCATAAGGTTAAAGTGATAACCAGCATAAACTACTCGACTGGAGACCCCGATGGACATCGTTCAAGCTGCTAAATCTCGCTACTCAACCAAAGTCTTTGACCCAACTCGTAAGCTGCCACAAGAAAAGATCGATGCAGTCAAAGAGCTGATCCGTTTTAGTCCATCGAGTGTGAACTCTCAGCCGTGGCACTTCATTCTGGCAAGCACAGAAGAGGGCAAGCAACGTATCGCAAAAGCAGCACAAGAAAACTACGCGTTTAATGCTGCGAAGATCTTGAATGCGTCACACGTGTTGGTGTTCTGTGCCAAAACGGGTATCGATAATGACTACATCGAAGCGCTATTGGCGCAGGAAGAAAAAGACGGTCGATTCCCAACCGAAGAAGCAAAAGCAGCGGTACGTGGCGGTCGTAGTTACTTTGTGAACATGCACCGTTTTGACCTGAAAGACGCCAATCATTGGATGGAGAAACAGGTCTACCTCAACGTAGGTACATTATTGCTGGGCGCTTCAACGCTAGAAATCGATGCGGTGCCAATCGAAGGTTTTGATCCGAAAGTGCTGGATGAAGAATTTGGTCTTCGCGAAAAAGGCTACACTGGTGTTGTGATTGTGCCGCTTGGCTACCACGCAGAAGATGACTTTAATGCCAAGACGCCAAAGTCACGCTGGGAAGAAAGCTCTGTGTTTACTGAGATTTAATAAAGATGATTCATTTAGTTGCAGAAATTAAAGCCTACCCAGATAGTATCGACAACGTAACCAACTTACTTTCTGGTCTACTAGAACCTTCTCGTGAAGAAGAGGGTTGTTGCCAATACGAACTGTATTTGGATCAAAAGATCGAAGGCTTGTTTATGTTCCAAGAAATTTGGGCATCGCAAGAAGCGTTAGATAAGCACTTACAAAGCCCACATATCGCGCAGTTTATCTCGACGCTAGAAGATAACGACTGGGTTGAATACTCTCAGATTCGCCCAATGACGTTTGTCGGTTAAGCTTCTGAGCAGAATGTTGCCAGCACTTTCTTACGTTGCTGGCAGCATTTTTCATGAATGAATTCACGGAAAGTGCGAATGGTTGGCGTCAACAAACGACGATCGGCGCACACCATGTATAGCGGTACCGGACCACAATCCCACTCAGGTAATACTCTTACTAATCTTCCTTCAATCAAATCTTGGCTGATGTCCATCAGTGATTTGTTGGCGATCCCTTTGCCTTTGATTGCTAAGCGATGGGATAAGTCACTGTCGTTGCTGAGTAGCTTGCCGCCCACAACAACTTGCTCTGTTTCACCTTCACGAGTCAGCGTCCATTTGTTGTAAACCGAATCCGCCACCATGTAACACAAACAGTTGTGTTGGTTTAGATCTTCCGGTTTGGTCAGCACAGGATTGTTTGCGACGTATTCTGGAGAGGCACACAGGATTCGCTCATTTGCACCACATAACGCTAGTACGACGAGGTTAGAGTCAGCAGGTTCGCCGTAACGAATCGCGATGTCGACGGGTTTGGTGTACATATCAGTCAAGCTGTCAGACAGCTCTAACTTGATAGAGACGTTTGGGTAAACATCAATAAACTCATCAACCCAATCAAGCAGCATGTTGCGACCAAAATCAGATGGCGCAGTGATGTGCAGTTGACCCGATAGCTCGCCACGCGCGCTTGAGATCTGATCTAACCCCTCTTGTAGCGTTGCGAGTGCTTGGGTGGTTTTATCCAAGAACAGTTCACCTTCCGACGTTAAGCGAAGGCTGCGAGTGGATCGCACAAACAGCGGAAAGCCTATTTGTCCCTCAAGACGTTTGATCGATGCACTGATGGCTGCAGGTGTCATGTCCATACTGTTGGCGGCTTTCGAAAAACTGCCTTGGCGTGCGGTTTCGACAAAGATATTCAGATCGTTGAGGGCTTTCATAATGAAAAGGGCTTTTAAGAAGTTTGGGCTACTATAGGGGAGAGTCGCAGGGCAATTCAAGGTTAAAACATTAGGTTGCACGGCGAGTTTGAGTTAGATTAGCGCGCAACTTCACTTTACTGGATCAATAGCATGAGCCAACAGCAGCCGAATAACCCACTTCACGGGTTGAGTTTAGAGAAAATCCTTACCCGTTTAGTTGAACACTTTGGGTGGAACGGAATGCATGAGCGCGTTCGTGTGAACTGCTTTAAGAAAGATCCTTCAATCAAATCGTCGCTGAAGTTCCTGCGCAAAACGCAGTGGGCGAGAGATAAAGTGGAAGCGCTGTACATCGAGACGTTCTGCTAATTGGATTTGGTGCACGTTTAAAAGAGAGATTCCGGATGGCTCGCTTAGGCTCGTCCGGAATGACGTCTGACCCTGTATTGTAGGGCAGAGAACCGCCATTCTGAACCGCGAGGAACGAGCGTGATTCAGAATCTATTCTCAGAATATATTGAGTTTATTCATTGCTTTATGGTTTGCAGCAAACGGTAAGTAGATTCTTAGTCTCGCCTTGGCTCGCTAGAATGACACAACTTTTCTTATCTCTTTGGCTGGGAGAGTTCCTCTGCGTCATTCCCGATAGCGACGAAGGAGCGCAGTAGGGGATCTCTGTTGTGATGTTTACAGATAGCTCGCTTAGTCCCGTCCGAAATGACGTCTGAGCTCGTATTGAGGGCTGAGCACCCAAGCGAGAACCGTCATTCTGAACAGCGAGGAACGAGCGTGATTCAGAATCTACTCTCAGATTATATTGAGGTAATTCATCGCTCTATGGTTTGCAGCAAGCGGTAAGTAGATTCTTAGTCTCGCCTTGGCTCGCTAGAATGACGCAACTTTTTACCGTGTAGGCTGGAAGGACACAACTTTTCTTATCGCATAGGTTGGAAGAGCTCCTCTGCGTCATTCCCGACAGCGACGAAGGAGCGCAGTCGGGGAGCTCTGTTGTGATGTTTAAAGCGAGATTCCAGATGGCTCGCTTAGACTCGTCCGGAATGACGTCGGAGCTCGTATTGTAGGGCAGAGCACCCAAGTGAGAACCGTCATTCTGAACAGCGAGGAACGAGCGTGATTCAGAATCTACTTTCAGATTATATTGAGGTAATTCATCGCTTTATGGTTTGCAGCAAACGGTAAGTAGATCTTAGTCTCGCCTTGGCTCGCTAGAATGACACAACTTTTCTTATCGCATAGGCTGGAATAGTTCCTCTGCGTCATTCCCGATAGCGACGAAGGATCGCAGTCGGGGAGCTCTGTTGTGATGTTTAAAGCGAGATTCCAGATGGCTCGCTTAGGCTCGTCCGGAATGACGTCTGAGCTTGTATTGTAAGGTGAACACCCAAGCGAGAACCGTCATTCTGAACAGCGAGGAACGAGCGTGATTCAGAATCTACTCTCAGATTATATTGAGGTAGTTCATCGCTCTATGGTTTGCAGCAAGCGGTAAGTAGATTCTTAGTCTCGCCTTGGCCCGCTAGAATGACACAACTTTTCTTATCGCATAGGCTGGAAGAGGTCCTCTGCGTCATTCCCGATAGCGACGAAGGAGCGCAGTCGGGAATCTCGATTCTAATCTCTCGCTTCTCGCCTCTTTCCTTACTCCAAATGATGCGTACTGCCCACGGTGCCTTCCAAGTCTAAAATCGACTGGCGAACGTGATCTGGAATTGCAGCTTTCACGTTGTTCTTAAAATCAAACATCACACCAGTAGCGGTCGCGATGGTCGCAATCTTGCCCCACTTCTTACTCAGCACTTGGTATTCCATCGTGATGCGATCTTCTTGCATGTCGATTACGCGTGAGCCAATCAAAAGCGTATCTGGAAACGTAACGGGTAGCTTATAGCGGCATTGTGTTTCACTTAAAACCGGACCGATGTGAGACGTCTGCAAATCTACCAACAGATTAATCTTGTTGAAGTAGTCCAAACGCGCAGTTTCGAAGTAACGAAAATACACCGCATTATTGACGTGCTGTAGGGCGTCCATCTCTCCCCAAGCGACTTTGATTTCCGTAATCACTGGGAATTCTTTTAATAACGTATCCATTACTCATGTTCCTTTTTCATCGACGTTGCCGCAATTTGCTAAGCGACTTATCACTTTGAGTATTTATTCTAGATGGAACTGATTAAAATGTAATAAAATTGTATGTAAAATGTGAAATGAATTAGATGCTTATTTTTGTAAACTAAAAACTTTACATAGTCAGTTGTGAGGCGTAGGTTTAAGTAAGCGTAACCAAAAGGAGATGTCCAATGACAGAACTGAAAGGTTTCAATCTTGCCAAAGTAGAAAAACGAATCGACTGGACAGGTGAGCTGTTCAGTTTACGAGTTTCCGGTGCGCCTCTCTCCTTCAAAGCCGGACAATTTACCAAACTCGCCTTGCTCGACGAACAGGGCAATCCCATTAGCCGTGCATACTCGGTGGTGAATGCGCCCAGTGAGCAGTTCGAGTGGCTCGAATTCTTAGTCGTCGCGAACCCAGAAGGGCAACTGACGCCAAGGCTGCAGCAGCTTCAAACTGGCGATAGCATTTATGTTGGAGAAACGGCTCATGGCGATCTTATCCACGATACCATCCCCAAACACGCAAACGATCTATGGCTGCTTTCAACGGGGACAGGCATTGGTCCATTTCTCTCTTTGTTAGACGACATCAATCTACTTCCACATAGCGATCACATTGTGCTGGTGCATGGTGTGCGTTACGAAAGAGATTTAGTTTACAAATACCTGATTGAGCAGCTCCAACAGCGATATGAAGGTCGTCTTCGTTATGTGCCGATTGTCAGCCGTGAGAGCATTCCGGGTAAGCTTCAAGGCCGCATTCCAGATCTGATTGCGTCGGGAGAGCTCGTTAATCGTGCTGACTTGCCGTTTTCTAAACAAAGCAGTTTTGTGATGATGTGTGGTAACCCAGAGATGATCAAAGATACCTCTCCAGTACTGCAAGGTTTAGGCTTAGAGAAGTATCGTGCCCGAACAGGTGGCAATATCATTTACGAGAGATATTGGTAAGGTTTGATTGATATTTGACCATCTCAGTTCTGAGAGAGGGTCACAAATATGGCTTCTCACAATTGAGCGCCTTACAACCCATCCCTAGAATGCATCAGCTTGCATTTCAGGGGGAAGTATGTGGTGCTCAATTGCCGATAGAAGGCGAAGATTTATTGGTGGTTTCATCGATCTGATGATCGTGACTGGTTTAGTGCTTACAATCGCTTTGACCATCAATTCTGTTGTAAATGGCTTCGAACTTTCTTTGAGTGAAAACCTTCAATTAGTTAAGGACACAAAAGCAAGCTACGTGCTAACCATTCCTATGTTGATGATGGCGAATTGGAATTTTCTCCGTGAGGGACAAACTGTTGGGATGCGTTTGGTTAGGATCAAAGTGGTGATGAAGAACGGTCACGACACGACGAAAGTGACCACGTCTTTACGATTGTGTATGAGCTATTTGATTGAAATGCTTATCCCGTTTACACCATTGGTCAACCTTGCTCTATTTTTATTTCACCCTGAGCGTCGTTTGTTGCACGATTTGCTTTCAGGTACCAAAGTGGTGAATTGCTAACTCAACTGCTGATTTGACGTTGAATGATCAGTTTCATGCAGAGTTGCGATCGAATCGTCTTTCCATATCTTTCTTCCTACGACTACACTTACTTCAAACATAAATTCAATCGCTTAGGACTCAAGGATGATGAACAAAGCTGGTTGGACAGTGTGCCTCGCTACTCTCATTTCTTCCGGCGTTGTTGCTGGAGAGTGGGAGATTGAAGCGGGGGGATTTTTCTCTCGCACTGACACCAAACTTAACGCCTACGACCCTTACCTCGACCAAATACGTACCATTGATTTCGAATCTGATCTCGATTTGAAAGAGTTTACCGTGCTGCCTTATGTTGAGGTGGAGTATTACTTCAATAAAAAACATAGCGTGTATCTTGATTGGCGTAGTTTGCACCGTGAGGCAACCCGCACAGCGGTAACCAAACCTTTTGAAATTACCGTTGATGGCACCACTTATGCGGTTCAAGCTGGCTCTAAACTGACCACAGAACTGAACATTGATATTGCACGCCTAGGTTACGGTTATCAGTTTTACACCAGTGATAAATGGGCGGTGGATGTATTGGCGGGGCTGCACGTGATGTGGCTGTCATTAGGTTTAGATGGCAAGCTTGGCGCAAAAGTGAGTGGGGTGGATGAAATTCCAGTAATGTTTGTTGATGATGCGGTTTTAAATGATGTTACTGCCCCTTTGCCAGATTTGGGGATTCGAGCAGAGTACTCACTGACGCAAGACTGGATTTTAAAAAGCCACGCACAGGTGTTCTATTTAGCTGTGGATGATATAGAAGGCTATTTGTTTGAGGTGGACATTGGCGCTAAGTACTTCTTTACCGACCAATTCAGCATGACGGGTTCATTTAACTATTACGAAGTAGGGGTTGATTACGAAAGCGACAATTCTGCGCTCGATGTTACCTACCGATTCTATGGTCCAATGCTGACCATGGCGTACAAATTCTGAATTAAAAAAGCCACACAGGAGTGTGGCTTTTTGTATTGAATATTTCGTCTACCAGACAACGAGCTATTGCTTGTTGATGTAGTCTTTAAAGCGCGCTTGTGTCTCAGCGTCTGCTTTTTGGTACCAGAAGTGCAGCATTTCTTCAGCCGTTGAATCTGCTTTCATCGTCGCAGGCTTAGTTTGCTTCATGTCTGATGGAATTGCTGCTGGAAGCGTTACAGGCTGAACGACCGCTGCAGTTGCAACGCCGACTGCCGCTACACCGCCTGCTTTATTGTAGTCTTCCACTTCGCGAACGTAGTCACGACCAATTTGCATACCTGGTTTGATTAGCTTGTCTTGCTCTACCGCAATTGCATTGCCTGAAGCATCAACCAGTTTCCAATCTAGGTCTTTGATTCTTTCTTCTGCTTGGCGAAGATCACGGTATTCAGGAAGTTGGAACGCTAGCTCAGCATCGGTTGCGTCGAAACGAGCTACGATAACGTCACTCTCAACACTTAGGCGATCATTGCCTTGGCTGAAGTAAGGTGCGTAGCGGAAAACAACTTGGTTTACACCGTCAGGCAGAGTGAATGATCTTTCAGAAGCAAAAAAGCCACCAGATAGTTTTACTTTTTCACCGTTAGCCGCATAGATTGAAACGTCGTCAGGAACGGTTACCGTCACATCCGCGAATGCCATGCCACTCATTGCCAAAGCAAGCGCGCAAGTTAAAGGCTTGATCAATTTCATTGTTTTTATCCTAAGCACTGTCATTAGTGGTCATCGAGATTGCATTGTTCATTGTCTGATTGCAACTCTCGAATGTTAGAAGATTGAAAATTTAACAAGAACGTCATTTTAATCTGATTCCAAGCGATGAAACTGTGAGCTAAATAGCTCAAACCGCTGCAAAGACAGCGGTTTGTTTCAAATGCTTGCAAGGTTAGATACCAGCGCCGTGACCAGATTCCGCTTGCGACGCTTCTTTCTCTTCGATGACCGCTTCTTCTTGCTGTTGTGCTTTCTCTATGCTCAACCACCATACGAATAGCTCATACCAAATCGCTAGGATAACGGCACCTAAGAACAGACCAACGATGCCGTAGAAGAGCATGCCGCCAATGGCACCAAGTAGAATCACAGGCATCGGTACGTCAACACCGCGTCCCATTAGCATCGGTTTGAACAGGTTCTCTGACAATGCCGCAACCACAACCCACACAGTGAACATAGTCGCAGTGCTGGTGTCTTGGGTCATGTACATGTAGCCAATTACAGGCAGTACGGCAAGCAGTGCTGGAAGCTGTGCGATACACAGGATCATCAGAATAAGTGTGAGTAGACCTGCAGCAGGTACGCCGAAGATGAAGAAACCTGCACCAATCAATAGCGCTTGAATCGCAGCGACACCAACCACGCCAAGCAACACACTCTTAATGGTTGCGGCGATAAGTGTTGTCCAGCTCTTGGCGTTGTCGCCAGCGGTGCGAACGGCAATGGTGCTAAGACCTGATGCCAAGGACTCTGAGTAAGTCATAAAGCCAGCAGCAATCGCAAGCGATAGGATAGAAAGAAGCAGACTACCCAAAGCACCGCCTACCATGCCAAGTAGAGACGTTAAGCCTGACTTGATTTGTGGCATAAAGGTTTGAATTGCTTTCTCTAAGTTTGTCGCGAACAGCGTCCATACTTCGTAAAGCTTGTCACCGACAAGTGGCCAATCAGCAACAGAAGGTTTTGGACCAGGGATTTTGATGTCGCCATTTTGCAATACTTCTAGTGCGTGCGTTGCGCCATCAACAATGGAGCCTGATACCATCACTAGAGGCGTGACCAGTAGGGCGATACCCAACAACGCAATTGTCGTTGCCGCGAGACCTCGTTTACCACCGTACACTCTTTCTAGTTTTTTACAGATTGGCATCAATGCAACCGCGATGATCGCACCCCAAATCACAGGAAGAATGAAAGGTTTGATAATGTCATACGTAAACATCAGCAAGACTAAGATCAAGCCGATACGTATCGCAGATTCCACCATATTACTGATGAAAATCTTACTCTCTGTTTTTTCCGATTGTTTATCCATTTTTGTTTACCTGATGTTCAATGTTGGAACTGACGAGACTTGAAACAACAATCGCCATATAAAACACGCCTACAATGGCCTCTAAATACACAACGACTTGTGCCAATGGTGTTAGAGGGCTGATGTCGCCGTAACCTAACGTGGTTAAGGTGACGAAACTGAAATACGCTGCATTAGAGAAGTTCTGACCCCAAGAGATGGCTTCCATCCCGGTGAATGAGTTTGGAGAGAACTCAAGAAGGATGAGATAGGCAATTGCCCACATCAGTCCCAGCAGCAAAAATAGGGCAACCGAACCAATGACTTTGTTGGTGTTCACATGCCCAGTGAACAGAATCTGTCTTGCGATGGATTTGAATGTCCCGAAGAAGAAGGCGAAGGTGAGGGCGAGCATCACCACGTCCATTTCTTTGATACCGAGAGCGGCTTTAATACCAATCACCAATACCCAAGTACCGAGCAAGGTATAAAGAAAACGTGACCAGTTTTTGTCAAAGCGTAAGCTCGCCATACAGACGATAAAAGTGATGATGGTGAACCCTTGTAACAGGTGTTCCATCGCTCCTTCTCCTACAACCTGTACAAACGCACCGCCAATTAAGAGCCCGATTAACGCTAGGGTCAGATAGAAGAAGTTGTTTTCTTCATTGATGTTTTTGAGTTTTTTTCCGATAGCCATGGTTATGTCTGTTTAACTCCTATTCTTGCTCTTGTGATGAGTCCTTCATCACCATGATGGAAGCAGAAAGACCAAAGCGTAGGTCGACGCCTTCTGGTAATTCATGCAATGACACGCGAACGGGAATGCGTTGGGCTAAGCGAATCCACTGGAATACAGGGTTCACATTAGGGAGAAGGTTGTAGCCAACGGTGCCGTCTTTAGGGGCGATACCCCAACCGATGGAGTCCACCGTAGCGTCGATAGGTGTGTCTGGGTGAGACATCAAGGTGACACGAGCTTCATTGCCCGGGGCAATTTGAGCCAATTGGTTTTCGCGGAAGAAGCCAAAGACCCAGAAGCTGTTTTTGTCGATAAGTGCCACTAACGGTTGGTTTGCAACCGCCTGTGTACCGTCACGGATATCTAGGTTTGATACAAAGCCATCAACCGATGCGTACACTTTGGTGTAACCAAGGTTCAGGCGCGCAGACTTAAGCTGTTCTTCTGCTGATTTGATTTGCAGTAACGATTCTTCGTAGGTGATTTCGCGACGAATGAGATCTTTGTGAGAAACTGCGCCTCGGTCTTTGGCTCGGATGTCTTTTAAACGATCGTATTCGATCTTTTTACCGCGTGAACTGACGATGGCTTTCTCTAACGCCACTTCTGCTTGTGATAGGGCAACGTCGTAAGTGGTTGGATCGATCTCAAACAGCAGATCGCCTTTCTTCACTTCTTGGTTGTCCATCACGGCAACATGAACGATAGGACCAGATACACGAGGTGCAACCTTGATAACGTTCGCACGTACCTGACCATCGCGGGTCCATGGGTTATTAAAATACTCTTCGAACTTCTGATAGCCGAACCACGCCGCGCCACCAAGAATGACAAGATTGAGTGCAATAACGAGTAGTTTTTTCATCTTGTTGGGCACCTAAAACTGTATATAAAAACTGTCGATGGCCACCACGTAAAACACCATGATGGCAATGAATGTCAGAGACGGAAATGCAATGAAGCGTGACAAGCGTGTCTTGTTCAAGATGATCACCGTTATCCATGTGGCAGTGACGGCAAGAATCAGCACCAGTAACAAGGGAGAAAAGTAAACGTCCCCCCAAGAGAGTTCGTGTGGCATTACTGCACCTCCCCATCTTGCTCGGAACTATTTTTCTGGGTACTTAGTTGCTCGGCACTGTCTGCTTGCGCTTTGTCTGAAGATGGCTCGATGCGAATTGGTGGCAGAACACGTTCTTCTTCATCCAGCAAACCATCCCAATCGCTGCGGTCTTGCATCTGTTTGGCGACGGTTTCAGATAAAAATGGTTTACCTGTTTGAGCCTCCCATCCACCGCCGAGCGCTTTGTAAAGTGCCACAACTTGGTTTGCGACGTTACCTTTGATGGTGGCGTAGCTGTCTTCTGCGCGAGTCATCTTTTCTACTGAATTCAGAAGACGCTCAAAGGAAATCTGACCGTTTTCGTACTGCGTCATCGATATATTGAACGCGCGAATCGACGAATTGACCGATTGCAGACGCAGCGATTTTTGCTCCAAATACAAGTCATAAGCTTCCAGTGCATTAGTCACTTCATTAACCGCTTGCAGCACCTTCTTGTTGTAGTTGGTCAGCGTTTCTTGAAACTTCGCATCTTCAAATCGAATGTTGTTTTTCACTCGTCCGTATTGGAAGATATTCCAACTGAACGTTGGACCTACCACCATGGTTAACGAGTCACTGAAACTGAAGCTGCTGCCATCTGGAACCGTGCTATCGATACCTATAGAGCCGAACAGAGAGAAGCTTGGGTACAAGGCTGTTTCGGCAACGCCAATCTGAGCACTCTGAGCACGAGCTTGCATTTCTGATACTTGAAGATCAGGTCGGCGCATCACCAAATTTGCATCCACTTTGTTATCCAGTAGAGGTGGACGAGGTACGATGGAACGTTCGTCGTTGCCTGATAGTGCGGGTTTTCTGCCTGAGGATTTAAACTGGTTTTCGTAATCAGCCATCCGCTGAGCAAAGCCATCAGATTGCAACAGCTTTTCAACGTCTTCTGGCAGCACACCCAACAGCAATGCTAATGCAGTGCGCGACTGCTTCATTGCAATTTCAAGCGAAGGTTGCGCCGCTTTAGTATTGAAGAGCTGGTTTTTTGCTTGCTGAACGTCGAGCTCAGTTACGTTACCAGAATCAAATTGCACCTGAGTAATATTCACTACGCGCTCTTGGATCTCGATGTTTCGACGAGAGAGTAAAATACGCTCTTGGAACGTGCGGTAGTTGATGTAGTTGCGTGCCACTTCCGCAGTGATGGTCACCATGATGTCGTGGTAAGACGCAATCGACGCATAGTAGCCAGCTTCAGCAGATTCAATGCCACGCGCGTATTTGCCCCAGATGTCCATTTCCCACCCTGCATCAAATGACAGCGCGGCGTTATTTACACCTTGGTCGTTCACATAAGCTCTGGCTAAGTTACCGGAGACAGTTTGCACTTGTGGGTATTGCAATCCTGTGGAGATGCCCAATAGCGAACGTGCTTGGACGATGCGCAAACCCGCCGCCTCAAGATCGAGGTTTTGTTGGCTCGCCATCTCAACCAGTTGGTTCAGTGTTGGATCGTTGAACTGCTGCCACCACTGCTGCAGTTTTTGCTCGGATTGCTGTGTGTCTTGCGCCACTTTTTCTAATGACCAATCACTTGGCAAGGCGGTTTGCTCTGGATGGACGTAATCCGGACCCAAAGTCGTACACGCACTCAATCCGAGTACAGAGAGTATGGCGAGGCTAGGTTTAGTTAGTTTTAGAAGCATCATATCCTCACCTTTAAAACCGCTTCTGACGTAAGTTCACCCAATCGATATCCTCGTAGGTTTGCTTGCATTGGTTTATTGCTTCGAACACGTTCCGTTTTAAATTCAGCAAGATATAAAAACCAGCTATCTCTGAATAAGCGTAGTCAGATAAATCCAACTCACTAAAGAATTCTTCCAGTTTATTTTCAAAGGATTGGTAATCTTGGCTGTATTGTTCGAACACAGAATTGAGCTCGTCGGTCGTCTGATGGCTTGCTAGTGCGCCAGCCATCAGAGGTAATATGGAATCGGTATGCTTGCTGCGTAACTGTTTGATAAGTCGGTTACTTAACAGCTTTTGTTCGGCAGCAATCAAAATGTTGACGTGGTTATTTAGGGCATTGCATGACTTGCTGAATGCGCCGATGGCCTCTGGCGGCGTTTTATCAAATAACTTGTGGTTGATCTTTGAGCCCCAAACCATCAGTTTTTTGGAAGAGACGTTTAGTGTCACCAAATGCAAAGAACGTTTCAGCTTTTTAAAAGAGGACTCAGATTGTTGGTGATAGCTAGCAAATAGGTCACCAACATGCCTGAAATACCGCTCTTTCAGCGTTAAGAACAAATGCTCTGGACGTGAACTGAAAGGGAAGTAATGAGCGAAAATGATCATGAACACCACCATGTAGAACAAGGTCATGATCGTCATTAGGATGCCAAAGTGATAGGTCATATTGTTGTCGAGACCGAGCACGAACAAGCCAATCATATAGAAGATGGTCACCGGTCCTTTGAATAGATAGAAACCGATAAAGGTATAGATAAAGATGAACAAGCCCAGTTCGGCACCTAACTCTAAACCCGGCAAAATAAAGACGTACGAAGGCACTGCAAATAGGAAGCCAAACGTAAACAAAATCAGCAACATGAATGGGTGAACAGGTACAAACGACAGCAGTGACATAAAGATGGTTGAGAAGGTAACAAACGAGTAGCCACCTGGCGGGTTGAAATAAATCCAAATTAACCCTGCCACCCAGTAGGTGGTGAAGGTTTTCACTGCGGTTTTGAAGTTCTCAGCATCCCACCAAAGGAACTTACTCTTCTGCTTCGGCAATTCTTGCTTAAACGACACATTGTTGGTCACAGAATCAATACAGCTAATGCTCTCAGCTAAGCGAGACAAGCTTTGGTGCATGAGTTTAAGTAAGTGACCAAGTGTGAGTGCTGAGCCTTTCACAAGGTGAGACGCGTCTGCCAGCGCCGCTTGGTTGTATTCGATGTTTAATTCTTGAGCTCGGTAAGCCGCTCCCTCGTTGGCCCACATCTCTTGACTGATCTTGAACAGTTGTTGGATTTCTTGAGTCGCTTGATCAAAGTTGTTGATACAGCTTCGGTCTTGCTGGTGGCTAAAGTGACTATGTGCAGCCACGCTAAGCTCTTGAGTGATTTGCTTATTGAAGTGGACCGCGAGTTGCCACTCTTTCATATAGGCCGAGACATCACTGCACTCGACACTGACGGTTGCAAAGCGTTGTTCTAGCGCGTTTTGTGCGGCGAATACTTTTTCTAACAACTCATCGATGGTTGGTGACGGTGCTTCATCGTTTTCAGTCGCTTCCACATTGGTGACCACATCCTGTTGTAGCGCTGTTTTTTGTTCGAAGTTTTGCAAAATGGCATTAAACAACGCTTGTTGAGCTTGATTCAGTTGCTCAATGAGCTGACGCAGATTTTGCTCTGTCTTGGTCGGCCATAGGAATGTGCCCACTAAGGTGTAAAGTACTACACCAAAGATCGTCATGTACGCGCGATCAACGCCATACATGAATGCGCCTTCTGCATCTCCACCATTCGACATCATTAAGACCATTACGCCAGTTAAGGCAAGTAAGGTCGGGTCTTTTTGGTACGCGTTGCGGAAATAGAAAATAAAGGAAACAACGACAGAAACGCTGAGCATATACAGCAAGCGATCTTGGGCAAACATGCCGACAAGCAACAAACCGATTACCGCACCTACTAAAGTACCCAGCACACGCAATGTGCCTTTGGCGAGAGACTCACGTCGACTACCGGTAGAAGCGATTAACATTACTGTCGTAGCCGCGGTAGATGCTTGCGGCCAACCCATTGCAAACGGGATCAGATAAGCCAGAGTTAGGCTAAGCGCTACTTTTGTGGCGAATTTGATTTTCTCGTTCATAGTGTCAACGTTAGCTCAGGCTTATGCTTGTAAGTGGATGAATTTATTCAATCAATAATCAGAATTTCGTTCTGAAAAAATTGCGGACGCGGAATATAGCGATTGAAATGAAGAGGTTTGTAAATCCTTTGTCAAAACCCAATCGGACTGAAAAGCCTAAATCGTTCTTCGAGCCCCGTTGCTCATAGCGTGGGAGGAAAAACGACCAAGAAAACGTTTAACTAGAAAGTCTCATTACTGATACAGTTTTGCAGGAATTATCAAACCAAATTTCTATTCAAGGCTCATCGCCAGCATGTTAGGTCTTGCTCACTTCCAAATTATTGTGAAAACAAGTGCCTAACAAAAAGCATAGATGATGAGGAATAAGTTGAGAGGGAAGTTTTTGTTTTTTACTGGCTTGTAGATGTGGTTTTGGATTTTTGGGAGCGAGATAAAAAGACCAATGCAATACCGCCAAGAATGATAGCACTGGTTATTAACGAATGTAGGGTCAGGGCTTCACCTAACAAGATGCTACCTAAAATCAGAGCGATGGCAGGAACAGAAAGCTGGCTAACTGCTGCTTGTAACAGAGATAACTTTTGCATTACCTGATACCAAAGTACATAACCAAAACCTGAGGCGATGGCACCCGATGCAATGGCTAATAATGTACCTTTTAAGGTTACTTGAATTGAATCTAATAACAGTGGGGAAAGTAAGAGTCCTAAGATGGAAGCGGTAATGAACCCCCAAGTAATCCCACTGCTCGGAGTTGGGGCGTATTTACCTAGAGCGGTGAAGCCTGCCCAGCAAACACCGGAAAGTACCATCAATACAGCAGACCAGACATCTGGTCGAGTTGCCGATGGCAGCATGAGCCAAGCAAACCCCGCTAATGACACCGCAATGCCTAACACTTCGAGCGATTTAAAGCGCTGCCCTTGCCACCAATAAAGGGCGAGTAAGGTCAGCTGTACAGCACCAAAAAGTAACAAGGCTCCGGTTCCAGCTGCTAGTTTTATATAGGCGAAAGAAAACAGGGCGGCATATCCAAATAAGGCTACTCCTGCAAACAGACTGAATTTGGTTGTCGGTAGCTGGCTGCGAAAGTTTCCTCTCAGAAGTAGGATGGTAACTAAGGTGACTGCACCAGAGAGTAAACGGATAAGGGTGAAGCTACCCGCGTCGATGAGACCTGCTGCTAATGCTAAGCGACACAGCAGTGAATTGGCAGCAAACGCCAACATAGCAATCGCGGTCAGTAAAAATGTCGACATTCCTTATCCTCAATCCTAAGCAAGATACGCAGTGTAGCGCCAAACATAAGAAGCTAATTAGTTGATAAAGTGATTAGTTATAGCTGAAAACGCACACTCATGGTGCATTGAGATATCGAAGTCTTGCCAAATTGAGTGAAAATAGCAATTGTTATAACATAACAATTTGGTTCGGTAATAAATACAGAATGAGGAATTCGGGTTGAATCTATTTGTTAATGATCTCACGGTTATTGATGCATCGTATTTGTGTGAAAAACGAGGCATGGTCGGCGAGAGCTGGATTCTGGATGTCGTAATGCATGGCGATCTCAATGAGATGAGCATGGTGCTGGATTTCTCGAAAGTGAAGAAGCAAATCAAACAATTGGTCGATCAATATGTTGATCACCGTTTGCTTGTTCCCGTAGATAATGACGCGGTGGAAACCACAAGTATTCAATCAGGCTATTCCCAAGTCGACCTTATGCGTGGTGAAAAGGGCATTCATCTACATTGTCCGGATGAAGCCTTTTGCTTTGTTGATGCTAAAAAAATCTCAATAGAGAGCGTGACGAAACACATTCACCATGTTCTACAAGGTCATCTACCGAGTAATGTGGCATCGATTGATGTGACCTTACGTCATGAAAAACTCGATGGCGCTTACTATCACTACACCCACGGTTTAAAAAAACACGATGGTAATTGTCAGCGTATCGCACACGGACATCGTTCACCGATCCAAATCCTAGTGGATGGGCAGCGTGATATCGAACGCGAGCACGCTTTTGCACAGCGTTGGCAAGATATCTATCTCGCCTCCATCGAAGACTTAGTTGAAGTTGAGCATTTAGAGTTGAGTGAACACGCTAATGGCAGCAGTAGCGATACCCACTTTGGCTTTCGTTACACCACCTCTCAAGGGGACTTCCAGTTAGCGATTGCACACAGTGAAACCGAAGTGCTGAACACGGATACAACGGTGGAACTGCTTGCCGTATTTATCGCTAATGAAATTGCTCCTTCATTAAATGAGGGGCAGTCACTGCAAATTATCGCCTATGAAGGTGTGGGAAAAGGAGCGATGGCGTTTCGCTAAGATGGCGCTGCTCAATCTCAATTAAAACTCACTTTTACTCAATATTTGGAATATTACTTTTATGGACAAACTTAATCGTGTTCTGCTCGTGGCAGGTACGCATGGTAACGAGCTTTCTGGCATTTATCTTCAAAAGCTCATCAAAGATCGCCTCTATGTTGCTGACCGTTCGACGTTCAATACTCAGTGTGTGCTTGGCAACCCTGAAGCGGTAAAGCAAAACGTTCGTTATGTGGAGACCGATCTCAACCGTGAATTTGCCTTGGCGAATCAATCATCGCCTGCGACTCAGCAAGAAACTGAAATCGCGCAGCAATTCACGCAAGTACATGCTCACCAAGAGAATCAATTGATCATCGATCTGCACAACACCACCAGTAACATGGGTGCGACCTTGATTTTGGTTTCTAATGACGTGTTCTATCGCATGATGGGGGCGTATGTGAAGCAACGCATGCCAGAAGCCAACATCTTGTTTGAAGACAGAAAAGCGTGGGATGACCAACCTTATTTGTGCACCACCGGGCAGCATGGCGTGATGATCGAAGTTGGAGCTCAAGCACATGGTTCACTGAAGTACGACACTCTAGAGCTAATGAAGAAGATGCTGACCATGGTGCTCGATTACCTTGAACAGCATAACCTTGGTCGAGTTGGTGAGTTGAATGACTACGACGCGTATTTTTACACCGAAGAATTCATGATCCCTGTCGACCACGATGGTATGCGTGTCGCGACAGTACATCCTATGATCTGTGGACGAGATTTCGAGGTAGTCAAACCGGGCGAACCACTACTCGCGACCTTCTTTGGTTACGATATTTTCTGGGAAGGCAAACAGGATATCTATCCGCATTTCATCAACGAGAGTGCGTACAGCAAAGCCAATATCGCTATGGCACTTGCTGAGAAAAAATGCGTTCGCACGAGTGATTGAAACCGAGCTTAGCTTGAATGTTCGCCCTCAATTCTGAACTGTTTATAGTGTTCTTCGAATCGGTCGCTTATCCAGTCCATAAGCATTTTGACTCTTGGTAGTTGATATTTGACTGGCGGACAGACGAGCGAAAGTAAGGTTTTTTCTGACCATTCCGGGAGCACCTCGATAAGTCTTCCGGATGCCAAATCAGCATGGCAGTACACATCGGTTAGTCGCGTTACCCCTAGTCCAGAAAGCGCCGCATGCCGCATGGTCCTGCCAGTAGCCGCTTTAATACCTTGCCCTACGTTGATAATGCGCTGCTCTTTATGATTCTTCATGATCCAATGATCAACACTGCCGTGAATCAAAGGCAAGGCTTTAAGATCTTCTGGGACGAGGATGTTCGGGTGTCGTTCAAGAAAATCTGGACTTGCGACATAGTGCGTGCGAAGTGTGGTGAGTCGGCGCGCGATGAGAGTGGAGTCTGGCATTTCGCCGACTCGGAGGACTAAGTCGTAGCTATCTTCAATAAGATCAACGCGATGTTTTGAGAAATCGAGCTCTACTTCTACGTTCGGGTAGGCGGATTGAAAACTCATCACCAATGGGGCAATGAGCTCTTCGCCAATCGGACCTCCGACAGAATTCATTTGGATCCGACCCTTAATTTCGCTGGTGGTTTGCTGTGCCCACTCTGCGGCAGCATCCAGTTGTAGCATTGCTTCTTTGCACTTGCGAAAGTAGCCATCGCCAATTTCAGTAAGGCGAAGCTGACGTGTGGTTCTATAAAGCAATTGAACACCCAGCGAGGACTCTAATTCACTCACGAGCTGACTCACGTTTGCCTTTGATGCGCCCATCGCTTCGGCTGCGGAGGTAAAGCTTCCACATTCCGCCACATAAATAAACGCTCGAATACCTCGCCAAGATAGATTGTTCATGTAAACCTAACAGTGTTTTCATAATGCTCATATATATCTGAATAATAGCGCTCCTTATACTGGTTTAAAAGAGAGGAGCAGAGTACAAATGTTTGTGAATGCTCGTCTCTATCGTCTAAAAAACCGTTAACCATAGAGAGTGAATCGAGTGACAGTAACAAGATATGAGGCTTCATTTTTCAGCAATGGCAACCGACTTGCAGCGGAAATTCATCGTCCATCCGTAGTGGAGAATCCTTTACCCGCGGTTTTGATTGCAGCGCCACAGGCGGGTGTGAAAGAGCAGACGGTAAGAATCTACGCCAAGAAAATTGCTGCCAAGGGATTTGTGGTATTAACGTTTGACCATGCCAGTTTTGGCGCGAGTGAAGGTGCACCAAGATTTCATGAGAACCCATACAGTAAAGCGGAAGATTGCCGCAATGGGGTCACTTATTTACGTTCTTTAACGTATGTGAACAACGAGCAAATCCATGGGTTAGGTGTTTGTTCTGGCGGCGGGTATTTAGCTCATGCCGTTGCGACAGATCGACGCGTAAAATCACTTGCGACTGTGAGTGCTTACTTTGACCACCGAGGTTTTTATCACAACGTAATTGGTCGAGAGGGTTTGTTAGATTTACTGCTTAAAGGTAATGAAGCGAGAGAACGTTATCTTGCTACTGGGCAGATTGATTTTCTGCCTCATGCACCAACTGAAGACAGTGAGGAAATGCCACGTCTGTTTAGAGAGTTCTACCAGTACTACATGACAGAGCGCGGAGCAAAAGGTTTATACGAAAGCAAGTTTTTGCCTTGGTCTTATGAGACGTTGGCTAACTTTTCTGCGTTGGATATTGCTGCAAACCTGACACCGACACCACTGCTGATGATTGTCGGTACAGAAGCGGATTCCGCATACGAAAGTGAGCAAATGTTTGATGCGGCTTCGCAGCCTAAACAATTGATTAGAATTGAAGGTGCGAATCACATTGGGCTCTATGACGAAGACGAATACGTTGATCAAGCTGTTGAGCAGATCATTGAGTTTTTTAGCTAATCACACCATTAGAATAAAAAGGGGCGAGAATATCGCCCCTTTTGCTATTTATCGATGTCACTGGAACAACCATAAAGTGACTTAATGGTATTTCGTAACCACACCAGTTTTGGGTTGTACGCATTACGTTTGTGCCAAATCATGGTGAACGGGATCAGCAGTTTATCTTGTTGAGTTTGTTCCAATGGAATGGGTAGACACACCAAATCTGGGTGTAGCTTCTTGGTGTAACTTTCACAGTATTGCGGTGCGGTGGTCAGCATATTGTGGTGTGGCTGTGCGGCCATAAATAGAGACTGCTCAAAGCTCGACATGGTTAAGCCAATTGAGCGCTGTAAGCCCAGTTCACTCAATACTTCATCCAATGCCCATGTTTCACTCTTTTCCCAAACAATATTGATGTGTTGATAGCTCAAAAAGGTCTCAAGATTCCATTCCTGCTTCAAAGCAGGGTGATCTTTGTGCAGGTACACCATAGGTAGGTCTGAGAACAGCACTTCAAAATCGAGGAAGTAAGGGAGCAGGTCGAGTGACTCTTTCGAGCGGGGATGGCTCTCTCTTCCTGTAAAGCCGATGTCTGCTTCTCCACGCACAATCGCATCGAGTGAATCATAATCCCAATTACTGGTTTTGACTTTAGCATCCGGGTAACGCTGGTGGATTGCGATAAGAAGATCATCAAGAATCGTCAGCACTAACGGGGATTCAATGGTCAAATCAAAGCGTACGCCTTTTGGTGCTATATCGCTGCGTTTTTCCGCAATTTGGCTGCCAATTTGTAACCATTCCGCCAGATCTTGCTCCATGCTTTGTGCTAACGGAGTCGGCGCTAATCCTTTCGGTGTTTTGACAAACAGAGGATCATCAAACCAGTCACGAAGCTTATTGAGCGATTTACTTACCGTTGACGGCGTAACGTTTAATTTCTTCGACGCTTTGGAAACACTCTGCTCTTGCAGCAGCAATTGCAGAGTGAACAATAAGTTGAGATCAAGACGGGCTAGTGATTTCTTCATAGTGGCTTTCATGAGCAGGCTTAGGAATAAATAGTATTAGAGCCAAGCTGATTACGCCACCTATTGCTAAGATAAACACCAACATATTCAGCGCATTAACGCCAATCAATCCCATGAACCAGATGTAGATCGCAGAGCAACACACTTGAGCGATGCCCAGCAATGAGCTTGCTACACCTGCACGTTGAGAGAATGGGCTGAGCGCTTGACTCATGGCCACGCCAAAGCCAATCGAGAAGCCAGCGCAAATCAGCCCAAATCCGAATAAGTAAAATGGGATTCCCCATTGGTCTAGATGCGCAAAACCAATCACCATCGCAGCACTGACAAGCACGGTTTGCGACGTCAGCATCAGTGTACGTTGTTTAAAATAAGACAAAGCCAATGGCGCAGAAAAAGAGGTGAGCATACTGACGAGTGCCGTGCCTGCCATGACAGAAGAATAGCCACCACGATCAAAACCAAGTTCGCCCATCACCAGCATTGGAGAGACATTCACGTAGGTAAGAATGGTGGTCACGCCAATGGCAGTAATGATGAGTCGGCTAATAAAAAAGCGCTCACAGAAGGTTTCTTGGTTAGAAGCTGAAGCGGCGCTTTGTTGTGGTATTACGTTAGGTTTTGATTCTTTGAGCACCAAGGTTGAAAGCAAACAAACCACCACACCCATGCCTGCCATTGTGGTGAACAGGCTTGGCCAAGGGAATTTGAGCATAATGAGATGGCCAACAACGGGGGCGATGACAGGAATGATGCAGGTAATGCCGTTGAGCATAGATAGTACCTTCGCGCGACGTTTGTCATCCAACGTGTCGCGAAGAATGGCAAAAGCAACCACATAGCAAGAGCCAGCTCCAATACCTTGGGTAAATCGAGCAATTAAAAACGCCTCGGACTGCTCAGCCATGCTACCAAGTAGTGATGCTGCAATGAAGATCGCAGCGCCAACCATAGCAACAGGTTTTCGACCAATGGAGTCGGCGATCTTTCCTGCAAACAACATAGTCGTTGCCATACCGGCAAGGTAGATAGAGAACGCAATGTGTAACTGTGATTCACTGGCGTTTAAATCCGCGGCAATTTGAGGCAAACCTACAAGGTAAAGATCAATCGCGGTAGGATAGAGTAATACAAGGGAAAAACTACAAAGCAAAAAACGGAACATGGCAACCTCACTAACAATTGGTGAGGATCATAATGTGTGAAACGTTTGCCAGCGAGTGGGAATTGCGACCGTAGGTATTTCCATTTACGACATACCCTGTATAAATCGAACGTAAATTCAACAAGGATGACCATGATTACTATTGAAAAGTATACGCCATGTCGACACGCGCAAACCATTGAGCTGCAAGTCTTGGAAGATCAAGCTCAGTTTACGGTTGAGAATATTGGTCAGCGATTGGAAAGTCTTAAACCGACAGAGCTACCTCATTTGATCCTTGAAGATGATCGTGTGGTCGGGTTCTTTTTATTTGATGCTGCGTACAGTGAAGATTATGACTTTTGCCCTCAAAGAAGTTTAGGTGTTCGCTCATTACTGGTGGATCATCGCCATCAAGGCAAAGGTATTGCGAAGCAAGCCATTGGTTTGTTTAGGGACTTTGTTAAGTTGCACTATCCAACATTTGAATTTCTCTACCTAACGGTTAATTGTCGAAACGTCCCCGCCTATCAGTGTTACCTAAAGGCGGGTTTTGAAGATACTAATGAGCTTTATCATGGTGGACCAGTTGGACCTCAGCACATCATGCGACAGGAATTGTAAAGAAGAACAAAGCAATAGATTGTACCTACTAAAATTTTGCAATAAATTTGATGCAACTGAATGAATAACCACGAACTCTCAAGGACGATATGTGAAAATTGAAGTCGACAATTTAGAAAGAACAGCCGTAATCGCATTACTAGAAGAACATCTACAAGACATGTATGCCACATCGCCGCCAGAGAGTGTGCATGCGTTAGATTTAGCTAAGCTCAAAGCGCCAGAAGTAACATTTTGGACCGGATGGAAGGATGAGCAACTGCTTGGGTGTGCAGCGATTAAAGAGTTGGATGATCAACATGCTGAGCTTAAATCCATGCGCACCACGCCAGCGGCAAGAAACCAAGGTGTGGCGTCTCAATTATTGATTCATGTAATTGAGCAAGCGAAGCAAAAAGGTTTGCAGCGCTTAAGTTTAGAAACTGGCTCGATGGAATTTTTTAAACCTGCGCGCCTGTTGTATGAAAAGCATGGCTTTGTGTATTGCGATCCGTTTGGTGACTACGAACTCGATCCAAATAGTCAATTTATGACCCTAGAACTGAGCTAGGGTCATTGATTGATAGTGAGTTGAAATTAGAAGTTCAAATTGAAATTGATGGTTGGCGACAAGAGGTTTGAACGTTCGTCAGCCAATCGCTTTCTCTTCTCTTTTAAGCGTTTAGCGTTGTCTTTATCTGGGTTGTTATCCAGTTGATTATCGATGATAGAAATTTCATTATCGATCTCTTGGATACGCTGTTGGCGTTGGTACTCTTGATGGCCTAACTGATAGTTTTCAATGAACTGTTTATTGCTACACACACCATAATATTCTTTACCTTCAATACCGACGGTATAGCCATTGTCTGGTGAACAGTAAAGAATCGTGCCTTTATCAAAGCCTTCTTTCCACTGTTCTCGATCTGGAGTGACACCCGCTTCACCACAGTCTTCAGCGTAGCTGTTAATGATGCTCGGATTGTTACCTTCCTGCCCATCTTTGTAGCCTACTCTATACCAGTCTGCTGTCTTACACTCATCTGGAGACATGCTGGCGCAACCAGAGAGCAAAGTGAGTACTGCTAGGGGGATTAGCGCTCTTTTCATCAGTTACTGTCCTTTAAACAAAATCGAATTGATATGGCTGAGTGTAAAATGAACACTGTTCATATCAATAGTTGAAATCATTGTATTCGCAATTGTAGTGAGTCATCAGTATCAGTGATAAGTTCAATTCGCTGAATGAATTCGAGTTTGATTAATATTGTTCACGGATTTTGCCTTTGTTGTATCAATTCGATAGCCTTTACATCAAAGTAGACACGCAACAACGACATTAAGATAAATATAGTCAATGAGGTTTAGACATTGAGTGACCAATCAACCGTTGTCATTATCGAGGATGAATCTGCTATTGCCGACAACTTGATTCATGTATTGGAGATGGATGGCTACCACGTAGAGTGGTTTGCAACGGCAGGAGAAGGTTTCGCTTTTTTGCAGCACAATACCGCGGCTTTGCTTGTATTGGATGTTGGCTTGCCAGACGGCAACGGCTTTGAGCTTTGCAAAGCTATCCGTGAGTTTTCTGATATTCCAATTATCTTTCTCACCGCAAGAAGCGATGAAATTGACCGTGTAGTGGGCTTGGAGATTGGCGCGGATGATTACGTGACTAAGCCATTTAGTCCGCGTGAAATGTTGGCGCGCATCAAGTTACGAATCAAATCCAAAGCACCGATGGTGGAACATAAACCAGAACCAACATTAACCATAGAGCAATCTCAATTTAGTCACGATTTGGTTGCGCAGAACTTTGATTATGGTGTCGGTGGACAAATGCTTGGGTTAACAGCGGTGGAATTTAAGATCCTCGATAAGCTGATTTCCGTCTCTTCCAATGTATTGAGTCGAGAGCAACTTATGATCGCGGCAGACATGGCGCCAGAGGCTGCATATGAGCGCAATATCGATACCCATATCAAAGCGATTCGCCATAAGTTGAAGTCGTTTGAGATGTCTGAACGCATCTGTACCAAACGTGGCTTTGGTTACTTTTACTGCATTAAAGGTGAATGATGAATCGTTGGCCGAAGATCCCACTTGGACTCAGACTGTTTTTTCTCTACTTCATCTTAGTCGGAATGACGGCTTACATGGTGAGCAAAACTGTCGTCCAAGAACTTAAGCCAACCGTGCGTCAAACCACCGAAGAGACGCTGGTGGATATGGCGAACTTGCTCGCGGTATTGGCAGAAGAGGACGTTGCAAACGGAAAGTTGTCTGAGAGTCGCTTCTCCAAACTATTAGCGGCTTATGGGCAGCGAGAACCTCAAGCGCGAATTTGGGAAATTGGCAAAAAAGCGATTAACCATCGAATTTACATCACCGATAAACAAGGGATTGTGATTGCGGATTCTTGGCAGCAAGACGTAGGCAAAGACTACTCGCAATGGAACGATGTTTATCTCACGTTGCGCGGTCAATACGGTGCACGCAGTACCATCGAAGACCCGAAAGATCCGCTCTCAACCGTTATGCACGTTGCTGCGCCCATTTACCACAGAGGCGAAATCATTGGCAGCGTGACGGTGACAAAATCCAATCGCTCAGTACAACCCTTCATCGATCTGTCTAAACGCAATGTGCTGTTTTGGATGGTGTGGATGAGTGGTTTAGTGCTATTGGCGGGGGCATTGTTTGCTTGGCGAATTCACTCGGCACTGAACAAGCTAGAAGACTACGCGACCAAAATGGGTGAGGGCGAAAAGGTTTCTAAGCCAACATTTCGTATCTTTTATGAGTACGGCACGCTAAGCGACGCATTGGAGAAAATGCGCAACCAGCTTGATGGTAAACAATATGTGGAAGAGTACGTACAGACGCTGACTCATGAGCTGAAAAGCCCGTTATCAGCGATTAAAGGCGCGAGTGAAATATTGCAAATGCCGTTGCCTGAAGAAAAGGTCACGCGCTTTGCTGGCAACATTGAGCGAGAAAGCGACCGCATGCAGTCATTGATTGATAAGTTGCTCGAACTTGCTCGCCTTGAAAAGCGCCCTGAACTAGAACAAGTCGAAGCTATCTCGCTAAAACAAATGGTCAATGAAGTGGTTGAATCGGCGGATGCGCGCTTGAGTGCTAAGTCGGTCACAGCCAACATCCAAATTGATGACCATCTCGCCGTGCTTGGTGATGCCTTCTTACTGAAGCAAGCCGTTTTTAACCTGATGGATAATGCGCTGGATTTTGTTTATTCAGAGGGACGTATTGAATGGAAGGCTGAGGTCACGAAAGAGAAGCTGTGCCTGTCGATTTTCAATTCAGGTCCTCACATTCCCGACTACGCGATGCCTCGTTTGACCGAGCGCTTCTACTCCCTCGCTCGGGAAAATGGTGTTAAGAGTACTGGGCTTGGGCTGAATTTTGTTGAGCAAGTGATCAAGCTGCACAAAGGTAAGTTGCAAGTCGAAAACGTCGATTCTGGTGTGAAAGTGACCCTGATTTTACCAACTCCATAGAAACTCCACATTAGCTCCATTCGTTCTCCAAATTGCTGATTTAGATTACTTCCATCAGCAAATGGAGAATGAAATATGAAAAAGATCCTCAATAACCAACTCGGCACGAAGTTCGCTTTCGTGCTGTTTTTGTTTGTCTTACTGCAAATCCCGCTTTCAATGGTCACAGGGCTAATCTCAGAGCGCTCATATCGCCAAGATGAAGTTAGAAACGACATCGCACGCAGCAGTAGCGGCGAACAGCGTATCATTGGTCCATTCATCATGGTTAACTACACCGAAACCAGTTACCGAGATGACAAAGTACAGATTAAAGAGCGTCGTAAATTCCTCCTACCTAGCACTTTTGATATGAGCGCGAATCTGGACAGTTTTGAAAAGTACCGAGGCATTTACCGTGCGCGTTTATACAAAGCACAAGTGGCACTGAAAGGCACTTTTGATGAAGACGATCTCGCGGCGTTGCAGGGGCTTGATATTGAAAACATGAGCCTAGTGGTTGGCATTGAAGACAGCCGTGGATTGATTCGTTTGGATGACATGACCATGGCGAGTGCTGATATCGAAGTCGCACCGGGGACGGGGTTAAATCAGTTACCACAAGGCTTCCACAGTGATCTGACACTTGCAGACCTAAACCCAGCACAACCTTTGGCATTCGATCTTAACTTCTTGCTACAAGGGATGGGACAGCTTCAAGTCACACCAATTGGCAGTCAAACAACAGTGGAGCTCTCTTCAACATGGGCGCATCCAAGCTTTATCGGTGATTACTTACCAGTGTCGTCAGAGGTATCTGAAGATGGATTTAACGCGCAATGGGCGAGCAACAACTTCTCAACCAATATCGCGCAGCTGTTCCAAAGCTGTTTGTCATCGAATCACGCTTGTCACGAGCTTGAACAGCGACAAATGGGCGTAGATTTGATTGACCCCGTTGATCACTATTTGAAGTCTCACCGAGCCGTTAACTATTCACTGTTGGTTATCACATTAGTATTTGCGAGTTTCTTCTTACTGGAGTTGTTCCAAGCGCGTCCGGTGCACCCAGTGCAATACGGCTTTATTGGTCTGGCTTTAGCACTTTTCTATCTGTTGCTGATTTCGATGAGTGAACACCTCGGCTTTAACTGGGCGTATGTGGTGTCAGCAGTCGCATCGACGGGGCTTTTAAGTGTGTACGTGAGCGGTATGTTGAGCAACACCAAACACGGCGCGATATTCGGAGCGTGTTTACTTACTCTCTACGGATTACTGTTTGGCTTGCTGCAAGCAGAGAGCTACGCATTGGTTATGGGGACATTACTGTGTTTCGCGATTTTGAGCTTCACTATGGTTATCACACGCAACATCGACTGGTACGCACGAAATAAGAAAGCAGAAGAAAGCGCAAAGGCGAATCATGAAGATGTTTAAACGAGCAATTCTCACTGGTCAGCCAAGCGATATGGTGGAAGAGACATCCGCTATCCACCTGCGATTATCTGCAAAAAATGGACTGAAAAGCTTGCTGTGTTTTATCGCATTAGTCGTTATTGCGCTCTATGTTCGAGACAACTTTATTCGTCCGACATTTGGTGATGTTCTCGTTGTGGTTTGGCTCTACTACTTTCTTGCAAGTATGTTCTCTATGCCCGTTAACTGGCTGGTTTCATTGGTGGTGTTGATTGCGTTTGCCGTCGAGTTGGGGCAATTGCTTCAGGTCGCAGCTTGGCTTGGTATCGAATCTTCATCGCCTCTGGCTGTGATTTTGGGCGCCACATTTGATTGGAAAGATCTGCTGGCTTATAGCATCGGAGGTCTACTGTGTTGTTGGATAGAAAAGAAATAAAAACCGAGGTGAAAGCCATTGCGCTACCAGACCGACTTAGCCATTCCAAACGAGGTATTCGTAAGAGGCTCAAAATCAGTTTACTCAAGCGCGTGTACCTTTGGTCACTGACCAATAGAGAACTGCTGTAAACCTCACCTCTTTATATGAAATACAAAAGGGAATCTTAAACTCACCGGCGCACAGGGTGAGTTAAGATTCCCTTATTAATAGACCCTAACTAAGACGTCTAGCTGCTACTTTTAATTAGC
Source organism: Vibrio sp. NFR (assembly GCF_027587095.1). Classification (NCBI taxonomy): domain Bacteria; kingdom Pseudomonadati; phylum Pseudomonadota; class Gammaproteobacteria; order Vibrionales; family Vibrionaceae; genus Vibrio; species Vibrio sp. NFR. The sequence continues at coordinate 484,364 of NZ_JAPPTN010000002.1, forward strand.
TTTCAAATGAAAGTTTGTCGCCGAACGTCTCTTTCCAGTCTTTATCGAACTGTTCAACCGCCGGTTTTACTGCTGGGTGAGCGAACATTTGTGCCGCCACATCGGTAGGTAATGTAATGGCTTCGATACCCAGTTTCATCACCTCCATCGCTTGTTGAGTGTTCTTGAAGCTGGCTGCCAAAATCTTCGCTGGTAGTTGGTTTTGATCGAGCAACAATTGAAGATCCGCGACCACTTCAACACCGTTGCCGTTCATTGCATCAATGCGATTTACGTAAGGTGCTAGGTAGTCTGCACCGCACAGTGCTGCAAGGAACCCTTGTTGAGCTGAATAGATAGCGGTAGCAAGAACCTGAATTCCCTCTTTTTTCATTAGCTTAATTGCTGCTAAGCCAATTTCTGTTGCTGGCACTTTTACCACCATATCGTAAGGCAATTCATTCAGTTGGCGCGCTTCTGCCAACATACCTTCGACGGTTGAACTCACGACTTGAGCGTGAAAGCGAGGTGTACCACCAAGTGCTTCTTGCATGCCTGCTAGGGTTTCATTCAGACCCTGTTTTGACTTCGCCAAAATGCTTGGGTTTGTCGTCACGCCTTTTAGCGGTAGGCACTGGTTAAAGCGTTTTACTTCTGCCACATCAGCAGTATCTAAATAAAGTTCAATCATGGTTTCTACCTTAAACAAAATCTTCGTTTTGATGATGGGATCACTATAGATCTGACAATCGAACGAGATCTTGATTTTGATCAATTGAAATTTCATTTGAAATTATAATAATTTCATTAAATGAAAGTTAAGTAAAACTTGTAAACGCTCAAATGAAGCTTTCAGTTAGAAAACAGAAAAGCTGTTCATAAGACTCAACGAGCAAAAGAAACGAATTAGGTACACAGCGGTAGCACAGACCAAGAGGCAAGCAGAGATGTATTTCAATATCCAACGATTCTCTACCCATGATGGCGATGGCATTCGTTCCATTCTTTTTCTTAAAGGATGCAGCTTGTCTTGCCCTTGGTGTCAAAACCCAGAAAGTCGCAGCGAAAAGCATTCACTGCTGTTTGATCAGCGCAGCTGCATGGAAGATTGCCAGCTGTGCGTTTCTGCTTATCAAGCTACAACTCAATCTACTGCGGGTAGTGAAACGGTGAGCGATGGTATTCAACGCATCGACAACCAGATCATCATCAATCGCAAAGCCATCAAAGAGGACCAACTGATCGCGCTGCGAGACGTCTGTCCTACGCAAGCACTGACTGTCTGCGGTGAAGAGGCGAAATCAGACATGTTGTTCGACACCTTAATGAAAGACAAACCGTTCTACGACCAAAGCCAAGGTGGCGTGACATTCTCCGGTGGTGAGCCACTCATGCAAGCCGATTTGGTGGCAGAACTCGCACAACGTCTGCATGACAACCAAGTCTCTACCGCTATTGAATCGTGCATGCATGTGCCGTGGAAGAACGTCGAAAAAGCTGCGCCGCATATTGATTGCTGGTTGGCGGATTTAAAACACACCGACGAAGAAAAGTTTCTTAGCTGGGCGAAAGGTTCACTAAAACGCATCAAAGACAATTTCCGAAAACTGGCACCTATCGCGAAACGCATTGTGATTCGCGTTCCAGTGGTGCCGGGGTTCAATGACACCATTGAAGAGTTGAAAGACATCATCGATTTTGCGGCTTCACTAGAAAGCTGCCAAGAACTTCACTTGCTGCCGTACCACACGCTCGGCATCAATAAATACCGTTTGCTCGATATGCCTTACGAGTGTTCTGACAAGCCATTAAACAAACCAGAACTGCTAGAAAGCGCCATGCAATACGCAAGCGAAAACACCCAACTTAACGTGATTGTAAGAGGTTAACTATGGACCTGAATTACCTTCCTGAGCGTATCAAAGCGCACAAATTGGCACTGGTAAATATCGTAACGCCACCTGTCTGTACCGAGCGTGCAGAGGCATACACTCGTGCTTATCAAGCAAACGAAGACAAACCTGTGATTGTCCAACGTGCGCTAGCACTGCAAGAGCATTTACGCACTCGTACTATTTGGATTAAACACGATGAGTTGATCGTCGGTAACCAAGCGAGCAAAGTGCGTGCTGCGCCTATTTTCCCGGAATACACTGTACGTTGGATTGAAGCGGAAATTGATGATCTAGCCGACCGCCCAGGTGCAGGCTTTGCCGTTACCGAAGAAGATAAGCAAAGCATTCACAGCATCACACCGTATTGGCGTGGTAAAACCGTTCAAGACCGTTGTTACGGCTTGTTCACTGATGAGCAGCAAGAAATCTTAGCCAGCACCATCATTAAAGCTGAAGGCAACATGACTTCGGGTGACGCGCACCTTGCGGTGGATAACGAGAAAATCCTTAAGCTAGGCATGAACGGTTTGTTAGAGGATGTTCGTCAGCACCGTGTTAACAATGATGTTTCGACCTTTGAAGGCTTGAAGAAAGAGCAGTTCTACAAGTCGGTCGAAATCGTGCTGCTTGCGATTCAAGACCACATAGTGAGCTACTCTGAATTGGCGGCAAAAATGGCGTTAGAAGAGACGCGCCCGCTACGCAAAGCTGAGTTAGAAAGCATTGCGGCAAACTGTCGTCATGTCGCGAGCCACGCACCAGAAAACTTCTGGCAAGCACTGCAATTGAGCTACTTCGTTCAATTGATGCTACAAATCGAATCGAATGGTCACTCGGTTTCTTTCGGTCGTATGGACCAATTCCTCAACGAGTTTTATGTTCGTGATATCGAAAACGGCACGCTTGAAAAAGACTTCGCACTAGAGCTTTTACAAAGCTGCTGGTTGAAGCTGCTTGAAGTAAACAAGATTCGCTCCGGTGCACATTCGAAAGCATCGGCAGGTTCTCCGCTGTATCAAAACGTGTGTATCGGCGGTCAGAAGTTGAATGAAAAGGGTGAGCCTGAAGACGCTGTGAATCCCCTTTCTTGGGCGATTCTGGAATCTTGTGGTCAGTTACGTTCGACGCAACCTAACTTGAGTGTGCGTTACCATGAAGGTTTAAACCAAGAATTCCTGATGGGCTGTGTTGAAGTGATTAAATGTGGCTTCGGCATGCCTGCTTTCAACAACGATGAGATTGTCATTCCTGAATTCATCAAGCTTGGCGTAGAGAAAGAAGACGCTTACAACTACGCATCTATCGGCTGTATCGAGACGGCGGTTCCGGGCAAATGGGGTTACCGTTGTACGGGCATGAGCTTCATTAACTTTGCTCGTATCCTGCTCGCTTCATTGAACGAAGGTGTGGATGCAACAACGGGTAAAGCTTTCTTGCCACACGATAAGTCATTAGCAAAAGGCAACTTTGAGAGCTTTGAGCAAGTGACGACGTCTTGGGCAGAGCAAATCCGCTACTACACCCGTAAATCGATTGAGATTGATACGGTAGTCGACAGCGTACTTGAACAGCAAGCACAAGACATCTTCTGTTCAACGCTGGTGGATGACTGTTTAGCTCGTGGTAAAACTGTGAAAGAAGGCGGCGCGAAATACGACTGGGTATCTGGCTTGCAAGTCGGTATCGCAAACTTGGGTAACAGCCTAGCAGCAATCAAACACCTTGTTTTCGATGACGCACAAATCACTCAGCCAGAGCTGGCAAAAGCACTAGCAGAAGATTTCGACGGCATGGAGAACGAGCAGCTTCGCCAACGTCTTATCAACTTTGCACCAAAATACGGTAATGATGATGACGCAGTAGACCAACTACTGGCAGACGCTTACCAAGTGTACATTGATGAGCTAGAGCAGTTCGTTAATACGCGTCATGGGCGTGGTCCAATTGGCGGCGGTTACTACGCAGGTACATCAAGTATCTCGGCAAACGTCCCATTCGGTGCTTCAACCATGGCAACGCCGGACGGTCGTAAAGCGAAAACACCATTGGCAGAAGGTGCAAGCCCGTCGTCTGGCTCAGACCGTTTAGGTCCAACAGCTGTGTACAACTCGGTCGGTAAGATCCAAGCGAATAAGATCCTTGGTGGCGTGCTGCTTAACCAGAAGTTAAGCCCTGCGGCGGTTGAGTCTGAAGGGGATAAGCTCAAGCTTTCTATGTTGATTCGTACCTTCTTCAACCACCACAAGGGTTGGCATGTGCAATACAACATCGTCTCTCGTGAGACCTTGCTAGCTGCGAAGAAGAACCCTGAACAATATCGTGATCTTGTTGTGCGAGTTGCAGGCTACTCAGCCTTCTTCACCGCGCTATCACCAGATGCGCAAGACGACATCATCGCACGCACTGAGCACGAGCTGTAAGTACACTCACTAAGTAAAACAAAAGGCACCGGTTGGTGCCTTTTTGCGGTTTGGTCTGAGTTTATTTAGCCATATGCTCGTGGCGCATTTTTGTTAGCATTTCTAAGCGTTTTGAATATTGTTCTTGGAAGGCTTTTGGGTCAACGCCTTCAGAAACTTGGGCGTATACTCGCATCTTGTTGCCGCCGTAAATCTTCGCCAAGTCTTCGTTGCTGTAGCCTCGTGCCCATAAGTCATCAGTAATTGCGGCTAAGATCTTGGATAGTTCGCCGTTGCCTGTTGCGCCCTTGTTGAAGGCGTCAATCATGTAGTCGCCATCGTCATACATCTTGGCATTTTTCATCGCAAAATCGACCACGCCCTTTGTTGAGAACATGTCATCGGTTGCGATACCAACATGGTCAACGCCAACCAATTTCACATAGTAATCAATCATATCTGCCGCTTGCTTTGGCGAAATGTCCTCAGGCCATACACCATCCATCATCCACTCAGTAAAGGTTGGAGATACATAGCCGCCTGACTTCGCAGCACGAATTGCTTCATCATCAGGGATTGCACGATAACAGCCTTTTGGTGTTGCATCAGGTTCACTCTTATATAAACCCGCAGGGACTGAGTGAGAGTAGATAAATGGCGTTCCTGCATGATTCTTTTCCATGTAATCCATCGCATCATTGGCGGTCTTGGAACCGGTATGGCTCAAGTCGAGAATTACGCGGTATTTCACCATCTCATCAATCACTGATTGGCCCCAGGGCGTTAAGCCAATATCGCTGCCATTATAGGCGGCTAATTGACCTGAACCGGTACGAAAAATATCGTTGTACGCCAAGATCATGCTTTTCAACCCCATGTCTTTAAGCAGAGCCATACGAGTCACGTCTTCTTCTAAAATGGTGGCAGTTTGGCTATTCCAAAGAACGGCGGTTTTGCCTTCTACGTGCGCTTTCTCAATGTCTTGGTTGGAGTGGGCAACAATAAAATTGTCTGGTTCTTTTGCCATGGCTGCACGGTGTTTGTGGTGGTGGAAAATGAAGTCATCAAAGTTATGGTCAGCCGCAGTAATCGTATATTCATGACCAGTAATGCCGTTATCGCGTGCTAACTGGAAGTAATCGAGAAGTTGTTGATCGTCTGTCCAACCAGCACCATAAGGGCTTGCTAGCATGCCAATCACAATGGTGTCTTGAACAAAGGCTTTTGCTTTGTCTGAGGCTGGCCACGTTTTGCTTTCTACGCTGGCGTAAGCGGAGCCCATTGATACGGCGATAGTGATTGCTGCCAATGACATTTTCTTGATCATAGTAACCTCTCAATAGTGAGTGTAAGTCCGTTTATTTTGATGGATGCATCTAGCGTTTAGAGATGGCTTTTGTCGTGAACGGTTTAATTCAACTAATTGAATATTAGTCAAAACTCACATTCTTGCTGCCAATCTCTAAGCGATAACGGAAACTTGATGTGAAATACGATCTATGGCTCAAATTTTTTGCCTTAGCTTCACTCAAGTGATGTGGTTATCTTAGCCAGTTAGGAATATGAAAATGTGCATTTTGCGCCACATTTCCTATCTTTTGAAAAGCCAGTCAAGTAACGTCAGAAGTCATGTAATGAAAAGAGACGAGTTGAACTTAGGAGAAGGTGTGATTCATTCCATTCCATTGATTAGAAAAGCAATCGTGTATGATTTTCTTGGTCAGTTAGCTCTGGAGCCTACAGCACTGGCGCAACAGCAAGAGCAAGCCGACATGCCATTTGCGCTAGACACTTCAACGGCTGAGTTCATTCCTTTCCATGCTTTTTCTCGGTTGCTATCTGGGTTGAGACAGCACTTAGGTGCAACGGTATTTGTCTCTTCATTACAACTTATCGCGAAGCACGCGAGTATTAATTTGAAGTTCAACCAAGCCACGCCGGAAAACGTCATAACGAGCTTAGGGTTAAGAGCCTTGAATGTTGAAACGTCAGCTCATGTCACTCGTGTAGAAGCTCATGCTAGTGCCTTTGATCAAATAGAGACCGAGTTGTTTCTAACGGTTTATCTTCATGCGTATATGAAAGCTAGGTACCCAAATCTGCAAGAGCCGAGTGCTTATTATCTGCCCCACCCGCAAGGCCAGCCCTTAACTGAGCTCCAAATCAGAAACGACATTCCGCAGTTTCTTGGTCAAGAACATTTAGCGTTGGAGTATCCCGCTTTAGAAGGGATTGAAAGGATAAATGTATGCGCTGAGGACAAGCCTTTTGCTTACTATGTTGAGCAAGCTTTGTCTGCGTATGTTGGGCGAGTTGATATGTCTTTGGACGTGTTTAGCGAGTTAATAGGCATTTCAAAGCGCACGGTACAGCGCAGTTTGAAGCAAGAAGGCACCAGTTTTCGAGAGGTAAAAGAGGCGCTCAACTTTACCTTTGCCAAACGCGTTTTGATTCAAAGAAACAGTGCGGTTGGAGATATTGCTGTGCACTTGGGATACGCTGATGCCACTCAGTTTGTGCGTGCCTTTAAACGCGCGAATGGCATCACCCCCTTACAGTGGAAGAAAGCTAACCAGTCTTAAGATTAGCTTTCTTGTTGTTTGACGAATTGTCCCGGTGTCATGCCGAAATGGTTTTTGAATGCTCGAGTAAAGTGGGACTGGTCATTAAAGCCAAGCTCGTGCGCCGTTAAAGCGATATTGACTGAGCCAGAAGAGAGCGCCACTCGTGCTTGCTCCAAACGCTTATTCATCAGGTACTGATAAGGCGTTACGCCGATGAGCTTTTTGAATTCCCTCAGAAAGTAAAACTTACTACACCCAAGCAAGTCTGCAAGGTCATCAACCGCGATGTTGTTGCCGATGTTTTCTTCGATGTATTGGTCAATCTTATCGACTTGGTGTTGGTCGAACTTAGAGGCTGCAAGCTGGTTGTTCTTAAGGTCAAAGTAGTTGGAGTAGTTTTGGATATAGTGGGTTGCCAGGAGTGAAACCAAGTTGTTGAGGTAGGTTTTGCCATTTCGTCCTTTGGCTTTCGCTTCCAACATAAACAGCTCAATGATGCCTTTGATGGTTTCATCCAACACGTTGTAGTTGTTCAAAAATTGCAGCTCAATTCCCTCTAAGTTAAGCGGGCAGTGTGAGAAAAACTCTTGTTCTTCAATCGCTAAAATCACGAAGTAACAAGGCTCTGCCACATCATGGGTAAACGGGGTTTTAGGCGGATTAATCCAAATATTGCCTGGGCTGGTTTTTAGATCAGCGAACGTGCCATCTTTTTCAACACTCCAATTCAAATCTTTTTCTAGTGCCAATGCAAAGTAGAAGTAGGGGGTGTAGACATTCTTCGGATAGAAATAAGGGGACGTGCCTTTTTCTACCAATACGCCCGACCAATCTAATCCATGGTTTGAAAACTCAATATCCAGCACGTCGCCACAGCTTGATAGCGCATTAGATTCAGAGTCATAAAACTTAAGCTCGGACTTCATTTTCTTTCCTTTGCTCTCTTCCACTTGCTAGCTGAAATTAGCCGAGTTTTGCACATTTCGTCAACTCATTGAGGGGGCAATAAAGTACAAAAACTTGGGCAGGAATGTTCAATCTTCTCTCGCGGTGCAGCGCTAATCTATACCCAAGTTAGCCGGACAGCTCGGGCAAAACATAAGACAGAGAGGATGCCATGTTTAAGAAATCGCTTTTACTACTTTTAAGTAGTTTGCCTTTCACCACCTTTGCTCACTCAGTTTCTGCAAATGACAACAACACTAACCTAGCTTTAGAGGACACCACCATGAAACACATCGAACTCAATACTCAAGTTGGTCAACTAGCTGCAAACCTTTACTTACCAAAAGGTGCGAAGAATGCCCCAGTTGTTGTCGTGACTGGTGCGTGGACAACGGTGAAAGAGCAGATGCCAGCGGTTTATGCTCAAGCATTGGCAGAGCGAGGTTATGCGGCACTGACGTTTGATTTCCGTGGTTGGGGTGAAAGCAAAGACCAAGTGATGTACTTAGAAGATCCTGTACGTAAAACTGCAGACATTCGCGCAGTGATTGAAGCGGTGAGTCAACTCGATGGCGTTGATGCATCACGCATCGGTGGTTTGGGTATCTGTGCATCGGCGGGCTACATGTTAGATGCGGTTGCCGGTAATGACAAAGTAAAAGTAGCGGCAGTGGTTGCTCCTTGGCTGCACGATAAAGCGATGGCGACTGAAATTTATGGCGGCGAACAAAGCGCGAAAAACCTACTTGCAGCAGCGGAAGAGGCAGCACATTCATCGACTCCGGTTTACATCGAAGCGGCAAGCACAACCAATGAGAACGCGTTGATGTTCCAAGCGCCTTACTACACGGAGAACGACCGCGGTTTGATTCCTGAATATGACAACCAATACAACGTTGCATCATGGGCTGGTTGGTTGAACTACGACGCTCAAGCAAGCGCAGCAACACAAGATAAACCAGTGCTAATGGTGGCATCTGAAGCCATGGCTCTGCCTGCTGGTGTGCATCGTTACATCGAGAATGCTGGCAGCAACGTTAACGCAGTATGGCTATACAACATCAATCAATTCGATTTCTATGACCAACCAGAAGCGGTAAAACTGGCTGTCGATGAAGTTGTAGAGCACTTCGAAGCGAACCTATAAGGAGTCACGTGATGAAGCTTAAACAACTGTGGTTGCTGTTTATCGGAGTGATTGCCATGAATGTGAATGCTCAAACCATGTCTTTGGACGAAGCGAAAATTCGTAGCAACATTAACAGCTTCTCGGCTTTGGCAGACCAAGACGCATTTGAGTACTTAGGTCGACTGTTCGCTCCAGAATTAACGGTGGATTACACTTCGCTGTTTGGCGGTGAAGCCCAACAAGTCAAACGCCAAGATTTAATGCAGCAGTGGGCGGGATTCCTGCCTGGGTTTGATGCGACATTCCATGACTTGAGCAATCTACGCGTCTCTATTGATGGCGATAAGGCGAGTGTGACAGTGGATTTCATCGCTAGTCATTGGCTCGGTGAAGAAGGTTTCTGGGCGGTTTCGGGTGAATACGAGTTTGGTTTGCAACGGGCGGGCGATAACTGGCAAATCACTTCAGTGACACTGAATCGAAAATCAGAACAAGGTAGCCGAAATATCTTGGCAGACGCGCCTAAGCATGCAGCGCAGAACTTAAAAGCGCGCGAAGCACTGAAAGTGACGTACTAATAAACGCGTCAGAGCGTCACAAAGGCACCAATTGGTGCCTTTTTCTATTTGAGCTGTATCGTGTTTAGTTGCATAACTGATTGATTAATTAAGTGGTTTAAATAGGGTAGGAGAAAATTAAAAAGAAGGGTAGAAGAACGGATGTTTTTACTCATCGCAATACTTGCAGGGGTAGCGGCGTTAATTTGGTTTTATCGAGAAGGGCAAGTCATTGGCTTGAACCGGATCCTCGGCATACTTTATTTTATTACTTACGCTGTGGTGTATTTGTACATTCCACCATTTCTCGAAATGGGGCATCAATACATTGGCAAAACTTACGAGTTGATCCCCATTGCCTGCCTTTATGGCATTTTGCACCCAGATCCTGAGGAAGCAACGACTGAACAGAAGGCGATAAGCTTTTTTTCATGGTGTGGCTTGATCTTTATCAGCTGTTTCTTGTTGTATTTCAAAATGAATGTCTGGTGAGAAACTAAACACTAAGCTCAAGGAAGATAAATGAGTGCCAGTCACTACCTAAAAGAGCTACGCAGCAAAGTAGGTAATCAAGTATTAATGATTCCGGGCGTTGCCGCTGTGATCCTTAATGAAAGCAACCAACTTCTGTTGCAAAAGAAATCTGATGGCAGTTGGAGCTTACCAGCAGGCATGATTGAACCAGGTGAGTCACCTTCGCAAGCTGTGATTCGAGAAGTAAGAGAAGAAACCGGACTCGCGGTTGAAGTTGAACGTGTGCTCGGTGTTTTCGGTGGAGAGGGATTTGGTTTTGCTTATCCAAACGGAGACCAAGTTGAATACACAGTGATCATGTTTAAGTGTCAACAAACAGGACAGTTTGCAGAAGACTTAGATGAGGAGACTAGCGAGCTAGCTTGGTTCTCGAAATCAGATATGCCGACACTTGCTTTGCCTTATCCTCTTGAGTGCTTATTTGCAGAAAACATCGAGCCATTAGTTTCGTAATAATCATCGAACTAGAATGTATTTATCCTGTTGATTTTGTGAGAAAGATTATTGAGGCATTGAATGAAAACTGTCAGTATCCAACATTCGATGCTGATTATTCATTTGGCGTCATTGGTTGTTATTTATAAGCAGAGAAAAAATATGTTTAAAAAAGCTCTAGTTCTAGCTCTTCCTGTTGTATTAGCAGGTTGTTCCGCACCTAAATATACGGCTGAGCCGATTGCGCAGTCGAATCAAAGCAAAGAAATCACCATCGTAAAAGATAATGCGACAAGAGCAGTGTTCTTAGATTCTTTGCAAGAATGGTGCTTAGACACTGCGCGTAAATGTACAGTGGTCAGTGATGGCACTGCACCCAAGGCAGATGAACTGACGCTAACCTATGTGTCTCGCTGGAGTTGGGACTTTAGAACCTTTATTGCGGATGCAAAGATTAACGCTTATAAAAATGACCAGAAAGTTGGTCAAGTTGAATTTAAAGCACCAAACAATGGTAATTTGGACAAATTTGGTACAGATACCAAGCGTATCGAGTCGATGATTAAGATCTTATTTGGAGAGCAGACAATTAGCGATGCTCAACAGAAAATTAAATCTGGTGAAATCTAAATACATAGCTTAAGAACATAATGAAAGCTCAAAAGTAATGTCCTTCTTTTGAGCTTTATTTTTTGTGATATTTAAGCCTGAAAGATGGTGCTATATGGAAATAGTTAAAGCCAATCTCAGCCATTTTGAAGCGTTTGAGCAGTATGTTGAAAAGTGTGCTCTGGCGGGAATGGAAATGTACATCATCGCCCAAAGCGACAGTGAAGCGCTGCTGAAAAAACGAATTGGATACGCGAAAGGCGAAGGTTTGCCGGAAGGTTGGACGCCGTCTTCGACATATTTCTGTATAGAGGAAGGAGTGATACTTGGTTCGATTCGGGTTCGTGATGGTAATAACGACTACCTTGAAAATGTGATTGGGCACATTGGTTACGAAACTGCGCCAGATGCTCAAGGCAAAGGCATCGCCACATTCATGTTGAATTGGGTGAAAGCCGAGGTTATAGAAGACAGCGCTATCGTTACTTGTGATGTGAACAATACCGCATCAAAACGCGTGATCGAAAAAGCGGGTGGCGAGTTCCTCAATACATTCTATTCAGAGCAAGATAAATACGCAGTGCGCCGCTATCGATTGTCGGCATAGTAAGCTCATTGAGATGAACAAACGCCCTCGTGATTAAGGGCGTTTGTTATTGGGAATGTTCCGTTCTGAAGTGAGAGGTTAGAACTCTTCCTCTTCAAAGCGTCCTGTGTTCTCTAGCCATAAACCATTGATGACGCCAAAGGCGCAGGCGAGTAATACGCCAAGTACCCAACACATGTACCACATACTTGCCTCCTTAATAGAGCGATGAGCTGTTGCTGCGGATGTAGTTGTTATCCAAACGTCCGAACATTTTGTAATAACACCATGCGGTGTAGCCCAAAATCACAGGAACAACGATGATGGCAACGATAGAAATGATGCCGAGCGTTTTCTCACTCGATGTCGCATCCCATAACGTTAAGCTGTGTGATGGGTTGATGCTTGATGGCATGATCATCGGGAACAAGGTGACGCCTGCGGTTAAGATGATGCAAGCGATCGCAATACTCGACATAGTGAACGCCACTCCAGCACGGCGAGAGACTGTTGCCCAAAAGCACACGAGTAAGCTGGTTACCGCAGTGAACGGAATCAGCCAAAGTTGTGGCATTTCGCTGAAGTTATGCAATAAGTCACCTGCAATACTCACCACTTGTTTGTTGAGTGGGTTTGAAATGCCATCTTTTAGCATCGCGCCGATGATGATGTAACCGGATTGCGATGCCGCAAACAAACCACCGAACATAAACAACATCATGGTTGCACCCGCACCCCACAACGTAATGTTTTGTGCTCGTGCACGTAGATCATGTTTTGTCTTCATTTGAAGGAAAGCAGCCCCTTGTGTCACCACCATGGTCAAGCTCACTAAGCCACACAGAATTGGGAATGGAGTGAGCAAGTCAAAGAACCCACCTTGATAATCGAGCATCAGCAAGTTGTTTAACTCGAACGGTACGCCAACCAACAAGTTACCGAAGCCAACCCCAAAGATAATTGGTGGAATAACACCGCTGATGAACAAGGCGATATCACACACATTGCGCCATTGCGGATTATCGATTTTAGCTCGGTAATCCATACCAATAGGACGCAACCAAAGGGATGCGAGCACCAACAGCATGGCAATATAGAATCCGGAGAACGCTGCGGCGTATACCAAGGGCCATATCGCGAAGATGGCACCGCCAGCGGTAATCAGCCAAACTTGGTTGCCGTCCCAGTGCGGCGCGATAGCGTTAAGCATTACGCGGCGCTCTAGGTTCTTTTTCCCCATAACAGGGAGCAGCGCGGCTACCCCCATATCGAATCCGTCGGTGATGGTAAAACCAATCAACAGCACACCAACGATCGCCCAAGTAAATAGGCGTAGGTTTTCGTAATCAAACATAGTGCCTCCTTAGTGCTGATCAATCAGTTTGAATGTGTCGGATTGTTTGTCTTTTTTGTTGTTTTCTTCGTGGTGATAGCGACCCGTTTTAAGCACGCTTGGTCCACGTTTGGCAAACTTCACCATCAAGAACATTTCTACAATCAAGAACGCTGTGTAGAGTACATAAACAAAGCCGAGCGAAATCCAAATGTCACTTGGTGCGAGGTTAGATACCGCCATATTGACCGGAAGTACCTCACCAATTGCCCATGGTTGACGTCCGTATTCGGCAACGAACCAACCTGCTTCACAAGCTATAAAAGGCAATGGAATCGCCCATAGTGCCGCTCTCAATAACCAAGGGCTCGAACCCAATTTTCTGCGGCAGACTTGGACGAAAGACAAACCGATAATGGAGAACATTAATACCCCACACGCCACCATGATTCGGAAGCTCCAGAATAGTGGTGCCACTTGAGGAATCGTGTCTTGCGCCGCTTGCTTGATTTGGCTTTCAGTCGCGTCGGTGACGTTCTCGGTGTATTTCTTCAATAGCAGACCGTAGCCGAGGTTTTTCTTCATCTCGCCGAATTGAGCGATGTTTTCTGGGCTATCGTTACCTGCGCGAAGTTCCTCTAGCATGCCGTAAGCTTGGATACCATCGCGGATACGATCTTCGTTCTGCGCCATCAGATCGCGTAAGCCCATCACTGGCTCATCCAGCGAGCGAGTCGCGATGATCCCCATTAGATATGGAATCTTAATGGCGTAGTCGGTTTCCATGGTTTCTTGGTTTGGTAAGCCAAATAGCGTGAACGAGGCGGGTGCTTCTTCGGTGTGCCATTCGGACTCAATTGCCGCGAGTTTTACCTGTTGCACGTCACCAAGCTCGTAACCTGATTCATCACCCAGCATCAATGTCGACACAATCGCCGCCATGCCAAATGCGGACGCCACCGCAAACGAACGGCGAGCGAAAGAGATATCTCGGCCTTTGAGTAAGTAGTAAGCACTGATGCCCATCACAAACAAAGCACCTGTGGTGTAACCGGCAGCCACGGTATGAACGAACTTGACTTGCGTGACGGGGTTAAACACCACATCAGCAAAGTTGATCATTTCCATTCTCATGGTCTGGTAATTGAACTCTGCGCCGACTGGATTTTGCATCCAGCCATTCGCCATCAAAATCCACAAGCCAGAGAAGTTAGAACCTAGCGCTGTCAGCCAAGTGACCGACAAGTGTTGGCGTTTTGACAATCGATCCCAACCGAAGAAGAACATGCCGACTAAGGTGGATTCGAGGAAGAAGGCAATCAAGGCTTCGATGGCAAGCGGTGCCCCGAAAATATCGCCCACATAGTGAGAGTAATACGCCCAGTTGGTACCAAATTGAAACTCCATGGTAAGACCGGTCGCCACGCCCACGGCAAAGTTAATCCCGAATAACTTACCCCAGAACTTGGTCATGTCCTTGTAGATGGTTTTCCCCGTCATGACGTACAAAGACTCCATAACAGCCAGCAAGAAAGACAAACCTATGGTCAGTGGGACGAATATAAAGTGATAGAGTGCGGTACTAGCGAACTGAAACCGCGACAGATCAACGACATCTGCAAACATAAGGACTCCTTCCCGCTACCAGAGTAGCGGGTTAGATAAGGTTATTATTAGTCTGTTTAACTAAGCGTTAAAACTTGGGCGCTTGAGTTACGCTTTTGCTGGTGTGCGGGAGAAAGGTTTTCTCAACCAGTAATCCAAGCTTACGTAGCGACCACCGCCGTAGAAGAACAGCACCAGCAACATCACAAAGTAGGTGGCTGCGAACTCCATACCGTTGTTGAGCATTACTGGGTCGCCCAATTCGGTGATGTAGTTGTATCGACCTGGGAAGTTGGTTGCTAACCATTCTATAAAGCCGTTCAAACGCACTGTTGCTTCCATGCCGCTGGTGGCGATGGCATCCCAACCGTGTTTCCAGTGCACCATCGCGCTCGCAACACTCATCAAGAAAATCATCGGAATCGACATCACTCGTGTAAACAAACCCAAAGCGATACAAATACAGCCAAGCACTTCCGTACCTGCGGCAAGAAACGCTAACAACTCGGGAAATGGTAAGTTCAAACCTCCATCTGCGGTGGACGCGCCAAACCACGCGACGGTGCCAGAGAAGCCCAGCACCTTAGAGCGAGCGCCAACGAAAATGACCGGAATGAGGTAGAGACGAATCGCAAGCAACGCTAAGTAATCGTATCTTTTGCATTTCTCGACGAGACCGTCGAACCAATTGAGGGCTGACTTAATCATAATTTTTCTCCTGAAGGGCGGACGCTGACGAGTCCTAGTTCATTGAAGTGTTGAGCCCACTCCATGAAACTGAATCTGGCGAGTTGCTGAGCAATCATTTGTTGTAGTTGCGCCAGAGTCAGGTTTGGTTGCTGTTGTAATAGCTGAATCAATGCGACATCTACTTCTCTGAGCTTTTGCGATATCACATGATGCTGTGAGTTCCGAAACACGCCATAAAATACAGGGTGACGCCTGTCAGTTAGGAAAGTCACGGAGTCTTGATGCAGCAAGAAAGGCACTTCTAACAGCCTTAATGTTGGGTTGAGTTGCAGCACTTGATTCTCTTCGAATATCGGATTCGAGGGTGAATTGAATGCCGCGACTAAGGTGTCAATTTCTACATTGAACGCCACCCATTCATATTCCAATAACGCCTTCTGATCGGCAGAGATGGAGCTGGAATCTTGATGCGCTTTCTGCTGCAAAAATTGAACAAACTCGGTGGCAATATGATGAAACTCAGGCTCGGACGCGCCATGCATCACCACAAAGTCATCCACCATGCGTTCAAGTTGTTCATCAGCGAACTGCGAAGAAAATAGAGGGAACGTATTCGCAACGACACCCAAGATGTTGTCGCGGATAAATTCGCTATATCGACACAGCGCATGCTGATTCATAGGCGTGCGAATTAGAGCCGTTAGGGACTCGGTTTGCGCGCGCATTTTGCTCGGAGGATTAAGCATTGAGCACCTCCTTACATAAAACTTCGAGTGTTTGACTGAAATCCAAGATCTCGCCATGAATGCTGCGAAGCTCTTCAGCCAGAACAAGCAACGACGGCACATTGTGGTCGCGCTCAAGCAGTAAAGGTTTGCTGCCATGCACCGAGTAGGTGTAACGAGCCAGATCAATCACTTCATCAGGCACTGGCTTTCCATGGGTATCGAGCAAGAAGTCATCACGCTCTTTCAAGTGACCCGCAATGTGGTAATAACGAATCGCGTCGCTTGGTAAAGTACTCAGCATGTCGTAAGGGCAGAAATGATGATTTCGGCTGTTGACGAACACATTGTTGATGTCGATAAGCAGCTCACATCCACTGCGGTCACTCACTTCAGCGATAAACTCACCCTCTGGCATTTCATGTCCGTAATCGTGGTAGTAAGAGATATTCTCTAACGCCAATGGACGCTGAATAATGTCTTGCACGCGTTGAATGCGTTCGACCAAATACGGAATGTTCTCTTTATGTCGAGGGATCGGAAGCAGTTCATACAAATAGCCCTGATTGTCTCTAGAGAAACTCAGATGTTCGCTATAGATGTCGATATTAAATTCATCGAGAAAGCGTGCGACGTCTCGTACAAAAGACTCGTTTAACGGTTGGCAATCACCAATCGATAAGCTCAAGCCATGAGCGACAAGCGGATAATATTTCGCAATGTCTTGCAGCTGTTCACGTTTCAAGCCGCCAATATTCATCCAGTTTTCCGGTGCTAATTCGAGGAAATCGATATCTGGGTGCTCGGGCAACTGACACAGCAAATCAACGTGTTCGCTGCGCAGCCCAATCCCTTTTGATGTATCGGTTATTGTCCGCATACGCCACCTGTTACTTTGCTTTTGGTGAGTTTGATGGTTTCTTCTGAAGGGTTAATACCTTCGCCAGTCACGCCACATTTGCCGTCACGAGCGCGTACCAAGCGACCTTGTGGATCGTTCTTTAGTTCTTGTTTCTCAAAGCGTTTCTCTGTACCACATTTACCAGCCGCACACTTACCGCCATGTTGAGAGCTGGATTGAGCCTCTACGGGAGCTTCTGTGGGTGCATCGGCAAACGCCATGCCTGAGTTCAAAGTAATGACAGACGTCATCGCGATAGATAGAGCAAGTTTATTGTTCATGAGACATCTCCTTCGCTGCGCTCATTGGGTAGCTAGATAAATCGTGACCAGCAATAACTTGACCGTGGTAGTACTCTTTAACGATCTTGATGGAAGCTGGTTTGAGTTTTAGACCTAAGCCCATCCAGTGGTTAAGCACCAAGAGTTTTGGATTCACTTCTGCGGCGATCTTGCCGACAACCGATGGCTTAGCGTGCATAAACGATGAGACTTCGTCGGCTTCTTCATGAATAGCTAATGGCATCAATAAGATGTCCGCACCTTTAGCGAAGTCGATGAAGTCAGGGTTACTGCCGTTTTGGTCAGCGGAAATCACCATCACGCCTTCGGCACTTTCGATTCGAAAAGCGAGACAAGGAACGTCGCCGTGTGGGATACCCAGTGCGTAAATGGTTAACCCATCTTGCTCGTACACCTTGGTGCCTTGGGAAGTTTTGTATGGCACATCGGTAATGGTGACAGGGAACAAGCCATCGCTGCCATCAAACAAGCCGTTCAGATATGCGTACGCGCCTTCATCACCGTCGAAAAGCGCTTTCATGTAACCAGTCAAGCTAGGAAATGCAGAGCCCGCTTCTGGACCCGCGATATCGAGAGGATCTTCACGATCAAAGAAGTACCCCCCTTTTAGCAGGGCTGGAACGTCGGCAACGTGGTCGGTGTGAAAGTGACTTAAACCTAGGAAATCTAAGTCTTCCAGTTTGCCGCCCGCCTGCCCAAAACGCAGATAGACACCACCACCGGCATCGATCATCACGCGTGACTTTCCTTTCCACCAAACCAGTTCACCAGACGAGGCACGAAGGTCATCAGAGATTGGTCCGCCAGAACCAAGAAGTTGCAAAGTAAAATCTTTGTCTAGCGGTTCGAGAGAGAGTGCGTAACTGTTGGCGGCTCCGAGAGATAACCCCAGAGCCAGCACTAACGCTTTTAAAGGCTGTTTCATATCAAATACCTATGAGTTTGATTTTTCTTATTTATTTCCTTTGGGTGAGCATCCAAAGAAGTGTTGAAGAGGCAGGAAAAACGATTTGTTTTTGATGTCCGTCAAAGCACGGGAATAAGATATCCAATATGAATGGTTAATTATATCTAGTAATTTTAAAGTTTCGTTCAGGTAAATTGAACGTTATTAGTTTGAGCTGAACAAGCATCAGAATGTAAAAAGGCACCGTGAAAGGTGCCTTTTATTTGTGTTTTGCAAGAACAATCAGGGCATGCATTGTCGCTTTACCATGAAACCGATAAGCTGTTTGGCACCTTGCCAAAATCGCAATGTTAGGAAGCGCATCATGGATCTCGATATCTACCAAGTGGACTCTTTCACCACCGAACCTTTTAAAGGAAACCCTGCCGGAGTTTGCCTTTCACAAGAACCTTTACCAGAAGCATTGATGTTCTCTATCGCTGAAGAAATGGCGGTATCAGAAACCGCTTTTCTCTGTTTGAAAGACATGCGACTGCGTTGGTTCACACCTAAAGTCGAAGTGGCGCTATGCGGTCATGGCACATTAGCTACAGCGCAAATCTTAAAAGAACAAGGATTAGCAAAGGTTGGCGATACCATTGCCTTTCAAACCCTCTCAGGTGAGTTACATGCAAAAGTAAACCAGTCGACGATTGAGCTCGATTTTCCTGCTACTCAGTTTGAAATGGATGTTGAACAAGACATCGCATTGCTAGCAGGACTTGGATTGAAAGCGGAGCAAGTGGTTTCTTATGCTCAATTTGACAGCAAAGGCTTTATTGAAGTCGACAATGAAAAAACCGTGTTGGAACTCGAGCCTAACTTTGACGCATTAAAGAACATTCAAGGGCGTGGCGTGGTGGTAACTGCTCAATCGAATTCTCCGGATCTCGACTTTATCTCGCGTTACTTCGCCCCCTGGGTGGGCGTGAATGAAGATCCTGTCACAGGCTCAGCCCATTGCGCACTGACTCAGTTTTGGTCGCAAAAACTCGGTCAAAACCAGTTCCGCGCTTATCAAGCCTCAGCCCGTGGTGGCCATTTACAAACCGAATTGCTTGAAAACGGACGCATTAAACTGATTGGCTCTGCAAAGACGGTAATCAGCGGAAAACTAAAGGTATAACGCGATGAAACAATCCATTATCCATATTGCTTTGGTCGTAAAAGATTACGATGAAGCGATAGACTTTTATGTGAATAAGCTGAAGTTTGAGCTGATGGAAGATACGTACCAACCAGAACAAGATAAGCGCTGGGTTGTGGTTTCTCCACCGGGTTCTAATGGTGTGACATTATTGCTAGCCAAAGCGTCTAAGCCAGAGCAGCATGACTTCATCGGTAATCAAACTGGTGGACGGGTATTCCTATTCTTGAACACCGATGACTTCTGGCGCGACTACAACCGAATGGTAGAGCAGGGCATTCAGTTTGTTCGCCCGCCAACGGAGCAGGACTACGGCACAGTCGCTGTATTTGAAGATCTCTATGGCAACCTGTGGGACTTGCTAGAGATGAGTCCAAGCCACCCAATGGCTTCGCGTTCATAGATTCATGCTAATTGATATTAACAGCGTCTTTCGGGACGCTTTTTTGTTTTGGGCATTTGCCCCTTCCGTTTCTTCCCAATGTGCTTCACTTTGCTTATCAGCTTAATTCTCAAATTGATAATGGTATTTCAGTCAATATAACTTGTTGTTTTTAAATAAGGTGTTTTCGGCATCATATTTGCGTTAACCCTCTACGACCAACGATTCAGTTGATGAGGGGAATAATATGAAAGCAGGGAAACTTATTGCGCTAACCAGTTGTTGCGTATCGATGTCCGGATACGCACTCACTACCAGTGATTTATCGTTCGAATCAGGCAGCGACAATTCAAATTACACCATCAAGGGTAAACCACTTGAGACCATTTCTATTGCGGATACTTTGCCTCAAGATACCCTGACGAATGTCTATTCGATGCTGCCAGAAGGTACTTACGTCAATACCGCATTTATCGCGCCGGACCGTTATTCTAATATCGACATCGATGATGAACTCAACGGTGCGGATTACGCGACAGCGTCTGTCACTTTTTTAAACGAAGGGGCTGGGTATCGTAATTCTCTCGGGTATTTTGTTTATGACACTGACAACCCGCCAGCAAGCAAAGACGATATTGTCACTCATATGGTTATCTTCCCGAACGCATCCAAAGCGCCTGATGGGGATATGCAAGAAGGGGACACGATTGAACTTGATGTTCAACTGACCGCAGGACAAACCTTAGCTTTCTTTGTTATTCCAAATGGTTGGAGTGCAAGTACTTACAATAACATTCCGTATCTTGGTCCCTGGAATACGCCTTTCTACAGTCTATCCAGCTTGAATCCAGAAACGACCGCTAATTACCGTCGCCACAATGTCGCGTTCTTGGATACTGAGAACGAATTTTTAGTGCTTGGTTTTGAAGACATTCGCCGCCCAAGTGGTGATAACGACTTCAACGATTTGATCTTTACTGTGGATATTTCACCTTTCTCGGCGGTAGATGGCGTGAATACCGATGGCACGACCGACTCGAAATACGAAGTCTTGGTTCAAGAAAATGATCCGGAAGTCACAGTGACATCAGTTTACCCAAGCTCTGATACTTACGCGACGATGGCGTTCGAAGATCGCTGGCCGTTAATGGGTGACTATGACTTCAACGATGTGGTGTGGCGCTATCGTGTAACCGAACTTTTGAATGGTCAACGTGAATTAAAGACCATTACCGTCGATTACACCCTGCAAGCCATGGGAGCAGGCTATTCCAATGGTTTTGCCGTAAATCTCCCTAATGTGGATTCGTCCAACGTAGCATCAGTAACGGTGACCAAAAATGGTCAAGCGGTGGAACATACGGTGCTTCAATCTGGCAGTGAAACAGTGTTGGTGGTATCTGAGAACTTAAGAGCGGAACTGGATGCACTCGGCGTTTTGACATCAGGTTGTACTTATTATCGTACTCAGAGCAATTGTTTGAATCAGCAAGCGACCGATATTCTCAGCTACCAAATGGTGGTTGAACTGACCACGCCAGTCGCACGAGACCAAGTCGGCTACCCGCCTTATGACTCATTCATCTTTGCGGCAGAAGGCACGTACCACGGTGACTTTGTCGCAACCTTCCCGGGGATGACGTGGCAAACCCACCTTAAGTCGTTTTCTGGCACAAGCGAGATGAATAACGCTTTGTACAACTTGCATGACGATGACACGGGCGGTTCAGAATACTTCCTAACCAGTAACAATATGCCTTGGGCAATCAACATTCGTGATGAATGGGATCACCCAACCGAGAATACTGACATCAGTCACGCCTACACAGGATTCCCAACATGGGTAACCAGCAGTGGCGAAACGGATACTGATTGGTACAAGACGGCAGCCAGCGGCAAAGCTATCTCAGCAACGGAATAACAAGGAGCATCACATGAATACTTCGACAAAACTACTGACCATCATGTTTGCTTCAACCTTAGTCGCTGCTTGTGGAGGCGGTGGCGGTGGCGGTTCTTCTACGCCAGCACCAACACCTGTTGCTGACGAGGTTGATGATACGCAAGACATTGTGGCGCAGCGCGACTTTTCTTTTGATATTGGTGAGACGATTACTCTGTCCATGAACTACCAAGGCTCTGCTGATGGTGCATTACACCTCTATACTAAAGCGGCATTTACCACTGAGAATGGGGATGTGATCGCGGACCCTATGTCACGGATCACAACAGTCTACCCAACGCGAACCAGCCAGGTTGAGTTGGAGGTGAATGGTAATTGGACCAAGTTGTACGCACAATGGGTGCCAATGAGCGCTAGTGAATCTGAGAAGAACTGGGTGATTTCGCTGAACCAATCCAACAACAATTACCATCTCGATTTTTAATCCAAGATATTGTCAGTAAGCAAAGCGTGGCGAAAGTTGCGCTTTGTTTTTGATAAAAATCCTTCGCAACATTAGCGTGATCTATATCACCCATTGAACGAATCAGATAGAATGGCGTCCACTTTCAATATGCCCTTTTCTAACCGTATCTCGAAAGTGATTTAACAACTTGTTATTTAAAAGAAATTTCCTTCGAGGACGCCGCTATCATTAGTACAAACAATATCACCATGCAATTTGGTGCCGAGCCATTGTTCGAAAATATCTCTGCTAAATTTGGCAACGGCAACCGTTATGGTCTGATTGGCGCAAACGGCTGTGGTAAGTCGACATTTATGAAAATCCTGAGCGGAGCATTAGCGCCAAGCTCGGGCAACGTTTCTATTACTCCGGGGCTGAAACTGGGCGTATTGAGCCAAGATCAGTTTGCGTTCGAGCAATACAGCGTAATTGACGCTGTGATCATGGGCGACCGCAAGCTTTGGGAAGTGAAGCAGGAACGTGACCGCATCTATTCATTACCAGAAATGAGTGAAGAAGATGGTATGAAAGTCGCTGAGCTTGAAAGCGAATTCGCAGAAATGGACGGCTACACAGCAGAAAGCCGTGCTGGCGATATTTTGCTTCAAGCGGGTATTGAAGAAGAGCTGCATTTTGGTTTGATGCAACAAGTTGCTCCGGGCTGGAAACTGCGTGTGCTTTTGGCGCAAGCTCTGTTTGCTAACCCAGATATTTTGCTGCTCGACGAACCAACCAACAACTTGGATATTCACACCATCAACTGGTTGGCGGAAGAGCTGAACCAACGTAAGTGTACGATGATCATCATCTCGCACGACCGTCACTTCCTAAACTCTGTGTGTACGCACATGGCAGATATCGATTACGGTGAGTTGCGCATTTACCCAGGTAACTATGAATACTTCCTTGAAGCATCTGGTCTTCGTCGTGAGCAGTTATTGGCTTCCAACGCGAAGAAAACCGCTGAAATCAACGAACTTCAAGAATTCGTGAACCGTTTTGGTGCGAATGCATCAAAAGCAAAACAAGCCAGCTCTCGCGCGAAGAAGATGGAAAAAATCCAACTCGATGAAGTGAAAGCAAGTAGCCGTGTTAGCCCATCGATTGATTTCGGTGAGGGCAAAAAACTGCATCGTTTAGCATTGGAACTGCAAAACCTTGGTCATTCGTTTGGTGATGAGCTGTTGTTTGAAAAAGGCAACTTGTTACTCGAAGCAGGCACTCGCCTTGCGATCATCGGTGAAAACGGTGTGGGTAAAACGACCTTGCTGCGTTGCCTAGTGAACGAACTAGAGCAAACTCAGGGTGTAGTAAAGTGGTCTGAAAACGCTTCGATTGGTTACTGCCCACAGGACAGCAGTGCGGACTTCGATAATGATCTGACCATCTTTGAGTGGATCTCTCAGTGGCGTACCGTGAAGCACAATGACCTAATGGTGCGTGGTATTCTAGGTCGCTTGTTGTTTACCGCTGATGATGCCAACAAAAAAGCGAAAAACTGCTCGGGTGGTGAGAAGAACCGCTTGCTGTTTGGTAAGCTAATGATGCAAGACATCAACGTTTTGGTAATGGATGAGCCAACCAACCACATGGATATGGAAGCGATTGAAGCGTTAAACAGTGCATTAAAAGACTACACTGGCACTTTGATCTTTGTTAGTCATGACCGTGAGTTCGTATCGTCATTGGCGACTTCAATCATTGATGTAAAAGACAAACAGTTGGTGAGTTTCCAAGGTACATTTGAAGAGTACATGGCACACCAACAAAAGGTGCTTAACGCTGCGTAACCAAGCGCTGAACATCGTGAATAATTGGACGTAAAGTTCGTCTTTGAGACGAAGAAAACAACAGATTATTCGCAATAGTGATTTAATCTAAACCTAATAGAGGTAAGGTGGTGAGTACAACGCTCGCCACCCACAATTAAGGAGCCGTTCATGAGCCATGAATTTATGACCGACGAAGAACGTATTGAACTGCAGAAGAACAACCCTCTGCACGGTCTTAAATTAGAAGACATGTTGCAGCAGCTTGTTGACCATTACGGTTGGGAAATCCTCGACACAGCAATGCGTATGAACTGTTTCAACACCAAGCCAAGCATTGCGAGTAGTGTTAAATACCTGAAGAAAACAGAATGGGCTCGTGAGCGTGTAGAGAACTTTTACCTATACCGCTACAAGCGCATGCCAAAGGCATCTGAATACGAGTACAACCTGCCACCACGCGCACGTACTTTCCGTCATGGATTGGAGCCGCGTGAGCCAATGGAACTGACGGTTGAATCGATTCTGGCTTCACAAGCAAAGGCTGCGTCTGCGCACAAAGAGCGTTCAGCAAAGCAACGCTCAGATCGTGCTCGTTTTAATAACCGCCGTCGATAAACTTTCAGTTTTCTTGTTCTTGTAGGCTTGTTGCCTAGGTACAAGAGTGATTTTGATGAAAAGCCAAACTACCCAGTTTGGCTTTTTTATTATCTTTTCTTCAGCTAAACCCAGTTATACGATTTTCCCACCATGACGAAAAATAGTGTATTATTTCAGCGATTTATTTAGGCGCGAAGGTTGTGTATGAACAAGTCTTTGACAGACCAAGAACTTGAGCATGTTGCTCGGGTTATTAAAGACAAGATTTTTGTACCTCGTAATCGAAAGCGAGTTACAGTATTTTTGTGTGGTGCAGACATAAAAAATAATAAGACAGCACGTTCTCAAATGGCTGCTGTTTTTTCGCATTATCCTCGATATGAGTTATTGTATCCTGAGGATCTATTTGACGATTTGTTAGCGGGTCAAGGTCAACATAGCTTGTTAAAGCTTGAGGGAATTCTGGCGGATAGTGTTGATGCAATAGTACTATTCCCAGAAAGTCCGGGGTCATTTGCTGAGATTGGTGCTTTTTCCAATAATGAGCAACTTGCTCGTAAAATGGTTGTTCTTTCGAATAAAAAATATAAAAGTAATAAAAGTTTTATTAACTATGGACCTTATAGATTAATAAAGTCATCAGGCACAGGAAAGGTTATCCATATCAATTATGATCATTTGACCATTCCTGATGAATATCATCGAATCTATCGAAATGTTAACAACTATATAACTCAAATACGGAAAGAGCACCCCGTAGAAAAAGACGTTGCGAATATACTAGAAGCTGAAAACTTTATTCTTCCTTGTATCTACTTACTCGATAAACTCAATAACGTAATGCTTTCAAAATTGATTGGCTTTGCAACCAATCAAGATAAAGTTTTATGTGATATCGCGACTAAGTCATCACTAGGAAGGTTGGCTTTTAAGAAGTTTATATCACGAACTGCGACTGGTTACCAAGTGACCCCCTTAGGTGCTGAGTATGTAAGAAATACATTTGATAACATATACTTGGATAAGGTAAGGATCGAAATATTGAATGCGGAAAATCGTAGAAATGCAAGTGTGCGTTATGATAGAATCGTCTCCGGCGCACACCCTTAGCGAATGAGCTAACTTAGTTCATTGGATAGCGTTTCGCTATCCTGCATACAATCTGATTCAATGCCGCATGAAAATGTGCAGAGCCAGAATACAGTCGTTTCTGGAACTGCACCTTTTCATCCGCGACTTAAGACGTAAGGGTGTGTCGCCACAAATGACCTCAAAAAATATATATAGCCTTAAAAACATTGGGTTGCCTGCAATGCTATCCATTGACGATTTCGCTAATCAAGCTCGACTTTCTGCGGGTAAAATTCGTTATCTTTCTGCAACTGCCGAATCTCATTACAAAGTTTATCCAGTCCCTAAAGTAAGCGGAAAGAGTCGACTTATTTCTCAACCGTCCAGGGAACTTAAAGCTGTACAGGCTTGGATTTTGCGAAATATCTTAGACAAGCTTTCATCTTCTCCTTGCTCAAAAGGTTTCGAAGTTGGAACGTCAATTCTAGACAATGCTCGACCACATGTTGGTTCTAACTATGTATTAACTATAGATTTAGAGGATTTTTTCCCCAATGTTTCAGCATCTAAAGTGTATGGGGTTTTTAGTTCTATTGGGTACAACAAAGAGTTGTCGATTTTGCTAACCAATTTGTGCACATATGGTGGTGGGCTACCTCAAGGAGCTCCGACTTCTCCAAAGCTAGCGAATCTAGTATGTGCGAAACTCGACGCTAGGATACAAGGTTATGCTGGACCAAGAGGTATTGTTTACACTCGTTATGCTGACGATATGACGTTTTCTTCTCATACGGCTTCTAAAATAACAAAAGTTAAACACTTCATCGGGACCATTATCAGTGATGAAGGATTTAAGATTAACCATAAAAAGACAGCCATATGTGGTACGAAACGCCAGAAAAAAGTTACTGGTCTTATACTCTCGGAGAGCAGTGTAGGGATAGGACGTGTTAAACACAGAGAAATTAGGGCAAAACTTCATCATCTATTTACGGGTAAGTCAACGGAGTTCTCTCATATCAATGGGTTACTATCATACACTTATTCTGTAGATCGACGTGCATATAATAAGTTGTATGCTTACATTGGTGGTTTAACCCAAAAGTACCCTCTCTCAAACGCAATCAAAGAAATTAGCCCCAAAATCGTATAACAAACTGTTTAAGAGTGATTCGCAACGCGTGGCATTTTTACTATGCGTTGCGTTTAGTGTTTAAGGTGGTATGCGGTCGCATCAGTATTGCGTTGCTCACACCTTAACAGGGCGTTATTAAGACCCTAGCTTGATAATCGAAGAGTACATCTGCTGCGGATCTGACTGACGGCTGAATCGTGCTTGGAAGCTCTCCACCACATAATCAATAAAGGCTCGTAACTTTTGCGATTGCTCTTTGTGGTAAGGGTAAACGATATACAGCGCGTGCTTTTCCATCTGCCATTCAGGGGTAATCTCAACCAATTCACCGGATGCTAATTGAGGCTCAACAAAGAAGTCTGGCAACAACGCAACCCCATGTCCGGCACATGCCGCTTGGGTGAGTGCCAAACCGCTATTGACGGTGTAAACACTCGCAGGCAGATCAACTTCCAGTACCTCACTGCCATTTTGAAATGTCCAGCGGCGAGACGTTGAAGAGAGGCTATAGCTAAGTAGGCGATGGTTTATAACGTCACGTGGAGATTTAAACGGCTGCGACTCTTCAAGGTATTGAGGGGAAGCGCAAAGTACACGGCGGATATCCAATAGTTTACGCGAGCGTAGGCTAGAGTTACCCAATTCGCCTCCGCCACGAATGGCAATATCGACCCCTTGCTCAATCAAATCAATATGTTCATCACTCATCACCACTTCGATGGACAGTTCTGGATGCAGCTTCATAAACTCACAGATTATGGGGTTTAGCTCAATCAAGCCTAATGACATCGGCATGCTGATTTTGAGTGTGCCCTTTAATGTGTGGGAAGACTCAATCACTGAGCGGTCTGCGTTGTTGAGTGCATCGAGAACCTGACACACTTGTTGATAATAGAGCTGACCATTATCGGTAATGTGTAAATTGCGGGTAGTACGGTTAATCAGAGGGCTTTTCAAATAGCTCTCTAATTCATTGATGTTCTTACTTATTGCTGCTTTTGAGAGATTTAAATCTTCTGCTGCCGCGACGAAGCTACCTAGCTCCACCACTCGACGAAATACGGTTAATGCTCTGATCTTATCCACGCATTAGTTTCCTCATGTTTTTATTGTTCACTAATTGTGAACTATATAGCCACTATTATAGTGTTTATTCACTGGTGGGAGTTAATTAATATCACCTCATTCACTGAGTGCCCGACATAAGTAGGGGCAAACGTAATTAGGATTCCACTATGAAAAAGATCGTCGCATTTACTGGTAGCAACAACAGCCAATCAATCCACAGCCTTTTAGTTCAAGCGTTGGCAAACCAAGCTAAACAAACAGAAGTAAACACCATTGACCTAAATGACTTTGAATTGCCAATGTACGGCTTGGACGTTGAAGGTCAGGGCATCCCAAAAAACGCACACAAACTGCGTGCAACGTTAAACGAATACGATGCGATCATCATTGCATCACCAGAGCACAACGGCTCAATGCCAGCATTCCTGAAAAATGCGATTGATTGGCTATCGCGTGTTGCACCCCAAGGTACGTCTTTCTTTGGTGACACCAAGAAACCGGTTCTGCTAGTGAGCACATCTCCAGGTGCAAACGGCGGCGCAACTAACATCAAAACCATGGCTGAGTTGATGCCTTGGTGGGGTGGCGATGTAAAAGGCACATACAGCCTAGGCTGCTTCTACGACAAATTCCAAGATGGCGAATTTGATGTTGCGACCTTAGCGGAACTGAGTGAGCTAATGGTGTCTTTCGAGAAGTCTCTTTAAGTTATCTATACTCGCATGAGTAGTGATTCATCAGGGTAGCTAATCAAGAAAGGTAGGTAAGATATGGCGGTATTAGAACAAGGCGTTTGGTATCCAAACAAAGACGCAAGTGAGCTGACAGCAGAAGATCAATTCGCGTTACCAAGTCAGATCGAAGCAGGTCGCTATCACTTGTACATGTCGTTGGCTTGTCCATTTGCCCATCGCCCTTACTTAGTGATCAAGTACCTTGGTTTGGATGAGGTCATTTCCATCTCTTCCGTTGCTGCAAAGCGTTACAGCAATGGTTGGGAGTTTGATAGTGCACATCCTGATCCTCTATACCGCGCGGATAATCTAGCGGCGTTGTATGTGAAAGCGAAAAGCGACTACACCGGACGCGTAACCGTCCCTCTACTGTGGGATAAGCAAAACCATGCGATTGTGGGCAATGATTCAGCCGCAATGGCAATGAACCTCGCGACGCATTGGCTACCTTTGGCAAAACATCCGGTGGCGTTGGTACCAGCCGCATTGCGTGGAGAGATCGAAAGCCTAAATCGATGGCTTCACAGCAATGTGAATGGCAAGGTGTATCAAGTCGGCTTTGCAACCACGCAAGCGCAATATTACCAAGCGAGTGAAACCTTGTTTGATGCGCTAGAGCAATTGAATCAGCGTTTGGGGCAGTCGCGCTACTTGCATGGCGAAGACGTTACCTTATCAGACTTGTTCTTGCTGCCAACATTAGTGCGCTTCGAGGCTGTGTATGAAGTGCACTTCAAAGCCAACAAAAAGCCCTTAAAGGCGTACCAAAACTTGTATCGTTACATGCTGGATTTGGTTGCCGATGAGCGCATTCGCAGCACCATCGATATTGATTACATGAAGCTGCATTATTTCTTCTCGCACAAGCACATCAACCCAAATGGGATTGTGCCCGCAGGACCTGAAATTGAGTGGTTCTAATTCGAATCTAATAAAGAAAGCCGGAGATTACCTCCGGCTTTGTTTTTATAGCTGCGCCGTAATTTCCTCTATCTCTTGCTGCCATTGCTTTTGCATCGCTGGTTTTTGATGTTTGGGTTTCCGCCCTAAATCAGCTTCCAGCAAGCTTTCCAGTTCCAACAGTCTTTCCAGCATTTGCTCTTCGGATTGCTCATCAGGCGCGGTGTTTGTTTCCATCGACATTACTTCATTGCAATGATGCGGTATGGCAGATTTGGGAGCAGTATCAGTTACGCGTTGATACACCTCTTCCGCGCTCAAATACTCCGTCAGTAAGCCATTTTTAATAAACCAGAATCGATTACAGCTTTGCTCTATCAGGCTTCGGTCGTGACTCACCAATAAGGCGGCACCCTCGAAGTTTTGCAAAGTTTCAATCAACTCCTCTTTGCCTTCCATATCCAAATGGTTGGTCGGTTCATCTAAAAACAGCATGTGATAACGAGCGAGGGTTAAGCCGACAAACAGCAGCCGTGCTCGCTCTCCACCACTTAGACTGATGACTTTCTGCTCGTGTCTTGCGTACTCGAATCCTGCACCAATTAGTGAACGTTTTGCCTGTTCACTGTTGATGCTAGCAAATGACTGCAACGCATCCGTGATGGATTGATGATCGTCGAGTTGCCTTAGAGATTGATCGTAGTAACCCAAGCGGCAGCGGTCGTGGAAAGTCACACTCTCATGTTGGTTGCCTAGGTCGGTTTGGATGACTTCATACTGACGATAAAGCAGGTTTAATAAAGTCGATTTACCGCAACCATTACTGCCTAGAACGGCAACCCGGTCGCCACTTTTGACGCGCATTTCTGCCATATCAAACAAGTGATAATCACTGTCTGGTGGCGTTACCGAGAAAGGCAAAACCTCTAACAGTCGATTTGCTGGCATTGACTCACCTTGAAGTTGTAGCGCCCACGGTGTGCCTTCTGTCAGTTCGGTTTGTTCTTCCTCTAAACGTTCTTTGCGCGCAAACATCGTCTTGGCTTTTCGAGCAAGATCTTCGTTGTCGTAGACTTTGCCCCAAGTGGCTAAACGCTTGGCGCTTTTTTCGATTCGGTCGATCTCTTTCTGCTCGCTGGCATGGCGAAGTTGATCGGTTTCATCTTTCTCTTTCAATGCTTGTCTTGCTTGAGAACAAGGCAGAGAGAAATGATGCAGAGATCGATCTCGCATGACCCAAGTGGTGTTGGTGACGCGATCGAGTAAGGTTTGATCGTGAGATACCAAAACGAATGAGCCTTTCCAGTTTGATAGGAATTGCTCTAACCAAAGGAGCGATGGCAAGTCCAAGTGGTTGCTTGGTTCATCCAGAAGCAGTAAGTCAGGTTGATGGATAATCGCACGAGCAAGCAGGAGTCGCATTTGCTGACCTCCGCTGCAATTCTCAACCGGCATGTGTCGTTCTGTGTTTGAAAATCCGAGTTCATCCAATAAGAGTTCGGCGCGCCAAATCTCATCATCGGATAAGGATTCCGCTAACGCGTCCAATACGGAATGTGTGCTTAAAGACTCAGGTAAATGCTGCTCAACATAACGCATCAAACATGAACTGGCTTTGGCAACCGTGCCTTGGCTTGGTTCAAATTGACCGCTAAGCAGTTTGAGTAGGGAGCTTTTACCACAGCCGTTATGACCGATAAGACCAATTTTGTCGCCACGATGAATCGTAAACGTTAGATCTTTGAAGATTGGTGTTGCTGTGTGAGAAAGGGTTAATGATTGTGCAGTTAAAAAAGTACTCATAGTGTTCTCAAGAATTTTGGGCGTAAGACGCCGTTGTCATAGCTGACAATAATTCTTCGAGCTTGAGGGAAAGTACTCGGGTGACGTGTTTTCGTCGAAAGGTAATTATTCGCTCAAGTCGAGATTATCGCAGCGCGAAATCTGAAACTCTTGAGCGGTCCTTCATGCCATAAAAACGTGGGTTGATTGAACACCACAAAGACATAAATTCCTCCTTAATTTCGTTGTAAGTGTTGCCACTTTTGGTTGATAGATGCGCTAGATTCTAACCCTAAAAGTGGCAATGTACAGATAGCTTGATGAAAAAATGATGAGAGGATCACTGAGCTATCACGCGCTTTTAGCGATATAAGCTGAACTTCTTGGTCAACTCTCGAAGAGTTTCAGTCTCGCCGAACAAACAAATGCCCAAATACTCTAATTCAGCTTCCGGCGTGTTTTTGGTGGTTTGTTGTTGTACTTCAGAGCCACCTTCTACCATGGTGTGAGTAAAATCGGAGAAGGGGATGCTTTTATCGAGTGCTTGTTGGCGAAGCTTTCTGATTTTGTTGGAGTTGTCCGCTCTCAAGACGATAAACGGATAGTGGGAGATATTTGGATGAACATTGCCGTTGAGGTCGTGATAGTCGGTATAGACTGCGTCGCCATCAGAAAGTTGATTCGCAAGGCTTACGCTCAAGTGTCCTAATACGTTAACGGCGCGCCCCACCTCGACTTTTTTACTGATTACGGCAACAAATCGTTTTTGGTTTTCGTCGGGAAGTTGATTCATGGAGTACCTCGTTTCTCTAATAATCTGGCTATTGTTTAAGTGTCTCCATTGTATTTCCTCGCACGCGCAATTTTGTTTCTAACATTGCTGTCGAAAAGCCAAGTTTGCAATAAACGAATGATTTAATCGTTTTTCATGCAATAAGATTCCCCCAGAGTTTACAAATAGACAAGGCACCAACGGACTGTCGGTGCCTTAGGTCGAGGATGAACCAAGTTCTATTGTTTGTTTAGCTCTGCCGCAGTATCAACAAAGATGCCTTGGATGTCTTTCGCTTCACGTTCTGTTTGACCACCGTGTTTTAGGAACGCGTCGATGATCGCCGCGGTTTTTTGCTCTTTTGCGCGCTCTAAGAAGTAACGCAATTCTAGCTCTGCACCTGCGTCTTCATCTTTAATAGAAGTTGCGATGATCTCTTTGTACATTACGATGTCACGCACTTCTAGTTGGCTAATCACGCCCAATGTTGCCGCCAAGAATCCATCCAACTCTGCTTTAGGAACATACTGAGTAATGATGTTTAACTGCTCTGCTTGTTGTGCCGTAAAGTCGTTACCAAGTAGTAGTGCTTGAAGCGCTTTATTTTTGCCCATGCGACGAGCGAACTGCACCGCACCTTGACCACCCGTTGGGATGTTGACGTGGATCTCTGGCTGAGCAAATGCTGCGTTTTCTGTGCCGTAAGCCAAGTCACACGCCATAACAAACTCATTACCGCCGCCACGAGCCACGCCATCAACCACAGCAACCGATATTTGTTTCATCGCTTTGATGTTGGCAATCATGTGGTTGAATTCAATTGATGCTGCCTGACCACCTTGTGTGCCGTTGATAACGTTCAAATCTAAATGCGCCAAGAAGAAAGACTCATGAAGCGATTTGAATACCACCACTTTCGTATCGCGGTCATCTTTAAGTGATAGGACAAATTCGTTGATTTCGTTAATCAAATCGATAGTCAGTACGTTCACTGGTGGGTTGTTGATTTCAACAGTAGCGATGCCATTTTGTTGTGTGATTGATAGAGTTTTCATAGCTGTTTCCTCAGCGTTAGTAAGATCAGCAGACCTCGGTCACGCGAATTTATTGGTTTGGTATTGAGGAGGTTTGTCTCTCTCCCGTTGTGTGCAGCTACTATAGATTTGTTATAAGATGAGAAAAATAAGCTAAATGGCATATAATTGGTGCCATAAAAGCAACAATAATTTTTTAGGTATGACGTTATGGATTTCTCTAGTCGTTTATTGCTGTTACTAGAAGTGGTCGAGCTTGGCTCGTTCACTAAGGTATCAGAACAGAAGAATGTGGATCGCTCGGTGATCTCAAAGCAGATCAGCCGTTTGGAAGAGGAGCTGGGTGTTCGCTTACTCAACCGAACCACGCGCTCTTTATCATTGACGGCAGCAGGGAGTGAAATGGTCAATCAAGCCAAATCCCTTCGGTCACTTCTCAGTGATACTCACCGTTTGGCGCAGAATTATCACGAAGAGCCTCGTGGTGTCTTGCGCATTACCAGCTCGACCATGTTCGGGCGTCAATACGTTCAAGATGCGATTTCGGTGTTCCAACAACAATACCCAGATGTGGAGTTTGAACTGCGCTTAGAAGATCGCATGGTGGATATGGTGCAAGAGGGCTTTGATATTGGCTTCCGCATCGGACGACCTAAAAACTCGAGCTTGATTACCCGTAAGATTGCGCGAAGTCGTCTGTTGATTGTTGCTGCCCCAGCGTTTTTAGAAAAACATGGTGAGGTGAACAGTCTGGAGAAATTGGAATCTTTACCCGCCACTATTTACGCCGCTCCTGGTTTGTTATTCGATAAATTCGGCTATCAAGATGAGCAAGGTAAACAACAGCATTTTCAGCTTAATGTCGCTTATAAAGTGAATGATGTGGAAATGTTGGCAAGAAGCGCTGCAGGAGGAAATACGCTTGCTGTGGTGACTGCACAAATGGTTCAAGACGAAATCAAACAAGGCAAGTTAGTGCCGATCATGACGCACTTGAACATTGATGATTTCGGTACCTTTTATGCCGTGTATCCGCACCGAGATGCACCGATTAAAACCAAGTTATTTATCGACACACTCAAATCTATTGTGGGAGAAGAGACGCCCATTTGGGAGAAGAACATCCCAAACTTCGACAAGATGTATGGGCGAGGGAAGTAGAGCTATTAAGCGACTAGGCTTCACCATATTAACCTAGACAAAAGAGGCTCGACGGAGCCTCATTCACATTGCTTTTAAAGGCGAGTTTGAATCTAAACTAAAATGCGCTCAACTTGCTCAATAATAAACGCTTCTTCTAGTGCTTTACCTAACATCAACTGATGGTTTAGCAGTCCAAGCATTAGGGTATAAAGTGATTCTTTGTGTTGTGCTGAAACGTAGTTTTCTAGCATCGTCATGTACTTTTGATTCGCTAGTAACATGCATGGATCGGTAGCTACGTTTTCTTGCCCAATCACATCAATATAATCAGACACTAACTTCATCTCTTGGAAGAAACGCGGTGCCATCTGTTGGAAAATTAATACAAAGTTCTCTGCTTGTTGTTCAGGGCTAGCGCTTGTTGCGCTCGGTCTTCCTGCCAATATTTCTGCATCGAAGTTAACCATTGCCTCGGTGGCGGCTTTGAACAGCTCATCTTTACTTTTGTAGTAGTGATAGACCGCACTTTTACTCATGCCAAGCTGTTCACAAAGCTGTCTCATCCCAAGATTTTTGTAGCCAAATTCAAGAAATATACATGTTGCTTTTAGCGCTATTTCTTCTCGTTTTTTATCGTGATCGACGATTTTAGGCATATTTTTCTCTTTTCGATGGTTAGCGTAATCACGGCAGTATATCACAAGATTCTTTTTTTAGACCAAGTGGGCAAGAAAGATCTTTACCTTGTGTTTGAATCGTACTAACTTAAAAAGACCAATTGGTCTAAATAAAGGCTAAGGGACTCTTTGTCTTGTTCCTCTACCAAGAATAGGAAACATCGATATGAAAACGCAGCCTCGAATTTTAATTGTCGGTTCAACGGGTTATTTAGGATCGAATATTGTTGAATTTCTCATGGCGCAGCACGCCGAGTTTAAAGCGTTGGCGAGAAACAAAACCAAGCTCCTTGCGATGGGCTTACAAGAGTCGCAGGCAGTAGAAGCTCAGGTGACTCACCCCGATGAGCTAAAAGGAGTTTGCGAGGGTGTGGACGTTGTTATCTCATGCTTGGGCATTACTCGTCAGCAAGATGGATTAGGTTATTTGGATGTCGACTACCAAGCAAACTTGAACTTACTCGAAGAAGCAGAGCGAGCAGGTGTTGGTAAATTCATTTACATCTCTGCGTTCAATGCTCAGAAATATCCTCAAGTTCGTCTGCTAGAGGCGAAAGAGCGCTTTGCGAGTCGGCTTCTGCAATCAACAAAATTAACCCCTTGTGTGATTCGTCCGAATGGTTTTTTCTCTGATATTACCGAGGTGTACAACATGGCGAAATCGGGTCGAGTGTTTACTTTTGGCGATGGTGAAAACTTGCTTAACCCCATTCACGGAAAAGATTTGGCGAGATTTTGTGTTGAGGCTATCGATAGCACTGAAACGGAGATTAACGTAGGCGGACCGAATGTGTTTTCAGTAAACCAAATTGCTCAGCTTGCATTCAAATCTCAGAATAAGCCGGAGAAAAATACGCATTTGCCGGATTTGTTGCGCAGAGCTGCTCTCGTAATAGTCAGCCACCTACCAGAGAAGTGGGGCGGTCCTGCTGAGTTCTTCCTGACCATGTTAGGCGGTGACAATATCGCACCGACTTATGGTCATCATCGACTGGAAGACTACTTTCGCAGGCTCTCTGAAGAAGACAACATCTGAATCAATTCATCGATTTAAACAGGACTCCACCCAAGTACTCAACCATGACTTTGGTTAGAAAGGGGGAGGTCATGTGCTTCATTGTCGATAAAGTAAACAATATCTGAATCGTTAGCAGGGAGCACTTCATGAACCAACGCCAATTACAGCAGCAAGTATTTGACTTAAGTGATCAAAACTTAATTGTCGGCAATGTGGGTCGATGTCCATTGCCACCAGAAACCTTGGCGTTTACGACAGCGAACTCAGAGTATGTTGTCGAAACGTTTGAAAGTGGTTTGACGGCGCAGGTATTTCATATTCGTGTCGGCGGACGAGACTATACGCTCAAGAAAAAACGCCCACAGGCGAAAGTGCAAAACCCTGATGGTCAGTACTCCTTTCTGAATGAAGTTCAACGCCGTCTTGATTTTCAAACTCAAAAAGACAATCCGAATCTAGCTGAGGATTTTAAACACATTGTTGAGACTGTTTATGCTGATTATCGTTTAGGAATCATTGTTTCAGATTGGATTGAGGGTTCGCGTATTCAAGCCCTAACTGAGGACTTACTAAGGCAGTTATTCTCGACTCTATTTGTCTGTGAGCGAAGTGGATTGTTTGAATGGGATTTGTGTTCAGGGAACTTGCTGGTGGATAAACAAGGTCAGCTAAAGTTGTTCGATTTTGGTTATATGTATCGGTTTGACCCGTTAAGAGAGTTCAACAGCAATGGTATGCATGACCCTATGTTTGATGCTTGTGAGCGGTTTGAAACGCGCTTCTTCTCTGGTTGGTTATTGGAGCAAAATTATTCCCGAAAAGAGGCAGTGCAGCTATTCAAAAACGTGAAACAACAAGGCGTTAAGATGCTTGAATACAAGCGGGACTGGTTAGTTCAAAACTATGCCGTGCCAGAAATCGTAGAGCGAGTGCAAACGTCGATGGAAAAGATACAAACAGCGCTAAAATCTGATGCTGAGTTGGAACATCTTTTTACGCTTGAGATGTTTCGTTCGCATGTGCTCGATATTGAAGATGACTTGGATGGTAAGAGTTGCACGCCAACCACAATTAAACGTGTGCAGTTTGTTTTAGATATGCTGCAGCAACATTATGATTTGTTGGTTGAAGGAGGTGCGTTGTTTTATCAAAATGCCGCTAAGAGTAAAGCCGAACTGATTCAAACCTACCAAGAGAAACACGAATTGGTGCTGCAGTACCAACTTTAGCTTTCGGCGTCGAGAAAACAAAAAAAGCACACGAGAGGTGTGCTTTTCCATGCCATTGTCTAGGCAGGTGCTAAGTGGCATTACTTCGCTTGTTGCATCTCAGCCAAGCCACCCGCGTTATGAAGGTTGGTAAATCCTTGCGATTGTAGGTACTGATACGCTTGCCCTGAGCGATTACCGCTGCGGCAGTAGAGCACGATTTGTGTGTCTTTATCGACATTAGCAAAGTGTTTATCCAACTCTGATAGCGGAAAGTTAACCGCATTGTCCAAGTGACCATCGGCGAACTCTTGTGGTGTGCGTACATCGACAATCATTGCGCCTTGCTCAATCCATTGCCAACCCTGCTCAGCACGTTCAGAAGCCAATACCGATGGTGCGGTGAAAGCTAAGCTCAAACAAGTGAATACAATCGGAAGTAGTTTTTTCATTGAGTTCCTTTCCTCAAGGTCAATTGCCCTTAATCGTTCTGATGAAGATTATACGTGCGATTATCAAACTTCGATGTGGCACCAGTCGAAATGTCGTAACCTAGCGTGTTATGACTTTAATCCTAACATTGCGCCAAACACCAATAACCCAGCGCCACAAGCTTGATTCAACCTATGTTTCACGCGCAGTAATAAGCTCTGTAATCGCGGTGAGGTAAACAAGATGGCAACCATAGAAAACCACATCCCGTGTAGCGCAATCATGTAGACACCGTAACCTAAAGCTAGGTGCTGTGATTCTGCATTCGGGTCGATGACTTGGCTAAAGATACTCAAGAAGAACAACATGGTTTTTGGGTTAAGCACATTGCACAAAAAGCCTTGGAAAAAGAACTGCCAAATGGAGATGCTTTGTTGTGTTTCCCCCTCTATCTTCTGCTGAGAGTCAGTCCCAAAAATCCCTTTTAATCCTAGATAGCTCAGATAAGCCGCACCGAGGTAGCGAATCAAACTGAACAACCATTCGTTCTGTGAGATTAAGTAACTGATACCAAGCAATGAATAGGTAATGTGCACCGAAATCGCAAGACTAATGCCCACGGCACTCCAAATTCCCGCTTGTCTGCCATTGTTGAGGCTGTTTCTAAGAACCAGTACAAAATCAGCTCCGGGACTGATAACGATGAGTATGCCTAATAAGGCAAGGCTGAAAAGCTCCATAGTGTTTCCTGTTTCTTCGTTGTTATTAATGGGGCAATTGTAGGTCGAGAGTTCGGAGACTATAATCGAAACAAATTCCGCTAAGTGTGAGAAAAAGTCACAGATGAGGCATCTTAAATCCTTCCATGTTTTCCATGTCGTGGCATCGTCTGC
Organism: Vibrio sp. NFR; assembly: GCF_027587095.1. Classification (NCBI taxonomy): domain Bacteria; kingdom Pseudomonadati; phylum Pseudomonadota; class Gammaproteobacteria; order Vibrionales; family Vibrionaceae; genus Vibrio; species Vibrio sp. NFR. The sequence continues at coordinate 522,671 of NZ_JAPPTN010000002.1, forward strand.
GAGTTTTAGTGAAGCAGCAAACAAGCTCAATATTACGCATGGTGCAGTGAGTAAGCAGATCAAAGTGTTGGAAACCTATCTGGCTCAACCTCTGTTCTACAAACAGGGGCGTAATATGCTGATCACTAAAGAGGGTGAGATGCTGAAAAGCTACACCGAGCAAGCATTCCAAGCGCTGGAAACTGGCGTGAACAAGCTGGTGCAGGAAAAGCATCAACACCTTGAAGTCTCTTGTGAGCCAACGTTAACCATGCGTTGGTTGATGCCAAGGCTTTCCGCGTTTAATGATGGTTGTGACGCAGATGTTCGTCTTTCGACTGCGGGAGGACCTGTAACGCTTGGCTCGACGGGTCTTGCTATGGCGATTCGTCGAGATGACTTTGAGCCTGTGTATCACTACCCAAAAACCAAGTTAGTGGAAGAGTGGGTGGGTCCCGTGTTTTCACCTGACTATTGGCAGCAAGTGAAAAGCGACTTGGACTCCGTGAAGTTATTACACAGCCAAACCAGACCCGAAGCTTGGCAAGAATGGATTCAGCGCTCTGGTGGTGCGTCGATAAGCGGAAAAGCAGAACAGTCTTTCGCGCATTTCTATTTCTGCATTCAAGCTGCAGTCGATGGCTTAGGTGCGGCGATGGGCTCTTATCCTCTAGTGATGGACGATCTCAAACGCGGTAACCTTGTCGCGCCATTTGGTTTTGTGCCGTCAGGGCATGACTATGTCTTATTGACTCAAGACAAAGCACGTTCTGAACTGGAACAAAAATTTGTCCATTGGCTGCAAAACCAAATGGCGGAGTGTGTGCCTTGCACCTAAGAAACAGAGAGAGACCCTAGTCAGGGCGCGCTGAGTTACCTAGAGTGGTTGAATACGTGCTACATAATGGAAATTTAGGAAATGGAAAACCTCAATATTGTTGAAATTAAATCTTTTGTTCCGGCGAAAGATTATGAGCTATCAAAGCGTTTTTATCAGGCGTTGGGGTTTGAGATGCCTTCGGATTTTGGTGGTGTGGCGTACTTCTTCAAGGGCAGTTGCTCATTCTTGCTGCAAGATTTTTATGAGCCGAAACATTGCAATAATTTCATGATGCATTTGTTGGTGGAAGATGTTGTCAGCTGGCATGAACATGTTTCAAGTGTAGATTTGGAATCATTCGGAGCCAAGATGACGGAACTGATTGATCAACCTTGGAAGATGCGAGAGTTCTGTTTGCACGATCCTAGTGGCGTGTTGTGGCGTATTGGTCAGAACATCGATTGATTTGTTTATGAAAAAAGGTCAGCGCTTGCGAATTGACCTTTGAAGAGGGAAGAGTGATAGAGGTTTATTGAGGCGCTTTCATCGCTTCTGATTGATCGCCCGTCATCACGAAGTGCAACTCACCACCCGGTTTGAACTCGGAATGGTCGAAGAAGAAACCGTTATCCAAAGCTTTGCCATTGATGGTGACAGACTTGATGTACATGTTGTCATCGGCGTTGTTCTCTGTGGTGATGGTGAACGTGCCGCCTTTCACCGGAATCACCGCTTTGTCGAATAGCGGACGACCCACAGTGTAAATAGGTTCTGCTGCGTTCACTTGGTAGAAGCCTAATGCAGACATCACATACCAAGCGGACATGGCGCCCACGTCTTCGTTACCAACTACGCCTTCTGGGGCAGCGAAATACATGTCATCAAGAATGTGGTCGACGACTTGTTGCGTCTTCCATGGTTCTGCGGTCCAGTTGAATAGGTAAGGAATGTGGTGTGAAGGCTCGTTACCAAACGCAACTTGACCAATCAAACCAGACATATCCGGTGTTTCAGTGCCTTGGCTTTCTGCGGTGAAGGTTGCTTCTAGGTTTTTCTGGAACTCAGCATCGCCACCCATGATGGTTTTTAAGCCCGCGATGTCATGCGGTACAAACCAAGTCCACTGCCACGCGTTACCTTCGGTGTAGTTGCCTGTTTCGTGTTCTGTGCCGTATGGGTCGAATGGCGTCATGAAGGTTTCATCAATCATCACTGGGCGCATAAAGCCCGTCACGCCATGTTCTGCGTATTCAGTTGGGTTGTAATCGAAGTATTTTTTGTAGCCTTTTGAGCGTTCAAGATATTGCTCTTCCGCTTGAGTATCACCGGCTGCTTTGGCGATTTGCGCGATAGCCCAATCGTAGAACGCGTTTTCTAGACCGTAAGAAACAGACTCAACCGTGTAGTCTTCAAATACTGGTTCACCATCGACACGCTGGATAGCAGGCGTGAAGCCGTTTTTCTCAATGTAGTCGATGTGCTTGGTTAAAGTGCGATCCAATACGCCCTGATCCCAATCTGCTTGCAGTACCGGGTAGTTGCCGTAAGTCGAAGAGTCGATCGCGGCTTTCAGCGCCAGCTCTTTCTCTTGTTGAGTAAACTCTTCTGGGAACTTGGTCATTGCATCCGCAATCACTGCTACCGCTGGGTAGCCAACCATGGTGCCTGTTTCGTCACCTAAGTGCTCCCATTTCGGCAGCAAGCCGCTTTCAGTGTACTTCTGAACTAGGTTCTTCGCGTATTGCACCGCGCGAGTTGGCTCTGTGATGGTTTTTAGTGGGTGTAATGCACGTTGGGTATCCCATAGAGAGTAAACCGAGAAGTTTGGCTGTTCTTCTGTTGCTTGACCGTAAGCGATGGAGTATTCCTCTTCGCCTTCACGAATCGAGCCTTTGCCCATGCCACGGAATCGACCATCCACGTCTTGATGCACCATAGGCGCAATCTTGGTGTGGTAAAGCGCAGTGTAGAAGATCTCTTTCTGATCTTCCGTGCCCCCTTCAATTGAGAAGTTGAGTGCTTTAGCCCATTTCTCGCGTGCATTGTTACGCGCAGTATCGAAAGAGACATTCGCTTCGGCATCGTAGTTGTTTTCTGCGCCTTGTGGGTCAACCGCAGATAACGCCACTTGCGCATTCAACTCTTGTGAGCCTTCATCTTCAAATTCGATGTAGGCAGTGACGTCCGCTTTGACACGCTTAACAGGATTACCTTGGTCATCGTAAATCAATTCAGAAACGTGCTCTGCCGTTAGGCCGTCAACAGGCTTACCATTGGCAAGGATGTAGACGTCTTTGATCTTCTTATCGAAAGTCGCATAGAAGAAGATTTTTTGGTTTTTCGCCCAACCAGAGAAGTGTGCTGCATCGCGCTCGCCCGTGATGGTATGACCGTCTTCGCTCACCGTCAGTTTGTTGCGCAGAGAGGTCGAACCCCAATCACTGTTAAGGATGGAGTTGAGGTCTATCTTCAGACGTTGTGGTTGACCTTGTGGGTAGGTGTAGCGGTGGAAGCCGACACGTTCAGAAGCTGTAAGCTCAGCTTTGATGCCGTTCTCTGCAATCTTCACTGAGTAGTAACCTGCTTCTGCCACTTCAGAGGTTTTGTCCATCTTGACCGAAATCGCTTCGCGGTAGTCGTCGCTGTCTTCGATGTACTTGGCTTTATCTTCGGTAAACGGCAGGAACAGAATGTCACCTAAGCCGCCCATCCCCGTGCCAGATAGGTGAGTGTGGGAGAAGCCAAATAGGGTCTTTTTATCAAAGTGGTAACCTGATGAAGAGTGCCAGCCGATCAGCTCGGTATCTGGAGAAAGTTGTACCATGCCTTCTGGCACGACAGGACCCGGGAAGGTGTGTCCGTTAAAGCCGGTACCAATGAATGGGTCGACGTATTTTAGGTTGGAAGTATCGACGCTTGGTAAGGTGTTATCGTCGTCATCGTTGCAGCCAGCCAAACCAATAACACTCGCAATCACAGCGGTGGCGATAGCGGTTTTCGTAAAGTTCATAATCTTGATTCCTTAGGCAGGAAGCGAGTCACTTCCTGCCACTGAGTTAATCTATCTGTTTATTCTTTAAACACGAATTACATAAAACGTTACTGAGCTTGAAGCGCTTCTTGCTTGTCACCCGTCATGACGAAGTGAAGCTCGCCGCCCGCTTTGATTTCGCTGTGCTTGAAGGTGAAGTTGGCATCCAGCGGCTTGCCGTTGATGGTTACGGACTTCACGTACTTGTTGTGTGGGCTGTTGTTGTCTGCGATGACTGTGAACTCGCCGCCTTCCACTGGAATGGTGATTTCATCAAACATAGGACGACCGATGGTGTAGACCGGATCCGCAGGCGTCACTTGGTAGAAGCCCATTGCTGACATCAAGTACCAAGAGCTCATCTGACCTACGTCTTCGTTACCAATCAAACCAGTTGGCTCGCTGGTGTACATCTCTGACATGATGCGGTCTAGGTACTCCTGCGCTTTCCATGGCTCATCCGTTAGCGCATATAGGTAAGGAATGTGGTGCGATGGCTCGTTACCGTGCATGTACTGACCGATATAACCCGTTAGGTCGGGCAGCTCTTCACCTGTGTTTGAAGAACGCGCGTTGAATAGTTCGTCCAAGTCTTCACGGAAGGCTTTCTCTGGTGTGGTGTCTTTGCCTTGCGCCAAGTCTGCTTGGTAGATTTCTTGTTTCAGACGGTTGAAATCGTGCATTGGTTGGAACTTCCATTGCCACGCGTTCCCTTCGGTGTAGGCAAACTCGTCCACGTAGTAAGGGTCGAATGGTAGCAGCGGGCATTTCTCTTTCATCACACCTGAGCCTTCTGGCCACTCAACCATTTCACACTCATCCAAACGATCTTCATCAATCGGTTGGTTGAACTCCAAAGGCGGTTTGTTTGGTGATGAACTCAGCGGGTGGTTTTTCGGACGTAAGAAGCCCGTCTCTGCATCCCAATGGTTGAGCCAGTTGTCAGCACGAGTCATAAACTCTTCTTGCAGTTTTACATCGCCAGCCATGCGCGCGATTTCTGCCATTGCCCAGTCGCCATAAGCAAACTCAAGCGTGTAAGAGGCACTGTTCCAGTAGCCGTGATGAACAAAGCCGTTTTCTTCGTACACCTTCACTTGCACAACGTTTGCTGCGCCGATGTTGTTGTCTTCCGTCCAATCTGGGAATTCAGACGCCTCGTGGTAACGCACCGTAAATTCAGCCGCTTCTTTGGCAAGTTGTGGGTCGATGTCTAAGCCTTTTGCCATCGCGTCAGCAATGATAGAAACCGCAGGGAAGCCGATCATAGTGCCCGTATAATGGCTGTGCAGTTCCCATTTCGGCAGAATGCCACCGTCTTCGTATTTACGAATCAAGTCGTTAGCAAACTCTTCGGCACGTTCTGGGTCAATAATGGTTTTCAGTGGGTGCGCAGCGCGGAAAGTATCCCACATGGAGTACACGGAGTAGTTTGGTGTGTCGCCCGCGTCTTTTTGAATGCGAGTACGCATCGCAGGGTATTGGCCGTCGACATCTTGGAAAATCATTGGCGCGATAGAAGCGTGGTAAAGCGCGGTGTAGAAGATCTCTTTCTGATCTTCCGTGCCGCCAGATACCATTATGCGGCTAAGCTCTTGGTGCCATGCGTCGTTTGCTTGAGCGCGCGCAGTATCAAATGACACGTCTTTCGCTTCTGCTTCTAGGTTCTTCTCTGCACCTTCCGTGCCTGTTGGTGACAAACCTACTTGGATTTCTAACGGTGTTGATGATGGTGCGAATTCTAGGTAAGCGATGGTTTTCACTGCGTCGATGTTGTCGTTGTTTACATCGATTTCCGTTTCTGCGCCGTCAACTAAAGCAATGGCTTTGACGATAGGTTGGTTGAAGGTGGCGTAGAAGTACACGTGTTGGTTGTTCGCCCAACCGTTCGAGCTACGTAAACCGCGAATGGTGTAAGCGTCGATGAACTCTAAATCACCCTTCATGGTGCGGTTGTTGAAGTGACCTTTGTTGAGGGTGTGGTCTAAATCGAACTTGATGTGTGGTGTCGTGCCTTCTTTGAAGGTGTAGCGGTGGAAGCCAACACGTTGCGTGGTAGTTAGCTCAGCTTTGATTTCGCCTTTGTTCAGTTCAACTGCGTAGTAGCCCGCTTCTGCGGTTTCGTTGTCTTTATCGAAGGTGTTGAAAACGGCGTTTTCTTTCTTGGTGAAAGGCAGAACTAAGATGTCACCAAGGTCGGTAATGCCTGTGCCAGAAAGGTGAGTGTGGGAAAAACCATACACTGGGATTTCAGTCAGCTTGCCGTGGTCGAAGTAACCGGCAGCAGAGCCCCAGCCTTCCATTTCGGTATCAGGAGAAAGTTGCACCAAACCGTAAGGCACAACCGCCCCAGGGAAGGTGTGACCATCTGCGCCTGTACCAATCAATGGATTGACGTATTGAGTTAGTGTGGTGTCGAGGGATGGAGTACCAGACTTGCTGTTGTCGTCATCACTGTTACAACCAGCAAGACCAAACATGGCAGCGAGAATAGCGGTAGAGATAAGGGTTCTTTTTAGTTTCATTTTTATGGTTCCACAGAAGTGAAGGTTCTACAGAAAATAAGGGGCGAGGGTGTACCCCTTTATCCCCGCCTCACTTGACGTTGCAACGATGTCGCCTAGTTACAACGCCAAGTAGTTTGGGGATGTTATTTAGATGGGTATCGGTTACTGCGCTTTCATCGCTTCAGATTTGTCTGAAGTCATGACGAAATGCAGCTCACCACCATCTTTCAAATCGCTGTGCGCGAAGCTGAAGTTGTCACTCAATTGTTTGCCATTGATGGTCACCGACTTCACGTAGATGCTCTCTTGGCTGTTGTTTTCTGAGGTGATGGTGAATTTACCGTCCGCGACTGGAATCACGGCTTTGTCGAACAGAGGACGACCGATGGTGTAACTTGCTTCGCCCGGCGTGACTTGGTAGAAGCCCAATGCAGACATCACATACCACGCCGACATCTGACCGACGTCTTCGTTACCAATCAGACCTTCATGCGTTGGGTGGTAGAACTCGTTCATCGCTTGGTCGACAATTTCTTGTGTCTTCCAAGGTTCTGCCGTCCAGTTGTATAGGTAAGGAACGTGGTGATCAGGCTCGTTACCCATCACGAACTGACCGATGTAGCCAGACATGTCGTGTGATTGGCTCGTATCGGCGTTGGAGTCCGCATTAAACAGCGCATTCAAGTTGGCTAAGAATGCCGCTTTACCTTGTTCGGTTACGTCTTCAGGAAGAGAGAAGTCAGTACGGTCGATGTGCTCGCCACCCATCACGTTAGCCAGACCGTTCAAGTTGTGCGGTGCAAACCATGTCCATTGCCATGTATTGCCTTCGGTGAAGTCTTCACCACGGTGCTCGGCGCGGTAAGGCCAGAACACGTCACTTTCGTTGAGTGCTTTGCGGTCTTTACACGCGTTGTAGTCCATACCGTCTGGGATAGACAGCGCCATGTTCTCGTCCAAGCATTCGGCTTTCAGGTTGTTTGCCCAAACCTTGCTGCCGCTGTTCATGTAAGCCGGACGCATAAAGCCCGTCGCACCCAATGCGTTGCCTTTGGTGTCTTGCAACTTGCCGTATTGCTCTGGGTTGTAATCGAAGTAGTTCTTGAACGATTCAGAGCGCGCCATGTAGCGGTCGTATTGTTGGTCGTTGCCCGCAAGTTTAGCGATCTGAGCGATACACCAGTCGTAGTAAGCATTCTCAAGACCGTAAGACACCGACTCGTTCACGAGCTCGTCGTATTTATCGACTTTCAAGCCTTCCACATAACCCGGTTTGTCACCAGAATCCGGCGCCCATTTGGTGTTGGCTGGAATAAAGCCGACGTCTTCTTGGTAGTCGTTATGACGTGTCATGACTGTGAAGCGTTTGTCACCGTTCCAAGCGTCTTGGTAAGGCACCCAGCTTTCAGTTTTATCAAGGTTGAAGTTGACTGTTTCGTCAGCGGCTTTCAGTGCCAAATCAAACTCAGCGGCAGTAAAGGCTTCTGGGTGTTTGACCATGATATCGGCGATAACCGAAACCGCAGGATGACCGACCATTTCACCAGTGTAATCTGAGTGCAGTTCCCATTTTGGCAGCACGCCGCCCGTTTGGTATTTGTTCAATAGATCGCGTGCGTGTTCAATCGCGCGGTCTTTATCGATGATGGTTTTCAGTGGGTGTGCGGCGCGGAAGGTATCCCACATTGAGTACACTGAGTAGTTCACTAACCCATCTTCTGCTTGGTGCACTTTGCCATCCATGCCACGGTATTTGCCATCCACATCTTGGTATAGGAATGGAGCAACAAACGTACGGTAGAGCGAGGTGTAGAACATGGTTTTGTCGGCTTTGTTGCCGCCTTCCAGTTCAAACTCGCCAAGGATGTTTTCCCAAGCCAAGCGGTTTTGTTGTACGACATTGTCGAAGTCCCAACCGTTAGTGTCTGCTTCTAGGTTTTTCAGTGCGCCGTCAACGCCAGTGCCAGAAATCGCTACTTTGACCACCAATGGCTCATCGCTCTTGCCAAAGTTCAAATGCGTCAGGACATCGTTTGCGCGTTTTGCCAAACGTTCTGGGTCAGGTTCTGGTTCGCCCGGCATTGGTTTGTGCTCTGCGTAACCGCGGTAATCTTCCAAGCCGACTTCGGTAGCGTCGGTTGGAGTCAGTTTGCTTTCAGAAGCAAGCTTGGTGTACAGGTTTTCTTCAATGATTGGATCAGAGAATTCTGCCGCGAAGAACACGGTTTGCCATTGACCCCATTCGTTTGAGGTACGCGCGCCTACGACGGTAGTGTCATTAACGCGCTTGTAGTAGATGCTGCGAGAGTGGTTGCCGTATTGCTCCAACAGTTCGTGTTGAAGATCGATACGTACTTTGCGGTCTTCACCTGGTTTGAAAGTGTAACGTTGGAACGCCACGCGGTCGGTTGCGGACAGTTCTGCTTTTACGCCAGTTTCTACAAGGTCAACCGAGTAGTAACCAACCTCCGCTACTTCCGAGCTTTTATCCATGGTCACGGCATCAGTATTGAAACCTGTGTATGGCAAGAAAGCGAAGTCGTTTAGGTCGCCTTTACCTGCGCCAGAAATGTGCGTCATTGAGAAGCCAGAAAGCAGGCTGTGCACAGGATCGTATTCAACAGGCGAGCCTTTACCATTCCAACCGTTTGGATCGAAGTTATCTGGTGAAGGTTGAATCATACCTTCTGGCATGACTGGAGATGGATTGACGTTGCCAAGACCTTTAGTGCCGATCAAGGTATCAACGAATTCCAAAGTAGGGGTAGAGATAACCGGAGTTTCTGGATCTGCGTCGCTGCCACAACCAGCAAGACCAAGCATGGCGGTTAACACTGCGGTAGAGAGTAGGGTTCTTTTTAGTTTCATTGTTTTTATTCCACGAGAAAAGGGGACACGAGGTCCCCTCAAAATCATTATTCGCCTAGGTTGGCTTGCATTGCTTCAGACTTGTCAGCCGTCATCACGAAGTGCAGTTCGCCGCCTGCTTTGAATTCGCTGTGCTGGAAAGTGTTGTAAACATCCAGAGGCTTACCGTTGATGGTTACTTCTTTGATGTACATGTTGTCTGGACCGTTGTTCTCAGCCGTTACCGTGAACGTGCCAGAACCAATGTCTACCGTCGCTTTGTCGAAGATTGGACGACCGATGCTGTAGGTTGGATCGGTTGGCGAGATTTGGTAGAAGCCCAGTGCTGACATCAAGTACCACGCCGACATTTGACCTACGTCTTCGTTACCGATGATGCCGTCTGGCGTCGGTTTGTAGAACTGGTCGTAAACTTGGTCTAGGTATTCCTGCGCCTTGTAAGACTCTTCAGTACGGTTGTACAAGTAGATGACGTGGTGCGAAGGCTCGTTACCGTGAATGTACTGACCGATGTAGCCTGTCATGTCTTGGTGCGCTTCGCCGCCATTTGGATCGGCAGTAAATAGGTTGTTCAGCTTGTCGTTCAGACCTTGCGTGCCGCCCATGATTTCAGTCAGCTTGTCTAAGTCTTGCATGAACGCCCATTGCCACTGCCACGCGTTGCCTTCTGTGTAGTAGAACGCGTCAGACTTGTAAGGGTCGAAGTCAGTTGAAGCGTATTTCAGCGCACATGGGTCGCCTTCTTTCAGCTCTGTCGGTACAAAGAAGCCCGTGCCGTCTGCGTTACCTGCTTTCGCATCCCAGTGTTTCAATGAGTTGTAAGAACGGGCTTTGAACTCTTCATACGCGTCCATATCGCCAGCAGCTTTTGCCATTTCTGCGATCGTCCAATCGTAGAAGGAGAATTCCAACGAGTACGACACTGAGTTCCAGTTCGGGTAACGAACACACTGTTCTTTCTCGTGGTAGTTCAACTGACCTGCCATGAGTGAGCTTAGGATGTCGTCATGAATCTGTGGGTACTCATGCGGTGTGTAGCGAGCTGATTTCACTGATGCGGTGTAAGCTTGCTCTGCATCAATCAAGCCTTTGGTTACCGCATCGCCTAGAATTGCTGCCGATGGGTAGCCGATCATGGTGCCAGTCTCTGAGCCATGACCTTCCCATTTCGGCAATAAACCAAACTCGTCGTTGGATTTACGAATCAAGTCTTTCACGTATAGCGTTGCTTGGTCTGGGTCGATGATGGTCCACATTGGGTGAACCGCGCGGAACGTATCCCACGTTGAGTAAATCGAGTAGTTTGGTGTGTCGCCATCGTTCAGTGTGCGCACCGTGCCAAGCATATCCACGTATTGACCATCCACATCGTAGAACTCGATTGGCGCGATCATCATGTGGTACATGCCAGTGTAGAAGTTGGTTTTCTCTGCGTCTGTGCCGCCTTCGACTTTGATTTTTGCTAGCTTCTCAGCCCACGCGTATTCTGCGTCTTCTTTTACTTTTGCTAGGTCGAAACTTGGTGCTTCTGCTTCTAAGTTTTTCTGTGCACCTTGCCAGTTAACTGGAGAGATACCGACGCGGATCTCAATTGGCTCTTCGCCTGTGCCGAAGTTTAGGTAAGCGGTCAGATCATCGCCTGAGTAAACCGCGCCATTGCGCATTTCGCGCGTTGGTTCTTTGTCTTGTTCACCCAATAGTGCTTTGGCGATTGGCTGGTTGAATTTCGCGTAGAAGAAGATGTCCTGACCTTGGTGATCTTGCCCTTGGAACCAGCCTGTTGAAGTTTTACGACCACGAATGGTGTATTCGTCCACCACTTCTACTTTGTTCTTCAAAGACTTGCCGTTGTTGTTCATTAGGGTATGACCTAAATCGAACTTCACGTTACGGTCCGCGCCTTCAGCAAAAGTGTATTTGTGCAAACCAACGCGTTTGGTTGCGCTCAGTTCTACTTCGATTTGACCTTGGTTTAGCTTGGTTTTGTAGTAGCCTGCGCTTGCTTCTTCATTGGCTTTGTCGAAAGAGTTCAGCTGTGTGTTCGCCATGTCTGCGTATGGCAGAACCAAGATGTCGCCTAAGTCCGTTGCGCCTGTACCTGAAAGGTGAGTATGGGAGAAGCCGTACAGCGGAACGTCAGTGTTAACCACTTCGCCAGTTTCGTAGTTGGATGAATCCCAGTAGCCAGAAGCTGAGTGCCAAGGGTTAAGTCCTGATTCATGGTCTGTGTTAGAACCGATGAAAGTATCTGGAGACAGCTGAACCATACCTGCCGGTACCGTCGCACCCGGGAATGTATGACCAGAAGCTGCTGTGCCGATCATTGGATTGACGTATTTCAATACCGCAAGATCAACAATTGGATCGCCCGGCAGTGAAGAGGAAGAATCGTTGTCGCTGTTACAGCCAGCCAAGCCACCCGTCAGACCAACCAGGATAGCCAAAGAGATAAGATTACGTTTAAACATGTGCATACCGTTTTGTCGTTATTCGTATATAAAAGTGTTTATAAGAGACTGTTTATAAAGGACTGCTTATAAAATTTGCTTGTAGGGATAGCCGGGAGATGCGCTCTCCCGGCTGAGTTGTCACTATTGGGATTAACGAGAACCTGCTGGCATCTCGTCTTCATGCAAGAACTCACCGATGCCTTGTGCTGGTGGAAGATCTTGCTCTAGAGAGCCCCAACGTTGATTTGGTTTGTCGCCCATCACGAACTCCAGCTCACCGCCGTACATGATTTCGTCATGAGTCAGGTAAGTGCGGTTGAAGTCTTTGCCGTTGTAGCGAGCGGATTGAATGAAGATGTTTTCGCGGCTAACGTTCTTCGCGGTAACCGTGAACTTCTGGTTGTTGCCGACATCGATAGACGCGCTTTCAAACAGCGGAGTACCGATTTCGTAGATGCCAGAAGAAGCATTCACTGGGTAGAAGCCAAGTGCACGGAACACGAACCACGCAGAGAGCGTACCGAAGTCGTCGTTACCACAAATGCCGTCAGCCGTGTTCTTGTAGCAAATGTTGGTTGCTGCGGCGATGGCTGCCTGACCTTTCCAAGGTTGACCGACGTAGTTGTACAAGTAAGGAACATGGATATCTGGTTCGTTACCTTGCACGTGCTGACCAACGTTACCTGTGTTGAACACTGGGAATTGGTTGTCGCCTGCGTTGCGATCTGGGTAGGTTGACCAGTACTCATCCAAGCGTGCTGCAAACAAGTCTCCGCGTTCTGCTTCAGGGTTTTGTGTCTTGTCGAAGCGTGTCATCAGGTCAATCAAGCCATGAATGTCGTGCTGAACACTGAACGAGTATTGCCAGCCATTCGATTCAGAGAATGCCCAGTTAAACATGTCTGGACGCCAGTCTTTACCTACCGCACGACCGGTGATTGGGTCTACCCAACCTGCATCGATAAACTCGCCATCGTAGTCACGGGCTTTGAACCAACCTTGGTATTGCTTACCACCGAAGTCGAATTGCGCTTGCCAGTTTTTAGAACGGTTAGCGAACTCGGTGTAGCGTGGATCTTCTTCACCGAACACTTCTTTGATCGATTGTGCGATTGCCCAGTCGTTCATTGAGTATTCAAGCGAGTAAGATGCTGTCCAAGAGTCTTTAAATGGTGAGTGACCGCCGTAAGAATCTGGTGGAGTGTCGTGCAATTGCGCTGGCACGTAACCTTGTTCTTCGTACTCTTTGATCCATGCTACGCCTTGGCTCGTTGCGGCGCGCGCGTCAGTGATCATCGCTTCAACTAAACGTTCTTTAACGTCTTTGCGCTCAGCTTCTGTGAAGCCAAGATCGATCATGCGTTTTTCTAGTGAGCCTTTCGACAACACATCATGAATCACAGGCGTTGAGTGCATGCCCATCATCATGCCTGTTTCGTTGCCTTTGAATGTCCACTCAGGCAGACGACCTTTGCGCACGTTGCCTTTGTCATCCACCCATTCTTCTTCAGCGTAAGACAGCATAGACAGCACCACGTCTGCTAAGCGGTCAGGTTCAAGAATCGAAGACAGCGGTTGAACTGCGCGGTAGGTATCCCACAAAGAGAAAGTGTCGTAACGCGTGAAGTCTGCTTTGCCATCTTTGTTGGCATCGGCAGTGCGGATCGACTCTTTCAGCGTATCGATCTTATCGCCCCAAGGTGTGTTGCCATCAGGGTATGCGTTACGACCTTGGTGAACTTGGCGGTAGCGACCATCTAAGTCAGAGTGAATGGTTTGACCTAGGTACGAGTGGTACATCGCGGTGTAGAACGTCTGTTTGTAATCTTCATCGCCAGAGACTTGGATCTTGCCGAGTTCGTCTTCCCATTTCTTCGTTGCCGCTTCACGTACTTGGTCGAAGTTCATGCCCGCAACTTCAGTCATGTTAAGAGAAGCACCAGACTTGCCATTCTCGCCAATCTCAACGTTTGATAGCGCCAGTTTCGCTTCAACCGTTAAGCCGTCTTTGGATGTGTCGAACTCAACGTAAGCGCGCGCGTATTGGTACTTGCCGCGTGTTTCGTTACCGATTTCTGTAATGCCTTCTGGCACGTCCATGTAACGACCCTGCTCTTTATCGTAGTAAGCAAAGCGAACGTTTTTGATTGGTTGGTCGAATTCCATCACGAAGAATTCTTTTTGGCTTGGTGCCCAACCATCTGAGAAACGGTGACCTTCAAGACGGTTATTGTCTTTGTCCCATTTCAAGTAAGAATCTGAGGTGTAGTCCCAGTTAATTTTGAAGCCAGTGTTCACGATGATTTCTGACTTCTCATCACGAGGGAAGGTGTAACGATGGACACCAACGCGATCAGACGCCGTCAATTCTGCTTTGATGTCGTAATCCAATAGATCGACTTTGTAGTAGCCTGCCGTCGCTTGCTCGTCACGATGTTGGAAGCGAGACGCTTCTAGGTTTAGCGTTGCCGAACCTTCATCAATCATGTAATCCGAACGCGAGTTGATTGGCATGACGAGAATGTCGTTCAAGTCGCCAGCACCTGCTCCGGAAAGGTGGGTATGAGAGAAACCGGAAGTACGTGCGTCGTGGTAGTAGTAGCCTGAAATGTATTCCCAGCCGTTAGAACCGTTGTTTGGAGAAAGCTGCACCATGCCGTGTGGTGTGGTTGCACCAGGGTAGGTGTTGCCTAGGTTACCTGTGCCGATGAATGGGTTGACGTAGCGTGTTACGTCCATATCGGCGAAATCTACCGGAATGTGAACGCCCATGTCGATTTCAGGTGTTTCTGGGTTTGGCTTGTCATCACAGTCGCCATCGCCAACTGGAGGACATACTGGCTTGCCGCCGTCAGGAATATCCGGCAGTGCAGGGTTGGTGTCACCGCCTTCATAAATGTTGGTTGTGTCGTCGTTACAGCCAGTCAGACCGACTAGACCACTTAAAACTGCGCAAGCGAGTAGGGAAGGTTTGAATTTCATTTTTAAAGCCTTGTAAATTGTAGGGTTATATAATTAAAAAAATCAGGGGTATTACTAAAACTTAAAAACTTGAAATAGAGCCCTTTGGGGGAAAGGGCTCTTAGGGGGAGGAGCTTAAGGTTTAAGCTTTCACAAGAGTCGCTGCGTTACGCATCGCTTCTTTCGTTGAACACTCAACAACGTTTGCTTTTGCAAAGCGGTGAGCGTCTTTTACTTGGATATCGTGAGCTAGAATAACCAGCTTCGCGTTTGCTACATCTAGGTCAGTGATGCGGTTCTGGATACCGTTTTGACCTTGAGTTTCTACTTTGATTTTCAGACCCGCTGCTGCACCTGCTTTCTCTAGTGCTTTCGCTGCCATGAATGTGTGTGCTACGCCAGATGGGCAACATGTTACTGCTACGATGTCGTACTCGCCTTCGCCTGCTGCTGGAGCCGCTTGAGCTTGTGCAGGTGCTGCTTCAACGATTTCGTCTTCTGCTTCTTCTTCAGCAACTGGTTTCCAGAAGCCAACGATAACTGCTGTTGTTAGTGAGCCTAATGCGATACCCACAACGTACATTGGGATGTTGCTTGATACAGGAGCTGTGATTAGACCGCCCCATGGTGCGTGTAGCAGTACATCTGTTAGGAAGCCGAACACACAGCCAACGATACCACCAGCAACGATTGAAGGAAGAACGCGTACTGGGTCGTTTGCTGCGAATGGGATAGCACCTTCAGAGATACCGATAGAACCCATGATTGCTGCTGCTTTACCTGCTTCTTGTTCTTGCTTAGTGAACTTCTTCTTGAATAGGAATGTTGCTAGTGCCATACCTAGAGGAGGCGTACAGATTGCGATACCAACACCACCCATTAGCCATGGTTGAGTATCAACTTGAGTTTGAGCGAATAGCGTTGCTACTTTGTTGATTGGACCGCCCATATCGAATGCAGTCATACCACCAAGAATCGTACCTAGAACCACTTTAGAAGCGCCAGCCATAGAAGCTAGGAATTCGTTCATAGAAGCCATGAAGATCTTGATTGGCTCACCGATACCCCATAGAACGATACCTGCAGAGATAAGCGTACCTAGTAGAGGGTAGATGAAGTAAGCGCCCAACGCAGTCATGTTAGCAGAAAGAGGGATCTTCTTAAGTTGGAATACCACACCACCTGCGATGAAGCCCGCTACGATACAACCAAGGAAGCCGCCGCCCATGTCAGCCATGATGCCAGAAGAGATCATCGCTGGCGCTAGTGCTGGTTTGTCTGCAATTGAGTAACCGATGAAGCCACCAAGAATAATTGGGAACAGCACCAGACCTTTAATACCGATATTAGAAATATCAGCTAATAAACCGTCCGCAGGAACCGCACCTTTACCTGATGCCATTACCGCTAGCGCCAGTAGTACACCACCCGCAACGATAAATGGAAGCATGTGAGAAGTACCGAATAAAAGGTGACCTTTCATGGTACTTAGGATTTTTTTGAAATCGCTATTATTACTAGCTTGAGCTGTGATTGTACTCATAATTTCACGCCTTATGAATTAATTAAAATATTTAGTATTTGGTTTTCGTCTTTTGCGTTATGAATATCTTCAATAAACTCTTCGCTAAATTTACCGAATAATTCTTGAAGAACATAAATATGGTGGTCGGCACCGTTATCTGGTGAAGCAATCATGAAGAATACGGTCGGTTTGACTCCCTCTTCGTCGCCATACTCGATGCCTTCGCGCTTTACGCCAACAGCTATTGCAGGTTCTGTAACCGCTTTGCTTTTTGCGTGTGGGTAAGCGATGCCGTCCATTGAAGTTACGCTCAATGCTTCACGTGCTTCGATGTCGGTTAAAAAAGCCTCTTTACTGCTGATTCGATTATTTTCGAATAGCATTTGCGCTAGCTCTTCAAAGACTTCTTTTTTATTATTTGCTTGAAGGTTGCCTTTAATTAAATTGACGTTTGTTAGTTCTGTAATCATTTTTTGACTCATTGGTACTGAAGTAATGAGGCAAATTTAATTAATGTTACGGTTTTCTGAAATAGTAAAAAAAATCCAATAACTATATTTTTGTATCACTGAGAGCTAAGTGTGATAGAAGTCATTAATATCAATGAGCTAGAAGGGAATTAGTATTGTGACTTATATTCCATTTATTTTGAAATTAATAATGAAGCTTGAAAATAAACGAGAAGGGAATCAAATATTAATTGAAAAAGCCGGAAGAACATGACTGTTGCTTCCGGCTGTTATGTCTATGGTAATACGTTGCTATACCGTAATTACTTGAACGCCAGCTTCTTCTAGTGCTTTAAGTGTTGTTTCATCGGCACCTTGATCCGTAATTAGGGTATCAAGTTGAGAGGCAGAAGCCAGAAGCTTTCCGCCGTGTTTGCCTATCTTGCTACTATCGACTAATGCTACTAGACGATCACCGTATTCCAATAGTTTCTTCTCAGCCATGTAAACCAAGAGATCAGAAGTGTACACGCCAGCTTTCGAAACACCGGTACCTGTGAAGAAAACGTAACGACTTGAATAGTCGTCAGTATTTTCAGCATCTGGTGAGATGGTAATATGACGCTCTGGTAGATACTGCCCACCTAGAATGATCAAACTAGAATGTTTCTTCTGAATGAGTTGGTAAGCAAGTGGCATAAAGTTGGTCACCACTTGAATGTTGCTGCCAGCTAAATAGTCACCCAACAATAACGTTGTGTTACTGCCACTTACCACCACACTATCACCTTCATCACACATTTCAGCGGCGGCTTGGGCAATCCGAGATTTAGCTGCAAAATTCTCAATGTCTTTTTCTGAAGGAATGAAATGAGAAGCAACATGAGATTGTGTGGCTACTTGTTCTGATTTAATCACTTCCGCACCATTGCGGATCTTAGTGAGTTTCCCGTCTTCTGCGAGTTTTGTTATGTCGCGTCGGGCTGTTGATAGAGAAATATCAAGCATCTCAACGTAGTCGCTCGTGCTGATATACGTGTGATTTTCTAGATACTCCAAAAGCCTTCTATGACGCTGAGCTTCATTCATAGTTAAGTCCTTGATTTTTGTTTTGACCAATTTTGACCGAATTTGACGTTTTGAGCAAATAAAAAATCAAAATGACGCTTTTTGAATTGTTTGTGACCGGTTTTTGTGATCTTTAGCTTATTTTGAATCATTTTAAGTCAAAAATGACTTTACGTGACGTTATTTGACCGTTTATAGTCATTTTGCGTCACAAAGAGTCATTGGAGACCAAAATGAAGTATCAAGCAATCATTATCGATTTAGATGGCACACTGTTAAATGACCATAATCAGATCAGTAGTAACAATATCGAAGCGATCAAACTTGCGATTAGTGAAGGTTATAAAGTCACATTAGCAAGTGGTCGTCCACATAACCTGATGCTTCCTTTTGCCAAGCAGCTTGGCATTGAACTGCCGATGATTTGCTGTAATGGCGCCTACCAGTTTGACCCTGTTCAAGGCAGCATCAACGATAGCCAAGTCATTGGTTCAAATGCACTCAATGCATTACTCGACACTCTCAATATTGGTCAGTTTTACTTCACGCTTTACTGCGAAAACGGCATTTTCGCGACTCAACAATCTGAACACTTCTTAGGTCTTCAGCAACAGATGTTGGCACTGGGCGTTGAGGACAACATGAAAATTGTACCGAGTGTTCGTTCACTACTTAATGAATGTGGTGATGTATATAAAGTCTTGGTCTCTAGCGAAGACAAAGTCGCTCTCTGTGAATTACGTGATGTGCTGATTCATCATCATGTACAAGCCGATCTTTCAACGCCGAACAAGCTTGATATCACAGCGAAGGGAGCGAACAAAGGCACCGCAACTCTTCACCTACTTAATCAACTCAACCTGAATCCGAAATACACCATTGCTTTTGGTGACGGAGACAACGATGCAGAAATGTTACGCGTTGTTGGAGAACCCGTAGCAATGGAAAACGCTAGTCCAGCCATTCGTGGGTTAGCGAACTTAATTGTCACAGATAACAACGGTTGCGGCATTGGGCAGTACCTCAGATTGATCGTGTCTGAAGGTCAGCATTCATGCCAACACTCTTACTTCTATTAAGGAAACACAATGAAAAAAGTAAAAATCGCAGCAGGTCTTGCACACGTAGATTACGGCCACATCGCAGATATCGTAAAAGAAGTGTCTGACGCGGGTGCGGATTACATTCACTGTGATGCTGCTGATATGCATGATTTGAAAAACATGCAGCTTATGGGTGGTCATCAAATCGTTGAAGGTATTCGTCAGTACACGGATAAGCCAATCGAAGTCCACGCTTACTTTAAAGATTGTGATCGTCTATTTGTAGAAAAGATTGCTAAAGCTGGCGCAGACATGCTGATTCTTCCAGCAGAGAACTTCTTGGGTGCGCCATTGGCGTACATGATGAAGTACTGCCGTGACTACAACATGAAGTTTGGTCTAACCGTTGGCTGTTTTACTCCTGTCTCTTTCGTTAAAGAAGCAATTTACTACCTAGACCGACTACACATTGTTATTCATGGCGTGAACAACGATGAATGGTTATGGCGTGAGTCTGCGATTGAAATGATTCGCGAAGCGCGTCAGCTAATTAACGAGCGTAACCCTAACTGTGAATTGTGTGTTGACGGTGGTATCCGTAACCACAACCTAGAGCCGCTGTTGAAAGAAGACATTGATGTGATGGTGGCATCAACCAACATCTTCGGTCACAAAGAAGGCATTACAGCTGGCGTAAAAGATTTCCGTGCTGCACTGAATGCTGCTGAAGAAGCCGTTGCCGCTGAACTAGCTTAATTAGAGTTAATGGTGTCGGGCTGAACTTCCCCCTCGAAATGCTCCGGCTCGACACCAACCAAGGAATTGCCATGACACATTTTAATCACTACCAACCGACTAAGCTGAGCTTTGGCCCGGGCAATGTGAGCCAAATTGGTCATATGATTGCCAAATACGGTCGACGCTGTTTGATTGTATCTGAACCGATATTTGAAGCAGTTAAACCAGCGTATGAGCGTATTTTTGCTTTGCTTGCCGAACAAGATATTCATGTAACGCACTTCGATGGCGTTGTACCTAATCCGCCAACGACGGTTGTTGAGCTTGGACGACAAGTTGGTATCGAAGCTGACTGTGACGTTGTACTTGCCATTGGCGGTGGTTCATCGATCGATACCGCGAAGATCATCGCAGCAACCATGAAGGTTGACACAATTGATTGGGCACACTGGTTTAAAAATTATGATTCGCCTTTTGGTGATATTAAGGCGCTGCCAGCATCAACTGTGCCTTTGATTGCGATACCAACAACATCTGGAACGGGCTCTCAGGTTACTCATGCAGCGGTTATTACTGATCTTGATAGCCACTCAAAACTGACATTGTTCCATCCTGATTTTTATCCATGTGAAGCCATTATTGATCCTGAATTAATGCTGACCTTACCACCTCGTATGACAGCGATGACTGGTTTTGATGCGTTTTCACATGCGTTCGAGTCGTACACCGGCACAAAGCCTTCACCATTAGTTGATAGTTTGGCGCTAGAAGCCATGAAGCTGGTGGTAGAAAACTTGCCTGCTGTTGTGAAGAACGGCTCCGATATCGAAGGTCGTTGTCGATTGGCAAGCGCTGATACGTTGGCTGGGATCTCCTTGGCTAATGGTGGCGCAGGCGCACCGCATCCTCTAGGGGAAATCTTAGGTAGTAGAAAAACGAATTTACCTCATGGTTTGACACTAGCGGTGGTTTATCCCGCTTATGTTCAACTGCAATGGCGTAAACAACCAGAACGTTACGCAAAAGTTGCTGAGCTATTTGGTGCCGTGGGAAGCACTGAAGAAAAAGCACAATCGCTAGCAACGCACTTAGTCACGTTTTTAGGGCAAATTGGTTTAGAGCACAACCTAACGCAGGTAGGAGTCACAGAGGAAGACGTAAAGGCATTAGAACCAGCGTTTTGCTTCAACCTACCTTTGACAACAGGCGAAGAGATGAAAACGATTCTGCACGCCAGCTTGGTATAGCAGAACAAAAAGGGGTTGAGAACATGGAAAACGAAGTAAAAACAATGAAATTTGCAGCGTTGAATGTGGATAGAGAGGACATCAAACGTCGTGATATTCAAGCGTTAATCTTCGATTTCGATGGTCTACTCGTCGATACAGAAACCTGTTTGTTTAGGGGCTGGGAAGCTCTAATGAAGCCATTCGGGATTGATGTTTCGCCACTCCAGGTTGCTGGTCTAGTTGGGAGCTCAGTACCAGCAACCTCTCTTTGTGACCTTTATCGATATCATTCAAAGCAAGCGTTATCTGATGATGAAATCAGACAACAAGTCTTTAGTCATGCTTATCGACTGATTGCACTTCAAACAGAACGAAAAGGTGTTCGCTGCTATCTAGACACAGCAAAGCAAATGGAGCTTAAGATGGCGTTAGCAACAAGTTCTGAATACGAGCATTATATGCCGATTCTGAAGCGCCTGAATTTAGAGCATTACTTTGACTGTTTCACCGGAGCAGAAGAAATCTCGATTGAACGTCGTAAGCCATCTCCGGACGTTTATCTCACTAGCCTAGAAAAACTCGGAGTTTCTGCCAGTCAAGCCATTGCCTTTGAGGACTCTCCTCCAGGAGTTACAGCGGCTCGAGCGGCAGGTATTTCAACAGTTGCGGTAACCAATTACCTGACTCAGCACTTAGATGTCTCGCATGCAGACATTGTTTTATCGTCAATGAGTCAAATTTCGCTAGCGCAATTGATTATCAACTTATCGAGATAGAGTTATGAACAAATTAGAACAATTGAAAAAATACACAACGGTTGTTGCTGATACTGGTGACATTGATGCGATTGCTGCATTCCAGCCTCAAGATGCGACGACAAACCCTTCATTAGTGCTTAAAGCGGCAGAGATGCCTCAATACGATCACTTGATTGTAGATGCGATTGAATGGGCGAAAAAACAAAGCGCAGATAGAGCACAGCAGATCATCGATGCAAGCGATAAATTGGCGGTCAACATCGGCGTAGAAATCTTAAAAACCGTACCAGGGCGTATCTCTACTGAGGTTGATGCTCGCTTATCATTTGATAAAGAATCCAGTTTGGTGAAAGCGCGAAAATTGATCGCCATGTACCAAGAAGCTGGCATTGAGAAAGCGCGCATTTTGATCAAGCTGGCGTCAACATGGGAAGGCATTCGTGCAGCAGAAGTACTCGAAAAAGAAGGTATTAACTGTAACCTAACGCTGCTGTTTAACTTTGCTCAGGCAAAAGCGTGTGCAGAAGCGGGGGCATTCCTTATCTCTCCATTTGTTGGTCGTATCTTAGATTGGTACAAAAATAATACTGATCAAAAAGAATACCTTCCACATGAAGACCCGGGTGTTGTCTCGGTTTCTAAGATTTACAACTACTACAAAGATCATGGCTACAACACTGTGGTTATGGGTGCTAGCTTCCGTAATGCTGACGAAGTGCTCGCTCTAGCTGGCTGTGATCGTCTAACGATTGGTCCTGCAATCTTAGATCAACTTGCAGCGCAAGAAGGTGAGGTTGAACCAAAGCTTTATGCTCAACGCACGAATGTGAACCCTGCGCCAACGGCAATGACTGAAGCTGAGTTCCGTTGGGAAATGAACCAAGATCCAATGGCGACAGAGAAGTTGTCTGAGGGTATTCGTAACTTTGCCGTAGACCAAGGCAAACTAGAAGCAATGATTGAAGCACGTCTGTAAGGAGTAGTGAAGATGATCTCTCGAAATAAACTTGCAGACACGATTCGTGTATTGAGTATGGATGCGGTGCAAAA
Source organism: Vibrio sp. NFR (assembly GCF_027587095.1). Taxonomy (NCBI): domain Bacteria; kingdom Pseudomonadati; phylum Pseudomonadota; class Gammaproteobacteria; order Vibrionales; family Vibrionaceae; genus Vibrio; species Vibrio sp. NFR. Next base: position 545,147 of record NZ_JAPPTN010000002.1, read on the forward strand.
AGCTGGCTCTGGTCACCCTGGTGCACCGATGGGCATGGCGGATATTGCGGAAGTTCTGTGGCGTGATTTTCTAAAACATAATCCCACCAACCCTAATTGGCCGGATCGTGACCGTTTCATTCTTTCTAACGGTCATGGCTCTATGCTGATTTACAGCTTATTGCATTTGTCTGGCTATGATTTGACGATGGCAGATATTCAATCTTTCCGTCAGTTGCATGCAAAGACGGCGGGACATCCAGAATATGGTTATGCACCGGGGATTGAAACAACAACTGGTCCGCTAGGTCAAGGTATTACCAATGGGGTTGGTATGGCACTCGCTGAGAAGGTATTAGCTGATCAGTTTAACCGTCCTGGTCATGATATCGTTGACCACCACACCTATGTGTTTATGGGTGATGGCTGCATGATGGAAGGCATTTCCCACGAAGCTTGTTCGTTAGCTGGCACACTAGGTTTAGGCAAGCTGATTGCGTTTTGGGATGACAATGGCATTTCAATTGATGGCGAGGTTGAAGGATGGTTTTCGGATGATACGCCTAAACGTTTTGAAGCATATGGTTGGCACGTCATTGCGGATGTTGATGGTCATAACGCTCAATCAATTCGCCAAGCGATTCTAGAGGCTCAGGCAGAAACCAGTAAGCCAACATTAATTTGCTGTAAAACCATTATTGGCTTTGGATCGCCAAACAAATCAGCAAGCCACGATTGTCATGGTGCACCGTTAGGTGAAGAAGAGGTAGCGCTAGTACGTCAAAACCTAGGTTGGGAATACGCCCCGTTTGAAATCCCGCATGAAATCTATCAAGCGTGGGATGCCAAAGTTGCAGGTAAAGATGCGGAAGCGCAATGGGCGAATCGCTTTGTGGAATATGAATCGGCATACCCAGAGCTGGCAGCAGAGTTTAATCGTCGAGTAAAGGGCGACCTACCAGAAAACTGGGCTCAAATCAGTGAAGATGTGATTAAAACTTTGCAAGCCAACCCTGCGACTATCGCGACTCGCAAAGCATCGCAAAACGCGATTGAGGCCTTCGGCGCGCACTTACCTGAATTCCTAGGTGGCTCGGCAGATCTAACTCCATCAAACCTAACGAATTGGTCTGGTTCAAAAGCAATTACCGCTCAGGATGCTTCAGGTAATTACCTTAGTTACGGAGTTCGTGAATTTGCCATGTCAGCCATGATGAATGGCATTGCTCTCCACGGCGGTTTTATTCCTTATGGCGGCACATTCTTAATGTTTATGGAATACGCACGTAATGCATTGCGTATGGCCGCATTGATGAAGCAACGCAGCATCTTTGTCTACACGCATGATTCAATTGGTTTGGGTGAAGATGGTCCAACGCATCAACCTGTGGAACAAATCGCATCACTGCGTTTAACGCCAAACATGAGCACATGGCGTCCTTGTGACCAAGTCGAGACCGCTGTCGCTTGGAAAGCCGCTGTCGAGAGAACGGATGGTCCAACTTCACTGATTTTCTCGCGCCAGAATCTTGTTCAATTTGAGCGTGATGAGGAGACATTAGAAAACATCGCGAAAGGTGGTTACATCTTGTCCGACTGTGACGGTGAACCTGAGCTTATTCTCATTGCCACGGGTTCTGAAGTTGCTCTTGCTATGGAAGCAAAGGCGCAGTTGAACAATGTTCGCTGTCGTGTGGTTTCGATGCCTGCAACCGACGTGTTTGACGCGCAGAGTGCACAATACCAGCAACACGTTCTCCCAACCCATGTGACCAAGCGTATCGCGATTGAAGCTGGTATTCGAGATTACTGGTTTAAGTACGCTGGCTTACAAGGAGAGATCATCGGTATGACGAGCTTTGGTGAGTCTGCACCAGCTGATCAGCTCTTTGAAATGTACGGCTTTACTGTGGCAAACGTTGTGGATACTGCCAAGCGTATGATGGAGAACGCGTAATGGAAACTTTCATCACAAATACGGTGGATGAATGTGTCAGAGTCAAGGCTGCGAAAGCAGCCTTGGACCACATTCTACAAAATGTCACTCCAGATACGGTTATTGGAATTGGTACAGGTGCAACAGCAGAAGTATTTGTCCAATTATTGGCAGCTAGTGGCGTGGCGTTTGCTCACTGTGTATCAAGTTCAGAACGCTCTTCTAAAGCCATCCAGAGTTCAGGTTTGAAAGAAATCCCTCTCGCAGACTGCTTGTACGTGGATTATTACGTTGATGGCATTGATGAAGGGTTAACAAACGGCATCACAATCAAAGGTGGGGGCGCGGCTTTAGGGCGTGAAAAAGTCATTGCCTCTATGACTAAGTGCTTTATCACCATCTCAGATGAAGGACGTTTAGTGGAGACGTTGGGGAGATTCCCTCTGCCAATTGAAGTCCTCCCAGCGGCGAAAATGCCAGTTATTCTCGCCTTAAAATCCCTTGGTGGCCGTCCTTTGCAACGCCCTGATTGCGTTACTGATAATGGCAATATCATTTTGGATGTTTCTGGTCTAGATATGAGTGAGCCAACCGAATTAGAACAGCGACTGAACTCCCTTTCAGGTGTGGTTGAGAATGGCATATTTTCTCAATGCCGTGCGCACTATATGGCGTTTTCAAATACACAAGGCGTTCGTTGGTTATCGGTAAATTGAGAGCCTGATAACAAGTTTATTAATAACCTCTTCTTGGCTAGGGATTTAAGGGATTAAACATGATGGAAAGCAAGTTTTCGACAGAAGCAATCGAGTATCTTGAACAGTATATTGATGAGTTACTTAACGATTTATCTGAGCTAGTTGCTATTCCATCAGTACGTGATTTGACGACACAAACAGAGAATGCTCCGTTTGGTTATCAAATTAGGCAAGCGTTTGATTACTTAATCAAATTTGCTGAAAGAGAAGGTTTAGAAGTGCGTGATCACCAAGGTTATGCTTTGGATATAAGCTTTGGGCAAGGTGATCAAGAAATCGCTCTGCTGCACCATGTTGATGTGGTGCCAGCAGGGGATGAGATGCTATGGCGAACGCCGCCATACCGTATGACTAAAATTGATAACATGGTTTTTGGACGAGGCGTAACAGACAACAAAGGTCCACTGATTGCTAGCTTGTACATCCTCAAGTTGTTTAAACAACTCACTGTCCCTCTCAATAAGAAAATAAGAGTCATTATTGGTGGTGCAGAAGAGACAACTTGGGAATGTGTAGAGCATTACTTTCAACACAATCCGCAGCCAGAATATGGCTTTTCTCCAGATGGCGACTTCCCAATCGTCAACGGTGAAAAGGGTATTTTGTATGCGTCATTGGGGAAGCAATTTTCTGCCAGAAGCAGTGATAGCGCATGCCAAATTAGACGCATCGAGAGTGAACGAGATAGAACATCCACTTGTCACTTTTTGGTGCTTGAATTGGCAGGCTCTAGTGCTGAAAAAGTAGCGCATCAGTTTGCTGCTTTTGCTGATGTGATTGACTGTCAGTCACATTACCGCGTTGAGATTTCAACGCCGTGGGAGAAATCCCGCAACCCGCATAAAGTTGATAACTGCATGGACAAGTTCGTCAACGTTATGCGTCATGTGGAAGGATTAGATCCAAACTCTGCCAGCTTGGTCCACTTGCTTGATTCCCACTTTGCAAATGACTACGTCGGGCATAAGTTAGGTCTATACCATAACGATGATGAGATGGGATACACAACGTGTTGTGTTTCTGCCATCAACATGGATTCGCATGGCTACAATTTGGATTTTGATTTTCGGTTTCCTAAAGGACTGAGTATCGAGAGAGTTCGTTCCCAATTACTGGCTTTATCCCAACAAGCTGGTGTGAACTTTGTCGAACATCAGTACTTACCTCTATCCTACCTCTCTCCCGAAAGTGCCCTTATCCAAGCGATGGGGAAAGCTTATTCCGATGTTACTGGAACGGATGCAAATTGCTTTAGTAAAGGCGCGGCTTCGTACGCGCGTGCATTGGAGCATGGAGTAGCTTTTGGACCAACTTTCCCTGAAGAAGTGACCTTTGTGCACGAGCCAAATGAACAGCTCAACCTAGAGTCACTAATAAAAGCAATAACGATATACGTGAAAGTTCTCATATCACTTCAGGAGTAAATTATGAGAGATAAGGTTCAAGCACTTGCCGGCGGTATGATGGTTTCCATCATTGTACTGGTCATTGCAGGTATTTTTATAGGGATAGGCGCTGGCGTTGTAAACCAAATGTCAGCTCAAGACTCTGTCATTTTTGCGTTCTTCAAACTGATGCTCGATCTTGGTTTGATGGTAATGCGAAACCTACCACCATTCTTTGCGATTGGTTTAGCCTTTGCCTTGTCAAAATCTGAAAAAGGTTGGGCAGCATTTACAGGCTTTACCATGTTTATGTGTTTCAACGTCGCGATTGGTTCCATTGCCGCTTTTAACGGCTGGACACCGGAAACGACCAGTGTTGATTACCTTGTTAACAACATGGGTTACGACAAAGTTGCCGCACAAAATTTCAATTCACTATGGGGTGAAAACCTAGGCGTATTCTCATACAACATGGGGATCTTTAGCGGGATCATTGTGGGCTGTATCACAGCGGCACTGCACAACCGTTTCTACAAATTTGAAATGCCAGCAATGTTGAGCTTCTTCTCTGGTCCACGTGCTGTCGTAATCTTTGCTTATCTTGCGATTATGCCGATCAGCTTTGTCGCTTATCATGCTTGGCCACCGATCGCGGGTGGGCTGCAATCTATCACGACGCTTATTACTAGCTCGGGTATCTTTGGCTCTTTCCTATTCGGCGTGTTTGATAAGGGGTTACTACCATTTGGTCTCCACCATCTCATCGCCTTCCCAATTGAATACACTCGTGTGGGTGGGGTAATGGAAATTGATGGCGTTGTGTACGAAGGTGTACGTAATATCATGAATGGTCAAATGAGCTCCCCTGAGGCAACTGGTTACATCACACATAACTTTACTAGTGGTCGTATTCCAATTCAGATTGGTGGTCTTACAGGTGCGGCTTATGCGATGTATGTCACCGCGAAACCACAAAACAAAAAGAAAGTCGCTGCGATTATGATCCCTGCCGTATTTACTGCAGCAGTTATCGGGATCACAGAGCCACTTGAATACACTTTCTTGTTTGTTCAACCATTCTTGTTCTTTGCTGTGCACGTGCCATTAAATGGTTTGGCTTATGTCATTACTGAGATGTTTGGCGTCTCTATTCATGGTAACCAACTGTTGTTTATGGTGCCAAACCTACTACAGCCAGAGAAGGTACATGCTTGGGCGTTGCTATGGATTATTCCACTGTACTTCGTTATTTACTTCTACACATTTAAGTACGTGATTCTGAAGTTCAACTCTAAAACACCAGGTCGTGAAGAGGACGATGATGCAGATATCGCTCTTTACTCAAAAGCAGACTTCAAGAAGAAAAAAGAGCAGAACTCTGCAGGTCTTCCAGTCGAAATTATTAAAGCGCTGGGTGGTGCTGAGAACATCGATAACGTTTCAAACTGCGCCACACGCTTAAGGGTTTCCCTACATGATGAAACGTTAGCGGCAGCAGATGATGTCTGGAAAAAACAACTGAATGCAATTGGCGTGGTGAGAATGCCAAAAGGAATTCAGGTCATCTACGGTGCGAACGTTATTACCATTGCGTCAGGTATTAAAGAAGCGCTGGGCGTCGACTCTTAATCATTCCCCCCTACAAATAAAAAACCAATAACAAGTGAACCCTCCTGTGGTGCGAGCACCACGGGTAGGGATTTCTGTACCCAAAATATGGAAATATAATTATGAAAAATATAACAAAAGTGTCCCTAACCTTGCTTGCAGTGAGTATTTCTGGTGCGCTACACGCAACCGAAGCCCCTACATGGTCTGAAAGAAACCCAATCGTGTTTTGGGGTGATCGTGCAAATGAAGATTGGAGCTACGTAGACAATCTTGCGGAGAGCGAAAAGAGCTTTTCAGAGAAGTTAAAACGCCTTGATATTACTGATGATGGAGAGTGGAAAGTTTCATTTAGCGGTAACATTAAAGCGGCTTTTGATAATCGTTGGAATCATATGTATGACTCTGATGTACGTAAGAAAAATGAGTTCCGTAGCCGAATGCAGTTTGCTACTGATGTGACATACCAAGATTGGGCTCGAATCTACGGTGAAATCCGCACCAACTACACCAACTTAGATAACCCTGGTCCGGTAGATGATGCTGGTACTGACTTCCACCAACTATTCACAGAGTTCAAGCTGCTCGATGATGGTGAACAGTATTTGAGCACACGTTTAGGACGCCAAGAGATCTACCTCAATGAATGGCAAATGATGAACCGAGAACCAACACCCGTGCAATCGAGTTGGAATGCGGCGAGTGCCAAATACAGAGTGAATGGCATCAACTTTGATGTTTATTACGGTGAAGAAGTCTTCCCATTGCGCAAAGATGGCAGTTGGAGTGGGAACTGGGATGACAAAACCAACGGAAAAACCTCCACAGGTATCTTTGCGAATTGGCGCACGGACTATGGCGCAATGCAGGCTTATTTCATGAGCAATGACGTGACCAACAGTTCATTCGTTAATGCTCCGGATGGGGATGTAGATATTCAAGTGCTGGGCTTGCACGCACATGATTTTGTTCGTGAAGGCTTCGGGTACATGGTTGATGGTGTTTATCAGTTTGGTGACCATGCTGGCAAAGATATTTCAGCGTATATGGCTTATGCAGATCTGAACTACAACTGGAGTGCAGATTGGAATGTACGTGCAGGTTTAAACCTTCATTATGCATCGGGAACAAGCAAGGATAGCGATAAAGTGAACACGTTCAACCCACTATGGACGGGGGATCCTCTAGGTTTTGCTCATGACGGGGCTTACGGTAACGCGATGCAGGTTGGCGGTTATTCAGTTATTGAGTACATGCCAAAACAGAGCATTATCACTGGCTTTATGTCAACGTGGCGCGCCGATACAGACGATGCGATTTATACCTTAAATCAGGATATTTTGTTCGGTGAAAACTCTGATGAAAAATACGCTTACACTCAATTTTATCTGCAGTTCCACAACTACATTACGGGCAACCTAAAAACGGAGTTGAACCTGTACTATGCGTTGGATAGTGACTATACGCGTGATGTTGTCGGTCCTCAAAGCGACAACATTACTCGTGCCGAAATCGCAGTGATCTACAACTTCTAGTATTGCGATAGACGATAAATATCCAAGCATACTGCTTTTATCTGTCCTATTTGCCTTGATTAAGGCACGTCATGTTTTTTAAGCAGCAATTTTGCCCAGTCGACATGCTGGGCTTTTTTATTGGAAAATTGGGAAGTGCTCAGTGGATACCATTAGTTTTGCTTGTACTTATGCAGCAAATCTAACGGGATATGGCAGTAGTCGTTTGGAAAGCGTGTGAGTCTGTCTTGGTGCTCATCATCACTTGGCACGTAGTTTGTGAGTGGTAGTACTTCTACGGCGATTTTATCGGCATCTGGTCTTGCTGCGATAAATGCTTTAGCGATGGCTAGGTGTTGTTCGTTTTGACTATAAACACCGGTACGGTACTTCTCACCTACGTCTTCACCTTGCTTGTTAACACTGTGCGGGTCGATGATCTCAAACAGATACCCCATTAAAGTTTCAACCGACACTTGTTCAGGGTCGAACTGGGTTTTCACGCATTCCGCGTAGCCATCGTATTCGGTTTGAGTGTTGTCCGTCGTGCCATTTGCTCGTCCTGCTTCGGTGCTGATTACGCCCGGAAGGTGACGCATAAATTCTTGAACGCCCCAAAGGCAGCCGCCTGCGAAGTAAATTTTTTCCATCATTCTGTCCTGAAAAACTTTGCGCCATTATGGGCATCACTTTCATTCAAACACAACTCCAACCATAAAACAGGAACAACTCAGAAGTGATTTGCTCTCTTTTTTGTGCTGCGTTTCCTCGTTAGATTGAGCGCAGTTAAGAGCTAGGGGGAATCCTAATGAAAATAGAACATATCGCGATTTGGACTGAACGTTTGGAAGAGCTAAAAGCCTTCTATGAGAAATACTTTAACGCGGTGTCTAACGACAAATACCACAATCCAACTAAGCAGTTTTCATCTTACTTTCTTTCGTTTGAAAGTGGTGCACGACTGGAGTTAATGTCGATGGAAGGTGTGACCGCATGTGAAAAATCTCATGCAATGCAGGTAACAGGGTTGGCACACCTTGCCTTCGATCTAGGATCAGAACAGGCAGTGGATCAATTAACCAAAACCTTAGTAGATGATGGCTACCAATGGGTCGACGGTCCAAGACAAACAGGTGACGGTTACTACGAAAGCTGCATCTTAGATCCGGATGGCAACCGTCTTGAGCTTACAGTGTAACGCAGCTTAGCTTATTTCTATCGTTCACAGGCTGCTTTCATATGAAAGTGTTCGGGCGTATACTGCAAGCTCATCAAAAAGGAGCGAGCCTGTGAACTCAAGACAAAATGAAATCCTGCAATTGGTTAATGACCGCAAACGCGTTCAAGTGACGGAGCTTTCTGACATCATTGGCGTGTCGGGCGTGACCATCAGGCAGGATTTGAACTTTCTTGAGCAACAAGGCTACTTAAAGCGTGTACACGGCGCTGCGACGGCGCTACAAAGTGACGATATTGATACGCGACTCGAAGTGCGCTTCGACATCAAACAAGCGTTAGCCAACAAAGCGGCAGATTTGGTATCACCAAACGAAACCGTGTTAATCGAAGGCGGCAGTGCTAATGCGCTTTTAGCTCGCACGTTAGCTGAACGTGGTGACGTCACCATCATTACCCCATCGGCGTACATCGCCCACCTCATCCGAAACACTTCAGCCAACATCATCTTGCTTGGTGGTGTGTATCAGCATCAAGGCGAGAGCTTGGTTGGACCGCTGACTAAGCTGTGTATTGAGAACATTCATTTCAGCACGGCTTTTTTGGGTATTGACGGTTTCCATCAAGACACAGGCTTTACTAGCCGAGACATGATGCGTGCAGAAATCGCTGAAACCATCATTGCGAAAAAGCGCCGTAACATCGTACTGACGGACTCAAGCAAGTTTGGGCAAATCTACCCATCTTCGATTGGTAAAACGAGTGAAATCTCTGTGTTGTTAACCGACAAAGCCGCTCCGAAAAGCGACCTCGAACAGTTGAGAAAGCAAGGTGTGGAAGTGGTGTTGGGTTAAGCCGACTCACGAACAATGAGTTTGGGAGGTAGGATCAAGCTGTAAGGCTCGCTGTCTTCTTGCTTCAATTGATTGATCAATCGTTTTGCTGCTTGTCTTCCCATCTCTCGTGCATTGGAATTAACGAAGGTGAGCGGTGGTTCAATTAACTCTGCTTCTTCAACGTCATCAAAACCAATCACCGATACTTGCTCGCCGATAAACTGATCTTTACCGATAGAACGTCCCGCTCGATGTATGCCATAAACCGCGCCTAGTGCCGTCGAGGAATGGTGACAAAGAACCGCAGTAATCTGTGGATGTTCCAACAATAACTGCTGCACAGTTTGAGCGGCAGACGCTTGGCTTTTCTCACATTCGACCACCCACTCTGGTTTGAAAGGCAAACCAAACTGCATCAGAGTTGAACAATACCCACCAATACGCTCAGCACGACACAAAGAACTGCTCGCACCGCCGACATAAGCGATTCTGCGATGCCCTTGCTTAACCAGATGCTCCGTCGCTAACTTGGCGGCATACATGTTGTCTGGTCCCACGTAGTCGATTTGCTTATCCACCGAAGCGCGTGAAATGCATACCATTGGCAGATTGTGCTGCTTGAGGTTTTCGACGTTGAACTGCTGGCTTTCACCAATCGGGCAAAAGGCAATACCACCGACACCTTGGCGTGCCATGGTTAATACACACTTCTCAAACTTTTCTTGGTTATCCCCACTTTGAGCCAGAAACAGCATGTAACCTTGCTGCTCGATTTCTTCACTCAATCCTGCTGCGACTTCTGCGTAATAGGGATCACTGATGTCTTTGAGGATCAATCCAATGATTTCGCTGGAATTGGATCGTAGGTTGGCAGCGGCACGGTTACGGATATAGCCGAGCTCTTCTACCGCAGCGTTGACCTTTTCTATTGTGTCTGGAGAGATCCGCCCTTTATTCCCCAACACCATAGAGACGGTGGTAACTGACACGCCAGCATGTTTAGCGACTTCTGTAATGGTCACTTTTTTTGACGACATAGATTCACTTTATGGATTAGAAAAACGTTTTATCATCAAACTGTAACCCTATTAGGTTGATTTTAAAAGCCCTACACAGTTTGTGGAAAAAGATATCTAACTCGATCACAGAATTTTTGGTAAAACGTTTTATCAAAATTTTTAGCAGCGTATATTGAGTGCATAAAAACAACACTTCATGCGCACATAATGTGATGTGTATGAGCCCTACAAGTTCTCAATTTCCGGAGACAAACTATGTCTAAAAGCAATAAATCGACCATGTGGGAGTTCTTGCAAAGCCTCGGCAAGACCTTCATGTTGCCAGTCGCGCTGCTGGCATTCTCAGGTATTCTTCTTGGTGTCGGCAGCTCGTTTTCTAGCGCCGCAATCAAAGAAGCCATCCCATTTTTAGACAACACCCCTCTGCAATACCTGTTTATGTGGATGACCAAAATCGGTCTTGTCGCATTCATCTACTTGCCTGTGATGTTCGCAGTAGCTATCCCGCTTGGGTTAGCGCGTGAAGAGAAAGGCGTGGCAGGTTTCGCGGGTTTCGTTGGCTATGCTGCGTTCAACCTTGCGATCAACTTCTTCCTAACCGTCGCTGGTGTACTAGACAGTGAAGCGGAACGTGCCGCCTACGGTGTGAAAAGCATCATCGGCATTGAATCGATTGATACTGGTATCCTTGGCGCGGTAATCGTTGGTGTGATTGTTGCGAAACTTCACCAGCGCTTTTACACCTTCAAAATGCCAGATGCGCTAGCGTTCTTTGGTGGCGCTCGTTTTGTGCCAATCATTTCTGCATTGGTACTGGGCGTTGTCGGTGTATTTATCCCATTCGTATGGCCTTACTTTGCTGCAGGCATCAATGGTATCGGTCATGTGATTGAAGGTGCGGGTGATTTCGGTCCAATGTTGTTTGGTACAGGCGAGCGTTTATTGCTGCCAATCGGTCTTCACCACATCTTAGTTGCGCTGATTCGATTCACTGAAGCAGGCGGTACTATGGACGTCTGTGGTCAAACCGTGTCTGGCGCATTAAACATCTTCTACTCTGAATTGTCTTGTCCTGACACAACGGCATTTACACCGGAAGTCACGGCATTCTTGTCTCAAGGTAAAATGCCAACTTTCCTAGGCGGTTTACCGGGTGCAGCTCTTGCGATGTACCACTGTGCTCGCCCTGAGAACCGCTCAAAAATTAAAGCACTGCTTATCTCTGGCGTCGTAGCTTGTGTGGTAGGCGGTATCACTGAGCCGCTTGAATTCTTGTTCCTATTCGTTGCGCCAGTGCTTTACTTTGTCCATGCGATTCTGACTGGTCTGGGTTTTATGGTGATGGGCTTGCTTGATGTCACCATCGGTAACACAGACGGCAACCTGATTGACTTCTTGGTGTTCGGTATCCTGCAAGGCACGGCGACGAAATGGTACTTAGTACCGCTGGTGGCGGGTGTTTGGTTCGTGGTTTATTACTCAGTATTTAAGTTTGCGATCACTAAGTTCAACCTAAAAACACCAGGTCGTGAAGTCGATACGGCGGAAGTGGACAAAGAGCTTGAAGCGGCATTCATCAACGAATCTGGCAAAGGTGCCGCAGTATTGGCAGCCCTTGGTGGCAAAGAGAACATCACGGCTTTGGATAACTGCATCACTCGTCTTCGCTTGTCTGTTAACGATATGAGTTTGGTCGACGACGCGAAGTTGAAAGCCAACGGTGCGTTGGGTGTAGTGAAGCTTGATGAGCACAACCTGCAAGTCGTGATTGGCACGCAAGTTCACCTAGTGAAGAATGAAATGCAAGCCATCATGTCTGCTAGCTAATCATTGCTTTGATAGATGCTCCCCCTCGGCACAATCTCCATCCTCCCCCCCAATGAGATTGTGACGAGGGACCTTAATATTGGAATATTCGTATGACTCAGAATTTCGACTTTGATACACCGATTGATCGCACTGGCACTTACTGCACGCAGTGGGACTACGTTCAGGATAGATTTGGTAAAGCGGGTCTACTCCCGTTTACCATTTCAGATATGGATTTTGCTGCGCCAGAGCCTGTAATGAATGTGCTTAAACAACGTTTAGAGCATCCGGTATTAGGTTATAGCCGCTGGAATCATGAGGATTTTAAGTCCGCGATTCGCTACTGGTATCAGACTCGCTTTGACTGCGAAATCGATACTCAGCAAGTGGTGTACGGACCTTCGGTTATCTACATTGTGTCAAAGTTGATTGAGCAATGGAGTCAGCCGGGGCAGGGCGTGGTGTTCCATACGCCAGCTTATGATGCGTTCGACAAAATGATTGAAGGGCAAGACCGTACGTGCGTTCGCAGTCCGCTCATCAAACAGCAGGGTCGATTTGAAATTGACTGGCAAGATCTGGAAACCAAACTCGCTGACCAGAATAACACTGTGCTGTTGTTGTGCAGCCCTCATAACCCAACAGGGCGAGTGTGGCGCCAAAGCGAGTTGGAAAAGATGGCGGAGCTTTGCAACCAACACCAAGTCAAAGTGATTTCCGATGAAATCCACATGGATGTGTGCTTTAAGCGTCATGTCCCTTACGTGGGGTTTGGTTGTTCACAAGATTGGGCTGTCGTCACATCGGCGTCTAAATCATTCAATATTCCAGCCTTGAATGGCGCGTATGCGTTGATCGCGGATTCACCAACTCGCGAACGTTATCTGCATAAACTCAAAGAGGTGGATGGTCTTTCATCGCCTTCTATTATGGGCGTGCTTGGTACGATGGCGGCTTATCGTCACGGAGAACCTTGGTTAAAGGCGCTCAACGAGTATGTATTGGCTAACCATCAATACGTGAAAGAAGCACTGGAAAGCGCCTTTCCTGAAGTGAGTTACCTTGTCCCAGACGCGACCTATTTAGCATGGATTGACTTATCTGTTTTGAATCTAGATATGACGCTGCTTAATCAGGCGTTAATTGAGCAATTCAATATTGCCATCATGTCTGGAGATGTTTATGGCGGCTCTGGTAAAGGTTATCTCAGACTCAATCTGGGTTGCCCAAGAAGCAAAGTCGAGCAGGGCGTTTCAGCTTTGATTCAAGCGATCAAATTGCAGTGTTAAAACACCGCGGGAGAGTGTGAGATGTCACTGTTCAAGTTAGATAACGTGATTCAAAACTACGCTTGGGGAAGCAAAGAGTCGATTTCTAAACTATTTGGCATCGACAATGCGAAACATCAACCTCAAGCTGAAATTTGGATGGGAGCGCACCCTAATGGTTGCTCGCGCCTCGCAGCAACCGGTGAGTTATTATCTGATGTGATTGCGAGAGACAAAGCAAGTATGTTTGGTGATTACACCATGATGCGTTTCGGTGAACTTCCGTACCTATTCAAAGTGCTTGCGGCGGATTCTCCGCTCTCGATTCAAGTTCATCCTAACAAGCGAAAAGCTGAGCTTGGTTTTGCACGAGAGAATGAACAAGGTATTCCACTTGATGCTCCTAATCGCAGCTACAAAGACGCTAATCACAAGCCAGAGTTGGTCTACGCACTGACTTTCTACAAGGCGATGAATGGCTTTCGTCCGATAGAACAGATACTGACGCTGTTCCGCCAATTTGGTATTCGCAGTTTAGACAGCGAGGTGACCGCGTTAGCCGAGCACCCAAATCAAGACGGGCTGAAAGACTTCTTCACGGCGATCATGACCTTGAGCGAAGCTCATAAAATTCAAGCCTTGGCAGAATTGGACGCGGCATTAGAGCGTGGTCCAAAGACGGCATTGGAAAGAGAAGTGCTCAGTTATGTGGCGGAATTTCAAAAGCATTACCCGAAAGACATTGGATTGCTGTCTCCGTTGATGTTGAACACGATAGAACTTGCACCTGGTGAAGCGATGTTTCTCCATGCCGAAACGCCTCATGCGTATGTGCAAGGTACAGCGTTGGAAATCATGGCGAATTCTGACAACGTGCTTAGAGCTGGGTTAACGCCCAAGTACATTGATGTGGATGAGCTTATCGCAAATACGGCATTTCACACCACGCAACCGGAACTGATTAAGCTGCCGCCAATTCATAAAGAGGACAAATTGAGCTATCCAATTCCGGTAGATGATTTTGGATTTGATATTCTCTCTTCCGATGGCGAATGCAAACAACAGTTTGTGCGTGGTGCAGAGATTGTTTTTTGTGTTGAAGGCAGAGTTGAGGTCATGACATCAGAGGCAAGTCTGACCCTTAAAGCCGGAGAATCTGCATTTATCACTAACGATTGTAAGTTTTACCAATATCAAGGCAGTGGCTTGCTAGCAAGAGCGTATAACTGAGTGCTTTGTCTATCTCATACACTGAGACCGCTATTCCCACGGTCTCAAATGGTTTGATGTCACTTGGGCATAAATAAAGTGACTGTGTACTACAACGGTCGTTATGCCACTCTTTGTTTTCGCTTTGCCAGCATTGCAGCAGGAGAGAAACCTGTCACCAACATGGTTCCGCCTAGCACCAAAATTGTCCCTATGATGGTATTAAAACCGACAGGTTCACCCAGAATCAAGTAACCCCATAAAATACCAAAAACGGGGACAAGGAAAGTGACGGTCAAGGCAGAAGCAGGACCAATATCCGAAACTAAGCGGAAGTAGAGTAAATAAGCGAGACCGGTACACACAACGCCAAGAGCGATGACGGAGCTCCATTCAAAACTGCTTGGTTCAGCGCGCATTGGTAGGAAAGGTAATAACGGTAGAACCCAAATAACCGCTGCCCACATACTGCCGTGTGCATTGTCGAAAGCTGGAACTTGCGGAGCATTTTTAGTGTAGTTGGTTGCAATCCCATAGCTGAAAGAAGCCATTAGGCTTGCCCCGATGGGGAAGATAGCCTCTCTGCCGATGGTTGAAGAATCCAAGCCGACAAGTACAGCCACACCACCAATACCAATCATCATACCTAGAATGGCTTTTGCCGTTAAAGGACTGCGATACCAAACAAAACCAATTAACACGCCCCATATCGGTGCGGTTGAGTTGAGAATGGCTAAGGTCGACGCATTCAGCGTTTGAGCAGCATAAGCAAAAAGCAGAAAGGGCACGGCGCTATTAAACAAGCCAATAATGAAAAAGTGCTTAATGTGTTTTGTGAAGGCAAGTTTCTTTTTGAGATAGAAAGCTATCAAGAGCAATGCTATTGCCGCAAATGCAACACGAAACTCGATTAAGTAAGCCGGTCCGAACGTATTAGCGGCGACTCGCATAAACAGAAACGAGCCACCCCAAATAGCAGCGAGACAAAGTAAGCGAAAAAAACTGGCTGCAGTCATGATACATCCTTGGTCGAGGTCTAGCGCCCCATTGATTAATTGTTGCGCTAACAGTGGATTAAACCAAGGATGAGATCAACTAGAAATGCAATGTCAGTTCCGAATCTGGCTACCACTGACTTATTTTGATGGTCTTAAATTTCTTCTTTTGGAAACAAGATTGGCAGACTGTCTCTGTAGGTGTGGTACCACATCTTCCCGTGATCTAATTTTTTGTACTCGATGAGCGGTGGCAAATTAAAACCCATGTAGCCCTTCGATTGGATATGTTTATAGAAAGCATCAACCGATGGATGATTTCCGATGTTTGTTGAGCTCAATATAGCGGTGGCTTCTAACCATGGTGAAGCCTCGTAACGTTGCTCCTCCAAAGAATAGATGGTGTCATCAATGCGCCAAAATGACCCGTCAGAGATGATGAAATTTTTGAAGAACTCGACGCCGATGTCTTCCGTTAGCATGATATAGGCAGTTTTTGCGCCTCCAAATGAATGTCCAGCCAGTGTGCGTTCATTTGGATCAATATCGTATTCAGCTTCAACAATTGGGATGAGTTCTTGGGTTAAGAAAAGGTAGAAGTCATCGACGCCTGGTGGCAAATAATCAATGTTTCTGCGTCCAGGAGGACCTTCATGAATGGCGATTAGGATGACATCGAGTTCGGCATTGGCGATGAGGTTACCAAACCCCTGACCTGTCCCATTACCGTCGGAAACGTAGATGACGGGTAAAGATGTCGTGCGCTCATCATAGTTTTCTGGCAAGTAGATGTCGTAGGGATAACTAACGCCAGTGATATTGGAAAAAATATTGTCTTGTATTTTTTCCGCAGGAACATATGCGGAGCTGCTGTCTACAGAGGAGCCATCTCCCCCGCCACATGCCGATAATACAACCCCTATTGAAAGGGCGATGAACCAACGCTTCAAAACTTCCATGTTTTACCTTTGCTTTTGTATTTAAAGAACAAAAACAACTGTATAAGATTTAACCGCTCTAAAAGCCCCGCGTTATCAATAAATGAGAAGGCGAGGCGAGCTGGTTTGTAACTCTTCGAGTCAATTATCGAATGTAATGGTACGTTGCTGTTTTACTTGTCATTAATTATTGTTTTACCTGTCATTAATTAATGGTTTTCAGACCAGACCGCGAATTCATTGCCACCCGGCTCGGTGAAATGGAAACGACAACCGCCGGGAAATTCGAAGATCGGACGAATTACTTGACCTCCAAACTGCTCGACTTTAGCTAACGTAGTGTGAATATCTGAACTATAGAACACCAGTAGTGCCGCCCCATTTGTTGTTTGGCTCACTTGCTCTGCTGCAAAAAAGCCACCGTCTAAACCTTGATCTGAAAAGGCGCTGTACTCTGGACCATAATCAACGAAGCCCCATCCAAAGGCTTGCTCGAAAAACTGTTTAGTCGCATTGATGTCTCGCGTGCCAAACTCAACGTAATTTAACTTTTCATGTTGGTGCATTCTGGTGTCCTTTTCATCGCTGTGCTTTTCTGTCAGTGTATTAACTCTTCCATCGAGTTTCTCAGCCCGAGTCTAGGTTTTATTAATCAAACCGATAAAACCTCAAAAATTTCATTGGTTCTCCCTATTAAATCTATCGTTATTTCCCATTAAACAAATGTAATTGTTGAAGATATATTCTCGGTGGGCAGAAAAGAGCTTTTGAGTATCCATTGACCACTCGACTGGTCAAATGGTTAGCACGCATTGGAGAGCAACCATGCAGATGTCAAAAAGCTTTTTATTAATTACAGTTGGCTTAGCCAGCACATCTCTACAGGCGCAAACCCTGACAAGAGACAATGGTGCACCAGTTGGTGACAACCAGAATTCAATCACAGCAGGTGAAAATGGCAGCGTATTACTGCAAGACGTTCACCTGATCCAAAAATTGCAGCGTTTTGCTAGAGAGCGAATTCCTGAGCGTGTTGTGCATGCTCGTGGTACAGGTGCTCACGGTGAGTTTGTTGCATCGGGTGATTTTAGTGACTTAACGGTTTCCGCTCCTTTTACTAACAAAGGAAAGGTAACTCCTGTTTTCGTACGTTTTTCGACCGTTATTCACTCAAAAGGATCACCAGAGACACTTCGCGATCCTCGTGGTTTCGCCACTAAATTTTATACTGAGCAGGGTAACTGGGATCTGGTAGGGAACAACCTGCCTGTGTTCTTCATCCGTGATTCGATTAAGTTCCCGGATATGGTGCACTCTCTCAAACCGTCTCCAGTTAACAACGTTCAGGATCCAAACCGATTCTTTGATTTCTTCAGTCATGAGCCGAGTGCGACCAACATGCTGACTTGGGTTTATAGCAACTTAGGCACGCCAGCAAGCTATCGCACGATGGATGGCTTTGGTGTGCACGCTTACAAGTGGATCAATAAGCAAGGCGATGTGAACTACGTGAAGTTCCAATGGAAGAGCCAACAAGGTATTGAAAGCCTTCGTCCTGATGAAGTAACTGCGATGCAGGGTAAGGACTTCAACCATTTAACCAATGATCTGTACAAAGAAATTGGGCGTGGTAACTATCCTAAGTGGGATCTCTACGTGAAAGTGCTGTCACCAGAAGCTCTGAGCAAACTGGATTACAACGGGTTGGATGCAACCAAAGTATGGCTGAATGTACCGGATCAAAAAGTCGGCACTATGACGTTGAATCGCCTACCAGAAAATTTCTTTTTAGACACTGAACAGTCGGCATTTGCGCCTTCGAATCTGATTCCTGGTATCGAACCATCGGAAGACCGTTTGCTACAAGGTCGTTTGTTCGCTTATGCAGATACACAGTTGTACCGTTTGGGTGTGAACTTGTTCCAACTGCCAGTAAACCGTCCGTTAGCATCAGTGAATAACCATAACCAAGATGGATTGAGCAACAATGCGAAGCAAGGCAATGGTGATGTGAACTACGAACCAAGCCGCAAACTGGCACTGCCAGAAGACACGCAATTTAAAGCAGTTGAAACCAAGTTGGTTGGCACTGTTCAACAAAAAGCGATCAGCAATCCTCGTAACTTCTACCAAGCGGGTGTGTTGTTCCGCAGCATGAACAAGCAAGACCAGAGTGATTTGATTGCCAACTTAGCGGGTGACCTGAACAAGGTGATGGATAAAGACGTTAAGGAAACCATGGTGAGCTATTTCTACCGCGCAGACAAAGAGTACGGTACGCGTCTGGCTGAGGCGACAGATACCAATCTCAAGCAAGTGAAAAACAAAGCGATGATGTAAGCAATAAGTTTTGACCTGCGGGAGATTTATCTGCTCTTTTCTGCCCGAAAATCAGGGCTCCCGTGGGTCATTCTCCAATTCTGTTAATGAGGGTGAGTAAATGAAAACCGTGTTTTTGCTCAGTACCGTTCTGTTCTCTTTGAGCTTTTCGCTGAGCTTATTGGCCGCTGAAGACAGGCTGGAAGAGGAATACCAATCTCTGGTTGAACTGTTCTTCGATGCTGCGCGAATTGGTAATAACGAAGTGGTCGATACATTTGTTTCTCAAGGCTTCCCAATCGACCAACGCAATAACCAAAGTTATACCGCATTGATGGTGGCCGCATATCAAGGACATCGAGAAACCGTTCGCTTGCTGCTCGATTCTGGCGCTAACGCTTGTCTGCAAGATAAACGTGGTAACACTGCATTAATGGGAGCGCTCATCAAGCGTGAAATCGGCATAGCGAAAGACCTCTATCAAGCGGATTGTTCACCAGAGCTGCGCAATAAAGCTGGGCTAAATTTGAAAGAATTTGCCGAGATCTATGGTCAATCCAATGTGTTGAAATCGCTTCAACACTGATAAATAACAATAAATAGGACCCACAGTATGAATAAAACAACATGGCTTGCTGCACTAACGCTTCTCTCTTCCCCAACTTTTGCCAAGACAGTAAGCGTAGAAATGATTGACCTTGGCTCTGGGCAATCAACTGGTACCGTGATGATCAGCGACAGTGATTACGGCACCGTTTTTACACCGAAATTACAGGGTTTACCCGCTGGTACGCATGGCTTCCACTTACATGCTAACGGCTCGTGTGACAGCATTACCAAAGGAGGTAAAACCATTCTTGGCGGTGCTGCTGGAGGGCATTATGACCCAGAAAAAACAGGCAAGCATGGCTTCCCTTGGACGGACGACAATCATCTTGGCGATTTACCGGCGCTTTACGTGAATGCTCATGGAATGGCGGATCAGCCAGTATTGGCACCACGAGTGAAACTTGATGACGTAAAAGGTCGTGCTTTGATGGTTCATGCTGGTGGTGATAACCACTCTGACCATCCGGCAAAACTTGGTGGCGGCGGCGCTCGCATTGTGTGTGGTGTGATTAAGTAATCCCCTTCTTAGACGCCACAAACAAAAAACGGTCCAGATAAGCTGGACCGTTTTCTTTTTAAGCAAAAGCTGATGGGCTTAGATTTAAATCGACATATATTACGCGAAGTTCTCAACGATGATGTCATCCGCCTTGTCGACAAATATCGCTCCTTTCTCTTTCATCTCTGCAATCACCGCATCGACGGTATCTGGCAAGACCGCACGGCTAGAAGCTAGGTTCACAATTACTTTGAAGCCTAAGTCGAGTGCTTGAGTGACGGATTTTTTTACACAAAAATCGAGCGCTAAGCCGCCGACAACAACTGTATCGATGTTGTTGAACTTGAGGAACTCATTCGCACCTGTGGTTTTGGTATCAGCCACGTCGTGGAAAAAGATACCGTAAGGATGTGCGTCTGGGTCCATGCCTTTGTTCACTTGGAAATCGTACTCCAGAACAGGAGGTAGGCCGTCCAACAGTTCAACGCCCGTAGTGCCAAGCACACAATGGCGGTTCCACTTAATATCCACGTTAGGTAAGCCTACTGGTTCAAGCATATTCGCTGGCGTTTCTGCGTCCCACGCCGCTTTTGGTGGATGCAAATCACGGCTGACGAGCTTTAAGTGACCTTTCGCGTGGTTCTTTAGTAGTTCTGGAACGATTTCTAATGCGCCAGTGACTGGCAGTTCGTCAGGGCAAAGTTCGGTGAAACCTTTCTCAGGATCCACGTCGATCACTGCTGTGGTTTGGTAATTAACTCGAACTGTCATGGCAGACTCCTTGTCTGTCTTTATGCTTGCGTTAGCCACGCAAACAGTTTTGGAAAAAGGTTACTTCGTCGCTTGCTAGGGTGTAGACCATCGCTGGTTTGCCGCCTTTACCTTTGTTAGTGGAAGCGACTTTGTTGGTTGGCTTGAGTACACCTGAATCAATCAAGCGTCGTTTGATCGTCATGCGACTGATGTCGATACCGAACTCTTGATAGGCGGCAATGATGTCGGCAACCAGAAACTCTTTATCAAGTGCGAACAATAGGACCGAGGTGTATTCGATAGAGGCGCGCAACTTCTGCCATGCCTTTTCAATCATCTTTTGGTGATCAAAAGCGAGGGTCTCTTCAGCATCAAGGATTGCTTGTAGTGGGAACCACTTTAGATGACATTCTGGAACGCCAGCGTTGTCGATTTGCTCTTTGTTGTTACGGTCAACCAAGGCGTAGTGAGTGATGTTCAGACTCCAATCTTCAGGATCGCGTTTTGGGTCGCCATCGACAAAGGCTTCACTAAAGTGACGAGGGTAGGTATGGATTTTTTCGCGGCAGATACGGCGTCGTGCTGCTTCAAAGTTCTCGTCCGCCGGGCGTCCACCTTCGTGGGTCATGTCTTTATCAAACACAAACCCGCCGGGTAGGGCCCATACACCGTGGTACGGACGTTCCGGGTTCGAACGCTTGATCAGCAACACTTCCAACCCCTTATCGGCGCAGCCAGATAGTCTGAATGGAATAATGTCGACGGTTACGATCATGATTTGGTCCTGAGAATAATTTGTAAGTAATCTAGCGCATAACAAGTAGTCAATCAATGGGTAAGTAACCGATTGTTAGAAACGTGTTCATTGTTGTCTAGCGTTCCTCTTTAAGCAAAGGTGTGCTTATCTGCTCAGGTTATCCACAATAACTGTCCGAATTTTGTGCGTAAAAACCTTATAAAAATGAGTGGTTAGTAACAAAAGTTGACAAACCCTAAGTGGGTGTTTATTGTTTACGCAATTAAGTTAGTAACAACAAGTTATATACCCAAGTTTGCCTTGTTGAGAACTTTCCCCCAACTTTGTCGGGAAAACAATAAGATGCGGTTTGTACCGTGCTGAGGGAATTTGGGTATAAACGAAAAAGGGCGTGTAGAAGGGCTCCGAATGACCACCAATTTATTTTCGTCTCGCATCATCCAAAGTGCGTTAGATTTTGACGTATACAAAGTGAACATGATGAGTGCTGTTGCAGCGCTTTATCCCGATGCGATGGTGTCTTATAAATTCATCGTGCGCAGTGAAGAAGACCTATCTGAATTGCTGCCAGAGGTGAAAGCTGAAGTACTTAAACTGCAAGATATCACCTTCTCTGCAGAAGAAATTGAGTACATGAAAGGTGTTGCGCCTTATCTAAGTCCTGAGTTTGTTGATGCACTGCATGCGTTTCGTTTTAACCCTCAACGCGATGTTTCTTTCAATACGAAAACCATGGCTGATGGCACAAGCCAATTACGCATTACCATCAATGGTCTTTGGAAAGAAACCATTCTTTACGAAACCATCATCATGAGTATTGTGTCCGAAGTGCGTAGCCGTGCACGTTGGGCAGAGATCCCAGTCGAGCAGTTCCAATCGGTTTTAGAAGAGAAGGTTCGTCTCCTTAAAGCAGAGCTGAAACGTCGTAATATCACCAACTTTAAGTTTGCTGATATGTCGACTCGTCGTCGTTTCTCGTTCCAAGCTCAGCGATCAATGTTGCAGTATCTGAGCGAAGAGTTGCCTGACAGTCTAACTGGAACCAGTAACTACCATTTGGCGAAAGAGCTCGATCTCACGCCAATCGGTACAGTGGCACACGAATGGTTTATGGGGCACCAAGCGCTCGTGAATGTTCGTGATTCACAAAAGGTAGCTCTGCAGCGTTGGCAAAAGATGTTTAATGGCGCGTTAGGCATTGCATTAACGGACACCATTGGTATTGATGCGTTCTTAAAAGACTTTGATGAAGAACTCAGTAATGCTTATGTGGGAGTGCGTCATGATAGTGGCTGCCCTTACACATGGGGCGAAAAGATGATTATGCATTATCAATCGCTTGGCATCGATCCAATGACGAAAACCTTGGTGTTTACCGATGGTTTGAACTTCGATCAAGCGCTAGATATTTGTGAGCACTTCCAAGGTCGTGTTCAAGTGAGTTTTGGCATTGGTACGTCGCTTGCGAACGATATGGGTGATTACGTGAACGCACAAGGTGTTGCGTACAAACCTTTGTCTATCGTTATTAAAATGGTGTCATGCAACGGCTCACCTGTTGCGAAAATCAGCGATGAGCCAGAGAAAGCGATGTGCGAAGACATCTTCTTTTTGATGAATTTGAAGCGTCGTTTTGAGCAGCCGCTTGATCTCGATGAGTGTCGCGTACTGATCGATCGCCTAGAAAACGAAGGCGATAACTACCTTATTGACGCGTAGTCCGGTAAGAACGGTGTGTATCGGCGGTAAAGTTGAAATACTGAGAAAAGGGTGGTGCAGAATCATCACTCTTTTTGACTGTCGCACACTTCGTTGTACTTGATTTCACACAGTGCGCCACACTTCGTTCGATATGGGAGCCTCTTACTGCCTGTATTCGCTCGTATTCTTTTAACAATAAGCCCTTCTAAGTTGGCACTCTTTAAGTGCTTTTCACGAACCTTCTTCCAATAGTCATCAAAAGCCATACGTCACCTTATTGTTGTCGTTATTTTTATAAATATGACGCCATTCTATGCAACAGAAGTTGTTTTATATTGTCAGAAAAATCCTAAAATTCGTTAAGGAAAAGGCGAATTGTTGTAAAGCTCCCGTTTCTTGATTTTTATCTTCTATGGTTTCGACAAATTAAAATCGGCAAACCGAGAAGGCGATTTGGTTATAGTACAAACAAAGGTCAACTCGGGAATGAGCGATGAATTTGGTTGTGCATTTACAGAAAAAAGCGATTAACAAACACGGTTATGAGTGGGCAACGCGCCAAGCATGGAAGTGCGGAATAAAAGCGAACCTTGTTAAACGTGTAATTGGCATTTTTAAAGGGCAAATCGTCTGTGTGGTTGAAGGATGCCGCGCTGAATTGTCGACACCAATCAATAACCCTTTGCATGATGATGAAAAGCAAGGCCGCTACGTTTTCGTGGGTGGCATCTTCTGGGAGCCAAACAACGTCATTGCTCCAGGTTTTCCTGACTTTATGTTTATGCACTTACGCAGTCTAAGCCATCGTCATAAATATCTGACAGATGATGAGCTGTTTTTGAGTTTAGCTTAGACGGTTTGATAGATATTGATGACCAGTCTTTTTCTCAAATCGTTACTCGGTGCGGTGGCAGTACTCGTCATTGCCATGCTCTCTAAATCAAAAAGCTTCTATATTGCAGGTTTGGTGCCTTTGTTTCCGACCTTCGCATTGATTGCGCACTTTATTGTGGGCAGCGAGCGAGATATGGAGGCACTGCGCCAAACCGCACTGTTCGGTATCTACTCTCTAATACCTTATGCGGCGTATCTGATGTCTGTCTTTTACTTTAGCTACCGCTTGAGCTTGGTGGGTACACTGACAGCCGCGACGCTGGTTTGGGTCATGTTCGCATCGATTTTGCTCGCCTTTTGGACTCGATGGATGGTGGTTGCTTAAAGTTTACTCAATCTGACTTAGTAGTTGCTGGGCGATTCATAGTCAGCATTGATGTGATCTGGCTCCGATTGACCTTTTCAAGATTACCTCCTGACATTCCGTTTATAAAACGCCGTTTTTTAACCTGCTAATGACCTCGGGCTTGTTTTTACCTGATGTGAATTACAGTTCTCGATTTACTATACCGCCAATCAAAGATAACTGTACTGGGAAGTAATCCATGAATATGAAATCTATCGCAATCGCGACGGCAGTGGTTGCTGTACTAGCAGGCTGTAAAGACAAAACGCCACCTGCACCAACTGAAGCAAACATTACGCTTGTTGAAGCGGTAACTGAAACCGTGAAGAACCCACATCAAGTGTGTAAAGATGTTGTAGTGACGCACCAAGTTGCACCTAAAGACAACAACAAGATCCTTGGCACGGTTGGCGGTGCGGCGGCGGGTGCTGCATTAGGTAACCAAATCGGTGGTGGTTCAGGTAAAGTGATTGCAACGGCGGCAGGAACCATCGCCGGTGCAATGGCGGGGCGTGAAATTCAAGACAATGTGCAGAAGGGCGATGTTGTGACTTCAACAGAGAAACAATGCCACACTGAATACACCACTTCAGAAAAAGTAGTAGGTTACGATGTCACTTATGAAGTCGCGGGTGCACCAACGACTGTGCGCATGAAGAGCAAACCTGCAGGCAAAACTTTCCCAATTCAAGATGGTAAAGTGGTTCTACCGCAATAATCGCCAACTAGATTGAATACATAAGCCCATTTGTTCATTGAACTTAAGGGCTTTTTTCGTTTTAGAAGATAGTGGTGAATACTACTTGTCTGCGAAATAGTCGACCAACGTTTTACGCCACTTTCGTGATTCACGGATTTGTAACAGCGCGCGGTTAATCTCTTCCTCATAACGGTTGTTCTCTGTGATGATGAAGCCGTAGTTCTGTTTTTCTAGTTGGTACGGCAACACTTCTAAATCCTCAAATTGCCCAGATAGTCTGCTACTGCCAATCATGTATTTGAGCACAACATCATCCGCGACAATCGCCTCGACTTCACCTTTGTCTAAGGCAGTTAAAAGTGCCGTCATGTCTGCATAGTCTTTGTGGCGAATGCCAAAGCTAGTGAGTAACAAGGAAGAGGTGGTAGCCGTTTTGGTACCGACTTCAACATTGGCAAGATCATTGATACCTTTGATTTGGGAATAACCTTGGCTAAGGGTGAGTTTGCTAGCCAAAACTGCAGTAATACTGGCGATAAAAAGCATGCTGAAAACACCAATGAATACCGTCACAATTCGCCCAGTTAAGCTTTTAAATTCAAAGTAGTTAAACGGTCCTCGGGTAATAAACAGCAAGCCAAGAATAAAGCTTTCAACCCAGCGACCGCTTCTGTTTTTCATTGAATATAACTTTTCGTTTTTCCCTTCTTCTAACGCATAGAAAAATGCTCCGACTAAGCCAGCTACCAATATGATGGCACCAACGATGAGCCACAAAGCCGGGTTCAAAAAGATAGATTGCAAGGTATGCAGATAGCCTTGGTTTTTTACCGCAATCGCGAGATGGGTTTCGTAGAAAGAATGAGAAAAATCAGCGAACAGTTCGCGTTCTGGAGTAATAGAAATACATGAAACACCTATATCTATTTGTTCTGTTTCTATCGCGTTGAGTAGATCGTCTAAAGGTTGGTTTTCAAAATGAAACTCGACGTTCATTTCTTTGGCAATTTGCTCCCATAATTCAATGCTGAGACCGTTCAAATCACTGTCAACAGAACCAATAACAAAAGGAGGACATGGGTAAGTCCCGACCTTAAGCGGAGAAGCGTTAGAGGAACTAGTCAGTAAAGAAAGAAGCAAACATGTTGTAATTACAAGGAATTGAAGTGTGGTTTTCAAACCAATTTGCATGCGCAGACCCTCAAAAAAGTGGCAGCGCTGAATTGAATCAAGAGCGATTTCTTGCACAAAAAAGCCCGAGTGTTGAGAGTTTCCGAGAGGTAATGATGAATTCAATGCTGCCTTAATTTTGTTATTTACTGTTTTAACTATAGCAGGCAACGCTTCATTGAATTTCAAGTTCGATGACGTTAACAGCGAGACGAGCGTTGGGAGAGTCTGTAAGCGTATGTAAGCATCGATAGAAGAGGCTGTTTTTTTGTTTAAAATTTGTCTCTTTATTGAATGATGTTTTATTGGAGTAGTGATGAAGAAACAAACATTGACGATGATTATATTGATTGCGTTGACAGGCTGTGGTATCGAAGGACAAAGCCATTCTTCTACTCCAGCTAATGCACCTAATTTGTTTGTATCACAATGTGGAGATCAACTGTTTCCAGATGAACCTAGTCTATCCTTTGCAGTTAAGGGGGATGTGGCAGAATTACAAGGGGTCGTTTGTAAAGGGTCACCTGCTGCATTTGAACGTATGATGAAAAAGCACCCAGAGATTAAACTACTTAAGTTTATTAGTATTGATGGCTCTGCTGATGATGATGCAAACCTAGAGCTCGCTTACCAAGTACGTGCAAGCCATTTAGATTCTTACATTGCTGCTGATGGAGAAATAGCCTCTGGTGGTACAGATTTGTTTGTAGCTGGCGTGAATAGAACGATAGAAAGTGGGGCGACGATCGGAGTGCATTCTTGGGGAGCTGGGGATGACGTTGCCACAGACTTTCCTGTTGGTCACGAATATCATCAGCCATACATTGATTACTACAGAAAAATGGGATTACCCGACCCAGAAGGCTTTTATTACTTCACTATAAACGCAGCATCGGCTGACAATATCTACAATATGAATGAGCGAGAAATCACGCTGTACGGGCTAGGTAAGATCACCTCTTCTACAAGTAATTAAGGGCAACGACAATTCGGGTGTTGTGTTGATGTCTGTACATAGACCAAGTTTCAGAAGCGAGCATGAATATCGGATACTAAAATACAAAAGCCGAGCGATGAACGCTCGGCTTTTTAAATACTTACGCTGCAGGGGCTCGGTGATGTTGCTCTTCTGCAAGTTTGGCGGCTTGTGCTTGCTTTTGTTTGCGGCGTTCTCGTTTTGATAGCCAAATCAGAGGCACGACAATCATTACTGTACCAATTGCCATAAAAATATCTGGCACTTCACCGAACCAAATCAAACCAACGATCACGGCACCAATCAAGCCGCTGTATTCTGCGCTAGCAATTTTGTTGCTATCGATAGAGCGATAAGCCAACACGCAGGTTGCTGCATAAATCATGATGAATAAGCTTGAACCTGCTGCTACAGGGAATGAGCTCCAATCCCATGCTTCGCCCTCGATAAACACCAACAAGAGTGATACAGGCATACCGGCTAGATTCGTCATCAAAAGTGTGTGTGGTACGGATTGGTTCTTCGGTAACTTCCGAATTAGCAGGTTGTTGATCGCCAAAGTGACTGCGACAACCAATGCCGATAGCGCCGCCCAATCAATCTGATCAGGACGAATAATCACAAGTACACCTGCAAAGCCCATCACTGCCGCTGCAATAGATTGTGCAGAAAGCTTCTCTCCAAAGAAGATCGCTGCCAGTGGCAACATGATCAAAGGAGCTGCATAAAAGATCGCATTTGCCGTAGCGAGTGGCATTGATGAGATGGCAAACACCATAAAAATCGCACCAGTTAACCAAACGTGCGCACGAACCGCATGCCATTTAAAGCCTTCCATTAATGGGGCTTGTTTAGTGAGTAGGTACACGGGTAATAACATCATCACAGCTGACAATTGTCGGTAAAACACAAACTGAAAAACCGGCACCTCATTACCGACGCTTTTGATCAAAGCGTCTGAGAGCACCGCAATTAGGTTACCAACAATTAATAGTAGCATGGCTGCGCCGACAGATGTGACTTTCACGTTATTCCTCTCCTCATTCTTTGCCAAAGAGTAGGTGATGTCATAGGATGAAGTGAAATGATATTTATTAGTTTAAGTATGAGATTTTTAGATAATGAAATTGCCACCTCTTAGAGCGGTTCACTGTTTCGAATCCGTTGCTCGTAATTTGAGCTTTTCCCTTGCAGCAGAGGAGCTCAACGTGACGCAAAGTGCGGTGAGTCATCAGATTCGCATATTAGAAGACTACCTTGGTGAAGCCCTGTTCATTCGTCAGGGGCGTAAGTTATCGCTCTCGGATACTGGCTTTCGTTATCTTGAAGATATCAGTCCTGCTATTAGTGCCATTGCGATGGCGAGCCAAAAAGTGCGTGAAGGCGAAAAGGGCAGTCTACGCTTGGCAATTTACAGCTCGCTGGCGGTGAAATGGTTAATCCCACGATTGGCGGACTTCAAGCGTCAGCATCCGGAAATTGATCTTACGCTCAACATGGTTGCAGGAGATCCAGAACAAACCGACAGCGTTGGTGACTGTTTTATCACAGTGCAGAAGCCTAAGCGTAATTACATGGCTGTGCGTTTATATGATGAGACTTTGTATCCGGTATGTAGCCTCAATATCTGGAAAGAAATTCAAGACCAACCAATGCCGAATGCACTCTGGCACTATCCGATTCTTTCGACTGATTCTATCTATCGTGAGCGCGGTAAAGATTGGTCAGAGTGGTGCAAAGTCGGTGGGTTTGAGTTGCCAAAAGATATTGATATGCAGCACTTCAGTCACATGCTGCTGGCTATCGAAGCTGCTCGCTATGACCAAGGCATTACGTTTGCCAATGACTTTATGTTGAATGAACGGGATAAGGCTCAAGACTTGGTTTATATCCCCTCTCACGGCTTAGAAACTGGGGATAGCTTTTACTTTGTACATAAGAAGAATCGTGCTCGTCAGCCTGAAATCATCAAGTTGACTAACTGGCTTAAACAGCAGTGCTTATAGCGCAGATTGTGTGATTGCTTCGTGGTATTCCTTGTGATGCTAGACTTAATTTAGGCAGGTCAGTTGGGAGAGTATCATGAGCTATGCGCACATTTTGGTGGCAGTTGATTTATCAGATTCGAGTCGAGTAGTGATCGACAAAGCTATTGCGATGGCAAGAGATGCAAACAGTAAGGTGTCTTTTGTTTTTGTTGATCACGATAGGGTCGCGCTGGAATCGAAGGACGAGCAAAAGCTAATGCAAGAACTTGATGCTTTAGCTAAGCAGAGTGATTATCCAATTAGCGAGTCCATGGTGGTGGTGGGGGATCTACATATTAAGTTGGCTGGTATAGCGAAGGAAAATGACATCGATTTGGTGGTGTGTGGTCACCATCATAAGTTTATGAGCCGCTTGTTCTCTTCTATTCCCAAGCTCGCCAATGCTATTGAGGCAGACTTGCTCGTCGCATATTTGGACTGAGCCCTCACTCACGATTACAAAGTAAAAGGGAGGCTTTGCTAAGCCTCCCTTTATGATTCTAAAAGCGACTATTGCTTTTTGATCAGCGCTTTAATCACATCAACCGTGTATAGCTGACAATCGACCGCGGTTTGCGGATCGAAGTCTTGCTTGTGTTGATCTGTGTTCGAAAGTATACGGATACCAACGAAAGGCACTTGGTAAGCTTGAGCAACCAATGCCGCAGAGGAAGTCTCCATTTCTTCAACAGACGTACCGTATGTTTCATGGAACCAGTTGATACGATCCACTTCGCGGTTCCATTCGTCCGCTGAGCCAATCAAGCCTCTCACGACTTTGCCTTTTTTGTATTCTTCAGACAAAGAAAGAGCGGTTTCAACCAGTGCCGGATCCGCTTTGAATTGTTTGTGTTCAACAAACTCGCCGTTTTCACGTAGACGCATGGTTACGTCGAAGTTCTGCCACTTCATTGGGTCGATGCCTTTGCCTTTTTCGGTAAACTCAGACTTGTAAGCGCCCATGTTGAAACTCGCTTCGCCAACCACAATGTCACTGCGGTATAACTTAGGATCGTGACCACCAGATGTACCTTGGTTGATAATATACTTTGGATTGAAGTGTTCAATCGCAATAGTGGTAGAGGCTGCAGCGTTCGCCAAGCCAACTTCGGTACGAGAAACCACGATTGGATAGCCATCTATATCACCTTGCCAGAAGGTCCAAGAACCAATGGTGGTTTGTTTGGCATCATCCAATGCTTCAACTAGGGTGCTAGTTTCAATATCCATCGCACCTTGCACAAGGATTGGTTGAGTTTGAGCGAAAACAGAGAAAGAAAGTACTGCAGGAAAAAGTGCAGCGAAACGTTTAAAGATTTGCATACGACATACTTACAAATGAGAAAGATGGCGAAATCTACCAATAGCAATCGTTTGCGTCAATTGGTTGAATTGTTATTTTTCTTAATAAATGAAAATTCTTGATTGTCGTTCTAAATAACAAGAATGAAAAAATCCGAGCGGGGGGAGGCTCGGATTTGGTCTTTATCAGGACTAGATTAAATGGTTATACCGTATTAAGGCATCTTGCTCAGGTTGTAAAATGAAGCCAGTTCGCCAGTCGCTTTTTCGCCGTTCATATCCAACTTCATTAGCATGTTTTCACCAACGAAGTACTGGTTTGGACCAGACTCATCAACCAATGTAATGGTGTTGCCTGATTCATTCCAAGTGAACTTACCTTCTGATTTGATTGGGTTGCCTTCTTTGCCTTCATACAGCTCTACTAATGTATAAGTGCCGTCTTCGTTAAGGGTTAGCGTTGTATCGATACCCGCGCAATCTGCACAAGGAAGTTTGCCTTTGTAAATGCCGTTCCAATCCAGCGAATTTTGCGCATTGTGACCAGAATCTACAAAGGTATCTGTCGTGATCATTTGCTCTTCTTCAATCGGTGTTGCATCAACGGTGCTTTCAACTTCTGAGGCCTGAGGAATGTCAACCGCAGTTGTCTCTGCTGGTTTCTCATCCTGACAGCCTGCTAGAATAACGACCGCACCAGTGAGTGCTAATAGTGTCTTTTTCATTTTATTCCTCTCTAAATCAACAAGTTGATATACCAAAGTAATCTCGTTGCATGTATGCTAAGGTCACTTAGGTATACCGTGATAATAATAGACTTGTTTCCTAAACCTGCGTCAGAACAAAGCAAACCATTGAACAGCTTCTGTAAGAAAAAATCTTTAACGTCAGTGATTTGCAAATAAAAGGGATAGGAGAAGAAAATGGAAGAATTGGTTACAGTCGTTCTTCGAGCAATTGTTCGTTCTATTATTATAGAAATTTTCCTGTGGAGATTGAGTTATTGCACCGGTTATATCGGGCTGTCGATTATCACTTTAGGCAAGCGTCCGCACAAACCAATGTCGAAAGCGATGCGAATACGCATCAGCTATTTTGGTATTTTTCTGTTGGTTGTGTTCCTTGTGTTTATGTTTTGACTTTCGTAGCGCAATTTTTAAACCGCCACCAGACAAAAAAGGCTCATCAGATGATGAGCCTTTTGCGTATTAGGATGCTTTATCCATTGCGGGTGGTGTTTTGACCTCCTTTGACGGAGACTCCTCTTCGGTATTATCAGTAAAGATTTCAGCCACGGCGCTACGTTCTAGTTCACCTTGCAGATTACCTTCGTCATCCACAACCGGCAGTGAGTAGTCACAAGACATGGTGTCTGGAAGTACTTCTTCAATTACGGAATCAGGAGAGACAACAGGCACTTCTTCGTAGATCTCTTCTGCCAGCTCTTGTGCTGCATCGGTTTTCGCAGCATCTAGCAAGCTCTCTTTGGTAACCACTCCTTGATAGCCATCATCGGTCACGTGGTACGCGTAGTCTTGTTTCACGCGTTTCATCTCAACAAGGGCTTCTTCAATGGTTGTTGCTGCAATGCGATACGCTGGTGGCTGCATCACGGTTTCAACCGTCAGAGCGCGTGCTCGGTTTACGTCCTTCACGAAGGCCTCTACATATTCATCAGCAGGGTGTAGCAGAATCTCGTCTGGAGAACCTTGTTGTACTAACTCGCCATCTTTCAAAATAGCGATACGGTCACCCAAGCGAAGCGCTTCATCCAAATCGTGAGTGATAAAGATAATGGTCTTATGTAGCTTCTCTTGGAGTTCAATCAGCTGATCTTGCATCTCGCTACGGATCAGAGGGTCGAGTGCCGAGAACGCTTCATCCATCAATAGGATCTCGGCGTCAGTCGCCAGTGCACGAGCCAAGCCTACACGTTGTTGCTGACCACCAGAAAGCTGCGCAGGGTATTGGTTCTCGTAACCTTTCAGACCAACTGTCTCCAACCATTCATTGGCTTTCGCAAGACGCGCTTCTTTTTTGATGCCTTGGATTTCCAAGCCGTAAGCTACGTTGTCAACCACAGTACGATGGGGCAAAAGACCGAAGCGTTGAAATACCATCGACATTTTATGGCGGCGAAACTCTTCTAGCTCTTTTGGTGACAGCTGCATTACGTCGACGCCTTCAACTAAGATTTGCCCCATGGTTGGGTCAATTAAACGGTTGAAGTGGCGAATCATGGTCGACTTACCAGAGCCAGATAGCCCCATAATAACGAAGATTTCGCCTTTGTTAATTTGCAGATTGATGTCTTTTAAACCAACGGTATGACCCGTATCAGCCAGAATTTGGTCTTTGCTCTGGCCTTGTTTTACTCGCTCAATCACTGTTTTTGGCTTTGGTCCGAAGATCTTATACAGCCCGCTAATTTCAATAAGTGGCTTAGTCATGTTTCAGATCTCCTAAGTGTGCTTGGGTTCGCTTCGCGTAAGCTTGCGACGCTCGGTCAAACAGAATCGCCAGTGCTACAATTGCTAGCCCGTTAAGCAGACCAAGGGTGAAATACTGGTTGGTAATTGATTTTAATACTGGCTGACCTAAGCCTTTAACGCCAATCATAGAAGCGATAACAACCATAGAAAGTGCCATCATGATGGTTTGGTTGATACCAGCCATAATGGTTGGCATTGCCAAAGGTAATTGTACGCCAACTAAGCGTTGCTTGTTACTTGCACCAAAGGCGGTGGCGGCTTCAAGAACTTCCTTATCTACGAGTCGAATGCCTAAGTTGGTTAAACGAATGACTGGTGGAATCGCGTAGATCACAACAGCAATCAAACCTGGGATCTTACCGATACCAAGGAGCATAACGACCGGAATCAGATAGACGAACGCGGGCATGGTTTGCATCACGTCGAGCAGTGGTGTCACGACGGATTGCACGCGATTGGAGCGTGCCATGGCAATACCGATAGGAATGCCGAGCGCAATGGCGAGCATGGTACACACCGTGATGATGCTGAGCGTCCGCATCGTGTCTTCCCACATGCCAAAGTACCCAATCAGGATTAATGACACGAAACACGCGACAGCCAGTTTCCACGATCGGCTTGCGGCATAAACCAACGCGGTACATACACCAAGGATGATCATCCATGGTGTAGAAATGAGGAGTTTTTCGAACCAAACGAGAAATGAGAGAAGAGGATCGAAGAATGATTCAATAAGGTCGCCGTATTCGCGAGAGAAATCGCGGTAGGCACCATCTAGGGTTTTGCGGATGGCTCTGAGATCTGAGCGATCCATTTCTGGGAATTCGCTAAGCCAATTCGAGTCAGACATGTTTACTTCCTTTTCTTGCCGAGACCCAAGTGAGCCTCGGCATACAACAATTTTGGTATTCCTATACCATTTACGAAACGTCTAAGTCTTACAGTGCACCTTGCACTTTTTTAGCTACGTCTTGAGGAACCCATGCGGTCCAGATCTGTGGGTAGTTTTCTAGGAAATGGAACATGGTTTCTTCACCGTCCGCTTGGTTGTCTTCCATCCAAGCCAGCAATTGGTTCATGTCTGCATTGGTGAAACCACGTTTAGTGAAGTAGTTGTATGCAGCCGGAGAGCGTGAAGCAAACTCTTCAGTCGTAATAGTGTGAACCGGTGAAGGTGGGTACATGGTTGGTTTTGGATTTTCGCAATCAGCTTGTGTCGTACAGCTGACAAATTCTTTCTCATCAACGCCGCTACCGAAATCCACTTTCACCATATCGTACTTACCGAGAACCGCAGTTGGTGCCCAGTAGTAACCAAACCAGGCTTCTTCACGTTCGTAGGCTTTTGCTATTGAGCCAGACAGACCTGCACTTGACCCTGGGTCGATAATATCAAAGCCTGATCCGGCAAGGTCCATCGCTTTGAAAAGGTTACCGGCGCTGATTTGACAGTTCCAACCAGCTGGGCAGCTGTAAAATGCCGATTTTGCTTTGTCTTCTGGGTGAGAGAACAGCTTCGCGTGTTTTTTCACACCTTCGATGGTTTTCATTTCAGGGTATTGTTTAACAAGGTAGGCAGGGATCCAGAAACCTTCTTCACCGCCATCGACGAGTGCTTTACCAGCATAGCGTAGGCGCTTTTCTTCAACGCCTTTATCTAGTGCATCTTTAAGGCTGTTACTCCAAAGCTCTGGTGCCACATCGGGCTGTCCTTTTTCGATCATTGAGGTGCCAGTTGGCATGGTGTCGCCAGGGATGAGTTCGGCATCACAGCCGTAGCCGTGCTCAAGAATAAAACGGTCCACGTTGGCAATCAGTGTTGCAGAGTTCCAGTTCATATCTGCAATGGTAACCGTTCCACACTCACTTGCGTTTGCGTTGGTCGCTGCTAGCGCACCAATCGCTAGTAGTAAGGGAGTTTTGTACGTCATATTGAGTTTCCTTTCTCTAAATTGCTCACTTAGGGTAACTAATTAATCATTAGTGTTCAAACTAATGTGTTAGGTGAATTATAGCTTTGTTTGTTAATGAGCGTGAAAGTGTTGGTGAATTTTTGATGAAAATAGCCACAGAAATGAAAGGTTTTTTATCGACTCATGTCAATGAATCGTATGGTGGTTTGTATGTGCTGTTGCATTATTATTAGATGTCTAACGAATATTTCGCTATGAATACGATTTTTGCAAACTAAGATATTGGCATATGCTAAAAACTATAATTGGCATATGCCATAAACGAGCGTAAGGTTAAGGCGTTTTGTAGAGAGGATGTGATGGCGAGACCAAAAATAGAAAGACGCATATGTGGACGTGCAGCACACCATTGTTTTAAGCCCAATGGCGTACCGTTTTATGAGCTGGAGAAAGTCAACATATTGCCAGAAGAACTAGAGGCATTGCGATTAGCCGATCTGGAAGGATTGAGCCAGCAGCAAGCTGCCGACCAAATGGGAGTCTCTCGCCAGACCTTTGGTAATACGGTTAAAAGCGCGCGTTTTAAAGTCGCGAAAAGCCTAGTTGAGGGTCATGCACTTGTTTTTCCTGACCAGGAGTCAAACTCATGATTTACGCTATTCCGAATGACGGCGAACGCGTCGCCAATCATTTTGTAAAAGCCCCATACATTGCGATTTATTCCGATACGGAAGGGCTGTTGAAAAACCTAGCTAATATTGCTTCTATGCCACAAGCTGGCTGTAAAGCAAAATCTCAACTTATTCAATCTTTGCAAGAATATCATGTGGATGCAGTGTTGGTTCGCAACATTGGGGAACGTGCGCTTGGTAAGCTCTTGAGCAGTGGTAAACAAGTCTTTAAGCTATCGACTCGCAGCTCACTGGATGATGTAATGGGTGTGCCTCGATCGCCATTAACGGTTGCGACGCAAGGTCGCCCTTCGACCAATCACGTCAAAAAAGGTGGTTGCGGTGGCTGTGGTAGCAAAAAAGCGCCTTCGCTATTGATCAATCCTCAATCTCAATCAAAAAACACACTCATGACGTTGCGCCCAACTAAACTTAAAGCATTGGTTTCTTCTTACGTGAAAGAGGTGAAGTAATGGTTTGGTTGTTCACTTTTCTTGGGTTCTTAGCCATCATTTTGTTGATGTCACTGGGCGTGATCTTTCACAATAAACGCATTCAAGGCAGTTGCGGTGGCTTGAATAACGTCGGCGTTGACAAAGTGTGTAACTGTGAGACTACTTGCGCAGAGAATGAACGCCGCCTCTATCAGATCCAAGAGCCAAGTTCGAAAGGTCAATAGATCCTAATATTGTCTAGAAGATCAAATTTTTAATGATGAGTTTTTGCGCATTTTTTGTTCAGTTCTACGCTTAAGATTCGTCTTAATAAAGGAGAACCAAAATGGCATTTATGAAGCAGGATATCCCAAACCGTGTAACGGTGTACCATGACAATGTCGATCAGGAACAAGAACTCAAGAATGCGATGTTGCCAGAGAAGCCACGCTATTTTAACGGTTCTCCTACCTATAAAGCCGACAGTGTAGAGCAGTTCCAAACCAAGCTGAATCAGATTGGTATGTCGTTAGACAAATAAAGACCAAGAGAATACAACAACGCCCTCAAGTTTCGAGGGCGTTTGCTTTTTTAGGGGATAAATAAGAGAGGTTAATTTTGTTGTGTTGCTTCATTACACACTTGTTTTTGCACTGCTGGAGGAGCAGGTTCGTAGTGGCTGAGCGTCATGTTAAAGCTACCTTCACCGCCAGTAATTGAGCGCAGACGACGAGCATAATCTTGCAGTTCGTTGACTGGAGACTTGGCTCTTAACATGGTGAAGTTTGCGTCGATAGGCTCTGTTCCTTCAATTAGTCCGCGATTACCGGATAAGTCGCCGGATACATCACCCACGTTTGCGGTTGGAATATGAAGCTCCATTTGTACAATCGGTTCGAGCACTATCGGGTCTGCATTGTTGATCGCATCTAAGAAGGCTTTCTTACCTGCGATGACAAACGCGATTTCTTTCGAGTCAACCGAGTGGTATTTACCATCGTAAACGGTCACTTCGACATCTTTGATTGGGTTGCCAGAAATCGCCCCTTCTTCCAATGCCTGAACAATGCCTTTTTCCACTGCAGGGATTAGTGCAGTAGGAATCGCGCCGCCAACCACTTTATTAATGAACTTGAAGCCCGCACCACGTTCGAGTGGGCGTACTTTTAATTGCACCTCACCAAATTGACCCGCGCCGCCGCTTTGTTTCTTATGACGATAGTGGCCTTCTGCTGGTTTGGTTATGGTCTCAAAGTATTCGACGCTTGGCTGGCTGGTTTCCACTTCCAGTTTGTAGACCGCAGACATTTTCTCAAGCGCGACTTTGAGGTGGAATTCACCCTGACCGCTGATGATGGTTTCATTGGTGCGTGCACGATGTTCGATTCGAAGAGAAGGATCTTCGCTGGCGATTTTATTCAGCACATCCCCAAGCTTTTGCTCGTCGCCACGCTTAACGGGCTTGAGGCACAGTGAGTACATCGAATCTGGGAAGTTGAGGGTTTTGAGTTGTACGCCATCTTCTTCATGAGAGTCATGAACAATGGAATCAAATTCCAACTCATCCACTTTGGCGAGCACACAGAAATCGCCGGCAAGCGCCCTTGGGATCTCCGTTCTGTCTTTGCCTTGCAACTGGTAAAGATGACCAACTTTGAACGCTTTGTTGCTTTCCCCAATGTAGAGTTGGCTACCTGCGTTGATTTCACCTTGGTAAACACGCAAATAGGCTAGTTTACCCATGTAAGGATCGACGCTGATCTTGTACACATGCGCCACGCTGTGCTCAAGTGCTTCACAGTTTACTTTTACCTTCTTGCCGTTTTTCTCCAACAGCGGTGGGTTGCCTTCATTTGGCATCGGCATGATTTCCGCTAGGGTTCTCAGCAGTAGTTCTACCCCCGCGCCTGTTTCGGACGACACAAAGCAGATTGGAATTACGTGTCCGGTTCTCAATGCTTCTTCAAACGGATCATGCAGCTGTTCTGCAGTCAGTTCTGAGCCTTGTTCGAGATACAGTTCCATCAGCTCTTCATCGACTTCAATCACTTGGTCTATTAAGGTTTCATGCGCTTCTTCGACTTTAGCGAGCAAAGTGTCGCGTTCGATCTCTGGTTCGAAATAGCAATCCACCACCGATTGAGCATCGGCTGAAGGTAAGTTGATTGGTAAGCAATTATCACCAAAGTGTTCGATGATATTTTCCATCACGGCTTCAAGTTGGTTGCCGTGATTGTCGAGCTTGTTGATGATGATCATCTGGCACTTTTGCTGCTCTTTAGCAAAGGCGAACAAGCGGTCAGAAGTTTGGTTGATGGGCATTTGTGGGTCGATGATCAACGCGGAAGTTTCAACGGCAGGGAACACGCTGAGTGTGCGTCCGAGTAATTCACTTTGTCCGGGAGTGTCGATGATATTGAGGCGGTGCTTGTTCCAACTGAGGGCGACTGGCGTGGCTTCGATACTGTGTTGATATTGGATGGATTGCTGATCGAAATCGGTCACCGTATCGCCTTTTTCCACACACCCTAAATGGCTAGTGGCTTGGCAGGTGTAGAGCAGTTTTTCTATCAGTGTGGTTTTGCCGGTACCCGTTTGACCGACAAAGGCGACGTTGCGGATCTTATTGATAGGCATAGAGCCTCCTTGCAAATGACGTGCGAAACCGAGTGAGCCGTTATCGGCAAATCAACGGTTCCAAAGCAAACCTGATATCAGGTACGAACTGCATTGGAGTAGGGCGGGTTTACCGCCTGTTCGTCTTCCATGTCATTTTTCGGATGACTCTATACATACAACCACCACCTTGCTGAAAAAGCGCATTAGAGGTTACTACCGTGTTAGCATGCCGTAATAACCTCGTAATTTATGTGACTTATTTCATGCTGATGGTGATTGTTTTTTAATCTAGGTCATGAAATCGGTGATGGGGTTATCATCGCTTCTTTACAGAACGATTTCTCCTTCTCGATATACCAAAGCGGGCTCAATATCCTGACCCAGTAAAATCGGACCATCTAAATCAACCACTTTCGATTGGACCGCGATGGGTAGCGCTGCACGCATCGCCAATGAAGTGCCTAACATGCAACCGGACATCAAGGTAAAACCAAGGTGTTTCGCTTCTTCTGCAAGCAATAAGGCTTCGGTAAGACCACCTGTCTTGTCGAGTTTGATGTTGACCATTTCGTATTTGCCTACCAATTCATGCAATTGTTGGCGTGTATGGCAACTTTCATCGGCACAAAGTGGAATTGGGTGCGAAATGTCTTTTATCTTATCATCGTCATTCGAGGGTAAAGGCTGCTCAATCATCGCAATATTCAGTGGCGTTAACGCGGCAAACGTGGCGTCTAAATCCAGCTCTTGCCATGCTTCGTTTGCATCCAGCACGATCATCGCGTCGCCTGCCGCCTCACGAACAGCGCGAACGCGTTCAATCACTTGTTCGCCATCGAGCTTCACTTTAAGTAGTTTTGCGCCTTGTTCGATGTAGCTGCGGGTCTGGTTTGCCATTGCCTCTGGCGTGTTAATCGACACGGTCATCGCAGTGACAATCGATGCCGGCAATTCAAATAGATCTTGGGCATGTTGCTTGCCTGCGAGTTTGGCTTGTAAGTTCCACATCGCGCAGTCGAGCGCATTACGTGCCGCACCGGCAGGGAGAAGAGTTTGTAGTTTTTCTCTGAGGGAGACTATGTTCGCGTCACCTTTGGCAAACAAACCTTGCAGTTCATGAGCGGCTTGAGAAATGGCTTTGATCACCGATTTCACCGACTCGCCGTAACGAGGGTAAGGCGTACATTCACCTTGGGCACTGATGCCACTTTGTTCTACGGTTACGCGCACCACGTGACATTCAGTTCTGCTGCCACGGGATATACGAAAAGGCGTCGCCATCGCAATGGTGACGGGCTCTACATGGATTTTCATCGCATCTACAATCCTTAAATCGCAACTTAAATCGCAATAATCTGTTGAGCAATTTGCTCTACGCCAAAACGCACAGGATCGGTTACGGACACTTGGTATTTCTCCGTCCATTCTTGGCAAAGCTGTGCGGCATCATCTTCACTGATTGCAGAGGTATTCAAGCAGATTCCAACAAGTTGTGTGTCAGGGTTTGTTAAACGTGCTGCTTGTAAATTTGCCTCGATGGTTTGTTCAATCGTTGGCAATTTCGCATGGGGAAGGTTGCGAATGTGTGGGCGACCGATCTCGTGACACAATACCAAAGCGTCCGCTTGTGCGCCGTGAAGCAAGCCTAAACTCACGCCCGCAAAAGAAGGATTGAACAACGAGCCTTGTCCTTCAATGATGTCCCATTCATGGTCTGTGAACTCAGGGCTGATGGCTTCCACCGCACCAGAGATAAAGTCCGCGACAACAGCATCAATCGAAATACCACTGCCCGCGACTAAGATGCCCGTTTGACCTGTGGCTTTGAACTCAGCGTTACAACCAGATTGCTGTAAAGCTTTCTCAATCGCGAGGGCAGAGAACATCTTACCAACCGAGCAGTCGGTGCCAACCGTTAGTAAGCGTTTCCCCGAGCGCGCTTTACCATTGCCCACTTTGAGCGAGGCATCGTAATGGCGTACATCGTGTAACTTGGCTAAGCCACGTTGTTGTAAGTCATCTAAAGGAGCGAATTCAGAAAGACGTTGGTGCATACCTGAGGCGATTTCAAACCCCATTTCCGCCGCTTCTAGTAACGTCGCTTGCCATGATTCAGGAATAACACCACCAGGGTTTGCTGTGCCGATGACGAGCGTTTTTGCGCCTTGCTGCTGAGCCTGTTGCAGCGTCATATCGGTTAAACCTAATGAAACGGTTTCTGACGTAAGACGAAGCTGCCCTAAGCAAATCTCTGGGCGCCATTGATGGATACCGCGCGCAGTTTTTGCGGCTAATGGATCGGTGACGTCACCAAGAAAAAGTAAGTAAGGTTGAGCAATTTGCATGATGGTTCCCTCTGTCATTCTGTATGTTTTTAAACAGTACGTTTTCAAACAAGACGTTTTTAACCAATACGTTCAAGTAATGGCGTTTTCAAACAATGTAGCCAGTTTGAAGAGGGAAGCCGAATGCCTATTTGTTGTGCGTCTATAACTTGAGGTTATAGGGTAAGGTGAGTGCTAACTTACTGATTCACATGTTGCTTAAGTGAATCAATAAAAAGCTTGGTCGAAATGGATTGCGGTGTATGTTCCGCAAACATGATAGAGATTGAAAATGACAGCGCAGGAGAAAGTGAGCGCACGCTTACCGATTCATCATCTTGATACTGTTTTGATGTCCATGGATCGACAATCGCAAAGCCGGCATGGTGTTTGACCAGTTCAGCAGCAGCGGCGTAACTGCGTACTGTGATTGCGTGGTGATAATGTTCGTCGCGTGCCGAGAGTGTTTGATGAAGCAACAAACCGAGTGGGTCTCGACTGTCCAAGCCGATGATTGGCAATTCGTGCTGAATCAAATCATCAAACGACATTGTGTCTTCGGTCGAACTGAGTGCCAATTTAGGCGCAATCAGGACAAGTTGCTGCTTGAGTAAAACCTCACTCAAAATTGCGGGTGGGGCTTCTTCACCAAAGGCAATCGCCACATCCAATTCGTGTTTAAGTAAGCCTGAGCAAAGTTCATCGCGGTTTGCCGTTAATAGTTCAAATGAGATGTCTTGCTGCTTAGACAAGGTCGCAATGGTTGGAGCAAGCAGTTGTGAAGCCAAGACAGGCGGCGCCCCAACTCTCAAGTGCTGAGTGCCTTGTTTCACCTTATTGGTGAGAGAACGAAATTGCCCAAGCTGTTGGTAGACTTTCTCTGCTTCTGGCAGTAGGGCTTTGGCTTCTTGGGTTGGTATTAAGCGACCTTTGACACGCTCAAACAGGGCAAAGCTAAGTTGTTGCTCCGTATGGGCAAGTACCCGAGTGACATTGGGTTGCGATACATGCAATAAGCGCGCGGCACCAGAAACGGTTCCGGTTTGCATGATGGCGTAAAAGACTTCCAATTGTCTTAAATTCACTGCGCTGTCCTTTTCATTCGCTTGAGCTAGAAGCTAGCTTATCCAATTCCTACACTTTTTAACAATAGTTGCTCGAACTTGCCCTATAGATAAAAAGAAAGCCCCAGCATAACGTCCGGGGCTTGGTCCTTATTTGATAAGCCATCGTTAGATGATGGCAGTCTGCAATCGCTAGTAGCCTTGATCTTCTTGCGCTTGTGCTTTCGCCATTTGAATTGGATCGAGTTTGAGCGTTTGAGTTGGGAATGCGATGTCCGCTTCGTGTT
Organism: Vibrio sp. NFR; assembly: GCF_027587095.1. Lineage (NCBI taxonomy): Bacteria > Pseudomonadati > Pseudomonadota > Gammaproteobacteria > Vibrionales > Vibrionaceae > Vibrio > Vibrio sp. NFR. Next base: position 587,434 of record NZ_JAPPTN010000002.1, read on the forward strand.
CTTTAATGATCGCCATTACTTGCAGTAACACATCTTGCTTCACTTCATGGTAACGCACCCAGTTCACCGTTTTAGTGAAGGTGTAAATGAAGAAGTTCAGTGAGGAAGCTCCAAACGAATCAAAGTTCACAATCAGCGTTTGACGCGTATCAATATCTTTGTGGTTTTGTAGCATTTCACGTACTGCATCGATGATGACGGGTACTTTTTCTGCATCATCATAACGTAATCCTATCGTTTCAAAGATGCGTCTATTTAGCATGCGCGATGGGTTTTCTACGACGATATTGCTGAACACTGAGTTTGGTACATAGAGCGGTCTTTTATCGAAAGTACGGATACTGGTCATGCGCCATCCAATACGTTCAACAGTGCCTTCGATTTTACGATCTGGCGAGCGAATCCAATCGCCAACTTTAAATGGGCGATCGAAGTAAATCATTAAGCCGCCAAAGAAGTTGGACAGTAAGTCTTTTGCTGCTAAACCGACAATCAAACCACCGACGCCACCAAAGGTTAGCAAACCAGAAAGGCTAAGCCCGAATGCTTGCATGACGGTAAGCACACCAATCACGATGAAGAACAGGCGCGCGACTTTGGCGATCGCTTGCACCGTGGTTTCATCACGAGTTTTCTGTTCCAGTACATAGTCTTCAACATTAGTGATAAGACGCATCACTATCCAAACTAATATGCTGATCACTAGGATGAGTTTGAGTGTGCTAAGCCAGTTGAACTCGTTGCCTAACTCACTTTGCAAAACAATGCCGATTGATACCGTAGCGGGCCAACACCAAATGAGTGTGCTGACGGGGGTTTTTAACGCTTCTAATAAAAGGTCATCCCAATGGAAGGGGGTTTTCTCTACAAGAATCGCGAGGCGCGAATGCAAGACACGCCAAGCAATCCAAGCAAAGAAGCTGGCTATCGTGATAAATAAAACGCTGCTGCTCCAATCTTGGTGGTTAGCCATGACGTAAGTTTGAAGTTCTGTAAACCACTGTGGCATAAGTAAAGTTTCTTTTTATAGAACAATGGGGGAAAGGTAGCAGAATTTACCAATTCGCCCTAGAAAAATGATGAGGCGGAACGAAAGTGACAAAGTCTCGTTGTGTTGTAACAGGGATGTTTTGCTGTTTACATTGCCATTAATGACTTTTATATTAATTCAAGATGATGATAGGTATGACGAAATGTAAAGTATGAGTAAATCAACCTATGAGATGTGATAGAACTCGTAGATTGAAAGATAAGCACTACCATACGAACCATCAATTGTAGGTTCTTTGACTCATCGCTAACATTTATCACATTTAAATATGAGACTTTAAGGTCACTTTGAAATGCGGAGATGAACCATGGAATTTACAGAGCTAGACCGAAATGCGCTCTACGACATTTGGATGTCGCAAAAAGCAAAAATGCACCTTACCCAAATGGAGATGGCAAAACGTCTAGGTTTAAGTCTACATGAGTTCTCTTCGTTGTTACGCGGTAACGCACCGTTGACTTTGGGCTTTGTTAAGCAGTTATGTGAGCAATTGCACGTTCGTCCCGGACAAGTTATCCCATCAATGACCGAACGCGATGTATCGGGTTCTGGTTCGGTTTACTTACAAAACAGAGTGACCGTAGACGGCGACATTCGTAACGTTTTTATTGAAGGCAACCAAGTGGTGATTGAATACGAACATCACGTCCGCTAATTCAAATTTCTAAAAAAAGCGAGCTTATTGAGCTCGCTTTTTTGTTAGGGGGAGAGTCGGCAAGGTCTATGGAATCTTCACCAAAGAATCACGCGACAGATCGGCGATAGTTTTTGCGCCAGTGAGTGTCATCGCTACGCGCATCTCTTTGTCATACAAATCAAGCAAGTTTTCAACACCCGCACCGCCTTGTGCCGCTAGAGCGTAAACAAAAGAGCGACCAAGCAATGTACAGTCAGCACCAAGCGCCAACATACGAACGACATCCAGACCAGTGCGGATACCGGAGTCGACGAAAATCTTTAGGTCACCTTTTACTGCATCTGCGATGCTAGGCAGAGCTTTCGCTGTCGAAAGGACACCGTCAAGTTGACGCCCACCGTGGTTGGATACAACGATACCGTCTGCACCGAAGCGAACTGCGTCTTTTGCATCTTCTTCGTCTAGGATGCCTTTGATGACCATTGGTCCGTCCCAAAAGTCACGAATCCACTCTAGATCTTTCCAAGAAATCGAAGGATCAAAGTTTGCACCGAGCCAGCCAATGTAATCTTCCAGCTTCGTTGGTTCGCCACGGTAAGTAGAAATGTTCCCTAAGTCGTGAGGTTTACCTAATACACCGACATCCAGTGCCCAGCTTGGATGGCGCATGGCTTGGAATACTCGGCGCATCGCTGCATTTGGACCACTCATACCAGAGTGCATGTCACGGTAACGAGCACCTGGAACTGGCATATCTACGGTGAAAACCAGTGTCGTTACACCTGCCGCTTTCGCGCGCTCAAGTACGTTCTTCATAAAGCCTCGGTCTTTTAGAACATACAGTTGGAACCACATTGGGCGTTCGATCGCAGGTGCGACTTCTTCAATAGGACAAACGGATACCGTTGACATGGTGAAAGGAATGCCTTTCTTTTCTGCGGCTTTCGCGGCTTGTACTTCGCCACGTCTTGCGTACATACCAGTAAGACCAACAGGAGCAAGTGCGATTGGCATAGCAAGTTTCTCACCGAAGATCTCAGTCTCTAGGCTTAGATCGCTCATGTCACGCAGAACACGTTGTCGCAACGCAACATCACCTAAATCATCGGTGTTGCGTTTCAGCGTGCGCTCGTCGTATGAACCACCATCAATGTAATGGAAAAGAAATGGAGGCAGCTTGGCTTTAGCAGCAGCGCGGTAATCTGTAGAAGCAGAGATAATCATAATAGTGTGTCCTGGCTGTTATTCTAAGATTGCGTCCTGAGTCAATGAGCACCTGCTCTGTCAGTGTTCCACTGACTGCCATCCTTTCGGCAGTCGACGTCAGAATAGAGTATAGATAAGTGATTGAGCTGTGGTGGATTCCATACACTGAACAATCAATTATCTGCACTGAAAAAGACTGGTACACCGGTCGGGGGATTGATGCAGCAAGCCACACCAAAAGTGTCGGGGTAGTAGTGCAGACCGATGTACCAGAGAAAGAGCAGGGCGGGGGAAGCCCTGCATGTATTATTAATTCATTAAAGCGTCGGTGATTTGGAAACCGTAAATTAGAATCAGACCGATGATGCCAGTTACCACGAGGTAGTAGAACGTTGGAATTACCGTCTTACGTAGCGTTGCACCTTCGCGTCCTAACAGGCCAACGGTTGCGGATGCAGCAACCACGTTGTGGATAGCAATCATGTTACCCGCAGCTGCGCCTACCGCTTGTAGAGCCACGACAATGGCACTTGAGATGGTCAGTGTCTGTGCTACTTCGAACTGGAATTGGCTGAACATCATGTTCGACACTGTGTTAGAGCCGGCGATGAATGCACCAAGGGCACCAACGGTAGCACTCAACGCCGGGAATGCTGAGCCAACTAGGTCTGCCGCGAAGTTTGCCGTGGTTACTGGCATACTTGCGAGATCTGCACCGTTGACACCTGAGTTAATGAAGATGCGAACCATAGGAATGGTGAACACAAGAACAAAACCTGCACCAATTAACGTCTTACTCGATTCGCCAAACGCTTTACCCAATGATTTCGCACCACCACCTTGTAGAAGAACCGCAAGCAATGCTACGAAGACTAGGATGCCACCAGGAAGGTATAGAGGTTGAATCGCTGTGCTGATGCCTGTCTCGCCAAGAATATTACCAAACGAAAGGCTTACGCTCTTAAGTAGACCTTTGAACTCAGGGCTCACACGGCTTGCTACGAGGATAATCGCTAGTAGTACGTATGGAGCCCATGCTTTGGTCAGACTCATTGGTTTGCCTGGGTTGTCATCCAGATTGATCTTTAGAGAGCCGAGCCATTCTGCTGGCCATTTATCTTCGGTTTCGAAATCCCATTTTGTTTTTGGAACAAGGAAGCCTTTCTTCGCCGCGGTAACCACAATGGCTAGACCCACTAGACCACCAATGAGTGATGGGAACTCTGCCCCCAAGAACACGCCTGTAAGTGCGTAAGGAACGGTGAAAGCAACACCAGCAAATAGTGCAAATGGCAGAATGTCTAGACCTTCGCTCCAGCTCTTGTTTTTACCGAAGAAGCGAGTCAGCATCATTGCCATTAGTACAGGAATTAGCGTGCCAACGGTCGCGTGAATCATTGCCACACTTGCGGTGATTTGTTGCAGGTAGGCATCCCACGTTGAACCGTGTGCGACAAGTGCTTCACCAATGTTGTGTGTATCTAGACCTTTATTCACACCCACGATGATTGGTGTACCAACCGCGCCAAATGATACTGGTGTTGATTGGATCATCATGCCCATCAATACCGCTGCAAGAGCAGGGAAACCAATCGCAACCAATAGTGGCGCTGCGATGGCTGCAGGTGTACCGAAGCCCGATGCACCCTCAATGAATGAACCAAAACACCAAGCGATGATGATGGCTTGCACTCGACGGTCTGCCGAAATATCAGTAAATCCATTGCGGATAGTCGTGATCGCTCCGGTATGTTTTAAAGTGTTGAGCAAGAAGATGGCACCGAACACGATCCATAGAACAGAGACAGTAATTCCTAACCCTTGGAATACAGAGGCCAGTACGCGAGTAGCTGACATATCCCAAAACATTAGGGCGATAGCGACGGTTAGACCGAACGCAACAGGCATGGCTTTTTTAGCAGGCCAGTTGAGACCAACCAATAATATGGCGGCGACAACAATTGGCGAAAACGCCACAAGGGCAAGTAGGGTTTCACTCATTGGTACATCCTCGTACGCTGACTTCTCGAACGGCTTTATGCTGTAGAGATGATTTTTGTTGTAATGGTTTTGTTAATTTGGCGTGAATTTACCCCTTTATTTTTTATAGATATAGGGAAATAATGAAATTAATTTATTCCAAAAGTGACATAATCGATGCGTGCAGACGACCTAATCCTATTCTCTCAGGTAGTAGAAATGGGCAGCTTTAGTAAGGTGGCTGAAGAAAATAACCTTACAAATTCGGTAGTTAGTAAAAGAATTGCTCGATTGGAAGAAGAAATTGGCGCTCAGCTATTATATCGAACAACGCGTAAATTGACCCTGACCGAAGCGGGAAAGGTTTTGTTACATAGTGCTAAAAATGTGAAGCAAGCCACTCAGGAGGCTATGGATGCAGTTTCAGGCTTTGGTGAGAATGTCAGTGGTCATATTAAAATGTCGGTGCCGACTATCTCCGGTGATTTGATTCTAGCGGACGCGGTTGCAGAGTTTTGTAATATGCATCCTGGTTTAACAGTGGATATGTCGCTTGATAACCGCTTTGTCGACTTGGTTGCTGGTGGTTTTGACTTGGTAATTCGTACCGGCTACTTGGAAGATTCCAGTCTGATTGCGAGGCATATTCTGGACTCTCAATGGGTAGTATGTGCTTCTCCTTCTTACATTGCTAAACATGGTAAACCGATCGAACCGATCGATTTAACGACACACAACTGCTTGCAATACGCCTATCAAACCACGGGGGCAACGGATTGGCAGTTCAAAGGCAAAGATGGCGATTACATCGTTAGAGTCTCTGGATGTTTCTCGACAGATAACGCTACCGCATTACGAAAAGCAGCTTTGGGTGGGCACGGCATTGCCTACGTACCGCGTTGCTTGGTTTATCATGACATTCGTAGTGGGGAGTTGGTGGATATCTTCCCAGAATTGGTTGGTAAAAAGCTAGGTATCTACGCGGTTTACCCTTTTACTCGTCAACCGCCTAACAAAGTGAAGCTTTTAATAGAACACATTCGAGAGCGATATCTCACTATCTCACATTACTTTTAGTCGGTTCATAAATATAAGAAATGTTTCAATCTATTGGTTGAAATTCTGTACCTGAACCCTAAGGTAGGTATTGAGAATAAATCTCAATAAAATAATAAAACTAAAACACTTAACTTCAAATGGAGTAACACGGACGTTATGCATTACCCAAAAACTCGTAAAGATTCTGTCGTCGACACTTATTTTGGTCACGACATCGCAGACCCATATCGTTGGCTGGAAGACGATTTGAGCCAAGAAACCGCAGAGTGGGTTTCAGGACAAAACTCAATCACCTTCGATTACTTAGGTCAGATTCCTTTCCGTCAACAAATTCGTGAACTAGTGGCGAACAGTCAGAACTATGAAAAGTATTCTCAACCTTTTGTTCATGGTGACTATACCTACTTCTATAAAAATGACGGTTTGCAAAACCAGAGCGTTTTATACCGCCGTAAAGGGGATGAAGAAGCGGAAATCTTTCTCGATCCAAACACGTTTTCAGAGGAAGGAACGACATCGCTTGGGGAAGTGAAGTTCTCTAATGACGACACTCTTGTCGCCTATTCAATTTCTGAGGGTGGTAGTGATTGGCGTAAGATCTTTGTCATTGACGTCGAAACGAAAGAGCAACTTGAGCCTGAAATCGTAGATGCTAAGTTCACTACGATTTCTTGGCTTGGCAACAAAGGCTTTTATTATGCAAGTTATGACAAACCAAAAGGCAGTGAGCTTTCAGCGCGCACTGAGCAGCACAAGCTTTACTACCATGAGCTAGGCACATCACAATCTGAAGACAAAGTGATCTTTGGTGCATTGGAGTCACAAAAGCACCGTTATGTAGGAGGAGTGACAACCAAAGATGATCGTTTCTTGATTATCACTGGTGCAGAATCGACATCAGGAAACAGACTGTTTTATGTCGATCTTACTTCAGAAGAGCAAGCAGTGAGTACGCTTCAAGATACTGTCGAAGGTGACACTTATCTTATCGATAACCAAGATGACACATTGATCTTTTACACCAATTTGGATGCGCCAAACGGCAAGGTGGTTGGCTACAACACTCAATCTCAACAATGGACAGAGATCATAGCCGAGCAGGAACAACCACTGGATATCAGCAAAGGTGGTGGTTATTTGTTTGCCACTTACATGGTTGATGTTCTCTCCAAGGTTCAGCAGTTTACTTATCAGGGGGAGTTGGTACGCGAAGTCACTCTACCCGATCAAGGCACCGTATATGGCTTACAAGGCAAAGCAGAAGACAAGACGCTTTATTATACTTTTACTAACTACGTGACCCCTCCAACCATCTTCTCTTTTGATGTAGAAAGTGGTGGTTCAGCGCTTTACCAAGAATCAAAAGCGCCGTTTGACCGTCAAGAATACGAATCTCAACAAGTGTTCTATACCTCGAAAGATGGCACGCAAGTACCGATGATCATCTCTTACAAAAAAGGCACCAAACTCGATGGTAGCGCACCAACCATGCTGTATGGCTACGGTGGTTTTAATATCAGTTTGACGCCGATGTTCTCGGGAAATGTTGCGAACTGGCTAGAACTGGGCGGCATCTACGCGGTGGCAAACATGCGTGGTGGCGGTGAGTATGGCAAAGCTTGGCACAATGCAGGTACTCAACAACAAAAGCAAAATGTGTTTGATGACTTTATTGCCGCAGCGGAATATTTGATTGAGAAGAACTACACCAGTTCAGAGCGTCTTGCGATTCGTGGGGGCTCAAATGGCGGCTTGTTAGTTGGTGCGTGTATGACTCAGCGTCCAGAGCTGTTTAAAGTCGCGATTCCTGCGGTTGGTGTATTGGATATGCTTCGCTACCACACCTTTACGTCTGGTGAAGGCTGGAAGTACGACTACGGCACGTCAGAGCAAACTGAGGCTATGTTCAAGTATCTACTCGGTTATTCACCCGTACACAACGTGAAAGAGGGTGAGTCGTACCCTGCGACGCTTGTCACGACCGCAGACCACGATGACCGTGTGGTACCTGCACACTCATACAAATTCATCGCAGAGTTGCAAGACAAGCATCAGGGAGACAATCCAGTATTGATTCGTATTGATGTTAACGCTGGACATGGCGCGGGTATGCCTTTGAGTAAACAAATCGACCTGACCACGGATGTTTACGCGTTTGCGTTACATAACATGGGCATTACGGCACTCGATATTTAAAGGCTAACGACCTGACGCTAAGTTGTTTTCCTTGGCGTCAGAGGCTAGCAGCCAGTCAGGTGCGAGATACCATCTGAAACACAATAAAAAATGCCGCGAAATCATTCGCGGCATTTTTCATGGTTGGGGGAACTCAATTTGATAGTTAGGGTGACTAAGCCTAACTTTGAACCAACCAGTCTCGGCGGCCAAACCGAATGGCAGCTATACCATTTTCGTAGTTATGGCGAAAATCTCACCATACTTTAATCCTAGTGTATGAATATGAAACTGTGATTAATCTAAGCAGCATCATGTTGATTTTCATTGTTTTCAAGATCAAATGAGGCATCAATCAGCTTTCTAGTGTAATCACTTTTCGGGTTATGGAAGATCTCTTCCGCAGTCCCTTGCTCCATTACCTCACCCTTTTGCATGACCAATACACGGTCAGAGAGTGCTTTAACGACAGAAAGGTCATGGCTGATAAAGAGGTAACCAATATTGTGCTTTTTCTGCAGATCTTTTAGCAAATCAATGACGGTTAACTGAACAGAGCGGTCGAGAGCTGAGGTTGGCTCGTCAAGCAAAATGAAAGAAGGCTCAAGAATCAATGCGCGCGCAATCGCAATACGTTGACGCTGACCGCCAGAAAACTCGTGTGGGTAACGGTTAATAGATGCTGGATCTAGACGCACTTCACGCAGCACATCACGCGCCTTTTGCATTCGTTCCGCTTTGTTCATTTGAGGTTGATGAACGGTTAGTCCTTCAGTAATGATTTCGCCAACGGTCATACGAGGCGAAAGCGAACCGTATGGGTCTTGGAAAACCATTTGCACGTCTTTCTTCAGCGCAAAGCGTTCTTTGTCCGTCAGAAGCGCTAGGTCTTGCCCTTTGAACTGAATTTTACCCGTTGACGGCAGTAAGCCAATCAATGCACGGCCAAGGGTTGATTTGCCGGAGCCAGACTCGCCAACGATACCTAGGGTCTCTCCTTGTTTTAACGCTAAGGAGATGCCTTTCACGGCTTCAAAGTATTCATTTTTACTCGCAATGAAGTGAGGTTTAACAAGAAACTTAACGCGGATGTCATCGGCTTTTAGCAGTTCAGTCGCATCTTCTTCAATTGGGTCTTTGCTGCCTTTTGGAATCGAATTAATCAACATCTTAGTGTAATCATGTTGCGGGTCTGAGAAGAGCGCTTCAGTGATGCCCTCTTCGACGACTTCACCTTTACACATGACTAATACTCGGTCTGCAAAGTGCTTCACAACGCCTAAGTCATGAGTGATAAATAGGATCGCCATGCCCATCTTGGCTTGAATCTCTTTAATCAGATAAAGCACTTCTGCTTGGACGGTGACATCGAGCGCAGTGGTTGGCTCATCAGCAATCAGGATATCGGGTTCGTTGATCAATGCCATGGCAATCATGATGCGTTGCAACTGACCGCCTGAAAATTCGTGCGGGTACTTATCATAAGCTTGTTGAGGATTTGGTAGATGCACCAAATCGAACAGTTCAAGTACTTTTGCTTTGGCTTGTTTTTTACTTACAGGGCGATGACACATAATGGCTTCTGCCACTTGAATACCAACGCGCATGTAAGGATTGAGTGAGGTCATCGGCTCTTGGAAGATCATGCCAATACGATCGCCGCGGATGCTCTGCATCTGACGTTCGGTTTTATCTAGTATGGACTCGCCTTCGAAGAAGATAGAAGAATCTGAGTGCAAAATGGCATTGTCTGGCAGCAGTTTCATCAACGCATTGGTTGATACTGATTTTCCTGAGCCGGATTCGCCTACGATAGACAGTGTTTCACCAGCTTTGAGATCAAAGCTCACCTTCTTTACTGCATCGACGATACCATCGTTTGTCGTAAAACTGACAGATAGGTTACTCACCGAAAGAATGGTTTGTGTGGACATCACGTTTCCTTGTGTATCGAGTTGTTATTACTTTTATGCTGTCGCCTTGCCGTGGCAAATTCCTATGCCTTATCGCTCAAATGATCAATTATCTTGAACGATCAATTATATAGCTGAGTCGCTCCGGTTTCTGCAGAACTCATGGTTTGTAAATACAAGAACTGCTCATGAGCACGAGTGACATGATCGAGTTCTATCATCCACTCTGCATTTCTCTGAGCAGAGCAAAACGCTGCCATATGAGCCAACAAATCTTCACTGTGTTTGCTGAGCATCTGGCTCACTCGACCAATTAAATCGTGGCTTTCTAGCTGTAAAAACTGGAGTAGCGCATAAGATTGATTAAGAGCCGAGAACGCTTCTTGCTGCATTCCGAGTTTGTTTAGGATTTCAGATTGCGCCACGCTGGCATCGCGTAAACCACTCACTAAACATACGAACTGGCATGGCTTAGTTTGTTCATTTTCAAGAGCGGAGTGAATGTGATTTGGCAAATGGTTGAGCACATCTTCGTACAGACGATGGGCTTCAGGCCAGTGACCCTGCTCCATCAATTGCTCTGCTTTCAAGTAGCGCATCCAGCATTGCTCAATATTCATCTTCGTCTCCACAAAATTCGATTTGGATAGATATTAAATGAAATTAATTATCAATTGCAAGTGCGACTTATTAGCATTCTAAACTTAGAACAGCTGCTCGTAAAATGTGCAAACGAACCGGGGTGGAAGATAAATCACTTAAATTTAAACAAATAATCTCTACACTGAGGTAAAGACAATAAGAAAAGGAGGCAAGTATGGCAGTACAAAGATTGGAAGCTAAACAGCTGTATTCTGTAGCTGAGTTAGAGAATATGCCATGTAAGTCGACCAAGGAATTACCTCCGATTGACGAAATTGTTGGACAAGAGCGCGCACAAAAAGCGGTTGAGTTTGCTATGTCAATCAAGGAGAAAGGGTACAACATCTACGCCATAGGTCAGAATGGTCTAGGTAAGCGCACGATGATCCTGCGCTATTTAAACCGTCATCAACATGATGCTGCGGCACTATTTGATTGGTGTTACGTTGCAAACTTTGAAGATACGCGTATACCGAAAGTGCTTAAGCTGCCTTGTGGCATTGGTAATAAGCTGAAAGTGGATATTGAAAAGCTGATGGGCAAATTGCTTAACGCATTGCCACTCGCCTTCGATAACGAGATGTACTATAGCCGTGCCGATCGCCTAAAAAACCAATTGGCGAATAAGCAGCAATCAGAGTTAGACAGTATCAGTAAAGAAGCCAAAGAGAAGGGCATTAGTCTAACGATTACGGCGCAAGGCGATTACCAATTTGTGGCGATGAACGGTGAAGATCTGCACACCGAAGAATCTTTCGATGAGCTAAGTAAGAAAGAACAAGAGTATTTCGGCAGCAGCATTGATGAATTGGAAATCAGCCTGCGCAACATGGTTCGCGAGTTGACCGAGTGGGAAGACACGTTCAGTGAGAAGATCAAAAAACTCAACGATGACGTGACTCTGGATGTGATCACCCATTTCATTAAGCAATTGAAATTGGATTATGCAGAGTACCCAGAAATCAAAACGTACCTGACCGATCTGCAAAAAGACATTGTTGAAAATGCAGAGATCTTCTTGGAGCAGAGTGGAGAGCAAGGTGAGATTGCAACAGCATCTTTAGATAAGAAGCTTCCACGCCGCTACAAAGTAAACGTGTTGGTGAGTCGTAAAGATTGTGATTTCCCTATTGTGGTGGAAGAAAACCCAAACTATCACTCACTGTTTGGCTCAATTGAAACGGCGACGTTCAAAGGTACCGTGTTCACGGACTTTTCTTTGATTCGAGCTGGTAGCTTACACAAAGCGAACGGTGGTGTGCTGCTGATGGATGCACAAAAGGTGCTGGAGCAACCTTATGTGTGGGATGGGTTGAAGCGCGCATTGCGTTCTCGCCAATTGAGCTTCACTTCGCTAGAGAAAGAGGTGACGTTGACTGGGGCGGTTTCGCTCGATCCTGAACCGATTCCATTGGATATCAAGATCATCTTGTTTGGTGATTACCGCACTTACCAATTGCTACAACACTACGATCCAGAATTTGGTGAACTATTCCGTGTTACGGCTGATTTCGAAGATGAGATGAAGCGTACACCGGATTCAGAACTACAATATGCACGCTTTATTTCAAGCGTGGTGAACGACAATAATATGCTGCATTGCGATAAGAAAGCCATCGCACGCATCATTGAATACAGCTCTCGTTTGTCTGGTGACCAGACGAAGATTTCACTGCACTCTGCCAACATTGCAAACCTATTACGTGAGTCTAACTACGTGGCTCGCCAAGCGAACTCCAATATGATTCGTGTCGGACATGTAGAAGAGGCGCTGAGTAATCAGGAAATGCGAGTGAGTCGTTTGCAAGACAGCGTGATGGAAACCTTTGTCAACGGCACGACTTTGATCCATACCGAAGGTTCTGCGGTAGGGCAGGTAAATGCATTGTCAGTGCTGAGCACCAGCGATCACATGTTCGGTGCACCTAACCGAATTACAGCGACTACTTGTTATGGTGATGGCGACGTGATTGATATCGAGCGAAGCGTTGATCTTGGCGGCAGCATTCACTCGAAAGGTGTGATGATTCTGTCGGCTTATCTATCGTCTGTATTTGGTAAGACGGCACGTGTTCCACTGACAACCACGATTACTTTCGAGCAATCATATGGTGGTGTTGACGGTGACAGTGCGAGTATGGCGGAGTTCTGTGCGGTAGTATCGGCATTCTCGAAGCAGCCAAACCGTCAGGACATTGCTATCACAGGTTCGATGAACCAATTTGGTGAAGCACAGCCTATCGGTGGGGTAAATGAGAAGATCGAAGGTTTCTACGATGTGTGCGAAATTAAAGGTCGTCACGATGGACAAGGGGTGATTATTCCGCGCTCAAACGTACATAACCTGATGCTTCGTTCTGACATTGTTAAAGCGGTAGAGAAAGGGGACTTTCATATCTGGGCAATCGACCATGTTACTGAGGCTGTTGAGCTGTTCACTGGCAAAGCGGCGGGCGAAGCAACAGATGAAGGCACATACCCAATCGATACTATTTTTGGTTTGGCACAAGCTAAGCTCAATGCGTTGAGAAAATAGGCGCTTATTAACATAAAAATTGATAGAAAATCGTACAAATTTTCATAACTTGTCATAACGACAATATCCCGTCGCACTTGACGGGATATTGTCGATAAAGTTATGAAATTGATGGCTTTTCGTTCTGGACAAAAGTGTGATCTACCTCTAGTATTTGCCTCCTTGTTTATTCGTCTGGGAATAATCCCATCGCAAGGAAGCCAACACTCAAATACCTGAGGTTACTCATGCAGCTATCACTGAAAAACTTGTCGGTACGTACGCAAGTTTTGGTTCCAGTTTTATTCACCGCGATCACTCTGTTTATTACATTGTGGATCACTCAAAACAACCTAGAAGCAGAGCAAGAATTGGTTGCTTCTAACTCCGATTCTCTTGTGTTCTATAAAGACACATTAGCGAAAATCGATGACCAAGTTTACCCATTGCGCATAAGCGCGGTTTACGCGATCTACGATGCTTCTCGTCGTGATGCATTCCTTGCTGATCTAAAGTCAGGCGCGAAAGCGATTGATATCGATCTTGATCTTGTTGATGAGCGCGGCACGTTCAGTAAAGAAGCGCAAAAAGTACGTCAAAGCATCGATGCATACATTGATTACTCAACACGTGCTGTAGAGTTCTTCAACCGTCATGATCGTGGTCTGGTTTCTGATAGCGAATACACAAACTTCATCTCAGGTTACCGCCGTGTTGGTAACGAAATGGTGGCAACCATCAACGCACTATCACAACGTGTGAATGAGATTGCGACTGAAGCAACTGCAGCAAGCGCTCGTGAGCATACTCGCGTACAAAACAACGCAATGATCTCTGTGATTGCGGTATTTGCGTTCTCTTTGCTGGGTGCTTGGTTCCTATCTGGCATGATTGTTACGCCAATCCAAAAACTGCAAGAAGTGATGCGTAAGCTAGCAGGTGGTGACCTGTCAGTGCGTGCAGACATTGATGGCGACAACGAAATTTCTCAGCTAAGCAAAGACGTAAACCAAACAGCGAAACAGCTTCACGATACGGTTGATCAATTGATGCGCATCAGTGAAGAAGTGGCGTCTGCTTCAACAGAACTTGCAGCGGTAATGACGCAAGCTGAAGAGAATGCACAACAAGAATTGGCTGAAATCGAGCAAGTTGCATCAGCGGTTAACGAGCTAGCAAGCACAGCAAACAATGTGAGTGATAACGCGACATCTGCAGATGCGACTGCGCGTGAAGCTGATGGTCTAGCACAGTCTGGCTTGTCGATCTTCCAAGAGAGCGCTCAAGCAAGCGAGCAGATGTCTCAAGCACTGAACGATGCAGCACAAGTGGTATTGCGCCTAAAAGAGCAGTCTGTTCAAATCAACGATGTGATTGAAGTGATTCGTGGCGTATCTGAGCAAACTAACCTTCTCGCACTGAACGCAGCGATCGAAGCTGCACGTGCTGGTGAATCTGGTCGTGGTTTTGCTGTCGTAGCAGACGAAGTTCGTATGCTGGCAGCGCGCACTCAAGACTCAACGCAAGAAATCTCATCAATTATTGAAGAGCTTCAAGCGCAGTCTGGTCTTGCAAACGACAGCATGCAGGTGAGCCTAGAAATGCTTAACCGCAACAACGAGCTGACACAACAAGCGAACGATGCGTTGATTGGCATTACAGAGTCTGTTGCAAACATTAACGATTCAAACACGCAAGTTGCGACTGCCGCAGAAGAGCAATCTCAAGTGACTCAAGACATCAACCGTAACGTGGTTAACATGTCTGAACTGGTAAACCAAAACGTAGCAGGCATCAGCCAAAGCGCGAGCGCAAGTACAGAGCTTTCTCACCTTGCTGAGAAACAGAAAGAGCAATTGAGCTTCTTTAAACTATAAGCAATCCGCGCCAATTGATATTACGAGAATCCCTAAGCGAAGGCTTGGGGATTTTTTTATCCATAATTCCAGCATTTTATTGAGCTTGCTTATCAATACGATAAACATAATTTGTTGGCTGAAAGTTACTGATATCTATAACATTCCTGCCCATTTTACAAAACTTGACGTGCCCCCACGTCTTTTATTTTTTTATTGGTTCGGAAATGCAGAAATTATTAAAAAACCTGTCAGTCAGAATGCAGGTACTTTTGCCAGTTTTGGCAACGGCGTTAGCAGTGGTTATTGCTCTGTGGTTCACACGTAATGAGCTACAAGTAGAGTTAAAACGCAGTACGGAGAATAGCGAGTCTGTCATTCTATACAAAGACCTATTGTCAGAAATCGACAACTTGGTTTATCCCCTTCGAATTAACGGCATTTACGCCATGTACATCCCTGAGCGTCGCACAAATTACATCAATGAGCTCAACAACATCGCAAAAGAGATAGACAATAAGGTAAGTCAAATTGGTGCGAACCCTGCTTACCATTCGCAAACTAACGATGTGCGCGAGAAAGTAAATGCATATATCGAGCAAGCACATCGAGTGATTGATGCTGTGACAAAATACGATCAAGGTTTACTCAGCGCAGATCAGCGTGAGGAGATGATCACTCAATACCGCCGTGCAGGTAACGACATGGTGACAGTAATGAATGCGTTGTCTAAGCGTGTTAATGAAGTTGCTGCAGAAAGCATGGCAGAAAGTGAACGTCAAAACCTACGTGTACAAGACAATGCGACGTTCACGGTTCTGTCAGTGTTTGCCCTAACGCTTATCGGTGCATGGTTACTGTCTGGCAAGATAGTGACACCAATCATCAATCTACAAGGTGTGATGCGTCAGCTTGCCCAGGGTAATCTGAACGTGCGTGCGGAAGCGGATGGTGAAAACGAAATGGCGAAACTAAGCCAAGATGTAAACCTAACCGCAGAACAATTGCGTAGCACCGTAGATCAATTGATGCGTATCAGTGAAGAGGTTGCTTCGGCGTCAACCGAACTGGCTGCTGTGATGACTCAAGCAGAAGCTAACGCGCAACAAGAGTTGATCGAGATTGAACAAGTCGCGTCGGCAGTCAATGAATTGGCAAGTACCGCAGACAATGTAAGCAGTAATGCAACAGCAGCAGACTCCACGGCACGTGAAGCTGATGGCTTGGCGAAGTCGGGCTTGTCCATTTTCAAAGAGAGTGCACACGCTAGTGAACAGATGTCAGAAGCACTGAACGACGCAGCTCAGGTGGTTCAGCGTCTTCAAACTCAGTCTGAGCAAATCAGCAACGTGGTTGAGGTGATTCGCGGTGTATCAGAACAAACGAATTTGTTAGCGCTGAATGCTGCGATTGAAGCCGCTCGTGCAGGTGAATCCGGACGTGGTTTTGCGGTCGTAGCGGATGAGGTTCGTATGCTGGCTGCTCGCACTCAGAAATCAACACAAGAGATCCAATCCATCATTGAAGAACTGCAAGCGCAATCGGGTTTGGCGAATGACAGCATGCAAGTGAGCTTAGATATGTTGTCTCGCAACAACGAGTTGGCTCATCAAGCGAACCAAGCGTTGGTGGGAATTACAGAGTCTGTTGCAGACATCAACGACTCAAATACACAAGTTGCAACGGCGGCAGAACAACAATCTCAGGTGACTCAAGACATCAACCGTAATGTGGTCAATATGTCTGAACTGGTCAACCAGAACGTTGCTGGTATTAGCCAAAGTGCAAGTGCAAGCAGCGAGCTGTCTAAATTGGCGGAAAAGCAAAAAGAGCAATTAAGCTTCTTCAAATTGTAATTTGAGCAGAAAAGCAAAAGGCACCGACTATCGGTGCCTTTTTGTTTTGGGTGCTGAGGAGGGTTATCCCTTCAGCTTCAGTTTCGTGCCATCAAATTTAAGATGGCTCAATAGGTTCTTTGCATTTGCTTTGCCGAAGTCATCAAACTCCATGCCATATCGCGCATAATGTGTGGATTTCTGTAAGTTGCAGATTCGCCCTTTGAGTGGTGCGAGCATACGCCCATTCCCGGGCATCGCGATATCCAACGTGACAAGATCACCAACTTGAAGTGTTCGGCTCATCGGTGAAGTCACAAAGCGACAACCGCTTTTTGATAGATCTCGAATTTCGCACTCTGCACGGAATTGTTCAAACTGGAGTCGAGAGCGTAAGTTCACTTCATATCGCACTTCTTTTCTCAATTGGTAGACCTGCATGGTATTTGGCAAGCCTAAAACTAAGAGTGGATATGGGTCTCCAAGGCGATGTTGAAGTTGTGCTCGAAAAGGAATAACAGCGCCTTCACCACGGTGTGAATAAGCTTTCACGTTAATCCAAAATCCCTCTTGAAAATAAAACTTTAAATCGTCATCGGAGATATTTGGGATCTCAATTAGCGCGGTATTGTTGGAATGACAGCCCATAAAGGTGCTGGTGGTGATGAACTTAGTCCCCACGGGCGTCGTAACATTCAATGTCACTTCACTACCGTGCTCCACCATTGCCATTGCATCAGTGCTGTTTAATGTTGTTGCCTGACGTTCAGGTGCATTTTTGCTTGGCTGAGACGAACGATTGTCCCTTGCACTCGTCATCATATTTCTCATTATTATTGTCGTACCTAATGTGAGAAGACGTTTCGCGCTATGTTATGGTAATACTAAATTACTAGACTATTGCGTGGATATCATTCTATGCAGTCGCATAGCGAGTTTCAATAAAGCACAAGTGAAAAGTGGGGCACGGATAATGCAGAAAGTGACACAAGACACAACAAGCCAAATTTTTTGGGTCGATTTGGAGGAAAACCACAAAGCGAAAGTGGTTTATAAGCTCGATGGGCAAGAGATGCATATCATTTCAACGCTTATTCCTGAAGAAGTAAGAGGGAAGGGGTATGGCAAAGTGATGATGGAAGCTGTTTTACCAGAGATCGAAGCGCAAGGTTATCGCATTGTACCCGTTTGCCCATACGTGATTAAATACATGGCAACGCACCCTGAATGGGCACATTTACTCGCATAATGGAGCCAATGAATAATCCGCTTTATCAGAACATCGGTGACGAGCTAGCGCTTGGCACTTTAGAGCACATCGATGTGATTCAATCTTTATGGGGCGGTTATGGGGAGTTAGTTCGACTGACTTTTCCAGACCGTTCCGTTATCGTAAAACACGTCAAATTACCAAGACCGTCACAACATCCGAGAGGGTGGAATACAGACCGCTCGCATCAACGTAAACTGCATTCTTATCAAGTTGAAGTGAGTTGGTATCAGCACTTCAGCCAACCTGTTGATGAACGTTGTCGAATTCCACAAGGATTGAAGTGCTTTCAGAATGAAACAGAGTGGTTGATTGTGATGGAAGATCTGGCTCTGGCGGGTTATCCAAACGTCGTCAAAGACGCGACCAAAGGTCAGTTAAAAGCTTGCTTGACGTGGTTAGCCAACTTTCATGCGCGCTATATTGGGGTTCGCCATGATGAACTTTGGCAAACCGGAACCTACTGGCATTTGCAAACGCGACCGGATGAATTGGTTGCGTTACAAGATAATAGGCTCAAGCAACGCGCGGAGAGCATTGACCAAACGTTGCGTCAGGCTCGGTTTCAAACCTTAGTGCATGGTGATGCCAAGCTGGCAAACTTTTGCTTTAACGAACAAGGCTCAGCGGCGGCAGCGGTAGACTTCCAGTACGTGGGGCATGGCTGTGCGATGAAAGATGTTGCGTTGTTTATGAGCAGTGCAATCGAGCCGAGTCAGTGTACTGAGATGGAGTCTTGGGTGTTAGATAACTATTTTTCTGCGTTAACGAATGCGCTGAATCACTACCAGCCCGACCTTGATAACAACGTCGTCGAGCAAGAATGGCGACCATTGTTCGCACTTGGTTGGGCTGATTTTCAACGATTTGTGAAAGGATGGAGTCCAGAGCACTGGAAAATTAATCCCTATACGGAATCACTCACCAAACGCGCCCTCGATGAGCTCGATTTAGGTTCTCACCAGTAAATAAAAACTCCCAGGAAATTGCTGCGTTATACCCAAGCACCTTTAGGTTACTTGGGTATTGGTGCTTTGGGAGGTTTATCGTTAGTGTTGGTTAGTTTTTCGGTTTTTTGATGCGAGCCATACTGTAAGTATTTATAAACTCACCATCACGAAAAGATGCATCGACAAACTCGCCTTCTATCTCGAAGCCATGTTTTTTGTACAAGCCAATGGCTGCCTCATTGTCTGAGTTTACTTCAATATGTATGCGTCTTACATTCAACCAATTATCCGCCAACTCGGTGACCGTGCTGATCAATGCGCTGCCAACCCCTAAACCGTGGTACTTATCATGAACACCAATACCAAATGATGCGGTATGTGATGTTCTTGGACGCTGTGAGTGATGAAAGCCTATATTTCCGACTACTTTGCCATCGATCTCTGCGACATAGCTATACACACCTGCTGGTATCTTCGATAACCGTTCGACCCACATAGCGACAGATGGCTTAGGGAGTTGCAGGGTTTCACGTTGTGCTTTTGGTTGTGAATAAATTTCGACTAGCGCAGCAGCGTCTTCAACAGTGGTTGGACGAACGATAATTTCCATGCTTCTCTCCTTTGTAGTTTTTTGGAATTAACTTCAATCTAACGAGAGAATTCTGTTTTGAATAGCATTTTTTGAACTTTATAGACTAAATCGCTTTTAATTTAGTGAGTTATCGAGTGCTTATTTCAACTTTTTATAGTGAATTATCATTGAAAACACCAATGAGAGTGATTTTGTGTTGAATTTTTATACTAAAGAACTTCACCTTTATGGGGAATAATGGTGAAGTTGCATACCCAAGTAACCTTGAGATGCTTGGTTCCGCGAGAATGACTTGGTTTGTAGATGCGGCGGCGATTTAAAGGTTTAGTGGGTCTAAATCAAGAATCAACAACAAAGTATATAAGCCAAGGCCCTTACTATTTGCAAAGAGTGCCCTTAGGGAGGGGTCATTGACTCGATCTCTGCTTCAAACAACTTGGAAAGAGCTCGCCGTTCCAAGTTGTTTTCCTTGACCTCGAATCAATGACAACGCTCTGAGTCCAGCATCTTGAAGTTGCTTGGGTATATTGATCGAAATAAAGCCATTTCACCAAAATGTGAACTGGGTATCTGCAACGAGTTGATTTTAATCAAGACAGGTTGGAGTTACCTCTTATGGGGTATGGGGAGGCCGCCTTTTTAACGCTATTTATGCTTAACTTATTTAAGAGCAATTAGAGCGTAGTTGAGGAATATAATAATGAAATCCTCTCAATCAAAAGTCTCGCAAAGTCGGCGACGATTCCTGCGTGACACCGCACGCACTGCGGCTGGTGTTGGTGCTGCGGCTTGTGTTCTTGGCTTGCAGTCAATGCAAAGCCAAGCGCGAGAAACTAAAGGCGTACCGATTCGACCTCCTGGCGCGTTACCTGAAGGTGAATTTGAATCGGCTTGCATCCGTTGCGGGTTGTGCGTTCAAGCATGCCCTTACGACACGTTAAAGCTTGCTAGTTTACTGTCTCCTGTCGCAACAGGTTCTCCTTACTTTACTGCGCGTGATATTCCATGCGAAATGTGCGAAGACATCCCTTGCGTCGTCGCTTGCCCAAGCGGGGCGTTAGACCATGATTTAACGGACATTGACGATGCAAGAATGGGAACGGCTGTGCTTATTGACCACGAAACCTGCCTCAACTGGCAAGGTTTGCGCTGTGATGTTTGCTACCGCGTATGCCCGCTGATTGATGAAGCGATAACGCTAGAAAACATCCGAAATGATCGAACGGGTTATCACGCTAAATTGATTCCAACGGTTAATTCTGATGTGTGCACTGGTTGTGGTAAGTGTGAGCAAGCATGTGTGCTAGATGTTGCGGCGATTAAAGTTGTTCCAACAGATTTAGCCAAGGGCAAAGTTGGTAGTCACTACAATTTTGGCTGGCAAGAAATCGACAAGCCGCTCGAAAACGTATTGCCTGAAGAAACACCTGTGCCTAGTGGTGCTCTAGAGTCGCTTAAAGGAGGTCAGTGATGGCCAAGAATTTAGCGCAAGATGCTGGCAAAGAAGCTGTCGAGAAGCTTGGCTGGTGGCAAGCGCATCGTTTTCTTATTGTACGCCGATTGTGCCAATTGACGATCATTGCTCTGTTTATGGCCGGTCCCACATGGGGCATTCTGCAAGGTAACTTATCTTCGAGTATGTTGCTTAATACAGTGCCGTTAAGCGATCCTCTGATTGTTCTCCAATCGCTGGCGACAGGCCATATCCCAGAGTTTAATGCTCTGCTAGGGGTTGTGATTGTCTTAGTTTTTTACGCGATTCTTGCCCCGAGAGCGTTTTGTGCTTGGGTGTGCCCTTTGAACATTGTCACAGACTTTGCGGCGTGGTTGCGCAGAAAGCTTAACCTTAAAGCGAGCTACCGTTGGTCGCCGAACATCCGTTATTGGTTGATCCCTGCTCTAATGCTTGGCAGTGCGATATCAGGTTCTGTGCTTTGGACATGGTTGGACCCCGTCGCCGCCCTTCATCGAGGCTTAGTCTTTGGCATGGGTGCTGGATGGGTATTGATACTACTTGTGTTTGTGCTGGATTTACTCTTGGTTGAGCATGGTTGGTGTGGTCACTTGTGCCCTCTGGGAGCAACGTATGGCGTAATTGGTAGTAAGAGTTTGTTGCGAGTGACGGCTGTTCGTCGAGAAGATTGTACCAAATGCATGGACTGTTTTTATGTATGTCCTGAACCAGATATTTTGCGCCAACCCCTCAAAGAAGGTGACCGACGAGTCATGGATCAAACTTGTATGAGTTGCGGTCGATGCTTAGATGTGTGCCCTGAAAAAGTGTTTGAATTCCAAAACCGACTCAAGGTGAAGAACATTGATTAGTGGTCCAGTTAAGCTGACGCTAGGAAAGATGGACCACTAAAAGAAGTGAAATCACTCTGGATTCTGGAGTGATTTCAGACGTGTTTTTTCAATATTGATGATACCAGGATTACCGACACGCACCGTTTGCAACAGATGCTTAATCCACATTGGTAGCGATGGTGAGAGACGATAATGAATCCAAAGCCCATGGCGTGTGTCTTTTAAAAACGTGGTATCACGCAGTAATGCCAAGTGGCGAGATACCTTTGGTTGGCTCTCATTTAGTGCGTTTTTAAGATCAGTCACCGTCAGATCTTGCTCATCTTCCAGCAACATCAAAATTTTCAGACGCAAGGGATCGCTCATCAGTTTGAAGAAACTGCTTGGGTCCACATGACTGGTGTTTTCTTCGCTATTTAACAACAAAAACAAGCTAATACGTTCGACCAACTCTTTTGCCGTATTCTGGAATGGTTGAATACCATCAAGCGGTTTTGGGTCGGTAAGATTCCAGTGCAGTTGGTCGATATCTTGTTCGAAGATGACACATTCGTCTTTTGCGTTATCGCACAGTGTGATAACGAAGTCGTAGTGATTGTCTTCGACTTCTGCGTAATCTTTTGAGCGTAAACCTTTGCCACTCATTCCATGGCTTTGTAATACCTCAAATACTCTTTCATCGACCTCACTAGGATGAAGACCTGCGCTGTCCGCATGAAACAACTCCCCCGCCATGTGATTGAAAATTGCCTCGGCAAGTTGCGAGCGCGCGGAGTTACCTGTGCAAAGGAACAAAACTTGTTTTTTCATTATATCAAATTAGGAATTGCAGAGACTTACGTCAAAATGAACGTTGATTGGCACAGTATAACCCTGCCGGTGTGTAACAAGAAGCACGTATCTTTCCTTTATCTCATCACCTATCTCTTCATCACGATGTTGCGGTTCAATGTTGGTGTCTAGAAATACGGAATAATTTTGTAAAATATACTTCAAAAATAGTCACATAAAATCGTTTGATAAACGAGGGTATGAATCTGCTTCTTAAGCTAACATGATGAAATAAAAAAGAAAGCCAAGCAAACGAGGAAATAATAATGATATTGCGAATTTGTTACATTTGGCGGTATGATGGCGGCTTCATATTCTAAGGACACATCATGAGCACGTCACCGAAAAGCTGGAGAACACCACAAAACTTTCTTCTGCTGATTTCTATTATCGTTCCTATCGCCTTCTCG
The DNA here is from genome assembly GCF_027587095.1 of Vibrio sp. NFR. Taxonomy (NCBI): domain Bacteria; kingdom Pseudomonadati; phylum Pseudomonadota; class Gammaproteobacteria; order Vibrionales; family Vibrionaceae; genus Vibrio; species Vibrio sp. NFR. The sequence goes on from NZ_JAPPTN010000002.1 coordinate 610,663, forward strand.
ACTTGGATGGCGCTGTTAAATAACTTTGTCATTGAAAAAGCTAACTTTGATGGCGCAGATATCGGGTTACTACAGAGCGTGCGAGAGATCCCTGGCTTTCTAGCCTTTACCGTCGTATTTGTATTGCTGTTTATTCGTGAGCAGCGCTTTATGTTGGTGTCGTTGGCAATGCTGACGTTAGGGACGGCAATAACAGGTTACTTCCCATCTTTATTTGGACTTCTTTTTACTACTCTGTTGATGTCGACGGGCTTCCACTATTTTGAAACATTAAAGCAATCTTTGTCGCTGCAGTGGCTCTCTAAAGAAGAGGCGCCAGAGATGCTGGGTAAATTCATCTCGGTTGGTGCGTTGGCTTCACTCTTTACTTACGGTGCGATTTGGGTGCTGTTAGAGCAACTTAAGTTCGATTTCAAAACCGTTTACTTACTTGCTGGGGGGATTGGTTTTGTCTTGATTATCGTGATGGCGTTTGCTTTCCCTGAGTTTAAAACCGAAGTACCACAAAATAAGAAGCTGGTTTTACGTAAGCGTTACTGGTTGTATTACGCTCTGACTTTTATGAGCGGGGCGCGTCGCCAAATTTTCACCGTATTTGCTGGCTTTTTGATGGTAGAGAAGTTCGGTTATTCGGCTGCGGACATTACGTTACTTTTCCTTATTAACTACGTCTTTAACTTTTTGTTTGCTAAACGTATTGGACGTTTTATCGGCGCTGTTGGTGAGCGTAAGGCTTTGATGTTCGAATACGTTGGTTTGATTTTTGTTTTTGTTGGCTATGGTTTGGTTCAAACAGCGGAATGGGCAGCTGCGCTTTACGTTATTGATCATCTGTTCTTCGCGTTAGCATTGGCGATCAAAACGTATTTTCAAAAGATTGCCGATCCTGCCGATATGGCTTCAACTGCCGGCGTGGCGTTTACGATTAACCACATTGCAGCTGTCGTCATCCCAGTTACTTTCGGGGTGATTTGGTTGGTATCGCCATCAAGCGTATTTTATATAGGCGCAGGCATGGCGGCGGTGAGCCTGTTGCTTTCGTTGAACATCCCAGCCAAGCCGCAAGAGGGTAATGAAACACGCGTGTTGAGATGGAACTGAGTTAGTGCTCACTTCTCAATAAATGAGATGTTAGATACAAAAATGGGATGCTGCGGCATCCCATTTTTTATTGTTAGTGTTGCGGTATTACAGCGGATACCAGAACAGTTGAGCGTCTAATACTCGTTTAGCGATTGCTGCCGCAACAATAACAGCGATGCCCGCCATACACAGCATGTCTGCTTTAGTTAGCGGTTTTAAGCTATACCAAGTGCGAGATGAGTGACGACCAAAACCACGTAATGTCATTGCATTGGAGATTTGGTCTGCGCGATCTAGGCTAGAGAAAATCAACGGCCCCAGAATCTTGGCGACATTCTTCATTCGAGTAAACAACGGTGCTTTCTTACTAAGTTCTACGCCACGAGCTTGTTGTGCATGCATGATATTTACAAAGTCTTTCTTCACCTCAGGTAAGTATCGTAAGGTCAAACTGACGGCATAAGCGATTTTGTAAGGCACTCCCAAACGGTTCAAACTTGCCGCAAACTCAGTAGGATGTGTCGTAAACACAAACACCAAAGCGATAGGGAACATACTGAAGTATTTCAGCGTTACCGTTACAAGGTAAAACAAGGTTTCCTGAGTCAGGGAGTAGTTACCTGGCAATGAGAATAAAACGGTCGTTGACCCCATGTACTCAGTGCCTTGTTGTGGGGCTAATGCAAACATAAACAATGCGTTGATAAGCAATACACTACCTGTACCAATTAACAATGGCTTGTATACGTGGAATGGCACCTTAGTCATTTTGAGCAGGGCAAGACCGACAATGATCAATAATGCGATGATGCGTAAATCGAATGTCGTCAGCACTACTGTCACCCAAGCGATAAACATCAAGAACTTAGTGATGCCGTTCAGCTTGTGCAGTGGCGACTGTGTATCAATATAGTTGATACCAAACTTCATTTTGTTGTCTTTCATGCCACTACTTTCTCAATGTTTTCTCGTGCTTGAACGGTAATCTCAGCTTCGGTTTTGTTTGCTCGCCTCGCTTTCTCTACATCGATAAAGTGCTGCATAAAGCCGTTCGTATTCTCAATATTCAACTTGGTTGCGAGTTCATACAAACTGGTGGTCGTTAAGTTTGCTTGATCTAACAGTGCAGGGTCGCTGAAAACCGCCGTCATCGGCGCGTCAGCAATGAGTTTGCTGTCGGCAATCACGATGGAACTAGTGGTGTACTCCAAGACTAAATGCATGTCATGAGAGATTATCATCACGGTGATGCCGAGTTCTCTGTTGAGTTTCTCGATAAAGCTCAGCATCGATGTGTAGTTGCGGTAATCTTGACCAGCAGTAGGCTCATCAAGAATCAATAGCTCAGGTTCTAGCACCAAAATAGATGCAATGGTTACGCGTTTTTTCTGACCGTAGCTAAGAGCTTCAATTGGCCAATGACGGTATTTACTGAGACCACATAACTCTAAGACTTCGAGTACTTTCACTTCGACTTGTTTCTCTTCAACACCACGGTTGCGCAGACCAAATGCCACTTCATCAAAAATCATGTGATGTGAAATCATATGATTTGGGTTTTGCATGACTACGCCAACCTTTTGGCTGCGTTCGAAGATGGAGAGTTCACTAAGGTCTTGACCATTTAGCGACATCGAGCCTTGATCAGCTTCGATAACGCCCATCACCAACTTTGTTATCGTCGATTTACCAGAACCATTTTTTCCCAAAACAGAAACGAACTCGCCACGTTTAACATCAAAGCTGACGTTTTCGAGGGCATTTTTCTCGCCGTCATAAGAATAGGTTAAGTTACGCACTTCTAGCAGTGAGTCGAGTGGGGCGGCTATTGAAGTCTCTTGTGAAGTGTTAAACCAAGAGTCGACAGCTGCTTGGTACTGAGCCAGTGGCAACGTATCTAGGCTTGATGGTTTCGCGTCACCTTCAATCGCGCAGCCCGCTTCTTTCAATGCAGAAAGATACAGAGGTTCACGAATGCCATATTCTTCCAGCAATGGGGACGCCAAAATTGCATCAGGTGTTGTATCGGCGATGATCTCACCACTTTCCATCAAAATAACGCGATCGACAGAACGGTGCAGCACATCCTCAAGACGATGCTCGATAATGATGATGGTTTTCCCTGTTTCACGGTGTAAGTCATCGATGATTTCAATGGTCTTTTTACCGGTTTTCGGGTCGAGTGCCGCTAGAGGCTCGTCAAACAGTAGAATATCGACATCGTCCACCAAAATACCAGCCAAAGAAACACGCTGCTTCTGACCACCAGATAGATCATGAGGGGAGCGGTTTAGCATTTGTTCTAGGTCGACCATTTTCGCCGTTGCTTTGACTAACGGGTACATGTCGATGTTAGAAGTGAGCTGGTTTTCTAGTGCAAACGCGATGTCTTCGCCGATGCTTAACCCAACAAATTGGCTATCTGTATCTTGTAAAACGGTGCCAACTTGCTCGGTGTATTGGTGCATGTCAAAAGGGGTTGTGTCTTGACCATTGATGGTCAGTTTGCCACTGTTCTCCCCTTTGATTGCGTGTGGGATTAGTCCGTTAAGACATTGGCCAAGGGTAGATTTACCACTACCACTTGGACCGATAATGACGATTTTCTCTCCTTTCTCTATCCTTAGATTGATATTTTTTAGCGTCGGTTTGTCCAGCGACTCATATCTAAAAGAGAAGTTAGAAAATTCGATTGTCATTCGACATTAAGCCTCTGTTAAGTTGCGGCTTTGCTTGTTACGTTTTGCGACAGACTTAAGAATGAAGAAGCCCACAATAGCAATAAGAATGGTGTTACCAGCTGCAATGATAGATAGCTGAGTAAATACCTTAGTGAACGGTTCTGCGTACAAGATGGTGTCTAGGAAGGCTGAGCAACCGTAACCAAATACGTTACCCAATAGAGCAAGTACCACGAACAACACAAAGTCTTTCATATTGAAATCACCTTTCTCCAAGCGGTTGCGCGTCAGAGAAGGGAAAAGACCGATAATTAAACCGACAATACCTGAACCAAGTACCCAAGTAAGCCATACCCCCCAACCTGCGAACAGGTCAGTGACCCAGTGACCAATAAAGCCAACCAAGAAGCCCACAAGAGGACCGAATAGTACTGAGAACAATGCTAATACCGCCATTGCTGGTTTTAGCGTCGTGTTTGCAAATACTGGAATACCGAACATTGGCAGACCACCGATGCCGTACAATGCAGCACCGATTGCAATAACCACAACGGTTTTAGCGGAAAGATTCATAGATAACCTCAGTTCAATTGTCGATTTTAAAGAACGTTCACTTGCTTTTTTGTATAGCGCTGATTGTGTAACAAAGTTAAGAAACAACCAAGCTGCTTATTGTTTGCTCTGTTTTTCTTCAAGAAATGTGTGATTGGATTCACGCACTCTATTGACTGGCTTAGTTTTTCAGCAAGCATCAAAAATAAGGCGCGCATTATACAGAATATTGATAAAAGTGGGAATGCTATCTGTCTGGATGGCTAGAATGAAATCAGGGGCTAACTGTCAGCCCCTGATTACACTTTTTAATGCGATTTTTATCGATAAATTAATGGTCTAAGTATAGGTAGTTTTGCCAGCTCTTCATTCGAATGAGAACCTTACGCATGATGGAGACATGAGTGAAGCTGTCAGAATAAACGGCAACCTCTACCGCCGTACCCATAGGCAGGTGATATTCAGCAAGCTCATCGGTAATTTTCAGCGTCACGAATACACGACCGCTGGTACGCAATGCCTCTGTACCAAGCAGGGAGCCACGAGCTTGGAATTGGCTTTCGCCGATGGCTGGCAATACATCAACAACCTCACCTTTAAAGACTTTGCCCGGTAGCGCGCGGAACATAAATTCCGCTTCAAATCCCGGTTCTAAACGCTGTAGTGAGTTTTGGCGAAACGCAGCGGTATAGAGTTTATCTTCGGTATGAACAAAGGTCATCACTGGAGCAAGAGGCAATGGTACTGCCATAACACCAGGACGTAGTGCGAGCTGGGTAACATAGCCATCAGTAGGAGCTGTAACGACGGTCTGTTCTAGGTTGAACTCTGCTTGGCGAAGTTCTGCAAGCAATGAAGCGACTTGGGTGTTTTCACCACCCACTTCAGAATCCAGCGCGATTTGCGCTTGTTGTTGCTTAGATTGTGCGACTTCCAATGCGGCTTGTGCGGCTTTGTATGCTTGGCGTCGAGTATCCAATTGCTGCTCAGTGAATGCTCCGCGATCAAAACCGCGTTGATAACGGTCAAATTCTCGCTGTGCTTTGTCACGCTCGGCAAGCGCTTTGATAACCGCTGCTTCCGCTTCTTGCACGCCAGACTCAAGCCCAAGTGCACCTTGGCTTGCCTCTTTCACTTTTGCACGTAACTTATCGACTTCTGCTTGGAATGGAATCGGGTCGATACGGAAAAGAACGTCGCCTTTTTGTAGAGGTTGGTTTGGTTGTACAGGCACTTCAATGACGCGCCCACGAACGCCTGACACCACCGGTGTGGTAGAGAATACTTGATTACCAATTTGTGTGAACGGGTGGTTATAGTTCATCAACAAGATTAGTGTGCCGACCAATACAACGCCGCCAAGCACAGCGGTTGGCACTGTCCATTTGTTAAGTGGAATGTTAAAGATTTTGAAAATGGCGATACATAATGCGGCGTAAGTCAGAACCAGTAGTAAATCCATTATTGCTCCTCCTTACCTTGTTCTTTTTGTGCAGGAACACTTTGTGCAGGTTTTTGATCTTTGAGTGTTGAGACTTCTTTTTTCAATTCATTGACTTCGTCAATTAGCTCTTCGAGACGATGATGGATATCATGCGTTTCTTGCTCGAGTTGTTTGAAACCCCATCCGCGTTCTTTGCGCCATAAGGTTGCCCAGATCCACAGAAATGGCCAAAGAGCATGAAGTGTGAAAAGACTGACCCAGCCTGCATAGTGAATGGCGTCTTGATGAGGGTGTTCACGTTCCTTCGCTATTTCATAAGGAATATCGTGAATGACAATGATCCCGTAGAAGATAACCAGAGCAACGAAAATGAGTAACCCAAGTGCAAAATAGTCTAGAAACATCTTACTTCCCTGTGCTTGTTGCTAAATAGAAAAACTTACGTAAATTAACTGTTTAAGTATTTGATAGAACAATAGGTGGATCAAGTAATTTATAATTTGATACACAGTTATTGAGAGATACGGCATGGAATACGAAGGAGTGAGTAGTGCATTATTCTGGTGAACTTGCCGCGATAAGTGCAGCCATCGTTTGGGCGGTTGCGACTTGGATTTACAGCCAATTCAGCCACCGATTTTCAGCAATGCAGTTGAACATAGTAAAAGGTGTGATCGCCTCAATGATGATGGTGGTTGTTATTCCTTTTCTACCTCAAGGTGTACCTGCGTACATTGAGCCGTTACATCTCGCGGTGTTGGCAATTTCTGGTGTGATTGGTATTGCCGTCGGTGACAGTGCCTATTTTGCTGCATTAAAGCGCATTGGTCCGAACAAAACACTACTTTTAGAATCCCTTGCACCGCCTTTATCTGGCGTGCTTGCCATTGTTTTTCTTGGGTCTGAACTCACACTACAAAGTTGGCTGGGCGTGGTAGTGACCACGGTTGCGGTTACGTTTGTGGTATTTCAACCATCAACCTCGGGAGCGGCAACAAACTGGAGCGGTATCGGATTTGGGTTACTCGCGAGTGTGTGCCAAGCCTCAGGTGTGGTGATCTCTCACTATGCGTTGGTTGCGGGCGATCTTCCACCGCTGCTCGGTGCTCTCATTCGTCTTAGTATTGGCGTGTTGGCAGTGTGTTTGGTGGTGAAAATTGTCGAACCGGCGCCGTTTAGCAGCATTAAACAGCACCTAAAAGCAATGGGCAACAAAGCGCTAGTTTGGCTGTTGTTGGCAATTTTCGTGGGGACATTTCTGGCATTATGGTTACAACAAATCGCGTTGAAATACGCTAACCCCGCCATTGCTCAGACGTTAATTGCAACCAGCCCACTGTTTATTTTGGTGATTTATGCTCTGCGAGGAGAAAAGGTCGGCGTGAAGAGTATGCTTGGTACATTAGTCGCACTTGGCGGTATTTCTTTGTTTTTTCTTTAAGCTTGTCATTCGGCTTATCAAAACGCCCCAGTTGTTGCTGGGGCGTTTTTTATAGTTCAGTGCAGACTTGGTTTCGACCATTGGCTTTGGCGCGGTATAGGGCTTTGTCGGCGCGATAGAAGGTACGTTGCGTATTCTCTCCCTCCCGATGCAAAGTAATGCCTATCGACACGGTCAGACCGCGTTCACCAAGAATCTCATGCCACCCAAATTGGTAAATACGTTCTCGGTAGTTTTCTGCGTGCATTTCTGCCTTGTTCACTTCGGTGTTCTCTAAAATGACCAAGAACTCTTCTCCACCGAAGCGCACACACGATGAACCGCGGAACTTGAAGTAACCTGAGAGTTCTTTCGACACATTGACGATCGCCTTGTCACCAACAAGGTGGCTGAGTTCGTCATTAATCGATTTGAAGTGGTCAATGTCGATCACCATAAGTGCAAATGGCGTGTCGTGCAGCAGCAGATCTTTTAGTTTCACTTCCAACCAACGTCGGTTATGTAAAGAAGTCAGCGGATCGGTGAATACATCTTGTTGAAGCTGAGCTACGGTATTTTTGTGTTGCTTGGTGGTCTCTTTGAGTTCTTTGTTTTCAATCTCAGACAGAATGAGTTTTAGTTGCAGCTCAAAGCGAGTGAGGCGGCGCAACTGTGCTGGTCCCAACTCACTAATCGGAATATGTTTGACTAAGTCAGACTCAACTCGAAAAGCTTTCTTCTCGTAGTTTAACGCTTCTTTGAACAAGCCTTGCGACGCGCATACTTGGCTCATTGCATTGTAGAATCGGTTCGCAATAAGTGGTGAGGAGTGCTCATTAATGCGTTTGCCCGTTGATGCCAGCAGCAAGTTCGCTAAAGATTGATGACCGACCTCATTTAAGCAGTAAGCCGTTTCAATTTTTACCATGGTTGAGAGCCAGTAAGTATGTTGCTTGCCTGTCGCATACTGGATTTGCGAAATCGCAAGTAAGGCTTGTTCATATTCCTTTTGGAGACGATATAACTTCGCGCGATATAAATGAATTTGCCCAGTTAAGTTCTTATCACTTACTAGGATACTCAGTTCTTCGCATTCACTTAGTAGCTCGGTTGCTGCGCCGATGCGTTGCAGGCTGATGTAGCACGCTAGCATGTAGAGTTTGTAACGCAGTCTTAGTGAACGGCTACCGATTGCATGGTCAATCGCGTCGATTTTCTGGTAATAACGTAGGGCACGATTATGATCCCCATACGCATCACAAAGATTGCCCATACCAATGATGGCGAGAACATATTCATCGATATAGCCGTACTCAACGGCGATGTTGGTTGAGGCGATGTATTCGGTCAGTGCTGCGTTATAGTCCCCTTTTTCTACCAAGCGATCACTTAAACTCGCTTTTACCGATAGGATATCTTCTACATCCTCTGGGAGTTTTAGTAGATCAAGCGCGAGACGTAGCTCTTCAATACTCTCGGTTAACTGTTTAATCTTGCTACGATATTCAGCACTAATGATGTAGCAATGCGCTTTTTCTTTGTTGGTCGAGGCGATATGAAGGCGAATGTGCTCCCACAGAATCAATGCCTCTTCACCGGCGACAGAAGAGGGATCCATTCCCGCATCAGTGACCTTACTAAGCAGTTGTTCCATTCTTCAATACCTCAATATGGCTTTCTTCCAACTGCTCTAAGGTGAACGGGAAGGTTAGGATGTCCTGTAGATAAAGTGTCGGTTTTGGACCATCAAGACCACGACGCTTCCAAGGATAGATGTCTAACATCGAACACACGGTTTGATACAGATCTTCTGCCGCTTGGTCTTTTTCTGCGATAAGCATGGCTAAGCGATCGCTGCTTAGGCGGGAAATTAAATCACTGGAAGTGGTCAATGAGTGAACCAGTTCGGTACAAATATCGAGAAATGCGGGCTCAGCGTGGCGGATCATGATGATCGCATGATTAGAGCGTTTTAATTCGGTCTTAAACAGAACCAGTTGTTCCCACCAGTAAGTTTCTGATACTACATTTGAGAACTGCTTTTCTGGGTCATATTCATGTTGAGCACGGATACGATTGATGAGCTTTCGTGCTCGCTGTTCTAACTGGCGTTTTGAGCCTCGTGCTTTGTCCATGCTCACTCGATGCGTTTGCTCTTTCAGCATTTTGAGTGCGTGTTTGCGGTATTTCTGGAACGCTTGGAAAGCACCTTGATAGTCACCTTGCTCTTCCGCTACGCGCGATTGTTGGAAACAAATTTGACTGAGCAATTCGCCGTTATCAAACGCGAGGGCGGATTGTTCTGCTGATTGCAGTAGCTCAGATGCACTTTCGGTATTTTTACGTAGTAATTCGAGTCTTGCTCGGCTGATGAAAGAATGCGCTTTCATCCACGTAAGATCTTGTTCAATTGCGAGCTGGTGGGCTTTTTGAGTAGCTTCTTCCGCTGCGTCTAAACGTTCTAAACCCAGTAGAGCGAGACCTTTGAAATCCCAGATTTCTGCGTGCCAAGTGCTGTCTTCGTGATCTCGAAGTACTTCGGTCGCACCGTCGAGCACTGTTAGCATTTCGACAAAGTTATTCAGCAAGTAGTAATCCCAAGCAAGCAGGATTCTGGCTTTCCCTTCTAGCCAAGCTATGCGAACGTTGTTTGCCACTTTTACCGCGAGCTCATGGGTTGAGGCGGCAAGTTTGTGTTCATTGGTGATTCGCCAAACATTACCAAGACCAATCAAAGCTTCGATTTGAATCTCGATATCGTCGACTAGCGCAGACTGCTCTAGGGCATTAATCCAGTATTGCTGAGCAGAGTAGTACTTAGCTTGTCCCCAGTATTGTAGGGCAAATAAGTGAAGTATTTTAGGTAAGTGGTCGTCAGTGTCGAGTTGAATTTGAAGGTTATAGGCGTCTTTAACCAGCTTTAAGCCGTGTCGATAATCCATGCTACACCAGCAGGCATGGGACATAACAATAAGCGCACGAATCTCACCGTCAACAAACAGAATTTGTTCTGCGCGTATCCGGCATTGTTCTGCAATTCGAAATGCGCGCTCAGGATCAGTTTTTATCTGACCTTCAAGCGCAGTTAGCTCAGTTTCGAGCTGAATTTGGCTTTTATCCAACGTTCACATCCATGACTATAGAACTGGAATTTACACCTAAAAACAAGTGGTTAGATGCGTTTATCATTTCGGTGTGGAAAATCGCCACACCAATAAGGGATCGGATACTGTAATGTATACCGTGTTCAGCGCTTACTTACCACTTCTAAATGAGTAAACTGTTAAATAGTCATGACAACAATTGTTTGATCGTTAGTGGTGCGTCGGTGACTTTCAGTCTCTGAGCGGCAGTGAGTCCTTGCTTATCCTGATAGCACAAATTATGCCAAGCTCTGAATATATCTAAAAGAGGCAATATACCAGCAGGTCTTAATTTGCGACGTGGCTCGTTGATGAAGCTCTCAAACAGCAGTTGGAAACGGTTTTGATAGAATTGGATGTGGCGAGTTGTTGCTACATTGAACCAAGCTTCAGGTTCATTTTTATCACCAGCTAGATAACAAATACCTTTGTTACATTCGTATTGACTAGAAATCGCCCAGCGATCTCGCCACCAACTCATATAAGCGATATCTACCTTACCAAACGGGGCATTCATATCCCAAATTGCGTCTTCTTCTACGTACATAAGATCGACGTTTTTCTCTTGAATACGAGACAAACAGACGCTCAACGCCGCTGAGCGGAGCAGGGGATCTTGTGGCATGTAGATCGATACGCGTTTTTCTGGGCAACACATATCCAATACATGAAGATAGTGTGCGTAAGAGGTATAAGGTGGACGAATTAAGGCACCTTTAGACGGATAGTGGAAAACAGAGAGATTTCCCATTGGATCTTCGACGTTACCACGGGCCAAAATCGTTTGGTATTTCTGATCGATGCGCTCACGCAGCTTTTTTGATGGCTCTGGTGGTGGTTCACTTGCTTCAGCGGTGTATTCTTGTGATACAAAGCGAGAGACTTCATCGTATGGATTGTGATCCAAGGACGCCACTGGCTCATCATCAGATGAATAGTTCACATGCTGACAAAGAATGTAGCCCGAATGTGCCTCACCAGAAGCAATCCAATACACGCCATTATTACTATGGGGTTGCAATGCAACGTAGCTAGAAGCGAGCTCATAATGCTGCGCGTGGTTTACCCAGCGTGCATCAATGGTTGCAAGCTTACGGCGGCAACGACTAGCAATGTGATCAACATGATCGTAAAAGGTTTTTGGATTGATGCTCAGTTTACGGCAGATTTCTCGGACGGAATATCCCGTGAACAGCAAGCCCATTAAGTTTTCTTGAAATTGAAGCTTTTTGTTGGCACCAGACCATTTATCGACAAAAGTACTTTGACACACTTTACAGCGGTAACGTTGGCGATCGCCACTGTAACCAAAAGCGTGATAGAGGTGTTTATGAGTGTGGACAGAAAGTCCGAAGTTGTCGCAGTCATCATTGCGACAAGCAGGTAGTCCATCACTGTGGACGTGTCTCAAACGATGAAGTTCGTTGACCACATCGCGGTTGTTAAGTAAGGGGGGGAAAGCTCCACATTCACGGCACACCATCGCCGGACGTTTAGGGTTAGCATGCTGCAAGACGTAACGCTTTGCATCACTCAATCCAAAGTTGTCACACGCCAATGTTTTACAAAAGTTGAGTTGTAACCCATCTGCGTCCTTTGGCAGTTCGCCGTTAGACACAATCGCCCCCTCGGGATAATTCAGGCAGCCGGTCAGGCTCCGGCTGCAAATTACTACTTAAGTATTTCTTAGATGTTGATTGCAGTTTCTAGAGCAACTTTCATCATGTCGTTGAACGACTTTTGACGCTCTTCAGAGCTTAGTTTTTCACCACGGATGATGTGATCAGAAACTGTCAGGATAGTTAGAGCTTTCGCGCCTAGGTCTGCAGCTACGCCGTAGATACCTGCCGCTTCCATATCTACACCTAGGATGCCTAGTTTTTCCATCTTCTCAAAGATGTCAGCTTCTGGTGTGTAGAATAGGTCTGCAGAGAATACGTTACCTACTTTAACTGGTACTTCTTGAGCACGCGCTTGGTTAACCGCTTCTTCTAGAAGACCGTAATCAGCGATTGCTGCGAAATCGTGGTTGTTGAAACGGATACGGTTAACTTTAGAGTCTGTAGAAGCACCCATACCGATAACAACGTCCATTAGTTTCACGTCGTCACGTACTGCACCACAGCTACCTACGCGGATAACGTTTTTCACGCCGTATTCAGCGATTAGCTCGTGTACGTAGATACAGCAAGATGGGATACCCATACCGTGACCCATAACAGACACTTTCTTACCTTTGTATGTGCCAGTAAAGCCGAACATGTTGCGAACGTCACAAACTTGTTTCACATCTTCTAGGAAAGTTTCTGCGATGTATTTTGCACGCAACGGGTCGCCTGGCATTAGTACTGTTTCAGCGAAATCACCTGGTTGTGCGTTGATGTGTGGGGTTGCCATAAGTGCTCTCCAAAGTTTTGTTCAGGTAAAACGCATCAATTATAGAATGCTATTACCAATTCTGTTGAACTTGTTCGTTTTCGTTGAGGCAATAATATCGGGACAGGGTAAGGGGGCATGAGAGTTGAGTCACAAAATGGTCGGTTTTATTGTTTAAATAATCTGTTGATAACTAAATCTGTTGAAAGCAAAAAGGCAATCGATTTGCTTTTGAGCAGTTTGTTGATTGCGCGCACAAAATCTCGTCTTTCAGCACAAAATTTTTTCTTAAAAGTTTCTGATCGATATTCGAAGAGAGTGAGTAAAACGATTAAATTGTACAATTTATTTTCTTGTACAATGCTATTTGACTTGCTATAAGTTATACAACAAAACATTTTGTATAGGACGCTTCGTTATGGAATCTTCAATCAAAGTTGGTATCAGTTCTTGTGTACTAGGCGAACGAGTTCGTTTCGATTCGGGACATAAAATCAGTAACTTCGTAACGAAAGAGCTCGACGGCTACTTTAGCTTTGTTCCCGTATGTCCAGAAGTCGGTGTTGGTATGTCTGTTCCACGCCCTACCATTCGTTTGGTAAGCAATGAGGAGCGAATCGCGCTGGTAGAAACGAAAAATCCAGAAAACGACCACACTGACAACATGCTTGCGTACTCAGAAAATAAAGTGAACGAATTAGAGGGTGAAGAGCTGTGTGGCTACATCGTCTGTGCGAAGTCACCAACGTGTGGCATGGAGCGAGTGAAGGTATACAGCAAAAATAGTGCGGCGAAAGAAGGTATCGGTTTGTACACCAGAACATTAATGGAAAAAATGCCGTGGTTGCCTGTAGAAGAAGACGGTCGTCTAAACGATCCGGTTTTAAAAGAAAATTTCATTACGCGTGTTTACTGTTTGAATGACTTTTATGAGTCGATGGGCGGCGAGCCCACACGCGGCAAAATTATTGATTTTCACTCTCGCTATAAGCTGACTTTAATGGCGCACCATCCAGAGTCTTATCGTTCGCTGGGACGCTTGGTTGCAGATGTATCAAGTTACGAAATGGAACAGTTTTACAACGAATATCGTCTAGGTCTGATGAAAGCGTTACAGAATCGCGCCAGTCGAAAAAACAACACGAACGTCCTGATGCATTTGCAAGGCTATTTTAAACGCTCTTTAACCGCTAATGAAAAAGCGGAGCTGGCGACGGTGATCAGTGATTATCGTACGGGCTTGTTACCATTACTTGCCCCGTTAACGTTAATTAAGCACTATCTCAATACGTACCCCGACGCGTACTTACAGAAACAAAAATACTTAGAACCGTATCCACAGGAGATGAGACTTCGTTATGGATTGTAGCCAAGAAGACAAACTATACGCAATTCGAGATGTATCAGAGTTAACGGGAGTAAAACCCGTTACTCTGCGCGCTTGGCAAAGACGCTATAACTTGATCCAACCACAAAGAACAGAGAAGGGTCACCGCCTGTATCGACAGCAGGATTTAGATACTATTCGTGAAATTCAAGGTTGGCTTGCAAAAGGCGTTGCGATTGGCAAAGTCAAAGGCTTGCTAGGCCAGGAATCAGATGTGGATTTAGTGACCGATATCCAACGACTAGAAGAAGTGGAGTCAATGCTCAAAGCGTTATCTGAACTCAATCGTGGCAAAACAGAAACGCTGTTATCGAATGTGCTAAAAGAGTACCCACTCAACATTGTCATTGAACAGCTGGTCAATCCTGTGTTTGAAGCGTTAGATTTGGTGAAAGTCTCGCTACGTTCTTTACAGCTTGGTTTGTTCCAAACTTGCTTGATTACTCGATTAGCCTTGGTTGTCGATTCGGAAAATAAGGCATCTTCCAAGGGAAAATGTTTGCTTTTGAGTTTTGAACAAGTTCGTGACTCAGAGAGCTGGATTCAGGCGGCAAAGCTGTGTGAACAGGGGTATCACATTACTCTGATTGATAAAGTCGAAGACATCTCGGGTTTAGTTGAGCATGATGTGATGTCACGTTACCAATACGTGCATTTCTTCTCGAATAAAGCGCTGCCTATCAAGCAAGTTGAAGCTTTGGCGACGTTATTAGAGCAAGCTCCGAAGCAAGTGCAGCTATCTGAAGTCATCGAAAAACTGCATTTCCCGCAATAAATCCATCCTCGTAAGGAGGCGACATGATTCTTGTATGGTTTCGACGTGACCTAAGAACGTTAGACCACACAGCACTTAAGGCTGCATTGGATACTGGGCTTCCGGTTGTTGCTTGTTTTGTTTCGACCCCTGAGCAGTGGCGAGAGCACCATATGGCACCGATGCAAGCTGATTTGATTGCTCGACGTTTATCTCACCTTAATGAAGAGCTCGCCAAACTCAACATCCCATTTTTATACAAAGAGGTGCCCGAGTTTGCCGATGTAACAGAGGTCATAAATGATTGGGCTACTTCTTTAAGCGCTCAACGTGTCATGGCGAACATCCATTACGAGGTTAATGAACAAGCACTAGATAGAGAGGTTTCTCACGCACTTTCAATTCGAGGCATTGCCTTTGATACTTTTCACGATAAGTGCGTTCATACTCCGACTACCGTTTTAAATAAACAGGGGGAGTACTTTAAAGTATTCACCCCGTTTAAACGTGCTTGGTTGGCAAAGTTTCAAATGCCAGTTGTATCGAAACCTGAGCCGCAAGCCGAGCTGTCACCGTCTACCATCCAGCCGATTCAGCCAGATCGCTACCATGATGGTGTCGCATTCTCTTATCCTAGAGAATCTAGCAAGCGATGGTTCGCAGCAACCAGTGATATTGTTCAGCATTTGCGAGAATTTGCTCGAGACCGTAGTGATGCCTACCAAGCTGAAAGGGATATCCCTTCTGTTGATGGTACGAGTCAATTGTCTCCGTATTTGGCTATCGGCGCTCTGTCACCAAGGCAGTGCATCGCTAGGTTGTATGCTGAAAGCCCTATGGTTGACCTATCAGATGGTAAAGCGACGTGGCTGAGCGAAATCATTTGGCGAGAATTTTATCAACACTTATTGGTATTCGAGCCAAAGTTGGTCAAGGGCAGAGGCTTCATTGCTTGGGAAGACAAGATTCAGTGGTCGTACGATGAGCAAGCCTTCGAACGCTGGAAAGCAGGAAATACTGGGTACCCTATCGTGGATGCGGCAATGCGCCAACTTAATACAACAGGTTGGATGCACAATCGACTACGTATGATAGTGGCAAGCTTCTTAACCAAAGATCTTCATATCGATTGGCGGTGGGGTGAAGCTTATTTTATGAGTAAGCTGGTGGATGGAGACTTTGCCGCCAACAATGGTGGGTGGCAATGGTCGGCATCAACAGGGTGCGACGGGCAGCCTTACTTCCGCATATTCAATCCGATCAGCCAAGGCGAGAAATTTGACTCTGACGGAACCTTTGTTCGCCATTGGGTGCCGGAAATAAAACAAGTACCAAACAAATTCATTCATAACCCTTGGCTATGGAGTGGCTTTAATTTACTGGATTATCACAAGCCGATGGTTGATCACAAGGTGGAAAGAGAGATAACCTTACGGCTCTTCAAAAATGCCAAGGAATAGAGAGAGATGCCTAGCAAGAAGCGTCCAATGAGTATCGCTAAAAGAACCCTGTTGTCTATATCGTTGTCTTTAGTGAGTAGTTTGTCATTCGCTAAAATGTACCAACTACCAGAGGACGGAGCTCGCGTTATAGGTCGCATGGAAAACCATGTGGTTGAACAAGGCGAAACTATGGCGAATATTGCGAAGCGATATGATGTTGGCATGCTTGCGCTAATGGCTGCAAACAAAGGGGTTGACCCGTTTCTCCCTCAAGATGGTCACGTTTTAACGATCCCTACTCAGCTTATTCTTCCTGATGTCCCTCATAAAGGTATTGTCATTAACCTTGCCGAATTGCGACTTTACTATTTCCCAGAAAACGAAAACGTGGTTCATGTTTTTCCTGTAGGTATAGGTCGAATTGGTCGAGACACTCCAGAAATGACTACAAGCATCAGTCAAAAGCGTCCTAATCCGACTTGGACGCCACCTGCCTCTATTCGTGTAGAGTACAAAGCAAAGGGGATTGACCTACCTGCTGTCGTTCCTGCTGGACCAGATAACCCACTAGGTATGTTTGCACTTCGTTTGGCATATGGGCATGGTGAATACTTGATCCACGGCACCAATAAAGATTTTGGTATTGGTATGCGTGTGAGTGCGGGTTGTATTCGTATGGACCCAAGAGACATCGAATGGTTATTTGATAAAGTACGTCGTGGCGAAAAAGTAAAAATCATCAATCAACCGGTTAAAGTCGCATTAGAACCAGATCGTAGTGTGTTTGTTGAAGCCCACGAGCCGTTAACTCGCAGCAATGGCGAGAAGGATCACTTAGTCATTCCAAAAGAACTGGACTGGTGGCTTGATGAGTTTGGTATGACGAATGCTAAAGCGAAAGCAGCGATTGCTGCGCAGAATGGTGTTCCAGTTGAAATAACCGCGCCTTAACGAGCGTTAAAGCGCGGAATCAAATCTTACTTAGTGTAAGACTGAGCGATGTTGTCGATACGCTCGTTAGCACGTGCAGCTTCTTCTTGAGCTGCCATAGCCGCGTCGTTAGACTTTTGAACGTCAGATTGTAGAGACTGTACGTCTTGGCTTAGTTGGCTAACTTGGTTGCTTAGTTCGTCTAGTTTAGTAGCTGTTGCTGCTTCGTCAGAAGAAGCACAACCTGCTAGTAGAAGTACTGAAGTTGCTGCAGCTGCGATCAACGTTTTGTTCATATTAGAACTCCTTGCATATAGTGAAATTCCTACGCTATAAATTCTGTGTCATATAGTCATAGGGTCAAATGTGAATACATTCTATCAGAACATGATGTAGCAAAAGTCAAAAAAATCCAAGGATTTCATAGAGTACCTGATACGGACGCTAACTTTCTTCTTACAAATGTAAGTGATTACTCACTTGCTAACGCTAGTATCAGGTAGTACAGCAGCTCTTTTGCTACTACCTGATATCAATAATTTAGACGATATTGACACAAATGAAAGTTTCTAAGCGGAAACTTTATTTTTTCTATTGGAATTAGTTTGTGTGATCTCTATCTATACTCCTATGATTTGCGGTATTATATCGAGCTTTTATTTTTTGCTGCGTTAGAGCGGAAACGACACTGAAAAAGCGCTCAAGACGCTGACTATTTATTGGAGAATACTTTGCAATTTAAAGATCTAGGCCTAGACAACCGATTGTTGAAGAACCTAAAACACTACGATTTCAAAAAAGCGACTGACATTCAGCAGCAGGCGATTCCTGTTGCGATTGCAGGCAAGGATCTATTGGCATCTTCGAAAACGGGTTCGGGTAAGACTTTGGCGTTTGTATTGCCAATGCTACATAAGTCACTAAAGAATAAGTCGTTTTCTGCAAAAGACCCACGAGCTGTGATTCTTGCGCCAACGCGTGAGCTAGCAAAACAAGTATATGGTGAGCTTCGCTCAATGCTTGGTGGTTTGTCCTACGACGCTGCATTGATTCTTGGTGGTGAAAACTTTAACGATCAGGTTAAAGCACTGCGTCGCTACCCTAAGTTTATCGTTGCCACTCCAGGTCGTTTGGCTGATCATCTGGAGCACCGTTCTTTGTTCCTTGATGGTCTGGAAACATTGGTTCTAGATGAAGCTGACCGTATGTTGGATCTGGGCTTTGCTCCAGAGTTGCGTCGCATTCATAAAGCGGCAAAACACCGTCGTCGTCAAACTTTGATGTTCTCTGCAACACTTGATCACGCAGAAGTGAATGACATCGCGGCAGAAATGCTGAATGCGCCAAAACGTATTGCAATTGGTGTTTCGAACGAAGAACACAAAGACATTACTCAGAAATTCTACCTATGTGATCACTTAGATCACAAAGAAGCGATTCTTGAACGAGTTCTAGAAGAAGCTGAATACCGTCAGGTGATCATCTTTACTGCGACTCGCGATGATACTGAGCGTCTAACAGCGAAGTTGAACGAGAAGAAACTGAAAGCTATCGCACTAAGCGGTAACTTGAACCAGACTCAACGTAATACCATCATGAGCCAGTTTGAGCGTGCGGTATTTAAGATTCTGGTGACAACGGACGTTGCTTCTCGTGGTCTTGATATCGCGACTGTGACACACGTAATTAACTTCGATATGCCTAAGCATACAGAAGAATACGTTCACCGTGTTGGTCGTACTGGTCGTGCGGGCAACAAAGGTGATGCAGTTTCATTGGTCGGCCCTAAAGATTGGGATAGCTTCAAGCGTGTAGAAACATACTTACAGCAAGATTTGAGCTTCTCTGTGTTTGAAGATCTAAAAGGTAAATTCAAAGGTCTGAAGCCACGTAAGCCAGATTTCCGCAATAAGAAAGTGGCTCCTAAGAAAGCACGTCCTCAAGCTAAGAAAACGCCGAAGAAACCAGCTCAGCGCGACAAAGGTTTCTATCAAAACGTGGCAGTGGGCGATAACGTGTTTATCCCTAAAAAGAAGCCAGCAGCACCAAGTTCTGAAGATTAATCTTCAGCGAAAGTGACAAGACTGATAGACGAAAACCGAGCTCAAGAGCTCGGTTTTTTTATGCCTTATTCTTTCAAACAAACGATACAGATATACCCAAGTGACTTCAAGATGCAGAGTTCAGAGCGTTGTTATTGATTTGACTTCAAGGAAAACGACGCAGCGTAATAGCCAGCTCTTTCCAAGTTGTTTGACGTAGCCATTTGTTTGACTAAAAAAGCGAGTCAATGACACGCTCCCGAAGGGCACTCTTTGTAAATAGTAAGGGCCTTGGCTTGTATACTTTGTTGTCGATTTTTGATTTAGACCCACTAAACCTTTAAATCGCCGCCGCGCCTACAAACCAAGTCATCCTCGCTGAACCAAGCATCTCGAGGTTACTTGGGTATAAGCTTTATGTTTATTTATTCTAAACGTGGGTTAAAGACACTTTGATTTTTCTGAACGGATTTTTTGCTTAGCATGAGCGGGATGTGAAGAGGAGAATACGATATGCAGCAGCAAGATATTCAGCAACAAAAAGATCAATGGTTAGAAGAAATAGACATGACCCTTACCGAGCAACAATGTCGAGAACTAGGGTGGGAACAAACAACTTTGTTCGTTGAGATGTTTTCGTTTCTCTGTATGGCAGTAATAAGCTGTGCTCTGGTTATGTATCGTGGAGGAACTCATGATTACTGAGAAATCACAGATGGGAGAGTTGATAAAATCCATTGTTGTTTCCTCACTTTATTTTGTTGGCTTCCTCGCTCTAATTTGGGTTGTAACGACACATCTTTTCTAATTGAGTCTTGCTTTCCTGTGACCTGATATTTGAAAGCTTTGCGGTATTGCCTCTGTATTTAGGAGACGCTACCGTGAAGTTTGTCTCTTTCTTACAGATTACTTCTCCAGTAAATACTATTCCACTTAGTGCATTTGCCTAACATTTAAACGTTTGCGTTTTGTAATTAGATAAAAATACCAAACAAATTCCGTAATGATAATTGATCTCATTTTCATTTAAGGGCAGAATACGCCGATATCATTAATTCTATAAATATCTGTGCCTTTTATATGAAATTTAGTCATGTTTTTTTGGGGCTTTTCGTTACCTCTTTACCTAGCTTTGCTGCTGATGATTTTAATTGGCTGAGAGATGACTCACGTCAAGATCAACGAGTCATTGCTTACCTCAAGAAGCAAAACCAAGCAACAGAGGGCTATCAAAAAGGTTACAGTGATATTACTCAATATCTATTAGATAAATGGGATTTGATGACGGCAGAGAAAGGTGACAAGCCTTGGAGTATCAGTAATGGGCAAGAATGGAACCTGACTCGTCGCCAAGGCAATTACATTCTACTGTCTCGTCCAAGCAAAACTGCGAAAGAAAAAGTTGTTTACGATTTTTCATCTCGACAGAATCAACACCAATACTACCAAATCGGTCAGTGGCGCATGCAAGGTTCTTTGCTACTGTTCACTGAGGATGTTGATGGCAGCGAACAATATCGTGCTGTACTCGTGAATGTCTCCAACAACCAGACGACAGAACTGACCGAGAATGTTGATGACAATGTGTTGTTATCAGGCAATGGAAAGTTTGCTTATGCCGTAGCGAAAGAAGCGAAAACACAACGCCCATATCGAATTATTCAAATCGATACTCAGACGCGTGAAAGCAAAGTTATTTGGCAAGAGAATAAAAATGACTGGTTAATGTCATTTTATCCGTCTGCTGATGCTCGTTATGCGCTAGTACAAAGCAATAATGATTCTACGACAGAGCAAAAATTGCTGGATTTGGATTCAGGAAAATTAACGGCTTCGTTACGTAAGCCTGAACTTGGTGTTGAGTATTATGCGGATGTCGCTAAGGGCACCATATTCATCAACAGTAATCTTAACGGCAGCTTTGAGCTGTTTGAGATGAAAGTCTCTGATACTAAACTGCAATCGCCTGCATCTAAGTGGCACCCTTTTGTGAGTGCAGAAGGCGGTATTGAGCAGTTTTATCTTTATGATGCGGGACTTGTGGCATTAGCTAAGAGGGAAAATGCTACGACGATGACTGTGTACTCATACGATGGTCAGGCTAAAAAATCACTTCCTTTGGAAACTGAAGGGCGAGTGGCTTGGCTGAGTACACTCGGAGATTACCAGTCAAACAAGCTCCGCATTCGCAGTATGTCAATGATAACGCCTCCACTCTGGGAAGAGTTCGATGTCGAAACGCTGGTGAAATCTGACTTATCTCAGGATACTTACAACAACTTCTCAAGCGAAAACTACGTATCCAAGCGTATTATGGTTGAAAACCACGGTATAGAAGTACCCGTGTCGCTTGCTTACCGAAAAGATACGTTTTCTGATAACGCTCCTGTCGTCCTTTATGGTTATGGAGCTTACGGCTTTACGATGAAACCATACTTTATGCCTCAAACGGTAAGCTTGCTTGACCAAGGCGTTATTTATGCGATTGCGCATGTCCGTGGTGGTGGCTACTTTGGCAGCGAGTGGCATGAACAGGGGCGTGGTCTTCTTAAAGCTAATTCTATCAATGACTTTACTGCTGTCGCTCAAGCACTAAAACACTTCAAAGGTGGTAAACGTGATGTTTATGCACTTGGTTCAAGCGCTGGCGGCACTTTGGTTGCTGGCGCAATCAACCAAAAACCTGATTTGTTTGCTGGTGCTGTGCTAAAAGTACCATTCGTTGATGTTGTAGCAAGCATGTCTGACCAATCATTGCCATTAACGGCTCAACAATATGGTGAGTGGGGGAATCCGACCATCCCTGAGCAACGCACTATCATGCAAGCTTACGACCCTATCCTCAATATCTATAAAGACGCTTACCCACCCATGTTGGTTCAAGTCGGACTGAACGACCAACGTGTGCCTTACTGGGAAGGTGCTAAATATCTCGCCAAAATTTCGTCGACTAGTGAATCGACAGGACCTTATTTGTTGCAAACGGACTTTAACTCAGGCCACCGCATGGACCCAAGGCAGGCTAGGGAGCAACAAGCAAAGGAATATGCATTTTTATTATCACTAATCAAAAAATCTGAAGCGGAGCAGTAAATGAAGCTTACCCCAGTGTCAGCGGCAGTACTATCGGTACTTGCTGCCAGTCAAGTGCACGCCGAATCTAACGTTTTCTCTATGGAAGAGGTAGTTGTAACTGCTAATAAAATTGAACAACCATTATCGAAAGTCGCGGGCAGTGTTGTGGTTGTTACTGGCGACGAAATTGAGTCGCGGGGAGAAACCGAACTTTATGATGCACTACGTAACGAACCTGGAGTAAGTGTGACTGGAGGAGCTGGTCGTCCTCAAAACATTACTATCCGAGGTATGACGGGTAACCGAATTATGATCATGCGTGACGGTATTCGCTCTGCGGACGGATTTGGCGCAAATGATATTAACGATGCGGTAGGACGAGATACTTTTGATTTATCAAATTTTGGTTCGTTGGAGATCATCAAAGGAGCGAGCTCATCTATTCATGGCTCTGGAGCCATTGGTGGTGCTGTTATCCTGAAATCGAAACAACCGGGTGAGTTCCTAAAGAATAAAGACTTTTATGTGGATGCATCTGGAACGTTTACCGATATCAGCAAGAAGTACAAAGCGACAAGTAACTTAGCATTTCGTTCTGGCAATACGGAAAGTCTCTTCAATGTAGCTTACTGGCAAGGACAAGAAACTCGAAACTTTGATGAAGACCTGTATAACCGAGATCTTGATGGTTATAGCGGTGCATACACGATCAATCATTTCTACAGCGATGAATTGATGTTGAAAGCACGAGCAGAACTTTACACCCAGAACCAAAAGCGTTTAGAAGGTTCCCCATCGATTCAACCTGACGGGCGCTGGGATATCGAAACATTTGATGAGGATGAAGCTTCCGAAGAATACAGTGCTTACGTTGGTGTGGAAATGACGCCTCTTGAACCTACTTGGTTTGAAGAACTCGATGCCAAAGTTTACTGGCGCCATACCGAAGTGGTTGAAGATACAAATCGTTTGATGCGACAGACAGACCACAATGGTTTGACTGTTAGGCGTCGTGAGCTTGAACACAAGAAGTTTATTGATGAAACGATGGGATTCCGAGGAGATTTCACACACACAATTAACGCGATAAACACTGAGCACCAGCTTGCTTATGGTGTCGAGCTATCGACAGATTATTACGAGCGCAAAGACAGTGATTCTAAGATTGATTGGAATGGTGTTACACCTTCTATAAAGCAACCTTTCGCCCCAGCTCGATCTTATAATTTTGGTCTATATATCCGAGATGTGGTGGAGTTAGATAAGTGGACCATTACGGGCGGATTGCGATTCGATGCGCACCGACTAACACCAGATGGAAAAGGTGAGATTGGTGGTTTTGCTCTTAAAGACATTGATAGTTCGGAAGTTTCGCCAAGCTTGTCGGTTTCTCGTGAAGTGTTTGCTAACGACATCGTTTATGTCTCGTACAACCACGGTTATCGCGCTCCTGAATACGATAAAGCGTATGGCTTCGTAAATCATGATTTTGTACCACTAACTCCTTTTGTTATTGCACCTAATCTAGACCTCAAAGCTGAAACCTCTGATTCTTTTGAAATTGGTAATAAGTTCGATAACGGTCACGTGCATTTGTTTGTGGCTGCTTTCTACAACAAGTATGACAACTTCATCGATGTTGTAACAACAGGGTTTGACTCCAACTCGGGTAATTTCATCAAGCAGTACCAAAACCTTGATGGGGTAGAGACTTACGGTGCTGAGGTTTCTGCGGGTTATGCATTTACCAGAAACTGGAATATCAACACCAAGTTTGGATATGTCGATGGTAAAGATGCTGATGGTGACTACGTTCGAAGTATCACTCCCTTTGAAGGTAATGTTCAGCTTGATTACATGAGTCAAAAGTTAGGGGCTTATGTCGCTTGGAATTGGGCCGCGGCCATGGATCGAGTGCCGAAATGTCAGACCTCACTCGGTCTAGCTACAGAGTGTGCTCAGACGAGCGCATGGAATACTTTTGATATCGGTGCTACCTACCGAGTGACAAAAGACCTGCGCTTGAGCGCAAACATCGTCAACCTTCTCGACAAAGAATACATCCGCTACCAAGACGTTGCTGGTATCGCTGAGGAAAGCAAACGTTACTCAACTGAACCAGGACGCTACGTCACACTTAACGTGAAATACGAATTCTAGGACGAAATCATGAAGCTAAAACCATTAGCGCTTTCACTTGTTGTTGCCTGTACCTTTTCGGTACAGGCCGCAGAGTGGGACTACCCCATAACGAACTCTGTAGTGAATAATGAAGCTGAAGCGAAGACTTATTTAGATAGTAATTACGCGAATGCAGGTGAATTTAAGTTCCGTTACAAAACGCAATCTCGGCTCGGTGAGCATTATAACTTTGATGTTTGGGTTAAAGGAGAATACCAAGCTCAAAGAACAGTAGTGGTAACAACGGACAAAGAGCACCATGTGGTTCGAGTATTTAAGAGCCTCGAGGACACCATCATCCGCAATGGCAAACCGACGGTTGCAGCTGAGATGGAAACACCTCGACAGCTAGAAGCGCAAGAACCGCCAGCACTTAGCACCGGTCATATGGTGGATGTGGATGTATCACTGTTCAATCCTGATTTGCGTACTATGCAGCAACAGCCTGCGCCAGAGTCTGCGTGGTCTTCCCTATCGGATTACCCAAGACCAATCGAGTATGTCACCAAATCGGTCCAAGTTCTCCAGTCTGGTGGTAAGTTTTACCTATCGAACAGTCGGGTAAAACAAGTTGACGCCACGGCGTTGTTAGCAGTGACAGCCCCTGGTGCAGAGCCTGAGCGCGATACAACGAATTTTTTACCTGCCGAAGGTCTCCAGTCTTTTGACAGCATTGAACAAATGCAGCAAACGAAGTTTGGAGATAATGCGTTTCCACAGTTAATGGCGTTTTACCACCTTGATAACTCGATTCAGTACCTAAGGAGTATTAATTATGATCTCTTTAATGCTCCTTTGCGTTTTGATGGTCGAGGTCTAGCAAAAGATAACTCTACTTATTACTACGGTCCACGCGCTCTGATGCTTGGCGTCGGTGGTGTGTCTCCTGATGCTGTTGATGCTGACGTTGTGCTACATGAATTGGGGCATGGTGTTCACTATCAAATCGTTCCTGACTGGGCATACGGTCATACCGGTGCGATAGCCGAAGGCTTTGCCGATTATTGGGCAGGAAGCGCTAGCTATCGAACACAATATCAAGATGCCACCCGCCGTGGGCAAGAATTTGAGATTGATACTGTCTTTAATTGGGACGGGATGTTCGGCGTTCGTCGAGGGACAAGAAGCTTATGGAACCAGCGTGCTCGATATTTTGAAGGTGCAGAGTACCCAGCTCATATAAGCGTAGGAGGAGAGAATGGTGATGAGCTTTGGTCTACGCCACTTTTCCAAGCGTTAAAAACCTCAGTTATGCGTTATGGAGACGGTACAGATAAGGTCTTTCGTGAGTTCGATAGCATCGTGTTGGAGGGCATGTATGGTATAGGACGTGGCGTGAAAATGCATGACCTTGCAGAATCTACAGTTTTTGCGGCAAAAATACTGTTTCCAGATAAAGAGTATGCGCAATTTTTGACGGATAGCTTTAACAAACACAATTTGTTGAAAGCACCATTTCGTGCGCGTTATGACGCGCGTTACATCCAAGTTGGTAAAGATGTCGGAGTTAGCATTGCTCAGAACGGTCGAATCGCGACGATTAAAGGTCAATGGCAACTCGATGGTAAGTCGGTGTTCGATATTGATCAGACGCTTTCGGATTCTAAATCTATGCAGGTTGCTTTACCGCAGGGGGTTACTTGTGGGACTCAATTTGACTCTTCTATCGCGCTCGATTATCGATTTGGTGAAGATCTAAAAACTCACCAATGGACAGAAAGTATCAAGCTGGTTAACGGCGTACCTAAATTAGACATCAAACCTCAAGCTCTGAATTCAGCGTTACCAGAACAAGGTGACAGGCTCTTTTCGCAAACTTTATCTGATAGGTCTCTAAAGATTGATGATTCGTTTGCTGTTTACCTAAATATTGAACATGAGTCTCTTCAAGATCTACAAGTGACGTTGGTATCGCCTCAGGGCAAGACTGCCGTGCTGTTTAGTCATCAAACAAGTAATTCAAATGGATTTAAAGGTTACTTTACAGCTCAGTACGATGATGAGTTAAAAGAACTCGTTGGCGAACCGAGTTGGGGTACTTGGCGTCTCGAGGTTTCGGATCGCGTGTCTGGAAACTCTGGGGTGTTGAAAGAGTGGGGTGTGAGTCACTTTGCTCAGTATCAGTGTCGTGCTGATACCACTAATGAAAACAGTAATGGTGGCTCGGGTGGTAGTGGTTCACCTTTCGCATTGTTTGGTCTGTTACTGCTTTCAATGGTGAGAGTGGTTCGCTCTCGTTAAACCACAAATTATTAATCAAAAGAAGATAATATTTATGAAGTTTCAATATTCTTTCATTGCTATATCGCTCGCCCTTGCTGGCTGTGGCGGCGGTTCTGGTGGTGACACAGCCGCTCCGACATACAACCTAGCGGGTACGATTGCAGCCCAAGGCACATTGCTGGATACCCCTGTGTGTATCGACTTAAACCAAAACTACGTTTGTGATTCATCTGAACCTAGTACAAAAAGTGATAATGCTGGTAAGTTCACCCTGACATCAAGCGACAAAAACATTTTGACTAGCACGATTCTTGCTGAAGTTGATCAGGGCTCAAATCAAACACTTCGAGTAAGTGCTCCAGGTCAAAACCTAGCGACAGGCAACACGCTTAATGGTGTCACAAGCCTAATTTCGGGCTTAGTTGTAGATGGTAAAACGCTTGCTCAGTCGGAAGAAATTGTAAAAACGCAATTGGTTGGTGCGGGCGTTTCTTTGTCTGGCTCCGTGATGTCAAGCGCAACGGCAAGCGAGCTAAGCACACTCGAACAAAATACGGCTGCCGTACTAAAAAGCATGAAGCCGGAGCAAATGAAGCAAGGTGTTGCTCTCCTTTCTCAGAATCTTAGCTACCAAAGTAAAGCGCTTGTCTCAGAGTCGCTATCTGATGCTCAAATCGCATCGTTGGCTAAAGAAATTAGTGAACTTGCTGATCAGACTATAGGTCGTAACGACACCGGTGTCGTGTTGTTTTTCGCTGAAGGAACTTCTGGTGTTGCGAAAGAACCGCTAGATTACCCAGGTCAGGATGCTTCTTATGGCTTCGATAAAACCGACAAGCAAACAACAACAGGATCAGGACTTAAATTTGTCAAGCTTGATGCGAAAGGTACAGCTTTGGCTGATGATGCGTCAGAGTGGTCTTGTACCTTGGATGAGCGTACTGGTCTCGTTTGGGAAAACAAGAGTGGGGATTCTAACTCAATTCAATTTAAAGACCGCCTATTTGCGTTTGAGTCTGAAACATTTAAACCATTTAGCAAAGATGTCGATCTTGCAAGTTGTAAAGACGCGGGTGATGAAGTTTGTACAACAAGCCAATACGTTGAGTACACGAACAAGCAGTCGTTATGTGGAATTGCTAGTTGGCGTTTGCCGACTTACCGTGAGACTTATGACTTACTAGACTTTGGTGAACAAACACTGTTTGCTCCGAACGACGAATATGCGCCATACAACGTCTATGGTTTTAATGTTAAATACTTCCCACAGCAAACCATAGGTAGTCCTTATTTAGAATATGGTGCGTTTTGGCATAGCGACTTTAAGTTTACGAATGCATCATCACAGCTCATTGATGGTGAGGTTTATTTCCCTGCGATTGTCTCTCGGGGCGTAGAAAGAGGAACTATTTCATACGTCGAGATTCGCTCAAGCAACACAAGTGTAGGTGCTGATGATTCTTACCAATTCCCAATCCGTCTAGTCGCAGTTAAGGGGCAATAAGATGAAGAAATTAATAACTGTACTATCTCTTGCTTTGGTTTCTCAAACTGGAATGGCTGCACAAGAGTGTTCTACTGACTTTTCTAAAACGGCACCTAACACGCGTTATACATATTCTGAGAACGGTACCGTAACTGATCTGAAAACAGGTCTAACATGGATGCGCTGTCCAGTCGGTATGACATGGAATGTAGGAAATCAAGAATGTCAGGGGACGCGATCTACAATGTCATGGCAATTAGCTCTCTCCACAGCAAAACAAATTCGTAATAAGGACGGCAACCATCCTCTTCACAATTTTGCTGGCAAAAAAAACTGGCGACTAGCAAATATCAAAGAGCTGGTATCTCTAACTGAGCGAGCTTGCCACAGTCCAGCTATGAATGGTACAGGGTTTGTTAGCGGCTATAGTTTGAAAGGTGGAGATGATGTTCTAGGGATTTATGTGTGGAGTAACACACCTAATGGCGACGGTGAGCATGTTGCAACTTTTGACACGACTAATGGTGAGATTTTTAATCGAAAGCCGTTAAATTCAGCCTTCAAAGCTACTGTATTGTTAGTGACGGATGAGTAATAATCATTATATCAACAAAGACTTATAGTTTTGTTGTTTATAAAAAGCTCCGCGATTGCGGAGCTTTTTGTTTTCTCGTGTGTAAATTATGCGTTGAGCCGAACGCTTAGATTTGGAACTGCTTAAGCTGGTGTTTCTGATTTTCTGCCAAACCAGACAACTCTTGCGCTGCAGCGGCTGATTGGGTGATACCCGTTACGTTCTGGCTGACCAACTCATAAATAGTGCTTAAGTTGTTGTTGATGTCAGAGGTGACTTGTTTCTGTTCTTCTGAAGCGGTCGCGACTTGAGTATTGATCGCGTTCAAGTCAGAAATCGCGCTGTTGATGTCGCTCAGAGAACGGCTTACTTCTGCAGCAAGCGCCTGGTTGTCTTCTAGCATGGCTAAGCTTGAATGCACGCTTTCGTTTGCCTGACCAGACTGTTGTTGCAGCTCTTCAATGATGGTTTGGATCTCTTTGGTCGATTCTTGAGTTCTTGCTGCAAGCATACGTACTTCATCTGCAACTACGGCAAATCCACGACCACTTTCACCTGCGCGTGCTGCTTCAATAGCGGCATTGAGTGCCAACAGGTTGGTTTGTTCAGAGATACTTTCAATTACCTCAATCACTTTACCAATCTGTTCCGACTGGTCTTTTAGTGATGTCACTACGTGAGCAGCTTCGTTGAGTTGATCTGCCATCTTAGTACTTGCACGCGTGCTTTCCTCAAACATGCTCAAACTTTGTGAAGTTAATTTCGTCGCTTCATTAGACGCGCTATCCGCTTGCTGTGCGTTAGTTGACACTTCCGCAGCGGTAGATTCAAGTTGATTAATTGCAGAAGCGACTTGTTCTACTTCTTGTTTTTCTTGATCAGAGTTTGCACTGCTTTGTGTCATGACTGTCGCAAGCTCAGTAGAGGCCGAAGCGACATCTTCACTGATTCGTACTAGAGAATCGACGGTGCCACGAAGCTGATGGATCGTTTGGTTAACGTCGCTTGCCAATTCGGATACTTCGTTTTTACCTACTTCTTCTGCTTCTACAAGCAAGTTGCCTTTTGCTACCTCTCTCATGGTTTGTTGCAGATTACGAATAGGCGCAACAATATAGCTTGCCAGCAGCCAACTGATTAATGAAGCAATAGAAAGG
Source organism: Vibrio sp. NFR (assembly GCF_027587095.1). Classification (NCBI taxonomy): domain Bacteria; kingdom Pseudomonadati; phylum Pseudomonadota; class Gammaproteobacteria; order Vibrionales; family Vibrionaceae; genus Vibrio; species Vibrio sp. NFR. Next base: position 640,613 of record NZ_JAPPTN010000002.1, read on the forward strand.
ATGATGACCAGCGAGATGGTGCTGTAGGTTAGCGTATTAGAGTGCAATACTCCGTTTTCTTCTACTTCATCCGTTACGATTTGATTGAGCTTTTTAGACAAGCTGTCAATGGCATTGATCATTGCCTCACCAGCGAGGCGGTATTTGCCCATTGCGGTTTCGTATTCTCGGTCAAAATCCGATGTTGTGTAGTCCGATGAATGCTTGGTATTTAACAGAGGTGTCATGGTGACTCGAGTGAAATCTACATAGTGGTTCATCGCCTCACGCATGGCATTTACCTCTGCATGAATCCCTTCAATTTGATCGATTGAGTTTAAAAATTCTTGGTTTGTCGCCTGACGTCGTTGTAATTCTTGGTTAAGTGTTTTGACATCTTCAGCCCTGAAAAGACTGTAGATAGCCTTAATGCGCATGGCATAAGTGTTGTCTACGATTGAGCTCAGTTCTTCTTTGTGCACGATAAGGTTATTTGTTGAAACCGTAACTTTATCGAACGCTTGCTCTAATTTTCCTATGCCTACGCTCAAACCTACGATGAGAAGTATGACAGTGAAAAGTACGGGCACGAAAACCTGTAGCTTAATAGACAGCGCACTAAGTAATTGACGCATGATTGACCCTCTAAAGATTGTAACTATTATCATTTTTGTAAGTAAAGCGTAACGATTCTAATCATTAGTCTCGATATATCAATCATTTAACAATGTTTATTTGTTATGAAATATATTAAAAGCGATGTAGTTGGCATTTTGCTATTACAAAAAGCAGTCAAAGTATTTTGAGCTCGAAAGTAAATAAAGTTTGATTGCTGATTTATTAAGCAGAAATGACAACGTGTCATAGAGGCTTCAACTAAGTGAAACACAACTGTCATATTTGGATTCTAAAGTGAGCACCGTTCAAGTGAAACACAACGGCAATAAGGCCACTTAAAGGAAATTGTGATGAAAAAGACAGTAATCGGTGCAATCGCACTTCTAGGCGCAATGGCAGTGACTCCTGTTTCTGCTAAAGAAACTATCTCTGCAGTGGGTTCTAGCAGCGTAACTCCACTGATGGAAGTTTTCTCTGAAACATACATGAAGACAAACCCGAACGTATATATCGAAGTTCAAGGTCCTGGTTCATCTGCTGGTGTTAAAGCAGCGAAAAACGGTTCTGCAGACTTAGGTATGTCTTCTCGTAACCTAAAAGACTCTGAGAAAGAGCCTGCTCTAAAAGAAGAGACAGTTGCTCTAGACGGTATCGCAGTTGTTGTAAACCCACAAAACAAACTATCAGGTCTAACGGCTGAGCAAGTTACTGCTATCTACAAAGGCGAAGTGACAAACTGGAAAGATGTTGGCGGTGCAGATAAGCCAATCGTAGCAATCACTCGTGATACGGCTTCTGGTACTCGTGGCGCATTCGAAGACATCATGTCTCTAAAAATGAAAATTTCTGGTAAGAAAGTATCTGCAATCTCTCAACGCGCTCAAGTTGCTAACGGTAACGGTGCACTGAAGACTATGGTTGCTTCTAACCCATACGCAATCGGCTACATTTCTCTTGGTACTGTTGATGGCTCTGTAAACGCGCTTCCAATCGATGGTATCGAAGCATCGGTAGACAATGTGAAGAACGGTTCTTACAAAGTTGCTCGTCCTTTCCTTGTCCTTTACAAAGATGGTAAGCCATCTGCTGAAACTCAAAAATTCCTAGACTGGATGCTAACTGACGAAGCGCAAGCGCTAGTTGACCAAAAAGGTTACATCTCAGTTAACTAATCCTATCGGGACTCTAAAGTTTGCTCAGCCCAACGTTTCGGGCTGAGCCTTTTCTATCCATTGTGTTCAACGGCATTGCCAAGAACCGTGAGATTTTTATGACCATCGCAACAAATAGTGAAAAGCTTATGACTACTGACGCTAAAGCGATCAGCAAGCCAGGTTTACGCGAAAAACGCCGCGTCGATTGGAGAGAACGCATCTTCCACGGCTTGTTCCTAACGAGTGCTGTTATCGGCATCGTATCATTAGCAGTTATCGCATACTTCATCGTTCGAGAGAGTATCCCAGCATTCCAAGAAGCGGGCGTCTCGGGCATTGTCCTAGGTCAAAACTGGTTACCACCAGCACTATACGGTGTTGCCACTATGATCGTCGCTTCTATCGTATCGACAGCTGGCGCGGTTTTAGTGGGTGTTCCAATTGGTGTTTTGACTGCTATCTTTATCGCGGAAATCGCACCAAAGCGCTTGGCGGACATTATTCGCCCAGCAGTAGAACTGCTCGCAGGTATCCCTTCCGTCGTTTACGGTTTCTTTGGTCTAGTTATTATCGTTCCACTGATTCAAAACGTTTTTGATGTGCCAGCGGGTAACACTATCCTTGCAGGTATCATCGTTCTTGGTGTGATGATTCTACCAACGGTAATTACGGTTTCTGAAACGTCTATCCGCGCGGTTCCTCGTACTTACAAAGAAGGTTCTTTGGCGCTAGGCGCATCTAAAATCTACACCATCTTTAAATTGCTCGTTCCAGCGGCTCGCTCAGGCATCATGACAGGTGTGATTCTGGGTATCGGTCGTGCGTTGGGTGAGACCATGGCGATCATTATGGTTATGGGTAACGCGCCAGCTATGCCAGAAGGCATCTTGGATTCGGCTCGTACGCTAACGGCAAACATCGCTATTGAAATGTCTTACGCAAGTGGTGTTCACGCAAACGCACTTTACGCTACAGGTGTGGTACTTCTTGTTTTCATCATGTCGTTGAACGCTGTACTACTTTACCTAAACCGAGAAAAAGCGAAGTAATCGCTCGTTAAAGGTGACTATTATGGATCGCGCAAAACTTAAAAAAGCACGCCAGTTCAAAGATAATGTCTTTAGCGCATTTGTCTGGATCTCGGCAGCACTGACGGTAGGTTTTTTGTTCTGGATTATCTGGTACATCCTATCAAACGGTCTACAACATGTAGATTGGAACTTCATTACTGATAACTATACGCGTACAGGTGAAGAGCAGGGCATCTTCCCAATGATTGTGGCGACAATTTACATGGTTATCGCATCTATCGCAGTGGCCGCTCCACTCGGTATCATGACAGCAATCTACTTGACCGAATACGCGAAAGTTGGCAGTCGTTTAGTGAAGATTATCCGATTTTGTACTGAGTCATTGGCGGGTATTCCGTCGATCATCTTCGGTCTATTCGGTATGACTTTCTTTGTGGCAATTCTTGGTCTTGGCTTCTCGATTCTATCAGGTGCCCTAACGCTAAGTATCCTTATCCTGCCAGTGATCATCCGTACTACGGAAGAAGCGTTGATGGCAGTACCGCAAACATACCGTGAAGGTTCTTACGGTCTGGGTGCTTCTAAGATTTACACTATCTGGCGTTTAATTCTTCCAAGCGCAATGCCAGGTATCTTAACCTCGGTCATTCTAAGTATTGGTCGTGTCATTGGTGAGTCTGCTCCAGTATTCCTGACAGCAGGTATGGTTGCACGTATTCCGGATTCTCTATTGGATTCAGGTCGTACGTTAACCGTTCACCTATACAAACTGACTACCGAACTGTTTACCATTGAAGAATGGAATCAGGCTTACGGTACCGCGACAGTTTTGATTGTTGTTGTTCTACTGATCAACATGTTTACAAAACTTATCGCACGACGTTTTAACACCGCAACTTACTAACAAAACGAATTAAGAACGCACGTTAAAAGACACGAATTCAAGATTTAAGAGATTAAGAAAATGAACAAGTTTGATATTGAAAACCTAGATCTGTTTTACGGTGACAACCAAGCACTGAAATCAATCAACTTACCAATCCCAGTACGCCAAGTGACGGCGCTTATCGGTCCTTCAGGTTGTGGTAAATCAACATTGCTACGTTGCTTGAACCGCATGAATGACCTGATTGAAGGCGTGAAGATTACGGGTAAGTTGGCAATGGACGGTGAAGATATTTACGGCAATATCGATGTTGCTGACCTTCGTATTAAGGTTGGTATGGTATTCCAGAAGCCAAACCCATTCCCAATGAGTATCTATGAAAACGTGGCGTACGGTCTGCGAGCTCAAGGCATCAAAGACAAGAAGCACATCGATGAAGTCGTGGAACGATCCCTGCGTGGTGCAGCACTTTGGGATGAAGTAAAAGACCGTCTTAAGTCTCACGCGTTTGGTCTATCTGGTGGTCAGCAGCAGCGTCTATGTATTGCACGTACAATCGCAATGGAGCCTGATGTGATTCTAATGGATGAGCCAACATCAGCACTTGACCCGATTGCGACCCACAAAATCGAAGAATTGATGGAAGAGTTGAAGAAGAACTACACCATCGTGATCGTAACGCACTCAATGCAGCAGGCGCGTCGTATCTCAGATCGTACTGCGTTCTTCCTAATGGGCGAATTGGTTGAGCATGACGATACACAAGTTATCTTTAGCGATCCAAAAGACGACCGCACCCAAGGTTATGTAAACGGTGACTTTGGTTAATTACAGTATTTACAAGCATATACGTTAATAACTATAAGCGATGGTACTCTTGCCCCTCCTAGTGAGGGGCTTTTTTTATTTTGGGTGTGACTGCCTATCATTATTAGCAATGCTCATGTTGATTCATTTTTGCTCATTTTTTTTGCAGTATGTAATTCTGATGAAACACCTGTCTAAAAATGTTGAAAGGTTCTCGAATGTGAAATTAAGTTAATATTTTTTGCGAAAGACTTAACAGCTCAACTTGGATTCCATTGATTGCATATCTACACCTAAGTAGTTTTTTATCGAAAATAAAAAAGTAGATTAGGTTGGTCAGGTGAGTTTAAAAAGTTTTACAAGAACAGTCTCTTCGACGAGAGATCATAGGCTCTTGGCGGAAGCCATCTTCGAGTATCTAGAACAGCACTTTTCCCCCAGCGCGATAGCGATTTTCGACGATCCGCTGACTAATCCAACCGGGACCATTCTTTTTTCCCGTGGTGACTTATTTCCAATTCGTCAGTATCCAGAAGCTTTTTGGGATTGGGCAAGCCAGTTTGATACCTCAGAAAGTATTATTCCCCTTGCGATCAACACCTGCAATTGGGAACACATTCAAGATCTGGGTGGCGACAGCTACATCATGATGCTCGATAACACACCGATTAAGCGCACCTATCTACTAGTACAAAACGTTCAAGCCCGATCGGCTCACAATATTTACGAAGAAAGCTACGACGCTATGCAGCTCGCTGCTGCTCGTTGGCAGTGCATTCGAGCTGAAAAACACGCGTCGCTTGAGATGAAGCACCGCGATGTACGAGAAGCTCAATATGTTGATGAACTCAGCCAACGTGAACGGTTCATCGAAAATATGAAGCTCGTACAACAAGTCGCTTTAGAAATTTCCAACCCAGACTCTTTGAAAGATCTGTATTTAAAAGCAGTAGAGGCACTGCGTGAGCGTCTAGGCTTTGATCGCTCAACCTTGATGCTGCTTGATATGAAAAAGCGCAGTTTCAGTGGCACGTACGGTACAGATGAGTCGGGTACTACTATTGACGAGTTCCACACTCAGTATGATCTTCACCAATTGAGTGAAGAGTACATCGCCGCTTTGTCGAGCATAGAGCGCAATCTGGTCATCGTTGAAGATGCCCCTATATATACCGCAGGCAAAGTTGTCGGGCAGGGATGGAACGCGATGTTGATTTTACGCGATGGGAATGAGCCATTTGGCTGGTTTGCGTTGGACAACTTTATTCACCGTAAACCGATTACCGCTTACCAAAAGCAAATGCTGGAGTCTTTTGGTTCGCTTTTCTCTCAAATTTTTATCCGAAAACGCCAAGAGCAAAATGTGCGTATGCTGCACTCCAGTATGGTTGAATTATCACGTTGTACGACCGTGAGTGATGTCTGTAAATCTGCGGTGACGTTTGCAATTAAGAACCTTGGCATTGACCGTATGGCCGTGTTCTTAACCGATGAAAATTGTTCTTATATGCAAGGAACGTGGGGAACCGACATTCAAGGGAATGTGGTTGATGAATCTTACTTTTTTGGTGAGACGCAAGACTTCTCTTTGATCAATTTAGCCCGCTCGATGCCAAATGAGGTCGCCTTCGAAGAATCGGTACCTATTTACCATGACTGTAACATTGTAGGGTTCGGTTGGGCTGCCATGACAGTGCTGACATCGAATAGCAGCGGTCCTATCGCTTTTATCGCCGTGGATAACCTTCTTACACGTGCACCGTTGACATCTCAGCTACGTGAAGTGATTCGAATGTTTGCTTCAAGCCTTGCTGAAGTGCTGCAAAGAACGCAAGCGCAGGAAGCGATTAGAGAGCTCAATGAGAACCTAGAGCTTGAAGTCAAGAATCGAACAAAAGAGCTGGAAGAAGCGAATCGACAATTGGAGGTTTTGTCCAAACTTGATCCGCTAACACGTTTGGGCAACCGCCGCATGTTAGAGCATGTGATGCAAAAGTATTGTTATATCGAACATAATGAGGTGATGCCTTTCGGTCTTATTCTGATCGATATTGACCATTTTGGTTTGTTTAACAACCATTATGGGCACTTAGAAGGGGATATTGCCTTAATGCGAATTGGCAATATTCTTGAGCATCATACCAAAGATGAAGACGAAGTATTTTGTCGCATTGGTGGTGAGGAGTTTGTCCTTCTTATGATCGGGTCTGACCAAGAAGAGGTTAGGCTACGTGCGGAGTGTATTCGACGTTGTATCGAGGATGAAGGAATCAAGCATTGTCACAACCCAGAAGGTGAATTGCTTACGGTTTCTGTTGGTTATTCCTGTTATCAAACTCAAGGAAAAGATTTTAATTTTGATCACCTTTATCAACTTTCAGATAAAGCGCTTTATCAGGCGAAAAATAGCGGTCGAAATTGTGTTCGTATGTTCGACACGCCGGATCAAATCGTTGCTTAAGATCACCAAAATACAAAAATGGCAGCTCTGATTGAGCTGCCATTTTGCGTTAGTAGGATGAAGGAGATTACAACTTTTCTAGCTGGTGGCTAGATTTAGTGTGCTTCTCTTTCGCCAGTTGTTTAAGTTTGACGAGTAGAGTTTCTGCTTTCCACACTTGTTGTGTCGCACTAAAGCGAGATTGGTTCATAACGGCTAACTCCTCTTTCACCGCTCTTACTGCGTCAGATTCGCTGCTGCTATGATGGGTGTTTAGGTAGTCATTAACTGCTCTTTCAATCATCACGCTGTCACCTTGTTTGATGGTGCGCTCTAAATCTTGAATTGGCGAACCCTGACGCGCGCTTACGGCCTTTTCTGTTTGTTGAGTTGCGCGTGTTTTCCATAGTCCAAACGCGATAGCAGAAGTGACAAGCCACAATACGCCGAATACGAAAGTGAGTGTTTGCCAAATTGAATCTACACCACTTGGCGCAGTGGGTGCCGAAGTAGCTGCAGGTTGCGTTGGTAACGCACTTTCTGGCAAGGTAATTAAACCACTATCACTTTTTTCGACATTCAATTTGAGCTGGGTGATCTCTGCTTTTCTCTCTTGATCTCGATTGCTATCCCACCAATTTACAGAATACCCCGGAAGTGTCAGGCTGCCTGCCTCGGTAGGGATTAGCACTTGTTTGACGGTCATCGTCACTGTGCCATCGCGCGAGGTTTCAAACTGTGGTTGTTCAGGGTAAACACGTAATGTACTTGGGTAAATAATACCAATACGTGGCAAGTATTCCGCTTGAGTACCATGTGCTCGAATGCGAATCGTACGAGTGATAGAAGAACCTTGCTTCACAGTGTTTATCTTATTCACAGACAGAGGATTACCCTGATCATCTTGCCAGCTCTGTGTCATTTCTAACGCACTTGCAGGCAGCCAGTTTCCTTTGAAGTCTTTTGGAATTGGCTTGACGGTAATTGTCATTTGCTCTGTTTTTGTGTTGATTGGCATGATCTTGGTTGAGCCAGTTAAGCTGTCCCCATAGATATATGAACCAGTCAGCTTAGGGCCGTTAAGCGTGTACGTGCCTGGTTGATCCGCAGTAATGTGGAATGACTGTTCTAACACCGTAACTTCAAGTCCATCTATAACGCGACGACCTTGTTTGGCATCGCTTGCTGGCTCGATTTTCATCCCTTCAATACTTGGTGGGAGGATTTGAGGGTTATCAAGGCGACGAGGATCTGCCTTTATGACTAACTGCATTCGTACCGTCGTAGACTGCTGGGGATAAAGCGTATGGTTATCCACGTCCATGTTGAAACTAAACAGTTCATCCATGTCCGGTTCTGTTTGATCTTTGGTGACGCGCAGTTTGATAGGCTCTGTTGTCATTCCATCAGCAGAGAAGCTAGGGATGGTCACGACACCTTCTTTCATTGGAGCAATTGAAATACTCCATTCAGTGCGAACGGTTTTATGACCATTGATGTTATTACTCGAGCGACCATAACGCGGCTGACCCAAAAAGAAATCATCTTTCAGAGCATCAAAGTTAATCGCATCTGAGCCTAGCTCTGTGTCTGCCATGATCCTAAGGTTGATCACTTCGTTTTTAGCCACCTGAGTCTTATTTACGCTGGCTTGAAGGCTTTGAGCAAAAACCGAAAAGCTAGTTAGTAGGCTGGCCATTAGAACAAAGACCAGTTTTGCGCCTTTTTTCATCATGGACTTACCACTCCTTATTTGATTGTTGTGGAGGTTGTTTTTGTTGAGCTTGCAACTGCATTTGAGCACGAATCAGGAAGCTTGGGTCACGAGCACTTTCCACCGCTTCTAAGCGTCGGAACTCAGGGTCATCCTGATGTGTTTTCTCTGGTTGAGCTTGAGCCTGCATTGGCTGACCTTTCTGCTCATCCAGTTTCTCTTTTCCTTGTTTAGCGCGTTGCTGCTCGGCTTTCTGCTTTTCTTTTTTATTTTCAGATTCTTGCTGATTTTGTGACTGTTGTCCTTGCTCTTTCTTAGCCTCATTTTGAGACTTTTGTTGCTGTTGCTGTTGCTGTTGCTGTTGCTGTTGCTGTTGCTGTTGCTGTTGCTGTTGC
>NZ_JAPPTN010000020.1:0-54520 GCF_027587095.1 Vibrio sp. NFR
TAAATATCGTTACCTGTATAAACAAGTAACAACATCATCAGTGTACTAATCTGTTGATGACAATTTGTGGAGAGATGGCTGAGTGGTTGAAAGCACCGGTCTTGAAAACCGGCATACGTTAATAGCGTATCTAGGGTTCAAATCCCTATCTCTCCGCCACTATTAAGAAGCCTCGCTAGAAATAGCGAGGCTTTTTTCATTTCTGATGTTTGAGAATTAGACGGGATTTGTATCAAGTCCCAAGTCAGTCGCGACTTAGGATTAGTCGTCCTCGAACTCAGTCACTACAAAGAAAGCCTGTTGAGAAACCAATGGGCTTTCGTCGTTTCTAGTGCTGGCAAATAAATGAAGTGACTTCCTAACCGAGTGCAGTTCCAAACTAGCGCTTCTGCTCTCCACTCAATAAGCTGCCCAGCGTTTAGCCGTACCTTGAGGCTTTCTACTTTCTTTGCCTTGTAGGGTTATAGAAACTGCCCTCTAGCGAAAGTGATTGAGCTTTCCCCTTATTATTCCTCTCTATATCGAAGCAGTGTTTCTTTTAACAAAAGAGCGTTTCTACTCACTGTAGCATTCATGTGTATTAGAGCTTCTGAGCACCTTCTGATACTTGCTGTCGCTTTGCTTTATCTTTTATTAACAAACGCTACCCAAGCGCTGTATGGGGCTTTCACATCGAATAAGTGCATAACATTACTCCTAGTTACTTCTTTGGCCATCACTACGCTTTACTGTGCTCTGAAGGAGGTTTTCCCTCCTAACCATTTAAAGACAATCGCTATGTCTTGCAGAAAGTGATCGCGATTGCTTCACGTGCTTCTTAATGACACGAAGAAGAGCAGCTTGGAATGAACGACAGAAGCTTTGATGATTGCCTCTAATGAAGAGTAGCCAGCAGAGGAGCACAAATTTTGGAGAGTTAGTTGGAGCGATAAAGGGACGTGAAGAGTTACTGGCAATAAAAAAGCCGACAGTAAACTGTCGGCTTTCTACTTTCTGAATCGCTTAGTTGTTTTGAACTAGCGTTAAGGCTTTACGAGAGACCTCGTGAGCCGCTTTTGTTAGGTTTTGCTTCTCTAGTGTGTCTGCTAGGTAAGCATAGTCAGAAACGTCTGAACGAAGTTTTAGCGCAACCTCGAAGTGCTCTTGTGCTTCTTGCCATTTTTCTTGGCGGAAGAAGAAGTGCGCTAATGCACTTTGCGCCGCTGCGTTTTCTGGTTCACGCTTCAAGACACCTTCCAAGAATACGATGACTGGGTGGCTATCCGGTAAGTTTAGCTCTGGCAGTAACTGGTACAGCTCTGGTGTTGGGCTCTTCTTCAGTGCTTCTTTGATTACTGTGAATGCCTCGTTATCTGCTTTACGTGAGATGAGCTCGTGAGCAAAACAGCCGATCAAATGAGCGTCTTGTTTTACCTTACGTGGCAGCCCGTTCCAGTGTGAGATAAGACCTTCACTGCCTTGCTGCTGAGCCACTTCGTGTAGCAAGCCGCATTGTGCTTGCTGAATCAGTTCCGCTTGCTCCTCTTCCGTTACCAGTTTTGCTTTGCTTAGCTGAGGCATCAGATCGATCAGCGGTTGCCATAGCTTAAGCTGCATGTAAGTGGTTTTTAGCAGGTTAAGAACAATCGAGTTATTCGCGTACTGACCTTTCAGCGCTTGCAGTGTATCGAATGCAGACTCGAATTCGTTATCACGAATAAACTGTTTTGCACGAGTCAGTTCTACTGCTAGGTGCGCGTTTTCTTGCTGGCCTGCCAGTTCTAGATACTGGTCACGCTTCGCTTTGTCACCTTGACCTTGTGCTGCTTCTGAAGCCACTAAGTAACACAGAAGAGGCATATCGTGGTGGTTTGCCCAGCGTGTTACTTTCTTCTCTGCGCCTTTCCAGTCACCTTCAAGTAGCTTGATGATGCCTTCGTTGGTGTAGCGACGAGAGCGACGCATTTTGCGCACGCTAAAGTAATTCCATGTGCTTGAGCTTGCGTAAACCACTTTCTTGACCACGTATTCTAGGAAGAACAGTGCCGCTAAGGCCGCAATCACGAAGATCACTAGAGTGGTTACACTCATCTCAATGGTTTTGTTAGCAATTGAGATTAGGACATAACCTTGCTGACCTGAGAATTGAGTGCCAACGAACAGACCGGCACCAAGAACAACAAATAGGAAAATAAGACGAACCATTACTTATCCTCCGTACCTGTCATTGTGGTCACTTCACGACGTAGGCGTTCACGAATCACGTCAGAGAGTTGGTTTTGGCTTTCTAGCTTCGCAGGGTATTCAACTTGAATGTCTTGCTTGCTCAGTTGACTCAGTGTTTTGTTGAATTCTTTCACCGAGTTGTCGTCTTGGTTGAAGAATGCCATTGCCCACTTGTCTGCCGTTTCCAAAGAGGTGGCGTAGATTTCACCTTGCTCTTGGTAAACCGCTTTAATTGCCGTCTCTAACTTCGCTTTGATGTTCTCTTTCAAGTAGAAGTGTTGTTGTGGTGACAATAGAGGGATTACGTTGCCGTCACGAGTGCGGAAGGTGATGAAGTTTTCTGAGAAGTCTTTCAATGACGTCATCAGGTTATCTTGCCAGTTTGCAATGTCTTCAGACACTTGTTGTTTCTCTACCGCAGCTGCTTCAGGTAGTAAAGCATTCGCAAGTGGCAGTTTGTCTACTTGCTGTTGTAGTGCAGTGAGGCGCAATACCAAGCCATCACGGTCTACTAAAGGAACAACACGCAGCTTAGTAATGTCGTTTGCCATGGCTTTACGCAGACCGACCAAGCTTGGGTCGTTCAGCGCTGCGATACGTTGATCCGCGCTTTCCATCAATTGAGTAGCACTTTCTACATCGTGCTCTAAGAACAATTTACGACCTGCCAGTTTTACTAGGTAGTCAGCTTCTGCCAGTAACCAGTCGTTTGGACGACGACCTTTCACATCAGCGACTGCCAGTTGCAGGCTTTCGATGCTCTTTTGTTGCTGACCCAGTACCACTTCTGCTTTGTGAGTGACTGTGGTCGCTTTTTCAATGGTTTCTTCTTTTACTTGGCTAAGCTCTTGCTTCATTGCTGATTGAGCTTGCGCCAGTTGGCTTTGCAGCTGAGCGATCTGAGTTTGGTATTCAGATTGCTGCTCAAGCATTTTGTAAGTGAGACCGCCACCAAAAATCAGTGATAAGACGATAGCGACAGTACCCAGCTTGACGCCGCGTTTGCCTTGCTTCTCTTCAAATTCAACTTTGTTTGGTTCTGCTGGTTTGCTTGGCTCAGCAGGCTTTGATTTTGCCTTGCTTGGTTCAGATTCCTTCTTAGGCGTGTCTTTTTCAGCTAGCGGTGCCGATGTGGTTTCTTCGGAAAGGTTTTTATCGTTATTCTTTTGGTCGTTATTTTTACTTGTCATGCCTATATCCTGTGTAGCTAGGGCTGGAGAGCAGCCAGTAATTCTTGGTTGGATGCGCTTCCTGTGCACCTGACCTGAGTGAAGCCCCGTTGAATTGCGATGTCAGCGATTCGCTGACTGGGGATATACAACTCTTGTTGATTAAGCCAGGTCAATTGCTCTGACGTCAATTGGCTGCACAAATAATCCAGTTGTTCACCACTGGTGACAATAATCTGGTCGATTTGTTGGGTTTTCCATAGTGAGACACAGCTTACTGGATCGAATGGGATAAATTCTCTCTTATAAGTCTCACTATAGTGAACTTTTGCTCCACGTCTCACCAATGCATCTTTTATCAGCTCTCTACCGCCGTTGCCACGGAGGATCAGAACTGTTTGTTTTTCTACATTGTTTAGCTCGGGTAGCTGCAACAAGTGCTCACTATCACTGACTTGTGGATAGTGTACTTTTTGTTGGGTACATTTGCTCAAATAGTGTGCTGTTTTTTGACCAACGGCAAGGTATATAGCCTGCTTAGACCATGATTTAGCGTGGTTCTGCAAGATTTGCTCTGCGCATTGCACCGCATGTTGGCTAACAGCAATGATGATTTGAGCGGTTTCAATGTATTTGGAGAGCTGTGTGTCGCTGAGATCGGCGACGATGTCGATCAGAGGGTGATGAATTGCAGTTTTGCCGTGCCTTTCGAGCAGAGAGCAAAGCGCCATGCCTTGCTCTCCCGGACGAGTGACCAACACTGCCATGATTATTCGTGGTCTGCGTACAGTTTAGTTAGGATGTCGCGCGCACCGTTTTCAAGTAGCTCGTTAGCCAGTTGAACACCGAGTGCTTCGGCATCGTTGCGGTGACCACGAATTTCACCACGCACAATTAGGCTGCCGTCTGGTTCACCAACCAGTGCGCGTAGCCAAATGCTGTCACCATCAAGTAGTGAGTAGCTACCGATTGGCACCTGACAGCCGCCTTCAAGGGTGAGGTTCATCGCGCGCTCACAGCGTACGCGATCTGCCGTATCTTGATGGTTTAGTGGCTCAAGCAGCTTAAGTAGACGCTCGTCATCCACACGGCACTCAATACCCACCGCGCCTTGACCTACTGCTGGTAGTGATTGCTCTGGCTCGATAAAGCTACGGATGCGCTCTTCTAGCTCAAGGCGTTTCAGACCTGCAGCAGCAAGAATGATCGCGTCGTATTCACCTGCATCTAGCTTACCTAGACGAGTACCTACGTTGCCACGCAGCTCTTTGATAACTAGGTCTGGGCGGTATTCTTTTAACTGACACTGACGACGCAGGCTACAAGTACCTACAACTGCGCCTTGTGGCAGCTCATCAATGTTGTTGTAAGTGTTAGAAACGAATGCATCACGTGGGTCTTCACGCTCACAAATCGTCACCAAGCCAAGACCTTCAGGGAAGTCTACTGGTACATCTTTCATTGAGTGCACCGCAAGGTCCGCACGACCTTCAAGCATTGCCACTTCTAGCTCTTTCACAAACAAGCCTTTACCACCGACTTTTGCTAGCGGCGTATCCAAAATGATGTCGCCTTTGGTCACCATAGTAACCAGCTCAACTTCCAGACCTGGATGAGCGGCTTGAAGTGCGTCTTTTACATAGTGAGCTTGCCATAGGGCAAGAGGGCTTTTTCGAGTTGCAATGCGAATTGGCGTAGATTGTGTCATGGTCTTCTCAATGCTGTTTTAGTTTTGCCTAATCCTACCACTCAACGCGTGAAAGTCTTAATGTTAGTTAGGCTTCTCTTGGTGTCATGAATCGAATTACATGACGTTATGAAAATAGTGTGACTGGATTCTCATTTAGGCTAAGGACTATTATTAGTTATAGGTGAATACAAGCGACACTACTGCGCTATCGATTTTTGCGACTAGTGTGGGGTTTTCAGACCACAACTATTTGCGGGTGGAAATCTTTACCAACCCTGATGAAAGTGTTAAATTGATCACGTTTTTACACCATTTTGGTTTAAAACATCAGCAGATTTTCGTGATTGTTCAACCAAGGAACTTCCCTTGCAGGCTTACACCCAAAAACTTATTCAGCGATTAGATAACCTGAACCAGCAACGGATCGACCGTGCGCTGGCGCTTATGGATTCGCAAAGCCAGCAAGTCTTCCACTTGATTCCTGCCTTGTTGAACTACAACCATCCTGTTATTCCCGGCTACTACGATGCAGACGTCCCTTATGGTGTGTTTGGTCTAGAGCTGAACGATCTCCAACAGCAATTCCTTGATGATACCCAACTGACAATCGGTCAACCGCTTAAGACGGCAGAACAACCTGCGATCTTAGGTTTGTACACCATGGGCAGTACCTCTTCTATTGGTCAAAGTACTTCAAGTGATTTGGATATTTGGGTGTGTATCTCACCGGAGATGGATAACGACCAACGTGAGCTGCTGACCAACAAATGCTTGCTGATCACCGATTGGGCACAAAGCCAAGGTGTAGAAGCGAACTTCTTCTTAATGGATGAAGAGCGTTTTCGTAGCAACCGTTCTGAAGAGATGACCGGCGATAACTGTGGTTCTTCTCAGCATCTATTACTGCTGGATGAATTTTACCGTTCTGCGGTTCGTCTGGCAGGACAGCGTTTGTTGTGGCAAATCGTGCCACCAGAAATGGAAGAGTGTTACGACGAGTACGTTGCACAGCTTTGTAAAGATGGTTACATCAACTGTGATGAGTGGATCAATTTTGGTCAGCTTAACCGCATTCCTGCTGAAGAGTACTTCGGTTCGAACTTGTGGCAGCTGTACAAGAGTATCGATTCCCCTTACAAGTCCGTGTTGAAAGCGATCTTGCTTGAAGCTTACTCGTGGGAATACCCGCACACACAACTTCTCAGTATCGACACCAAACGTCGCTTCTTTGCCCACGAGCCTGACTTGTACGGCATGGATGCGTACTACTTGATGCTAGAGAAAGTAACGCGTTACCTAGAGCGAATCCAAGACGACACACGTTTGGATTTAGTTCGTCGCTGTTTCTACCTTAAAACCCATGAAAAACTGTCTCGTGAACCTGATGTAGGCTCTGTAGCTTGGCGTCGTGAAGCCTTGAGCGACATGATTGCGAAATGGGATTGGGATGAAGTGGTATTGGCAGAGCTCGACGATCGCCGTAACTGGAAAGTAGAACAAGTGAAAGTGGTGCACCATGCTCTGTTGGATGCTTTGATGCAAAGCTACCGTAACTTGATTCAGTTTGCGCGTCGTAACGACATTACTTCAGCGATCAGCCCGCAAGACATCAGTATTCTTGCTCGTAAGCTGTACGCGGCATTCGAAGTGCTGCCGGGTAAAGTTACTTTGCTTAACCCTCAGATCTCGCCAGATTTGCACGAACCCGACTTGAGCTTCATTGAAGTAAAAGAGGGTGGGGTGAACAAATCAGGTTGGTACTTGTACAAGCAACCACTGATTGCGCACCGCATTCTTGGTCAGCCTTGTCTTGAGCATCATGAGTACTTGAGTAAGTTGGTTTCTTGGGCGTTCTTCAACGGTTTGATTACGGAATCTACTCGCCTGCATGCCGTTGTTCGTGAGGCGCAGTTAGACATCGATAAGTTCTACCAAATGGTGAGTGACCTACGTAACACCTTCTCGTTACGTAAACGTCGCCCAACCATGCAAGCGCTGGGTAGCCCGTGTGAAATTAGTCAGATGGCGATGTTCATCAACTTTGAAAATGACCCGACGGCAGAGTTGTCTGGTCGCTCACTCAAAGTGGATGTGAAAAACACCGATATCTTCAGCTTTGGCCCTGAGCAAATTAACTTGGTCGGCAGTGTCGATTTGGTTTATCGCAACTCATGGCACGAAGTGCGTACCCTGCACTTCAAAGGTGAAACCGCGATGTTGGATGCATTGAAGACCATTCTTGGCAAAATGCACCAAGATGCGATTCCGCCAGAGTCGGTGGATGTATTCTGCTACGCGAAGAACATGCGTGGCGTGATGCGCAATATGGTGTATCAGCTATTGGCAGAGTGTATCGACTTACGTTTGAAGCCGGTTGAGCAAGAGAAACGCCGTCGCTTTAAAGCCATGCGTCTCGCTAACCAAACTTACGGTCTGTTCTTTGAGCGTCGTGGTGTATCGGTTCAGAAGCTAGAAAACTCGGTCGATTTCTACCGCAGCATTTCAACCAACAAGCTGAAAGGTTCACCGCTGTTGATGCTGGATCGTGAACAAGAGTACCAACTACCAGAAGTAGTGGATGGCTTTGCCAGTGAAGGTTTGGTGCAGTTCTTCTTTGAAGATACTGACGATGGTTTCAATATCTATGTATTGGATGAGTCAAACCAAGTTGAGGTTTACCATCAATTCAGTGGCTCTAAAGATGAAATGATTGCGTCAGTGAACAGCTTCTACACCTCAGTGAAAGACGACAGTCGTGTATCGTCGAAGTTTATTAACTTTAACTTGCCGCAGTACTACCAAATTATTCATCCGGAAGAAGGGAATACCTACATTATCCCTTACCGCAATGATGGCTGTACGCCGACTCGCCCAACCAAAGCGGTAAATGCGTAAAACGAACAACAAAAAAGAGCACCTTGGTGCTCTTTTGTCGTTTAGGTGACTGGTCGCCACGAAGACCCATTTGGCTTATGCCCAATCGATCGTTTCACCAGCGTGTTTTTCACATTCTTCTTTCACCATTGCAAACAGTTCCATGCCCGTTTTAGAGCAAGTCCATTTGTTATCGACTAGCTTGAAGTGGAAGCCACCAGACTTCGATGCTAACCAGATCTCATGCATTGGCTCTTGGCGGTTAATGATGATTTGGCTGCGGTCTTCAAACTCTAATGTCATTACGTTGCCAGTGACTTCGTAATCAATGTCTGCACCTGAATCATCGATGGATTCTTCGATGAGTTGCATCTGCGCATCCACCAGTTGATGAAATTCAGTATCGTTCATCCGTCTATCCTATTGCTTTTCCTGAGTGTGGTGCGATTATAGGGGGCATTGGTTTAATAATCACGATATGCAAAATGAAAAAATTACTTACGGTGTTGTTTGTGATGGTTGCAGCGACCCTTGCTGGTTGTGGTCAATCAGGTTCACTTTATATCCCAGATGATGCTCAACAAAACGAGCAGTCACAATAATCAGCCACACCTTCGGGTGAAAACAGGGTTTAGCAGTCGAATTAATTAAGGGAAGCAAATTTTGGATTACTTCAACTATCAGGATGATGGCCAGCTTTGGGCCGAAGACGTCTCACTCCAAGCTCTCGCCGAGCAACATGGCACTCCTCTTTATGTTTACTCACGCGCGACGTTAGAGCGCCATTGGAATGCGTTTGATAGCGCTGTGGGTCAGCATCCTCATCTTGTTTGTTACGCAGTAAAAGCAAACTCTAATCTTGGCGTATTGAATGCACTGGCTCGTTTGGGGTCAGGTTTCGATATTGTATCGGGTGGTGAGCTTGAACGCGTTATCGCGGCTGGCGGTGATGCGAAGAAGGTAGTGTTCTCGGGTGTTGGTAAAACGCCAGCAGAGATGAAACGCGCACTGGAGCTGGGCATCAAATGCTTCAACGTGGAATCAGAACCTGAACTTGAGCGCTTGAACAAAGTCGCAGGTGAGTTAGGTGTGGTTGCACCGATTTCTCTACGAATTAACCCTGACGTAGACGCAAAAACACACCCTTATATCTCGACTGGTCTGCGCGACAACAAGTTTGGTATCGCTTTTGACCGTGCTCCGGCAGTATATAAATTTGCTCAGAGCCTACCAAATCTCAACGTGCAAGGTATCGACTGCCACATTGGTTCTCAGTTGACTGAGATTGAACCGTTCATCGACGCGACAGATCGCCTCTTGGCTCTGATTGATGATCTGAAAGCACAAGGCATCAACATCCGTCATCTGGACGTTGGTGGTGGTCTGGGTGTGGTATATCGTGATGAATTGCCACCACAGCCTTCTGATTACGCGAAAGCACTGTTAGGTCGTCTTGAGAACCATCAAGATCTTGAATTGATTTTCGAACCAGGTCGTGCAATTGCAGCTAACGCTGGTATCTTGTTGACGCGTGTGGAATTCCTAAAACACACTGAGCACAAAAACTTTGCGATTATCGATGCGGCGATGAACGACTTAATGCGTCCTGCGCTGTATCAAGCATGGCAAGATATTGTTCCAGTTTCACCACGCGAAGGTGAAGCACAGACTTACGACTTAGTCGGGCCTATCTGTGAAACGGGCGATTTCTTGGGCAAAGATCGAGCACTAGTGCTGCAAGAAGGTGATCTACTCGCGGTTCGCTCTGCTGGCGCCTATGGTTTTGTGATGTCTTCGAACTACAATACTCGTACCCGAGCGGCGGAAGTGATGGTGGATGGCAACCAAAGCCACCTTGTTCGCCAGCGTGAGGAGCTGACCAGTTTGTGGCAGCTGGAACAGATTCTACCGGAGTAACACACAACAAATGCATTTCCACTTTTCCAAAATGCACGGTTTGGGCAACGACTTTATGGTCGTCGACTGCATTACCCAGAACGTGTTTTTCTCGCAAGATTTGATCCGTCGTTTGGCGGATCGTCACACGGGCGTCGGTTTTGACCAATTGCTCGTGGTTGAAGCGCCTTATGATCCAGAAACCGATTTCCACTACCGCATTTTTAATGCCGATGGTAGTGAAGTTGAGCAGTGTGGTAATGGCGCTCGCTGTTTCGCGCGTTTCGTCCGTTTGAAAGGTTTGACTAATAAGTACAGCATCAGCGTTAGCACCAAGAAAGGTAAGATGATTCTTGATGTTGAAGATGATGGTGAAGTCACGGTGAACATGGGCGTACCTGAATTCGAGCCGAACAAGATCCCTTTCAAAGCGAAGCAGAAAGAGAAAACCTACATCATGCGTGCAGGCGATAAGACCCTGTTCTGTGGCGCAGTGAGCATGGGTAACCCGCACGTGGTGACTGTGGTCGACGATGTGGATACTTCAGAAGTGGAAACACTCGGACCGCTATTAGAATCACACGAACGCTTCCCTGAGCGTGTGAACGCGGGCTTTATGCAAGTTGTGAATCGCAATCACATCCGCCTACGCGTGTATGAGCGTGGTGCGGGTGAAACACAAGCTTGCGGCAGCGGTGCCTGTGGCGCAGTTGCGGTGGGCATCCTGCAAGGTCTATTGGATGAAAACGTGAAAGTTTCACTTCCTGGTGGTGACCTACGCATATCTTGGCAAGGTCCAGGCAAACCATTGTTTATGACCGGTCCAGCAACTCACGTATTTGATGGTCAATTGTCGTGCTAGTTGAAGAACAAGAAAACCAAATCCCAGAAGTAGAAGCGGATGCGCTGACCGCGGAAGTCATTGCTCAGTATTTAAAAGACCATCCTGACTTCTTCGTTCAACGCCCAGAATTGGTTGATCGCCTTTCTATGCCTCATGCAGATTTAGGCACGGTTTCGTTAGTTCACATTCAAATGAACCGCCAACGTCAACGAATTGAAGAGCTAGAAGAAGAGATCACCACACTGATGTCTTTAGCGGCGAACAATGATCGCACCTTCTACGAGTTCATGGATCTGCAAGGACAAATCCTTAAGTGCGACGACTTTAAGCAAGTCATCAACGCCATTGAACTGAAAGCCAAAGACCTTGGCTTGAAGGCGTATGTGCGTCTATTGAGCCAGTGTGATGCTGCGACTCAATTGAGTAAGGAAAGCTACCAACGTTTTGCTACCAACCACTTAAACGGCAAAGAGGCGTACTTAGGTCGTCTGCGTAAAGTGGATCGCGAAGCGTTGTTTGGAGGTATGGACGTTCCAGAAATGGGTTCCTATGTGGTGTTACCGCTTGTGAAAAAGCAGACGCTTGGCGTACTGGCGTTTTCTAGCGAAGATGGCGGTCATTTCCAACCAGATATGGATACCTTGTTTTTGCGTCACCTATCCTTAGTAGTGGCACATCTCGCTCAAACATTGGTATGGCAAAGTCACGATGACGACAACTCCCAACACTCCTCTGCCAAATAGTCTTCAAAAGCCTCTTGAACGCTTCTACGAATTCCTGCGAAGCGAAAAGGGGCTTAGCCTGCACACCCAACGCAACTACAAACAACAATTGGAAACCATGGCTCACCACTTGGCTGAGATGGGGTTGAAAGATTGGTCTCAAGTCGATGCTGGTTGGGTTCGTCAATTGGCAGGTAAAGGCATGCGTGAAGGCATGAAAGCCAGCAGCTTAGCGACGCGCTTATCTTCTCTACGCAGCTTTTTCGATTTCCTGATCCTACGTGGAGAAATGTCAGCTAACCCAGCCAAAGGGGTTTCGGCGCCACGTAAGAAACGTCCACTACCAAAGAACCTCGATGTGGATGAAGTAAACCAATTGCTCGAAGTGAACGAGGACGACCCGTTAGCGGTACGCGATCGTGCCATGATGGAGCTGATGTACGGCGCTGGTCTGCGTTTGGCAGAACTGGTGAGCGTCGATGTGCGTGATGTTCAGCTACGCAGTGGCGAACTACGAGTGATTGGTAAAGGCGATAAAGAACGTAAAGTGCCATTCTCTGGTATGGCAACCGAATGGGTTGGCAAGTGGCTGCGTGTGCGTGGTGATCTAGCCGCGCCGGGTGAACCTGCACTGTTTGTTTCTAAGCTGGGTACACGAATCTCACATCGCAGTGTGCAAAAGCGTATGGCTGAGTGGGGGCAGAAACAGTCGGTAGCGAGTCATATCAGCCCGCACAAACTGCGTCACTCGTTTGCAACGCACATGTTGGAATCGAGCAACAACTTGCGTGCGGTGCAAGAGCTATTGGGGCACGAAAACATTTCCACTACCCAAATCTACACCCACTTGGATTTCCAACATTTAGCGCAAGCTTATGATCAGGCGCATCCAAGAGCCCGTAAGAGAAACGACGATAAGTCGGACTAACCAAGGAATCTCATGAAATTCTACCGCCGTATTGCGCCTGTAAAGGCGATGACGTTTGACCTTGATGACACCCTCTATGATAACTATCCAGTGATAGTTCGTATGGAGCGTGAGTTGTTGTCTTGGCTTAAACTCCATCATCCGGCGGTCGCTCACATGGATAAAGCCGATTGGTTTGCACTCAAGCAACGTGTCGTGCAGCAACAACCTGAGCTGAAGAGTGACGTCACTTTGTGGCGCTTAGTACAACTTAAGCAAGCCTTCTCTCAAGTTGGATACGATAACGAAGCGGCGCATACTGCTGCGCAAGCCGCAGTCGAGGTTGCTTTAGACTGGCGTAACCGTTTTGAAGTACCACAGCAAAGCCTCTATGTACTTGCTGAACTCGGGCAAGAAATCCCGCTGGTAGCAATCACTAACGGTAATGTGGATTTAGATCGAATTGGTCTTACGCCTTATTTCCAGCAAGTGCTGAAAGCAGGACCGGATGGCTGCGCGAAACCTGCGCCGGATATGTTCACCAAAGCGCAGCAGTTTCTGGATTTGCCTAGTGAGCACATTCTTCATGTCGGCGATCATCTGGTGACGGATGTTCAAGGTGCAAAACTCGCGAGTTTTGCCGCATGCTGGTTTAATGACATGAATAAAAATGTCATTACTCAGGCAAAAACGCGAACGTTACCTGACATTGAAATCAATAACTTGCAGTCGTTACTCGCGCTTTTGTAATCACTTTCGCATTAATCCATTCAATCTTCATTCTGACTCTAGAAAAGCCGTCTAAAGCCACGTAAATTACTCTCATCAAAGTAAAATAATAAAACCACTTTCATGTGGTGTGGCTTGATGACGGCAGTGGTAGGGTAAATGCGAGCATTCTCTCAACTGGTTCAAAATGTGGATCAGCTTAATGACTTTTTAGTCACTTCTCAGTGTTGTGCAGATAAACGTTATCTGGTGCAACTCCTATCCACCCAATCACGCGATTCCGCTGCCTCGCTCGCTCGGGCAATACTCGAAAGATTACCCAACACGCACATCATCGGTCACAGCACCCGTCACGTTATCTTGGAAGGTGAGATCATCAACCATGGCTGCTTAGTGTGTGTGATGGAGTTTGAACAAACCACGCTCACGTCTGCGGTTCAGCATTATTCCTTCTCGCCAGATATCGATGGCTACGATCTCAAGCAAGCTTTACAACTGCAAGATAACTCCAAAGCCATTATTAGCTTTTCTGTCCAAATCGAACGCCGTGATTATCCGGTGTATCGCGTATTTGATGCCGACGGTCCGAAGGTTTCTGGCGGTTTGGCTCAAACCATCGATGACGGTTGTTGGGTTCTGCATCAAGACCAAGTTTATGATGAAGCGGTTGTCGCGGTTGCCTTGCACAGCAATACTTTGAAAACATGGACGAGCGCGTATTCTGAGTGGAACCCGATTGGTATGCCGCATAAGGTTACTCACGCCAAAGGGACGCGCTTGTATCGCTTGGGCGAGCGTAAAGCGTTGGAAGTGTACAAACATTACCTTGCTGACGGGCACGACCTATCGCTCAATCAACTGCTGAATTTCCCACTTTATCGAGAATCCATTGGGCGAAAAGAGGTGTGTGCCGTGACGGAAATCCATCCCGACGGCAGCATGAGCTTCGACCGTCCTTGGTGTTTGGGTGATGAAGTTCAGTTCTGTTACAACCATCCTTCGTTAACGCTTGAGCAAGTTCGCCATGGGGTGGTGGAGCTTTCCATGCATCAACCTGAAGCCGTGATGATTTATAACTGCGCATCGCGACTTGATTTTATTGATAGCAGTGATGAAGTTCGCGCCTTCACGGACATTTCCCACACGTCGGGCAGTTACTGCATGGGTGAGTTGTACGGGGAGAATCACCAACAAGAAATTCTGCACCATAGCCTGACTTACTTGGCGATGCGTGAAGGGGATGAAGTTACTGCGCTTAACATGCCACAGCAAGAAGTGAGCACTTCTATCTCTCCCTTGTTTAGCCTGATCCGCAATGCGATTGGCGATCTAAATAACATGAACGCTCATATGGGGTATCAACTCGATCGTCAAGCGAAAAAGCTAGAACAGAGCTTCCGCCGAGATAGTCGCACAGGATTACAAAATCGCGTTGCGCTGCAAGAGCGCTTGATCAGCATTGATGTCGATGAACATTTACTAACGCTCAAACTGCTCAACTTTAGCCATATCAACGAAAAGTACGGCTATCGCGTTGGCGACCAACTGTTGAAAGACTTGTCGATGCACTTTAGCAATCGCCTGCGTAAACGGCTTGGTAAACCTGCCGCGCTGCAACTTTATAGCATTGGTGTCGGTGAGTGGGCGTTCTTATTCAAAGCTGACGGAAGCAGTGAAATGATTAAGCAACACTTCACTCGGTTTGCTGATGCGGTTGAGCAAACCAACTTTGAACCAAGTGGCTTACGAGACATTGATTACCTTTCGATTTCATTGTGCGGTGGCTTAGTTAGCCGTCGTGATTTTCCAACTGCATCGCCGGATGAATTGCTCCTCAAAGGCATTGAAGCGCGAAGAGCTGGGGTGCGAAGTAATACTCATATCTGTAATGCCAAAGACATTGAGGTCAATGAAGATGTGCGAAAAGAGCAGTTGGGTTGGTTGAGCTGTGTGAGCCGCGCCATTCTCAAGCAGAACATCATTACCTACAGTCAGCCAATTGTGCACGCTTACAACCATCGTCCCGCGAGCCAAGAGTGTTTGGTGCGCATCATGGAAGAGGATGGCAGCATCATTGCGCCGGGGCGTTTCTTACCTATCATTTCTGATACGCATTTGTACACGCGTTTGAGCCGTCACATGATCCGTTCCACATTGAATTACATGAAGGACAAACAAGGCGACTTCTCAATTAATTTGTCACCTCAGGATTTACTCAGCGATAAAACCTTGATGTTGCTTGAACATGCTATTACTCAGCTGAACGACCCAAGACGGATTGGTTTAGAAGTCTTGGAGTCGGAGCAAATCAAAGACTACGGGCGAATGATTGAGGTGTGCAGTCACTTTAGAAGCCTAGGTGCACGCATCATTGTGGATGATTTTGGTTCGGGTTACTCCAATATTGATGAGATCCTCAAGTTAGAGCCAGAAGTGATTAAGCTCGATGGCAGTTTGATTCGCTATATCGACAAAGACCAAAAGCAGCGCAAGATTGCCTCGCAGTTGGTGCGTTTGTGTCAGGTGTTTAACGCTAAGACTGTCGCGGAGTTCGTGCACAACAAAGAGGTGTGCGACATTGCTCAGGACATGGGGGTGGACTATCTGCAAGGTTATTATTTGGGTGAACCGACACGCTTGTTTTAATGTGGCTTTGCTCTAATTGAGCTTAAGAGCTCCAAAGTTTTGTTTCACGTGAAACAGCATTCAATAAAAAACGCAGCGTTAGAGCTGCGTTTTTTTGATTCTTAAGAATGTTAGGCATTGAACTCGTGACCACTTTTCTCAGCTTGGAAACGAGGAGGGTATTGCTCGAAGAAGTTCAGCATCTGTTGCTGGTTTTGCTCTTCACCAAGTTGTCCGAGCAATTGGGCAGCTACTTCAAAGGTACATAGATTACCTTCTTGCTGGTTGCGACGCAGTTGATATTGGGAATCGGCTTGAGTGGTTAAGCCCATCATCGTGACGCCTTCTAGCCAACGGCTTTTATTGATCATCTTGCGCGCCTCTTGCCAAGTTGCATCAAGAATGATGTACAACGGTTGTCTGTTTTGCTCGGTACTTTGTTGCTGTACTTGTTCAAGCGTTAGGCTTTCTTCACTTGGGAATAGCAGTACTGGCAGCAGGCTTGGATTAGCTAACGTTTCTAATAGCTCCGCTGGTGGCGTTTTACGATCCCAAACGACTTGAGTGACATTCAGTTGGCACTGGGCGAGCAGTTTGCCAGTGTTGGTATCGCGCGTCAGTTCATTGGGGTGCATTAGTAGTATCAGTGTATGTTCACTGCTCAACTTCGGCAGCAGTGAACAGATGCAGTTGAACTGGAAGCCACAATGTGGACAAGGCTGCGCCATTACAAGCGCACTCCATCACGAACAGGGCTGATACCATCTGAGAACAGACGCACGCTGCTGACTTGTTCTTTGCTCGCTTTTGGTGCCAAGCTTGGGTTGATTGGGTAACTTACGCCTGTGTATTGCATCACGTGTTGTCCCGGTGTTGCACCACCGCCGCTGACATTGAAAATCAGGTCACGCCAACCGTGTGAGGTTTGTTGACCAAGCATAATTGGGCTTTGCACTAGCGTCATACGGCTATTGAAACGCCACTCTTTCTCGTGGTTTTCGAATATCAGCAGAGTACAACCGCCAGAGCCACACCAATCAAGTTGCACCAGTAATTCTTCATCACCATCGCCATTCAGATCATAGGTCAGCCAACGGTATTGGTTATTGCTTGGGTTGGTTTGATTAATGAAAAAGTAGTTACGTACCGCCGCATCCACTTTCGAATTAAATTCGGCACTGGATGGAATGTCCGCAGCTGCAATTGGCGCACTACCGCGTTCAGGCGCTTCTTGCTCAATGCCTGAGTTACGCACTGTTGCTGGGTATAGCACTAAGCCGCCATCGGCAATGGGATAAACCAAATTGCCCACTTTCTCTTTGACTGCTTTCAACTGGTTGCCTTCGCGAGTAAATAGGCGCTCGGTCATTAAGCGTTGTTGCTGGTGGTAAGTCATCAATACTTGTACTTGCGATGGGCTCAGTTGTTGCCAGTAGCCGCGTTCAATCAATGGCGGTTGTCCGTCTGAATAGCTGTATTTGGTGATGGCACTGTGGTCGCTGTTGAGTGTCATTTGCACTTCGAAGCCTTGTGACTGGGTCGACGTCGCGACGTAAGTGTTCACCCATTCTAATGTTGAATCTACGTTGGCTGTCATACCACAGCCTTGATAGGTTTTATCGCCATGCTCTAGTGTTGCTTTCCAGCCGTAGAGAGAGTTGCTCATGGTGTCTGAACACAAGTTCTCGGTCATGCGCAGTTCACCGTCATCCAACTGGTAAGTACGCTGACGAGGTTGCAGTTTGCTGCTTTTAATCTCGAGTGTTTGTGTCGACTTGCCCATTTGCTGGAACTTGAGCGTATTGCCTTCAAAGTTGGCAGCCCACGAAGGTTCATTACCAAATACGCGAGTGGGTTTACTGGTTTGTTTGCAGCGATGCGGATTTTCTGTGGTGAGGAAGTTCACCTGCTCAACCACAAAGTTAGCATCGAAATCTGCAGAGAAACCGTCGATGCCCGGCGGGTTGAGATGACCAATCACTTCACCATACATGGTTTGATAAGGTTCATTGGTGATGGCTACTGCACGTTGGATTTGTTGCGGTGACAGTTGCAGCCAGTATTGTTTGTCGCTGCCACAAGGTGTGATGTACTGGCTTTCATGCCCAATCACTACTTCACCACGCAGCATAAAGGTTTGAGGTAAGATGGTTTCCGGCTTATCTAAGGATGCAGGCGGAGTGGTTGGGGTGTCTGCATCGGACTGCTGCGGTTGCATGCTACATGCTTGCAGGACCAGCAGTGTGGCTAATGCCACTGGGTTTTTCAAAGCCTTCATGTTATATCTTCCTCATTACTTAATCTGCATCGGATGGCATTATGGCATATTGGTTATTTAAAACAGAACCAGATACCTTTTCTATTGACACGCTTCGAACCCAAAAGGTTTCATGTTGGGAGGGAGTTCGTAATTATCAGGCGCGTAATATGATGCGTGACCAAGTCAAATTGGGTGATTTGGTGCTGATTTACCATTCCTCTTGCAAGAACGTGGGTGTGGCTGGTATTGCCAAAGTGACCCGTGAAGCGTATCCCGATCACTTCCAGTTTGACCTTGAGAGCGATTATTACGACCCGAAATCCGACCCAGAAAATCCGCGTTGGATTATGGTGGATATTGAGTTTGTGCGTAAGACTGAACGCTTGATTCCGTTGTCGGTCATGAAGGCGATGCCAGAACTAGAAAACATGCCATTGGTGAAACGCGGCAATCGCTTATCGATCATGCCTGTGAGCGAAGAAGAGTGGCAAGCAATCCTCGGCAAAGAGAAGTTGCCGAGTCAGCGATAAAAGAAAAGGGCTGCATAGTGCAGCCCTTTGTGATTTTGCCGATAACCTGTTGTTGATAGCCAATACAGGTTATAGCAGATGATCTTGTAGGTAGTGTGCAACCGCATCGTCGACGTTGCTGCCGATTACTTCATTGTTTGGTAGTGCTTTCATCACTTTCTCGTGAGATGTGCCCATCACCAATCCTTTACCCGCCATAGATAGCATTTCTACGTCGTTCATGCCATCACCAAAGGCGATGGTGTTTTCCAATGTTAGCCCAATAGACTCCGCAACTGCCTTCAACGCATCACCTTTAGACACACCAGCGCTCATCACTTCCAAACACCAAGGTGTTGAGAATGCGATGTTTAGTCGATCGCCAAATTGCTCACGTAACTTAGTTTCGAAGGTCACAAGATGGTCGTGATCTTTTGTTGGGTGAGTGAAGAAGATTTTCGCAATGCCATCAGTTGGTGCGTTGTCTTGATCGTACAACTTATAAGTGAACTCTTCATGGAATTCGCGTAACTCATCGTCATCTTTGTTCAACAACCAGTCGTCGTTTTGATACATGTGGATAAGTATTTCAGGATCCGTTTTGATCGTGTCGATCACTGGTTGAACCAAATCTTCAGGTACGTTCTGGCTGTACATCTCTTGATCATTCTGGTCGTGCACACGTGCTCCGTTCGAAGTAATCATATAAGCCGGAATACCTACCGTGCGACGAATGCTTGCGACGTCTACGTGGTGGCGACCCGTTGCAAAGACAAATGTGTAGCCTTGTTCATGCAGCGCTTTGAGCGTCTCTTTCGAGTAAGCGCTTAGCTGGTGGTTTGGTGCGAGTAAAGTGCCATCCAGATCTGAGGCAACGATTTTAGTGATCTCTTTGCAAGGTAGCGATGTGCTCATGAAGCCCTCGTAAACGGTTCGGATAGAGTAGAACAGGTTGATTGCACACGGAGCGCAGTAGATTGACTAGATCGTACTGCTCCGAGTGCGGGGAACATGATGAAGTCTACGCCAAAATAAGGAGGAAAAAGAGGGTAAATCGCTGAGCTCGTATTTCCTCTTTAATCTGATTTATTGGCTGTGCTCACGCATGAAGGCAAAAACCGCATCAAGTGCTTGGTTGCGATACTGGTCTTTTTCAAACAAGATTTCGTGCTCTGCGCCAGCAATAGAAACTAGGCTGGCATTGGGGTTAGTCTTACTTAGCTTATCGATAAAGCGTTGCTGCGCGGCGTTACTCACGATGCGATCGTTACCTGATTGAACCAATAAAACCGGAACTTTAATTTGGCGTGTCAGCAAAATACATTGCTTGGCTGCCATCAAGCCTTGCCATACCCAGCGTGTGCTTGGACCGCCCACTTGTAGCTCTGGTTTATCGCGGTATAAACCACGGAACCAGTGATAACGATCGTAGCTTTGGCTAAGTGGGTTATCTTCAAACGGCTTTGGGTAGTATTCCTTATGACCTGGCGCATAGCTTGGTTGCGGGGAAACCGCTGCAAGGATTTGCGTGACTGGAATCGCGATAGGGCTGAGATACCAAGGAAGGTTGATACCAAACATCGGAGCACTCAGAATCAAACCGTCAAAGTTGTGGTCTGGGTGAGTTTGCAGGTAACGTGTTGCAATTGCACCGCCCATCGAGTGGGAAATGACAAAGCGCTGCTGGTATCCACTCAAATTGAGTTGCTGCAGTACCAATTCCATATCGTCAATATAATCATTAAAGTCATAGACGTGACCCATGTCTGAGTCTGGTAGCAGACGATCTGATAAACCTTGTCCTCGGTGGTCAAACGAATACACGTCATAACCTTGTCGATATAGGTCGTAGAACAGTTCTTGGTATTTCCAGGAGGCTTCAATGCGACCGTTGACGATCAGTACGGCTTTGGTGTGTTCGGGATTGGTGAGTTTGCACCAGTAGATTTTCTTTTTCTCTGTCCCTTTTACAAAGCCTTCTTGGCGTTCTTGCCAAAGTGCTGCGATCGGACCACCTATTGCTTGCTCAAATAAGGTCTCTTGAGTATAAGTCAAAGGTGAATGGTTAATAGCCATTAGTCGATTACCTGAAGATACGTTGTTTACGCGATGTATCATCGAAGAATTATTGAGGAAATGCAATGGATACCCATGTTTGGTTAGCCTATGTGGTAACTGCAATCGTTTTTAGTCTGGCTCCGGGATCTGGCACCGTCAACTCAATCAGTAATGGTTTGAGTTACGGCACGCGCAAATCATTGGGTGCTATCGTTGGTTTACAGATTGGTTTGGCAATTCATATTGCTTTGGTTGGCGCTGGCATTGGTGCTTTAGTCGCGCAATCGGCAACGGCATTTACTGTGATCAAATGGGTTGGTGCAGCTTACCTTGTGTGGCTCGGCATTCAAAAGTGGCGTGATACATCCGGCTTGGTTGCGACCGAAAGTCACCAAACCATGTCAGGTACTTCTCTGTTGTACAAAGCCATTCTTATCAACCTGACTAACCCGAAATCGATCGTATTCTTGGTGGCACTGTTTCCACAATTTATCGATCCAGCGAAAGACCAACTAACTCAGCTGTTGGTATTGGGCGTGACGACGGTGACCATTGACGCGTTTGTGATGCTGGGCTACACCAGTTTGGCCGCACAAATGGGACGCTTTATTCGCTCAGATAAGATCATGGGCAAAATTAATAAAGTATTCGGTTCAATGTTCATGGGATGTGGTGCATTATTAGCGGCAGCTAAGTAACAAGTTATAAAAAGCACAATAATTTCGAATGAAAAACGCATATGTCGCCCGCCAGCCAATCTTTAACCGTAAAAGACAGACGCTGGGATATGAGTTGTTGTTCCGCGATGGTGAAAGTAATGCCTATCCTGCGCACATCGATTCAAACAGGGCGACATACCGATTGATAGTAGAGAACTTTCTCTCTGTCGGAACCAATCCTCTGATTGCATCTTCACGATGCTTCATCAATTTCCCTCACCAAAGTTTGCTGCGTCGGCTGCCAAGAAGCTTGCCGAAAAACAAAATCGTGGTTGAGGTACTCGAAACCTGCCAACCAACCGATGAGCTGCTTGAAGCCATTCGCGAACTGTACCGTGAAGGCTATTTGATCGCGCTTGATGACTTCACGTTGACTGACGAATGGCGTCGTTTCTTACCGTATGTCCATATCGTGAAACTCGATATCATGGCGATGGGGCTAAAAAAGGCATGCGACTTAGTTAAGAAGCACACTAAAAAGCGCACCAAATACCATTTCTTAGCTGAGCGAGTAGAAACCGAAGCTGAGTTTGAAGCGACCAAAGAGGCAGGCTTTAAATTCTTCCAAGGCTACTTCTTCAGCAAGCCTGAAGTGATGCAGACTAAATACGTGAGTCCCGAGCAAGTGTTGGCGCTCAAGCTATTTCGAGAAGTGTGTGTCCCCGATCCAGATTTTGACCGGATTGAAAACATCATTACTCAAGATGTCACGCTGTCGTACAAGTTACTGCGTTTTGTGAATACACAATCGACCACGTTAGAAGTGACCATCACTTCATTCCGCCAAGCTTTGATTTATCTTGGACAAGAAAAGCTCAAAATGTTTGTCTCACTGGTGGTTGCGTCATATATCTCCGGGCAGAAGCCGCGCGAGTTGTACAACTTATCTTTGCAACGCGCTCAATTCTGCGAAGCTATGTCGCGCTATCAACCTTTTGCACATCTCAACGAGCAGGGTTTTATGGTTGGCTTGTTATCGATTCTCGACGCCATGCTTGATTTGTCTGTGGAATCTTTAGTGGGACAGCTGCCTTTAAGTCCTTCCGTGCAGCAAGCCTTGTTGCATCGCCAAGGTGAATACGGCGCGTTGTTGGCAATTGAGGAGTGCTACGAACGTGCCGATTGGGCAGGCGTTGAGCAATTCTCCCAGCAACTCGGACTTTCTGTGGATGATGTTAAGTCTGAACTTGGCGAAGCCGTTCGCTGGAGCCAGACCTTTTCTGGCGCCTAATCTGATCAAATATTAAACTTTTATTACAGTCGAGCACGATCGCTTGACGTTATTCTATTTTTAAATAACTATATACGCATATCCATATATAGGTATGTAAATATGCTTCCACATCAGTTTTTCAAACTTCTTTCCGACGAGACTCGTGTGCGTTGCTTAATGCTGGTGGTTCGTGAAGGGGAAACTTGTGTTGGTGATTTAGCCCATGCGCTACAACAAAGCCAACCAAAGATTTCTCGCCATCTGGCTCAGCTAAGATCAAATGGTATTTTGGTTGATAAACGTCAGGGGCAATGGGTGTACTACGAGCTGTCAGATCAATTACCGGGATGGATGCAAAAATTGATTGATGACTTGGTAGCCTCGAACTGCTTGAAGCAAGAGTACCAAGAAGATATTTCACGTTTGCACGACAAAGCTCGCGCAGCGTGCTGTTAACCAGCGAAAGCTTAAAGGTAGAAGATTATGACGATTAAAGTAGGTATTAACGGTTTCGGTCGAATTGGTCGTTTGGCATTACGCGCAGCGTTTGATTGGCCAGAACTAGAGTTCGTACACATCAACGATGTAGCGGGTGATGCGGCGACTCTGGGTCACTTACTTGAGTTCGATTCAGTTCAAGGTCGTTGGAACCATGCAGTGCAAGTTGAAGGCACAGACATGGTGATCAACGGTAAGCGCATCACGACTTCACAAGAGCGTGATATCGATGCTGTGAACTGGGGTCAATGTGATGTTGTGATTGAAGCAACGGGCGTTCATCGCAAAACCTCATTCCTAAACAAATACCTAGAGCAAGGCGTAAAACGTGTTGTTGTTAGCGCACCAGTAAAAGAAGACGGCGTAGCTAACATCGTAGTGGGTGTGAACGACCACATCTTCGACCCTGCGCAGCACCGCATCGTAACCGCAGCGTCTTGTACAACGAACTGTATTGCACCTGTTGTGAAAGTGATTCACGAAAAACTGGGCATTGAACAATCGTCATTCACAACGATTCACGATTTAACTAACACACAAACGATTCTGGATGCGCCGCACAAAGACCTACGTCGTGCACGTGCGTGTGGCATGAGCCTAATCCCAACCACAACGGGCAGTGCAAAAGCGATTGTTGAAATCTTCCCTGAGTTGAAAGACAAGATTAACGGTCACGCGGTTCGTGTTCCTCTGGCAAACGCCTCACTCACTGACATTATTTTTGATGTGAAACGTGATACCACAGCAGAAGAGGTTAACGCATTACTGAAAGAAGCTTCTGAAGGCGAGCTAAAAGGCATCCTTGGCTTTGAAGAGCGCCCATTGGTTTCTATTGATTACAAAGGCGACCAACGTTCAACGATCGTTGATGCGCAATCAACCATGGTAGTAGGTTCTCGTATGGTGAAGATTTACGCTTGGTACGATAACGAAATGGGTTACGCGACGCGTACTGCAGAATTGGTTCGTAACGTTGGTATGGCATAAGGAGCTTTAAGATGTCTCATCCTACTTGGCAATTAGATTTAGAAGCGGGCGCGTTGGTACTGACTCCATGTCCAGGCACCAAAGGTGTTGAACTGCAAGCTTCGCTAGAGCAGCTAAAAGCGCAAGGCGTAGAAGCAATTGTTACTGCTCTTGATAATGCTGAATTAGCAGCAAAAGACGTGTCTGCGTTGGGCGAATTAACCCAACAATTGGGCATGAAATGGTTCCAAATTGAGATTGAAGATGACTGTGCTCCGGACGAAGAGTTCGCTGTAAAATGGTCACAAGCGAGTCCTGAACTGCACGCGATTCTAGCTCAAGGTGGTAAGGTTGCAATGCACTGCATGGGTGGCTCTGGTCGCACAGGTTTGTTCGCTGCACACCTATTGCTAGAGAAAGATTGGGCGCTAGAAGACATCGTGCGTGAAGTGCAAGCGCTACGTCCTGGTGCTTTCACAAAGCCTGTACAAGTTGAGTACATCGAGCGTGTAGCTCAAAACGCTTGATCAGCTTATAGGGCTTTTGGTACATCATGATCCAAAAGCCCTCTTTATGCCGTAATGGCTTACCAATTTATGTGATTCTTGTTTATTGGTTTTATATTTAACTTATTGTTTGTTAATGAATAATATTTAGATATCTCATCAGTTCTTGTTTCACTATTTAGCGCCAGTATTGAGATGACTCAATGCTGGTGTTCAGGTCATAGAGCATTTGGAACATCATGATCTAAATACTCTAAATGCTGTACATCTGAGGTCGTTATGATTTCAAAACTAAGCAAAAGTATCCGTCAGTATATGCTTGTGACGTTCAACTATTGGAACTTTACCGTGACGGATGGTGCACTACGTATGCTGGTGGTGCTTTACTTCCATGACTTAGGTTACTCAAGCTTAGCCATTGCTTCGCTGTTCCTTTTCTATGAATTTTTTGGCGTAGTGACCAACTTGGTTGGCGGCTGGCTAGGTGCTCGACTTGGTTTGAACAAAACCATGAACGTCGGCTTAGGGATGCAGATTTTCGCCTTGCTGATGCTGGCAGTGCCCAATGCTTGGTTGACCATTCCTTGGGTAATGGCTGCGCAGGCAATTTCGGGTATTGCCAAAGACTTAAATAAGATGAGTGCCAAGAGCGCGATCAAAACTTTAGTGCCAGACGAGCAACAAGGTGCACTTTATAAGTGGGTTGCGATCTTAACGGGCTCGAAGAATGCACTGAAAGGTGCGGGTTTCTTTGTTGGTGGTTTATTGCTATCAGCGTTTGGTTTCCAAACTTCGATGATCATCATGGCAAGTGTGTTGGCGATTGTCTTCGTGTGCAGTTTAGTTTGGTTAGAAGCGGATATGGGTAAGGCGAAGAGCAAACCTAAATTTCGTCAGATTTTCTCTAAGTCAGAATCGGTGAACATCCTTTCTGCAGCGCGTATGTTCCTATTTGGTGCTCGTGATGTGTGGTTTGTTGTTGCACTGCCGATTTACCTTGGCAGCGTATTTGGTTGGGATCACCTGATGGTAGGCGGCTTCCTGGCAGCTTGGGTGATTGCTTACGGATTCGTTCAAGGCTTTGCACCTCGTATTACCGGTAAAGCGCAAGGTCGAGTGCCAGATGGCAGCGCGGCATTAATTTGGGCTGGTATCCTTGCTGTTATCACTGGTGCAATTGCTTACGGCGTGCAGATTGGCTGGCAACCAGAGCTTGTTATTGTGGTGGGCTTGATGATTTTTGGTGCCGTATTTGCGGTGAACTCATCTTTGCACTCTTATCTAATCGTCAGCTACGCAAAAGGCGACGGTGTTTCATTGGATGTCGGTTTCTACTACATGGCGAATGCGATGGGACGTTTGATCGGTACGGTTCTTTCTGGTTGGATTTACCAAGAAGCAGGGCTTGCTGCATGTTTGTGGGTGTCCTTTGCCTTCTTAGCGCTGACAACGGCCATTTCTATCAAGCTACCAAAAACCAAAGTAGTTACGGCTTAAATCGATTTACGAGTTAGAAATAAAAATGGCTCCATATTGGGAGCCATTTTTGTATTTACGATTCAGTATCGCAAATCAGTAAATCTTGGTTATGGGCAAAGGCGACCTTGCTGTGCCGGTTGCTTCATTTCCATA
This sequence comes from Vibrio sp. NFR, assembly GCF_027587095.1. Lineage (NCBI taxonomy): Bacteria > Pseudomonadati > Pseudomonadota > Gammaproteobacteria > Vibrionales > Vibrionaceae > Vibrio > Vibrio sp. NFR. The sequence continues at coordinate 26,023 of NZ_JAPPTN010000020.1, forward strand.
TCACCTTTTAACGAACGGTAAACGATGGTGTTCCAGACTTCACCATTGTCCATTTCGAATTCAATCGCGTAGTTAATGCCATTCACGACTTGAGTTCGTACGCTCAAGATTTCTTTTAGTTTAGCAGCGGTATTCATCTGCCCAAGAACAAAGTCGAGCGCTTGCTGAGCCTCAGGTGTTACTTCACCTTGTGACCAGCCGCCAGCAAGATTTTCCGTGCTGCAGATAGGGTTCGCTTCCGATTGCGATTGTGTTGGTGCCACGGTCTCTTCCTTTTGATTACATCCAGCTAAAGCCACTACACAAACCAGTGATGCTAATAATGTTTTCTTCATAAAGACCTCTCTTAATAATCTGTCCAGCATCCTAATGGAAAGAAACGGCTAAATCTGTTTCATATCCAAGAAAGCTTAGGGCTGGTGATCCTATTTGTACAATAGGATTTGTCGCTAACTATTGTGCAAATCAATGTTATTAGAGCTTCATAGCTGAGTTAAAAATAAGCAAAAACAGATTGTTAACTATTTAACTGAGCGAAAATTACCCTATGCTATAGACGTGAAGTTACACAAACTAGGAAAGGGTATGAGAGAAAGGGTTCTGTTTTTCGACTTATTACGTTGTGTCGCTGCTGTGGCAGTGATCGCTATTCACGTGTTAGCGCCATATCGTAATGAATTGGGCGTGATTCCATTCGATCAATGGGCGACGGCAGTCGGAGTGAACAGCGTGACGCGTTGGGCGGTGCCAGTGTTTATTTTGATAACTGGTGCATTGATGCTCAGCGATACGCGTCCTTTTGATGCCAAATACTACGTCAAACGACGTTTAGGCAAAGTGCTGGTGCCTTTTTTGGTTTGGTCGATGTTTTACGCGTATTTATCGGGTTGGACAGCGCAAGGTTTTGATTTTGCCACGGTAAAAGAAGTGGTGAGTAACAGTCCGTATCATGCAACTTATTATCACCTTGGTTTTTTCTACTACTTTATTCCACTCTATTTTGTGATTCCGTTGTTTCAATGGATGGTTCGCAATGTCGATGACAACGTTATTTACACCTATTTAGCGTTTTGGTTGTTCACGAGCACCTTATTCCTATTCAAAATTGATGGACCATGGAGTAATCAATATTGGCTTTACATGGGGTATTTACCGTTAGGCTATGTGTTGTTTAAGAAAATTCCACTAAACCGTTCCGTTGTGACGGCGTTTACTGCGTTTGGGTTGGTGGCATTAGCAGTGACGTTTACTATGGTTGTGACCAACAGTTTAGAAGCAGACAAATACACAGTAGGGCGCTGGTTCTCATACAAAACATTGAATGTGATTCTCGCAGCATCGATGATTTTTATGTTGTGTCGTTACTTTGGAGAGGGCTTGGCACCGAAAGCACAAAAAGTGGTGAGTTTTATAAGTCAGCACAGTTTAGGTATTTATCTTCTTCACCCAATCTTCTTATGGCCGATGAAAGCATTCGGTTGGTATCAAGGTCACCCTGCATGGGTGATTCCTGTGTGGATTGTATTGAGTGGTGCTGGAGCCTTGGCGATGAGCTATTTGTTCTCCAAGTCCGCCAAGACTCGCTGGTTGCTACCGTAGATTAGCGCTTTAAGGCGAAATGTAAGAACTTATCGCCACGGTAAGTCAGTGTGCCTTTATCACCCGGATTGAGTGCGTGGTAATAGTGCACACCGATTTGAAATTCGCGTTTTGGTCCAATCGAACCGCGTTGTACATAAATCCAATATTCTTGATCGTCTTGACCTGGCTCTGCATCCGGTACTTCTATTGCTTGTTTGTCTAAGATGGTCACTTGAGCACTTTGCTCAGGTGCATCTTCGCCAAAGTAATGTTTGCTGTAGAAGCGGAAAAACGCCCATGCGCCGAGCGCAATCAGAGCGAACAAAGCCAAAATAAGTGAGATTGGCATGATAACCTCCAATGTTTCATTGGCACCTATTTTACAGAACTCCCTGATTAAACTATGAGTTGAGATAAATTATTCGTGATCTAGTAAAAGCGTCGTAGATTTTATTCGGCGCACTTCACATTTTATATGCGTTCAAGAGCACAATTTAAAAGGAAATTTGCACCTTTTGGCTCGAAAAAGTTCTAAATTTATAGAAGAATGAAATGACTGACGAAGGAAGGGTCAAGTAAGGAGGGTTACGATGTCAGATATTGAGAAAGTAGTCATGCGTACCCGAACGATCGAGAAACTTCTGCGTACGCAATACCACGCGGAAGGGAAAGGGTTACATCAGCTTATCACTAGTTGTGAAGAGCGCTTGCCGCATGACGTTGTTGCTAAGTTGCGGTTTATTGCGACCGTAAGAAACAAGGTTGTTCACGAAGAGGATTACAAGCTGGACGATCGAAAAGGTTTCTTAGCTGCGTGCGATGCATGCGAAAAGGAGCTGACACCACGAAGTTCACGCTTTATTTGGCGAGCGGCGATTTTGTTAATGGCCTTGATTACGCTCGCTGCACTTGGTTTCTACTACATGCATTGGGACATTCTGGTTAAGCATTTGTAGACGATAAAATTTGAATAATAAAAAAGGGACGCGAAAGCGTCCCTTTTTTATTTTAAACAGTAACTTAGTACATCATTGGCAGTGTCATTAAACCAACAACCACTGCAATCATTACCAGCCCTTGTTTTTGAGAAGAAGAAATCATAACACTACCCCTAAAATCATTGATGAACTCGATGTAAATAATATAGCACTGTTTTTGAGCTTTGATCAACTTCAAAGCGGAAAAGTTTTCAAAACTCGCACTTAACTTAAGTGTTTTTACCCTAAATTGACTAATAAAACTGTGTTTTTTGTGCTGTTCTTTAAGTGTTCGACTTGTTGTTTTTCTCTTCTTTTTGTCTTTAAGTATATGATTTTAATGTGTTAAATATGAGTAATCTTATGATGAAATAGTGTTTCTTGTCTGGGTGGTGATGTTGGTTGGCTATTTTTGCTGAATTTCTCAAAAGTTGAGAAAATTAGGTTTTGTGCTAATGAAGTGAACACTTATGGACGTCTATTTCGTCTTATTTTTCCTATCTAATGAGAAAACTACAGTATCAAAAGGCTTTAGCTATAATCTACAATAGCTAAGGTTAGGTTTTTATCGCTTTTGTTGACTATTCTTTTTTATATCATGTGGTTAGGTGTGGTTGTTTGAACTTTTAACCTGAGGTTTTACTACTCTGGTAGTTACGAGTCTTGTTATGGAACGGTGTTTTTAGCTTTCTGAGTGGTCAGAGGTGGTGGATTTGGTTTTTGTGTCGGTTATTTATCCATAACGGTTGCATGGCGAACAAATTGGCGGTTTGTTTTTCAATTTATTGAAAGTCAGCGAATTTATTTCGCTGCCGTTGCTTGCTTTCACTAAATCATTCACCTCAATGATTGCGAGAAAAACGATAACCATTAATTGAGTAAGTTGCGGCTACAAAATGTTGCGATTCGCTATCGAGATCCAACTTTCACTGATTGCATCTTTACATCAAGATTGGTCTACCTAGACTAGCGGCGAGATTACGTGAAAGGTGTATCGGCATGTGGAGTTGGTTAGCGATAGGGCTATCGGGGATGTATTCCGTGTTGGGGGCGAAACAAGCCAATCCAACGCAGTCTCTCACATTTAAAATCTTTACTCTGCTATTGCTGCTGATTTTGGCACTGACCGAAGGTTCTTCAGCACCACACACATATTGGATCGTTGGTGGTTTAGTGGTTTCGATGTTTGCTGACACTCTTCATTCATTTAAATCTCGCAAACCTCTTTATTTCGCGGGTTATCTCCTAGCACAAATTTGCTATAGCAAATCATTTTGGGTTCAGCTCAATGGTGACATCGTTTGGTGGTTGTTAGCTCTGCTTCTCGCAGCAAGTATCGTCGCGTTTTTCCTACTATTGCCACAATTGGATTCCATGGTCTTTCCGGTCGTGATTATGGGCATTATGCTGGTTCAACTGGCTTGGGCTGCGGGAGAGGTGTGGTTACAAGTGCCGAGCTTTGCTAGTGCGCTCGGGTTTAGCGGCACCTTAGTGATGATTTATTCCGCCTTAGCTTATGCAATACATGGTTATCGTAAGCCGATGAAACGCGCCTATGTCTGGGTGAGTGGCAGCTACTTTTTTGCTCATGCGTTAATTGTTGCCTCTATCATTTACTAACTCAGGTCAAAGTACCTCGTCTTTTTTTCAGTAAACTGGACGAATTCAACTTGATGACCGGAGTCAATAATGACTGAAATTCATGCTCACAATCTACTGAACCTACTTCGTGAAACCCCAATGAACCGTGATGAGCTTGCGGGTCACTTTGGTTCTGAGGCACGCTTTCATACCTGTAAGCTGAATGATCTAGACTTAGATGCATTGCTAGAGTTTTTGCTAAAGCGAGAAAAAGTACGCGAGCTAGAAGGTAAGTTTGTCGTAAACATGGCGCGCGTTTGCAATCACTAAGCGGCGGTTAAGCGTTGTTCTGTGAAGGCGATAAATGCATTTCGCCTTCAAACATATATTCATGTAGTCACTTTGTTATACTGGCCGCCAATTTTCCTGTCGAGGTCAGAACATGGACATTCTTTCTGCAGCGACCATGCTGTTTCTTATTATGGACCCGCTCGGCAATTTGCCGATTGTGCTATCCATTCTCAAACATCTCGATGCAAAGCGTCGTCGCAAAGTACTGATCCGTGAGTTAGTGTTTGCCTTGATGATTTTGATGCTGTTCTTATTTGCAGGGCAGAGCATCATGAGCTTCCTTCATGTTCAGCCTGAAACCTTGAGTATTTCTGGTGGTATCATTCTGTTTATCATCGCCATTAAGATGATTTTCCCAAGTGCTGGCAGCATTACTGGATTGGCTGCCGGCGAAGAGCCGTTTATTGTACCAATGGCTATCCCGATGATTGCGGGACCTTCGGTGATTGCAGCGCTGCTTTTACTTTCTTCTCAGCATCCCGATAAGATTATGGAGCTGTCTGCCGCCGTGTTAATTGCTTGGGGCGCGACTTTCTTTATTTTGATGTTCTACAGCTTCTTCCACCGTATCCTAGGAGAGCGTGGCTTAAAAGCCGTTGAGCGATTGATGGGACTACTGCTAGTGATGATATCTACCCAAATGTTCCTTGATGGGGTGAAGAGCTACATGGGCTGAGCCATTACCGAGATGATAAATACAAAAAAGCCGCTCTTATGAGCGGCTTTCGTTTATCTGTCTTATTACATCATGTGCTTACGACGAATATCGAGCAGAGCAAAAATACCAAAAATCAAAATGGAGTACTTTTCCCATGCGCTCATCTTAATCTTGTCGCCAAATGCACCAATGAAGATCGCCATTTGCAAACCGTGCATGATGAACAAGAATGCGGTCATGATGTACAACGCAATCGCTGCTTTGCCAGGGAATGGCATAAAGAAGTTGAGGATCAACACGAACCAGACAAAGGCGATGGCCGCTTTAGCCAGTATCAATAATGCTTTCATTTAACTATCCTTTTAAATCGAGGCTTTAAGCTGGTGAGCGTTCGTATAAACGGTAGCTCACTTGACCTGCGGTTTTCTCACGGTGTAGGTGCCAGCTCTCTGGTAGCCCAGCAATGTTCAGCTCTTTTTCAGTTTCAATATAAATCATCGCATCTTCAGCAAGCCAGCCGTTTTGCTCTAGCAAGGTCACGGTTTCATCCAATAATCCTTTGCGGAATGGCGGATCGATGAATACTACGTGGTGAGGTGTCCCTGGTTGCTGCAAAAAGCTAATTGCATCAGTGTTAACTACTTGAATGTTGTTGGCATTCAAGGAAGTTACGTTCTTTTGCAGTTGCTGAAATGCTTGTGGATTTAGCTCAATCATAGTTACTTGGTCAGCTTGGCGTGAAGCTGATTCAAAGCCTAAACCGCCTGAGCCCGCAAACAAGTCGAGACACTTCGCCTGCGGTACATCTTGAGCTAACCAGTTAAACAGGGTTTCTTTTACGCGATCCGTGGTTGGGCGTAAGCCCTCTGCATCATGAACAGGGAGCTTTCTACCTCTCCATAACCCACTAATAATGCGTACAAAGCCCGTTGTTGGCGTTTTTTGTGATGAGTTTTGCTGGCGACGTCTTACCATAGATTTTTTGACCGCTAATAAAGTGATACTATACCCAATCGCCCAAGCTTTGAGCTTGGATACAGCCCAGAATATTCAAGATGACAGAGTGTAACACTAATAAGATTAGATTTACCTAATTGGAAAGTTTTCACAACTTTGTCATTCGCCTTTTCTGTAAAGTTAATATTCTTGTCAGAAAAGAGTCATTAATAGATAAGAAGACAATCTAGGATAGCCCCAGATGACGGAAAAAAAGAAGCGCGGATTACTTTCGTGGCTAGGTTTTGGTGATGAAGAGCAAAGCCAAAAACCGACAACTGAAGAATCAGTAAAAGAAGAAGCAGCGGAAGCTCCTGCCGCCGAGCAACAACCAACAGAAGACGTTGCCGAGCAAGCAGAAGAAAAAACAGCGGTTGAAGCGGAGCCGGAGAAAGCCGAGGCTGCCCCAGCAGAAGCAGAAGCAGAAGCAGAAGCAGAAGCAGAAGCAGAAGCAGAAGCAGAAGCAGAAGCAGAAGCAGAAGAGCCACAAGTACCAGTTGCACCTCGCGTTCAAGAACAAGAAAAACCAACCGAGAGCTTCTTTGCTCGCCTGAAGCGTAGCCTAAGCCGCACAAAAGCAAACATCGGTGCGGGTTTCTTTGGTTTGTTCAGCGGTAAGAAGATCGATGATGACCTTTTCGAAGAGCTAGAAGAACAACTGTTGATTGCTGATGTAGGCATGGAAACCACCACAAAAATCATCAACAATCTGACTGAAAAAGCCTCTCGCGGTGATCTTAAAGATGGTGAAGCACTTTACGGCCTGCTGAAAGAAGAGATGGCAGAAATCCTTGCGAAAGTAGAACAGCCTCTCGAAATCGACAGCAGCAAAACCCCTTACGTTATCTTAATGGTTGGCGTGAACGGTGTCGGTAAAACCACCACAATAGGTAAGCTGGCGAAGCAATTCCAAAACCAAGGTAAGAAAGTCATGCTTGCGGCGGGTGATACCTTCCGTGCGGCAGCGGTTGAGCAGCTACAAGTATGGGGTGAGCGTAACAACGTTCCTGTGATTGCTCAGCATACTGGCGCGGACAGTGCCTCGGTTATCTATGATGCGATTGAAGCGGCAAAAGCGCGTGGCGTCGATGTCGTGATTGCCGATACTGCAGGTCGTCTACAAAACAAAGCGAATCTAATGGAAGAGCTGCGTAAGATTGTACGTGTAATGAAGAAGATTGATGACTCAGCGCCACACGAGATCATGCTGACGCTAGATGCAGGCACAGGTCAAAATGCAATTAGCCAAGCGAAACTTTTCAGTGATGTTGCCCCTCTAACCGGGATTACATTGACTAAGCTGGATGGTACAGCGAAAGGTGGCGTGATCTTCGCTATCGCTGATCAGTTCGAAATCCCAATTCGCTACATTGGTGTAGGCGAAGGCATCGAAGACTTGCGTCCATTTGAAACTCAAGAGTTCATTGACGCTCTGTTTAGTCGTGAAGAGTAACAAGAGTTAGAGGAAATCAACGGTGATCAAATTTCAGCAAGTGAGCAAAGCTTACCGAGGTGGTCGACAAGCCTTACAGAAAGTCGATTTTCACCTTCGACGCGGAGAAATGGCGTTTTTAGGTGGGCATTCCGGAGCAGGTAAAAGTACCTTGTTGAAACTGATATGTGCGATAGAGCGACCAACCGATGGCAAAATCCATTTCAATGGTCACGATATCACTCGTATTCCAAACAAAGACATTCCCTTCTTGCGTCGCAATATCGGGATTGTTTTCCAAGATCACCGTCTATTGATGGATCGCAGTGTGTTCGACAACGTTGCACTGCCGATGCGCATCGAATCGATTTCTGAAAACGAAATCAAACGCCGTGTTTCTGCGGCGTTGGATAAAACGGGCTTGTTAGATAAAGCCCGTTGTTTGCCAAGTCAACTTTCGGGTGGTGAACAACAACGTGTTGGTATTGCACGCGCTGTCGTAAACCGACCAACTCTATTGGTGGCCGATGAGCCAACTGGTAACCTTGATCCAGAGCTGTCTAACCGTGTGTTACGATTGTTTGAAGAATTTAACCGTGCTGGCGTAACGATTCTCCTTGCGACGCACGATATCGGGTTAGTAAACACTCGCCCACAATATCGCCATTTTGAATTGAACCAAGGCTTCCTAAGTGAGGTAGAAGACTATGGTAGGTAACAAGCGCACCCAGAAGAAAGGGAAAGGTCGCAGTGCCAAGCGTGCAAATACCGATGGTTTTTTCTCTGTCCATGCAAAACAAGCAAAATCTTCTTTTGGCGCGTTATGGCGTCGTCCTTTAGGTAACATTCTTACCTTAGCTGTTATTTCAGTGGCATTAGCGATGCCAGCTTGCTTGTACTTGCTGGGTAAAAACGTGGCGAGCGCAGCACAAGACGTCGCTTCACCATCGCAAGTTAGTGCTTACTTAGTAGAAGGCATGCCTGATGCGCGTGTGATGGTGTTAAAAGACCAAATCGAAACGTGGTCTTTGGTAAAAGAGGTGGAATATATTTCGCCGCAACAAGGTCTATCTGATTTAAGCCAATACGCTGGCTTTGACCAAGCGTTGAGTCTGTTGAGTGGTTACGCACTACCAGGCGTGTTGGTGATCACACCAGATTCAGAAGTAAAGAGTGATATTCAGTCGATAGCCAAGCAAGTCCGTGAGCAACAAGACGTTACTGACGTTAGGCTCGATGAAGATTGGCTGGCGCGTCTTGATGCCATAAAAACCCTTGCTGGTATTATTGTCATCACCCTGACAATACTGATGTTAGGTGCTGTATTTTTAATCGTCGGCAATACATTGCGCTTTAATGTGCTGGCGAACAAAGAAGAGATTCAAACCATGAAGCTGATTGGTGCGACCGACGGTTTCATTCTGCGTCCTTACCTGTACACGGGTATGTGGTTCGGTGTGCTGGGGGCGAGCATTGCTTGGTTAGTCACCGCATTGATTACTGTGGTGATGAACAATGCCGTTGAGCAATTGGCTTCACTATACGACAGTCAGTTCCGTTTGATTGGTCTGAGTTGGGATGAATCTCTGCTATTAATTATCACTGGTAGTTTGCTGGGTTGTATCGCCGCACGAGTATCCGCGCAGCGTCATCTAAAAGAAATTGAACCAGTTTAGGTGATAAAGGTCTTATACTTGGAATTTATTAGCACAAGCTAATTTTTACCTCTTGTTTAGACAATTTGTTTATGGATAATTACTCGCCCTTCTTGAAACTTGTTCATTTTAAGTTCAAGATGGCCAAGCTAAATTGCAATGTAATGCTCCAGATCAGAGATTGATGAGGAATTGAATGACAAAAGAAGCGTATCCGATGGCTCTAGTCACGCAAGATAGCCTTGATAGCTATATCCGTTCTGTAAACAGCTACCCAATGCTAACTGCAGACGAAGAGCGTGAGCTTGCAGAACGATTACACTACAAGGGTGAAATTGACGCGGCGAAAGGCCTTATCTTGTCACACCTACGATTCGTTGTTCACGTTGCTCGTGGCTACTCAGGCTACGGTTTGCCAATGGCAGATCTAGTACAAGAGGGCAACATCGGTCTTATGAAAGCGGTTAAGCGTTTTAACCCTGAAGTGGGTGTACGTTTGGTTTCTTTCGCTGTTCACTGGATCAAAGCTGAAATCCATGAATACGTATTGCGTAACTGGCGTATTGTTAAGATCGCGACAACCAAAGCGCAACGTAAGCTGTTCTTCAATCTACGTAAGTCGAAAAAGCGTCTAGGTTGGTTCAACAACGGTGAAGTTGAAACCGTAGCTCGTGAGCTAGGTGTCGAGCCTTCAGAAGTACGTGAAATGGAATCGCGTCTAGCGGCAGTGGACTCAACGTTCGATATGCCAATGGATGACGATGACAATGTAAACTCGTACACAGCGCCAATGTTGTACCTAGAGGACAAATCGTCTGATGTAGCAGATAATATTGAAGCTGCTAACTGGGAAACGCATACTAATAATCGTTTAGGCCACGCTCTTGCGAGTTTGGATGAGCGTAGTCAACGTATTGTCCGTTCTCGTTGGTTGGATGACGAGAAAGCAACACTTCAAGATCTAGCGGATGAGTTTGGTGTATCTGCCGAGCGTATTCGTCAGTTAGAAAAGAACGCGATGAAGAAACTGAAACTTGCTGTCGGTGAGTTCTAACTTTCGCTTCTAATCTAAAGTAAGATTTTCATAGAAAGCCGAGATCATGTGATCTCGGCTTTTTTGTTTTCGATCGAAAATCGATAGTGTTTGCGATCTAATTTATCTGTGCTACCTGTGTATAACTCTGTGAAGTAATTATTCATCAACTGTTCGAAAGCCGGACTAAATAAGGCTTAGGCGTGGTTTTTCACTTGGGGATAGTTGTAAATATACACACAGTTAGATCAAGATCATTACTACATCTTGTGGATCAAATGATCCAAATATACTTTATCAACGCAATTCACAGATTTATCCACAAACGGTGCGAATGTGTACAGCTTTCAATGACCTGACTATCTCTGTGTCTAAGTTTGGCTTTGGATAGGTTACAATGGCGTCAATAACGAAAACGACATAGAGAAAGTAAATGGACCAGTTTCAACATATCGATGTTCAAGGCGCTCAGGCATTGCTCGAACAAGGTGAAGCAAAACTTGTAGATATTCGTGACCCTCAATCTTTTGCTGTCGCGCATGCAGAATCCGCTTTTCATCTGACTAATGATTCGATCGTTCCTTTCATGGACGATGTGGAATTCGAACAACCAATCCTAGTGATGTGTTACCACGGCATCAGTAGCCAAGGTGCGGCACAATATTTGGTTAACCAAGGCTTCGAACAGGTGTACAGTGTGGATGGCGGCTTTGAAGCCTGGCAACGAGCAGAACTACCGATAGTGAGAAGTTAATGAAGAGATTGGTAACGTTAAATAATCCACGTATGGCGCAAGCCTTCATTGATTACATGGCATCACGCAAGATTGATATTCAGATGATGCCGGAAGGTGAAGGACAGTTTGCACTTTGGCTGACGGATGCGCAGCATGAAATTGAAGTCGAAGCCGAGCTAAAACAATTCTTAGCCAATCCATCAGCGTCGAAATATAGCGCCGCTTCGTGGGACGTTGCCGATACTCGTAAGAGCAAATTTCATTATTCCAGCCCGAGCATTATGGGTATGGTGAAAGCTAAGGCGGGCCCAGTGACCTTGCTGATCATGGTTGTCTGTGCCGTTATCTACTTTTTGCAGATGTTCGGCTTTGGTGATGGTGTGTTTGCTTTATTGCATTTTCCTGCGTTCGAAGGGCAGCAATGGCAGCTCTGGCGCTGGGTTAGCCATGCGTTATTGCACTTCTCTGTTACCCATATTGTGTTCAACCTCTTGTGGTGGTGGCAATTGGGAGGTGATATCGAGCGCCGTTTAAGCTCTGGAAAGTTACTGCAAATCTTCCTTATTTCTGCAGCGCTCTCCGGCGCGGGTCAGTTTTATGTTGAAGGAGCAAACTTCGGCGGTTTATCTGGTGTGGTTTATGCGCTACTTGGTTACTTGTGGATCCTTGGTTACCGTTGTCCACATCTTGGCTTAACACTTCCTAAACCTATTATTGGCTTTATGCTGGTGTGGTTGGTTCTTGGCTATGTTCAACCATTTATGGCGATTGCCAACACGGCCCACTTAGTTGGCTTACTTTCTGGTATGGCGATAGCGTTGTTTGATTCTGGTAAACAGAAATACCAACAAACCTCCTAAGTTAATGATTTACAGACACCAACAAAAAGACCACCAATCGGTGGTCTTTTGTTTATCTGTCTTTCGTTTAATAGGAGCAGCTCGTCAGCTTTAACTGTTCATATTATTGGTAAAGGTATTTGGTAAACAGCAAATCAGCGATGATGGTTTTACCCGTCTCTGGCAGTAGGGTTTCATTGAGTTCTTTCACCAACGTTTTGCGCAGATCCTCACGACCAGATAAAGACTTAATCGTATCTTCTGTTTGTTTACCCAATAGTTCAATCACCGCATCTCGGATTAATGGTTGGTGGTGTTCGACAACGGCGAGGTCTTGCTGACTCATCACCATGATATCGATACGCACCTGTACATAACCCAGTTTATTACCCTTGGTATAGAAGTTCGTAGTTAAATCGGGTTCGAGCGTAAAGTAGGCTAACTTAGGTGCTGCCTCTTCAGATTCAGCCCAACTCGGTGCTGAAATAAGCAGACTTAGCGCGAAAATAATTTGGGCTATATAACGTTTGTACATATTTCTAACTTTTCTTTCTCTGGATCGCGATATTCGAATCGCTTCAGTCTTGATACAATAGACCGTCTATAACAAATAACGGAACTTACAGTTTCAATAAGACGGTAAGTTGTTGCTTTATTGTACGCATAAAGCCTCCAATTGAATACTAGTATGAATCAGCCGACATCACTCTATCTTACTTCTTTATTGGAAGTAGAGTGGCAAAACCCCGAAGATTTTGAATTCCCTAACGAATTCGCCAAGCATTGGCTTGAAGAAAAGGGCTCTTTGTCACGTCGTTTAGGTCAGCACTGCCAACGCTTAACAGTGGAATTGCTGCACAATCAGATCGTCACTGCCAAGACGTTAAAACAGGATGAGAGCCAGCTATTGTCTGAGCAAGATTGCCTACTGAGAGAGGTGATTTTATGTGGCGACAATACAGATTGGGTCATTGGACGCACGCTCATTCCTCGTTCAACCTTGGTCGATCAACAGTATGACTTAGCCCAGCAAGGAGATATTCCGCTGGGCTTAACTGTGTTCAGCGCCGATAACGTTGAACGCGATGCTCTGCAAATGGGATGGGTTAATTTGCCACAGGGGCGCCTTTTAGCGCGACGCTCAAGACTGTGGATGAATCACAAACCCATGCTGGTTGCTGAGCTATTCTTACCCAATTCACCAGTTTACGCTAAGGAGAAGGTGTAAATGTCCGCAGAAAAAGCCAAAGCATATTGGCAACTGATGCGAATGGATCGCCCAATTGGCTCACTCTTGTTATTGTGGCCGACGGTTTGGGCACTTGTAATTGCCGCCCAAGGCATGCCAAGTTGGAATGTACTCATCGTGTTTGTGTTAGGTGTATTCCTAATGCGAAGCGCCGGTTGTGTGATTAACGATTTTGCTGACCGTAAAGTTGATGGTCATGTGAAACGTACCAAGCAGCGCCCTTTACCCTCAGGTAAAGTGACCTCGAAAGAAGCGATTGGTCTGTTTTTAGTTCTAGGTATCAGCTCTTTCTTATTGGTGCTGACCATGAACCCGCTGACGATCAAGCTCTCCTTTGCTGGTATCTTTTTAGCGTTCATTTATCCATTTATGAAGCGTTACACCCATTTGCCTCAGCTGTTTTTAGGTTTAGCTTTTAGTTGGGCGATTCCGATGGCATGGGCAGCACAAACAGGCGAATTGCCTTGGATTGTGTGGTTTGTGTTTGTGATTAACGCTTTGTGGACCATTGCCTACGATACTCAATACGCGATGGTCGACCGCGATGATGATTTAAAGATTGGTATCAAATCAACGGCTATCTTGTTCGGGCGTCACGATAAGCTGGTGATTGGTGTTCTGCAGTTGATTACCTTGGCGATGTTAGTGTTGCTTGGTCAACATTACGAACTTGGGCAAAGCTACTATTGGACGATTTTGGTTGCGGCTTCTTTGTTTGTATACCAGCAACACTTGATTCGCCACCGAGAGCGCGACTTGTGCTTCAGAGCCTTTCTTAACAACAACTATGTGGGAATGGTGATTGCGGTCGGTCTGTTTATCGCTTTCTGGTAACTCAGTACAAACGTTCAGATAGAAAAAGGCATCCAATTGGATGCCTTTTATGTTTTGTCGAGATGAATATCGAGCTTAAGCCAATTATGCTTGCAGCTGGTGGATACTCTCTTCGATGGTCAATTTCACTTCTGGGTAGAGCAAAGCAAAGAGTAGTTTGGCAAATTGCTGTGTCTTCTCAAGATCGCAGTTGCCGTCGCTATCTAGGTATTGTTGCTCTTTCAACGAATTGAACATTGCAGCAAACACACCTTTGTCGAAAAACTCTGGCGCGTTAATACCGTGTAGACGACCCAAACGCTGCGCAATGTCTTGGCTCTGCTGTTCAAGGTCTGATTTACCCAGTTCTTGGTCAGCTACCAGTAAGTTCATCGCGATAGAGTAACGTTGCAGTGTTTCTGTGATAGTACGACCCAACAGAACCAAGGATTGGTTGTTTGACTGGTTAATTTCCAGTTTGTCACCATCTTGGCAAACCATCTTCTGCTCAATGAACTCGTTCAAGATCTTCACGACCAGCTCGTTCAACTCTTCTTCCTTGTAGCTTAGGAACAGCTCTTTTTTCAGGAATGGGTAGATTTGAGCGACGTTTTCTTGAATTTTCTCTATGGTCACGTTGCGCTGACGAATAATCATCTGAGCAATCAATGATGGTAGGGCGAACAGGTGAATGATGTTGTTGCGGTAGTAAGTCATCAGAATCGACTGGCTACGATCCAGCGAAATGATGTCACCCATGGTGTCGGTTTCAATCACAAACTTATCAAGTGAGATAGCGTGATCTACCAACTCTTCAGCCGTTTCTGTTGGAACTGTTGAAGTGTTTGAGTATGGGTTGTTCTTAAGTAGCTTCAGGTAGCATTCAATCTGATTGATCAGAGAGTCACGAGACAATGCACGCTGACGAGACGCCAATAGCGCGGTCGCACATAGAGTTAGCGCGTTAGTCGCTGCCGCATCGTTAATGTGCGTCATCATCTTGTTTGCCAGACCGTTCACCACTGGGTTCATCCATTGTGGCTTGCTGCCGCCCATGCGATCGATGTCTTTCGTCCACTCAGGAGCGTGTTCATTCAGGTATTGGTTTAGCTGAATTGGCTCACCGAAGTTAACGTAACCAAGACCAAAATTGCGCAGCTTACGCAGAGTACGCAGCACAAGACCCGCGTTTTCTTTCTCTTTGCGTGAACCTCGAAGCTCTTTGGCGTAAGTACCTACTTCCATTACGTGCTCGTAACCGATGTAAACAGGCACCAATGTTACTGGACGGTTTAGACCGCGTAGCATGGCTTGAATCGTCATTGCCAACATACCGGTTTTTGCTTGAAGTAGACGACCAGTACGTGAACGACCACCTTCACTGAAGTACTCAACCGAGTAACCTTTAGCAAACAGCTCTGATAGGTACTCACGGAAAATCGTGGAGTACAGCTTGTTGCCTTTAAAGCTACGACGAATAAAGAACGCACCACCACGACGGAAGATTGGACCCGCAGGGAAGAAATTCAGGTTGATACCCGCAGCAATATGCGGTGGCACCATACCTTCATGGTATAGAACGTAAGAAAGCAGTAGGTAGTCCATGTGACTGCGGTGACATGGTACGTACACGATCTCATGACCATCTTGCGCTAGGCGACGAACAGTCGAAGCGTTGTTTATGTGTAGACCTTGGTACAGCTTCGTCCACAACCAGCCAAGAATACGATCGCCGTTTTTAACCAAACCATAAGAGAAGTCCGCTGCAATCTCATCCATGATGTCATGGGCTTCTTTGCGTGCTTTCTCGATAGAAATGTTTTTGCTTTGCGCTTCGTCTTCAATCGCTTTTTCGATTGCTGGCGATTTCATTAAGCGTGCAAACAGCACTTGGCGTTGAGGCAGGTTTGGACCCGATGCCGCGAGCTTCTGACGAGAGAAGTGGATACGTGCAACGCGCGCTAGCTTGTGTGCAATAGCGCTGTCGGTACCGTGAGAGTCTGCCATGTAACGCAGTGAAACCACTGGGCTAAAGCGCACCAAACAGTCACGACCTGCTGCCATTACCGCTTTTGCTTTTTGCGGACCGTTCATTGGTTGCAGGTACGGCTTATGGTTTTCTTCTTTACCTGGCTTACGACCCCAAAGTACGGTCGCTGGAATCATTTGTACGTCTAGCTCGCTATCGAGCTTGTGCAATTCAAGTAAATCAGTAAACAGAGAAACAGACTCACTCGGTACGTCGTTATCATTGCTCATCACCGTTGGACGAGAGGCAATAAACACGTAACGAGTCAGTTTTTTGCCATTGATTTCTAGCGGGCTAAGCGGGTCTGGGAGACCAAGGCTCAAAGCTTGTTTTTGTAGTGTCAGCAAATCCACGTTCGAACGGAACGGTAAGGCGTACACAATCGGTTTCGCTAGGTCGATGTTGAGATCGTCAATCGGATTCGATGGGATTGTGGTGCCCTTTACCATTACCGATAAAGGTAGTTTTAGTAATGAACGTGAAAATGATTGTCCAGAAGACATAAAGTTCACAGCCTCAATAGGTATTCAAACAAGCCTAACCTTATTTCTGCGTCCGCTTTCCCTTCTTCTATAGGAAAGGAAATAGATACGGCTATAGAAATAAGCCTAGGCGATAAATTTTAAGCGCAGCAAGAATACCAGAAACTGGTCAAACCTTTTAATTTTATTGAGCGGAAATTAGTCGAACCCCTAGGTTGTTGCTTTCATTAGACGAATTGGCTATTGCGCGTTTAAAACGCATGTTCACTTGAGGTTTGTGGGTGGGATCTGAAACTGGCGCAAATAAATTAAAAAACAACCAATTGGGTTTTCATTTGTTCATTTACTGGATATACTCACAGTTAACTGTATAAAAAGACAGGTGACATATGAAGCCGTTAACGCCACGCCAACAACAAGTCTTCGATTTGATTAAAAGCAAAATCGAAGACACCGGAATGCCACCAACTCGTGCAGAGATTGCGCGTGAGCTTGGCTTCCGCTCTGCGAATGCCGCAGAAGAACACCTAAAAGCGCTTGCTCGTAAACAAGCGATTGAAATTATTCCAGGCGCATCTCGCGGGATTCGAATCCTACTCGAAGATGCGGCAAACGACGATCAAGGTCTGCCTTTGATTGGTCAAGTTGCTGCTGGTGAGCCGATTCTGGCTCAAGAGCATGTGGAGTCTCACTACCAAGTGGACCCTGCGATGTTCAAACCAAAAGCAGATTTCTTACTTCGCGTAAACGGCGAAAGTATGAAAGACATCGGTATTATGGACGGCGACTTGCTGGCTGTGCACAAAACTCAAGATGTGCGCGACGGTCAAGTTGTGGTTGCACGTGTTGATGATGATGTGACGGTGAAGCGTTTAGAGCGTAAAGGTTCTACAGTTCTACTGCATGCAGAGAATGAAGAGTTTTCACCAATCCAAGTTGACCTAACATCGCAACACCTGACGATTGAAGGTCTGGCGGTTGGCATCATCCGTAACACTGACTGGATGTAGGTTTCTTACCTCAAGCATTCTAATAAAGCCCAGCGTTCTGCTGGGCTTTGTGTTTTCTGCACTTTCTATTCCCACTTTTATTTTCTTCAAAGCATATTTCTTTTCTTCCGAGCATAGTTACGCTCGCACTGATTCAGAGCGTTTGGCTGTTGCGTTAAAACTTGCAAGTGATATTGAGATTTATTATCATCTAATTCCATTTAACCATTTTCTTTTCGGCGCAAGGAAATGCCCATGTCCAAGCCTCAACATCACGTACCCAATCATCTGTTGAAACCGTTGTTTTTGCGTAGCCGCGAAAGCTTGGTCGATAACGGTTTGGTGTACGATCCGATCGCTGCAAAAGCGTGCTTGAGCTGCAAGATGGCACCAGATTGCATCAGTGGCGACGTCGATCAGAAGCAGTTGCTGCACGTGACTTTAACTCAGCTGTGCGATCAGCAGGTTAGTCACTTTCTTCAACAACACTCAGACGCTTGGATCATTAACGTTGGTGCGGGCTTAGATACGCGTTTCTACCGTTTGGACAATGGTCGTTGTCACTGGATTGAACTGGATGTCACCGAGAATCTGGTTTGGCGTCAGCGATTGTTTCATAAAAACGAACGCTACGAGCATCGTTGTGGCAGTGTAGAAGACATGAATTGGTTAGATGAACTGCGCATTCCTGAAAAAGCACCAGTATTGATTCTGTGTGAAATGGCTTTACTCGATTGTGATGAATCGCGCGTTGCGACTTTCATCCAAACTCTGGGTCGTCATTTTGTATCGGCAGAAGTGTGCATGGTACTAGCAGGTGACTTAACCGAAAGTAAATGGGGTCAGAAGCTCGGCTCAGATACGTATGCACATGGTTTTGAAGCACCAGCACAACAAGTACTGCATTGGCTGCCATGGGCGCAATGGGTCAAAGCCTTCTCGCCATTCGACCGATTTTGCTCACGCTGGAAAGCATGGCAGCGCTGGCTGAATAAGATCCCAATGTTGAAGCATCGTCTCACGCCAGTTCTCGTTCACATCAAGTGGTAATTGGCTAGGCATTGAACACTCAGGTACACTCGCTGATCTAAACAACGAGGTGCCTGTGACAAACTCTATCTTCTCTCCTTTATCGAATCCTCAAGTGCATCGCCAAGTGTTAGCGCTCGCTATCCCTATGGTGCTGTCGAATATTACTGTTCCACTATTGGGCTTGGTTGACGCTGCGGTGATCGGTCACCTTGAACACGCTTGGTATCTAGGTGGTGTTGCGCTTGGTAGTACCATGATCAGTGTGACGTTTTGGTTGCTTGGCTTTTTACGTATGTCGACCACTGGATTAGCGGCGCAATCCTATGGTGGTGAAGACCGAAAACAACTTGCTTTGGTGTTTATGCAAGGCTCACTGATGGCACTGCTGTTTGCGTTAGTCTTTCTTATTGCCCATAACCCGATCGCGGATCTGATCTTTGGTTGGAGTGATGCCAGTGCTGAAGTGAAGCACTACGGCATGCAATATTTCTCTATTCGAGTGTGGAGTGCGCCCGCTGCGCTGATGAATTTTGTGTTGTTGGGCTGGCTGCTCGGAACGCAAAACTCCAAAGCCCCAATGTGGATGGTGATCATCACCAACGTGACCAATATTGCGCTCGATTTACTGTTTGTTATTGGCTTAGGTTGGAAAGTAGAAGGCGCAGCGCTAGCATCGGTAATCGCTGACTACTCAGGCATGGCGTTTGGCTTGATGTGTGTATGGAGGACGTGGTGTGCCCGTCAGTTGCCATCACCTAAGAGCCTGCTAACCGATACTCAACATGGGCTAGGGCGGTTCGTAAAACTCAATCGCGATATCTTCTTACGCTCGCTATGTTTACAAGCTACGTTTAGCTTTATGACTTTCCAAGGTGCGAGCTTTGGTGATGATGTGGTTGCGGCCAATGCGGTATTGATGAGTTTCTTGATGATGATTTCCTATGGCATGGACGGTTTTGCTTACGCCATGGAAGCCATGGTTGGCAAAGCGATTGGCGCCAAAGACCGAGCGCAGCTCAATGCTTCGCTGATTGGTACTTTCTTTTGGAGCCTTATCATCTGTTTAGGTTTGACTACGGTATTTGGTTTGGCGGGATCGCACTTGATCGCCATGATCACTTCGATTGAAGCGGTGCAGCAGCAAGCTGCGGTATATCTGCCGTGGCTGGTGGTCATGCCATTGGCGTCGATGTGGTGCTTCCTGTTTGATGGCATTTTTGTTGGTGCCACCAAAGGTAAAGACATGCGAAACAGTATGTTCGTGGCGACTTGCTGCTTCTTTGCAATCTTCTTTTTGTTCTCTGGCTGGCAAAACCATGCACTATGGTTTGCGATGACCAGTTTCATGGCAATGCGAGGGATTGGACTCGGCGCTATCTTCTTTTATCAATGGCGTAAGGGAAGCTTTCTTGCCTAGTCACTCAAATAGAAACAGCAGGTCGAAACCTGCTGTTTTAGCTTTTGGATCATGGCAACCCAATTGAATTAGAATAATCGGTTCAAACCGTTTAGCGCCGCTACGCGATACGCTTCTGCCATCGTCGGGTAGTTAAAGGTGGTATTGACGAAGTATTCAATCGTATTGGCTTCGCCTTTTTGTTCCATGATGGCCTGACCGATGTGGATGATTTCCGCAGCGCGCTCACCAAAGCAGTGAATACCAAGAATCTCTTTGGTTTCGCGATGGAAGAGGATTTTTAAGCTGCCGATGTCTTTACCTGCAATCTGTGCACGAGCTAGATGCTTGAACGAAGAACGTCCCACTTCGTAAGGCACTTTCGCCGCAGTCAGCTCTTGCTCGGTTTTACCCACTGAGCTGATTTCTGGAATGGTGTAGATACCCGTTGGGATGTCATCAATCAGATTACCGTCAGCTTGCCCTTTAGTGATGGCTTGTGCCACGAAACGACCTTGGTCATACGCTGCACTCGCTAGGCTAGGGTAGCCAATTACATCACCGACTGCGTAGATGTGTTCTACCTCTGTACGGTAGTTACCATCTACTTTGAGCTGTCCGCGCGAATCACCTTCAAGTCCCACTGCAGGTAAGTTGAGTTTGTCTGTGTTACCCGTCCGACCGTTAGCATACAGTAAGCAGTCTGCTTTCATCTTTTTACCTGATTGCAGGTGTACGATTACGCCGTCTTCGGTGCCTTCGATTTTCTCGAATGTTTCGTCGTTGCGAATCACCACGCCACTGTTCCAGAAGTGGTAAGACAATGCATCCGAGACTTCGTTATCTAAGAAAGAGAGCAGGCGGTCGCGAGTGTTAATCAAGTCGGTCTTCACGCCTAAACCGCGGAAGATTGAGGCGTATTCACAACCAATCACGCCTGCACCGTAAATAATGATGTGGCGAGGGTCGTGCTTCAGGCTCAGGATGGAATCACTGTCGTAGATGCGTTCATGTAAGAAGTCAACGTCATTTGGTTGGTATGGACGAGAGCCTGTAGCGATAACAAATTTATCCGCTGAGTATACTTCTTCCGTACCATCACTTTGCATGACGGCGATGGAGTAGTTATCGATAAAGCGGGCTGTACCAAACAACAGTGTGCATGAGTTGCGATCATAAAAGCCCTGACGAAGTCGAGTCTGTTTATCTATTACCGATTTTGCATGACCTAAAATGTCAGAAAATGTTGCATGAAGGCTGGTGTTATTGCGGCAGAATAACGGGTTGCTATTGAATTCAATGATACGGCTAACTGCGTGACGCAATGCTTTGGATGGTATGGTTCCCCAGTGCGTACAACCGCCACCAACACTGCTTTCCTTTTCTACGATGGCAACATTCAGTCCGGCTTTGGTCAATCCCATCGCCGCCCCTTCACCGCCCGGGCCACTACCAATTACGATCACGTCATAGTGATTAGCATGCGCCATGATGTCTTCCTTGTTATATTTGCTTAACATTGCTGTAGCGGGATTTTAACTCATTTACTCTATTGGGAACACGTAATGCCTGCTAGAGAGTGGAAGTGATCACGCAGAATCGCCCAAAAGAACTAATTGGTATGCTATATGTCTACTATTTGAAGTGAGGCGATTGCAATTAGATGCATGGCGATAGTAACGTGCTCGCCGCTTATCGGCAGATAACGTCGCTTTATACGTGGGGGCGATATGCGTTATATTGAAGCTCTCGTACCCAATAGAAAAAGAGCAAGTTAAAGAATGAAATCGATGGGAATCCGCGCGCAGCAAAAAGAAAAAACACGTCGATCGTTGATCGATGCGGCATTTAATCAACTCAGTGCGGATCGCAGCTTTTCCAATCTCAGCTTGCGTGAGGTTGCCCGAGAGGCAGGAATTGCACCAACTTCTTTTTACCGTCACTTCAAAGACATGGACGAGCTAGGCTTAACCATGGTTGATGAA
Organism: Vibrio sp. NFR; assembly: GCF_027587095.1. Lineage (NCBI taxonomy): Bacteria > Pseudomonadati > Pseudomonadota > Gammaproteobacteria > Vibrionales > Vibrionaceae > Vibrio > Vibrio sp. NFR. Next base: position 47,837 of record NZ_JAPPTN010000020.1, read on the forward strand.
GGTGGTCTGTTGTTGCGACAACTGATGCGTCAGGCGCGTCAGCGTATTGTCAAAGAAGGCAGTGTGATTCGAACTTCAGTTGAAACCTTTATGGAATTCATTGAAAGTAGTCCTAACGTTTTCCGCTTATTGTTGCGTGAGCGCTCCGGCACTTCCTCTGAATTTCGTACTGCCGTCGCTCGAGAAATTCAGCATTTTGCGGCAGAATTAACTGAGTACTTAATGAGCACCGGAATGACCAAAGAAGAGGCGTTCACTCAAGCAGAGGCGTCGGTTACTTTGGTGTTTAGCTCTGGTGCGGAAGCTTTAGATTTAGATCGACGCGAGCGCGATGAACTCGCCGAGCGATTGATCATGCAATTGCGAATGATAGCCAAAGGGGCCTATTGGTATCGCAAAGAACGTGAACGTAACCGATTAAAAGGCGGGATAGAATAATGTCGAATGGAAATAAATCTGAAAAGAAAACGCTGATTTTGGCACTGGTTGCAGGTATGTGTGGTGATGCTTTGTTGTCATGGTTGACCATGAGCGAAGTGTCTTTTTCAATCTTCCCTCTGATTGCACTCGTGCTAGCTGTACAGGCGCTGTACCAAGAATACCTAAACAACCCAGTATCAGAAGATATCCCACTTGTTGGTCTGGCGTGTTTCTTCGTAGGTGCATTTGGTCACTCTGCGTTTATTAAAGCGCAATACCCAGAAGCAGGCTCTAACTTCTTCGCCATTCTGGTTTCAATGATTCTCCTAGCGTGGATCGGTAAGAAGCTGGGTTTCATGGAAAAGAAGACCACCGCTGAATAAGCAAAACGAATCCAACAAAAAAGCGAGCCATTGAGCTCGCTTTTTTATGTCTGATGCTGGTGGATTACGCTTTGCGTTCTAACAGTACACCTGCTTCCATGTGGTGTGTGTAAGGGAATTGGTCAAACAGAGCAAAACGCGTCACGTTGTGGGTTTCACATAGAATGTCCAAGTTCTCTTTTAGTGTCTCTGGGTTACAAGAGATGTACATGATGCGCTCGTAACCTTGCACCATTTTACAAGTATCGACATCCATACCTGAACGCGGTGGATCGACAAAAATCGTATTGCAGTTGTAGCTCTTCAGATCCACACCTGCATCTTGTAGGCGGCGGAATTCACGCTTACCTTCGATTGCTTGAGTAAACTCTTCTGCTGATAGACGTAGGATTTGTACGTTATCAATCTCGTTCGCTGCAATGTTGTATTGCGCAGAAACCACAGATGGCTTCGCTAATTCAGTTGCAAGAACGCGGTCGAAGTTTTGTGCCAGCGCCAAAGAGAAGTTACCGTTACCACAGTAAAGCTCTAGGAGATCACCAGTGCTTTCTTGAGTACAGTCGACTGCCCATTCCAGCATCTTCTCAGCGACTTTGCCGTTTGGTTGAGTGAAGCTGTTTTCTACTTGTTGGTAGATGTAGCTTTGACCATTTACGTCTAGCTTCTCGATCACGTAGTCACGGTCTAGGACAATCTTCATTTTACGAGCACGACCAATGATGTTTAGGTTGAAGCCTTCATCATTCAAACGCTGCTTAAGGGCTTTCGCGTTTTCAATCCACTCTTCATCAAGCTGGCGATGGTAAAGCAGTGAAACCAGAATCTCACCGCTAAGCGTTGATAGAAAGTCCACTTGGAACAGTTTACGACGTAGCGATTCGTTGTCTTTCATCGCTTCAACTAGTAGTGGCATCAGGTCGTTGATCAGACGGCTTGCTGCTGGGAATTGGTCAACGCGGTATTTCTCACGAGTTTCTTGATTGAACATGATGTAGTAAAGGTCTTCACCCTCATGCCAAACGCGGAACTCAGCACGCATGCGGTAGTGCTGCTCTGGTGATTCAAACACTTCCAGTTCTGGCACGTTGTATGGCGCGAACATATCGTTCAGACGTTCGACTTTTTCAGCCAGTTGTTCTTGGTAGCGTTGTGGGTTTACATCAAGAGTAGCCATGATCTTACCTTTTATGGTGCATTCAATTTAAGAGCGCAGATTTTATTCAATCTCAATAGGATGTCCAGTTTTGTGCCCCAATTGATTTAAAGATAGTGTGTTCTGTGTCAGTTGATACACCAATGAACCAAATCGTTACAATTGTCAGAGGTAATATTGGCTGGACAAATAATCAATAGCTTAATAGTATTTGCCCCAAGCTGGTGCTATCTAGCAATCTAGATGGCTGAAATGGGAATCTGGTGAGAATCCAGAACTGACGCGCAGCGGTAAAAGAGAACGAACGCTCATCAAGACACTGCATTAGTTTATGTGGGAAGTCGAGTAAGTAGGCGGTACAACCTTGCTCTTAAGTCCGAATACCTGCCAGCAACTGAGCCACAGCACTGGACTGCTCAACACGAGTAGGGCTCGGTAGGAATTACGCGACTTAGGACAATACAATGAGAAAAACATTTCTTGCGATCACGTGTGCATCGCTGCTTTCACCTACCTTTTATTCACAGGCCCAAGAAGTTTCCGCAGATGAAACGGTTGTGGTTACGGCAAACCGCTTCAAGCAAATTGATGGTGCTGTTCTTGCACAAACCGTCACGGTAACCAAAGAAGACATTAAACGCCTGCAAGCAAATAGTCTGTTTGATGTGTTCCGTACACTGCCGAGTGTTGAAGTTGCTCAGTACGGTGGGCGTGGTCAATCCGCATCTATCTACGTTCGAGGTGGTAGCTCGTCTCAAGTACTCGTTTTAGTTGATGGGGTGCGTATGCCTCGTGCAATCATGGGTGGTATCGACTTTAACCAATTTCCAATCAACTCTGTCGAACGTATCGATTACATTCGTGGTGCACGAGCCTCTATCTATGGTTCAGAAGCGATCTCTGGCGTAATCAACATTATTACTCGTGCGCCTATTAATGACGATTCAGGTCGAGTGTCTGCAGGTTATGGCTCAAATAACCATAAAAAAGGCACGTTTGTGGTCTCTAAACCTGTGGGTGAAGGTAAACACTTTAAGGGTGTCTTAGGATACGAGAAAACCGATGGTTTTAATGTTAAGCCTCAGCCAGGATTGAATGATGGCGATGAGCATGGCTTCGAAACGCTAAACCTGAAGTTGGGTTACCAACAAAACTTTTCTGACAACTTGTCTGGTTACGTTGGGGTGAGTGCTTACAACAATGAATACGATTACGACAACAGTAGTATTTGGAGTGGTCATGAGAAAAAAACTGGTGAAGTAGAGTATGTAGGTACCGACTTATCGCTGGAATACAACAAAGACGTTTACTCATCTGAATTAAAATTGGCTTATGGTCAACAAGACAACTACGACCATAAATCAGGTCAAAACAAATCTACTGGCGATCATGTTGCTATTGAGCAGTTCAACGCGATTTGGTTGAACTCGTACAGCGTTAACGAAGAACTGAGTATTGGTGGCGGTTTGGATTACCGTACTGAGAAGCTAGCAAAAGGCTACATTGCGGCGAACAGTTGGGGACCAGCTAAAGACTATGATCCAGAGAAGAACCCAAGAACTAACTTTGGTGTTAGTGCCATTGCTCAATATGTTTATGACGTATGGACGTTAGAAGCAAGCGTACGTAATGACGACAACAATCAATTTGGTAACAACACCACATGGCAAACCGCTGCGGGTTGGAGTTTTTACGAAGGTTACGAGTTAACCCTGAGCCACGGTACTGCTTTCCGTGCGCCGAGCTTTGTTGATTTGTATTACCCAGGCTACGAAATGCCAAACCTAAAACCAGAAGAATCAGAAAATACCGAGCTGTCGCTATCTGGTGCTGTATCGATTGTTGATTGGACGGTGACGGGTTACTACAACCAAATTGAGAACATGTTGATTTGGAAAGGCTCTGGCATGCAAAACGTGGGTGAAGCTGAGATCAAAGGTGTCGAACTAGAGGTGAAATTCGACACGGATATCGTTTCTCACGAGTTTTACTTAGATTATAAAGATCCTGTCGATAAGTCTGGGGCAAAAGATACTCAGCTAGCGTACCGCTCCAAGCGTGGTGCTAAGTGGAACGCCTACGCAACGTTTGACCAATGGACGTTGGGCTCGCAGTACCTGTACCAAGGTGAACGCTTTAATGGCAGTACCAGACTACCGAGCTACAGCCTATGGAACTTCACTGCTTCTTACGCCGTGAACCAAAACTGGGATATTAATGCGAAGCTAAGCAACGCTTTCGATAAAAACTACGAGATGTACACTAGTTACGCGACGCCAGGGCGTCAGTACTTTGTCTCGGCAGACTACCGCTTTTAATCAAGCTAAACGAGACCGCCATATCGGCGGTCTTTCTTTTTGTAAGTAAAGCGCTGGTGGAAATAGGTAACAAGGAAAGACGATGACTAAACCAAAACGTGTTGTGATTAGCTGGTCAAGCGGAAAAGACTCTACATTAACGTTGGAGCGTCTAAACGAAGATCCGCATTATCAGGTAGTTGGCTTGTACACCACTTATGTTGATAAAGAAGTCCCTTTTCAAGCAACCCCGCTTGAGGTCGTGCAAATGCAGGCGGACTTACTTGGCCTTCCGCTCATTACTATCGAACTGCCTGAAGTGTTCCCGAATAACGACATTTATCAATCGACGATCGTTAATGCACTACAAAGCAGTGGGCTGAATGTAGAAGCTGTCGCGTTCGGTGATATGTTTTGTAATGGTATTGCTGATTATCGACGCAGCTATATTGAACCTGCCGGCTGGGAATGTGTATTCCCTTTGTTGGGGGAAGAAAGCAAGGCATTGGCATTTGAAATTATCGAGCGTGGAATTCAAACCATGTTGATTACCACCGATGGAAATGTATTGCCGCCGGAGTGGTGTGGATGTTGGTATGACAAAACGTTGATTGAGTCATTACCCGGTCATATTGATCCCTGTGGCGAAGATGGCGAATTCCATACATTGGTGACATCAACCTCATCATTTCAAGGACATATAGAGTTGGCTAAGCTTGAAGTGGAAACAGGGGAGCGATTCAGTCATCAAAGATACCGAGCCAAAGCATTGCCAAAACAAATCTAACCAGTATGATCGCCGAGTCTCTAATTTGCAGGTAAGACTCGTGCGAGCATCAAGTAAGAAAAAAGTCCTAGTGTTTGATTCCGGTGTCGGAGGGCTATCGGTCTTCCAAGAAATCCACCGACTTCTACCAAACATGGATTACTTGTATCTGTTCGATAACGAAGCTTACCCATATGGCGAGCTAGACCAAGATGTGCTGATCACTCGCGTTAATAAGCTGGTGGCAGCATTGGTTGAAGAGCATCAAGCTGACATAGTAGTCATCGCCTGCAATACCGCAAGTACCATAGTGTTGCCATCATTGCGTGCGAATCTATCCATTCCGGTTGTCGGAGTGGTGCCTGCGATCAAGCCGGCCTCATTACTCGCTTCTCAGGGTGTAGGACTTATTGCTACGCCCGCGACCGTGACTCGTCAATATACTCATGAACTGATCCGTGACTTTGCTCAAGGCAAACCTGTCGAACTATTAGGTTCCACTCGCTTAGTGGATATGGCAGAAGAAAAGCTGCGTGGCGAAAGTATTTCTATTCCAGAGCTCGAAAGCATTCTTCTCCCATTACGTAATAAAGTCGATGTAGCTGTATTGGGGTGCACTCATTTTCCTTTGATTAAAGAGGAAATCCATCAAGCGTTAGGTGGAGAGGTTACGTTAATTGATTCTGGCGAAGCCATTGCTCGTCGAGTGAAAGCATTACTACTCAGCGATATGAAGGAAGAAAGCCAAGAGGAAGGGAGTAAGAAGATTTATGCCAGTGCACCTCCTTGGCAAGAAGATGCACTGAATACCTGTTTGGCGACCTTAGGGTTTAATCCTGTTCAGGTTTACCGCCATCAGGGTGTTTAGGATCGTTAGCAATACGCACTTTAAGTGTACGCTCCATATATTCCTTCTCGTTAAGTTTAGCGATAGCAGGTTTTGCATCTGCCGCAGCCATCACTACAAAACCAAACCCTCTCCTTTTACCAGTGCGCTTATCTTTCATTAAGCGTACTGCATAGACCTGACCATACTCAGCAAACAAATCTCGAACGTGACTTTCATTTGCCTTATAAGGAAGGTTGCCGACATACAGCGTTTTAGTTGAAGGATCGGAATCCGAAGATTGAAGAACAGGTGTTTTGCTAGAAAGTGAAAAAAGAAAAGCAGTAGCGACAACACCGATAACAAAGCTCAAGGCAGGTGACACAGGTAACTGAGAGAAGATGATTCCCCCAATGACCGCCAACCCAGCACACAAGATCAGATTTTTTTTAGACGTCATTTTGATTACTACATATAGATGATAAAGAGATTGGCTGCCTATTAACAAAATAGACACATGAATCTTACGTATATGGTTGGTGTTTTTCCAACCAATTGCTGTGATATGTCTCAAATGTGACGAAGAAATATGCAGATATAACGCATTTGGTGGATAAATAACCGCTTAGAAAGTTTTTTTCAAAAAAAGGTTGCGCTAATTTCTCAACTCCCTATACTGCGCATCCACCGACACGGAGTGAGACGAAAGTCACACAGCGAGTCGGAAGAGAGAAAAAAGAATTTGAAAAAATACTTGACTCTCAAAGCGGGAAGCGTAAGATACGCACCCCTAACGACGAGGCGCTGAGGCGGCAAGTTAGTTAGAAAAGTTCTTTAAA
>NZ_JAPPTN010000021.1:0-52959 GCF_027587095.1 Vibrio sp. NFR
CGACAACATCCAAATGCAAGTTGAGCTAATCGCTCCAATCGCTATGGACGAAGGTCTACGTTTCGCTATCCGTGAAGGTGGCCGTACTGTAGGTGCTGGTGTTGTTGCTAAGATCTTCGACTAATTCTTACTGAATTAATCGTAATCTTGCACTCTTCTTCTTTTTGAAGAAAGCGCTAGAAATAGGGAAGCTGAGGCTTCCCTTTTTTATATCTACAATTCTTCTTTTCAATATGGTTATAAGCCCATCACTCTTAGTCATGCTTTTTGTTTTTTAAAAACATGATCTTAGTTCTGCTCGATTTTCTCTTCTTTTTAGCTATCCGCTAAGTCACTGAAAAATGCCAAAGCGGTCCAGACCGTTATAACAAAACGTTCTGTAATTCATCTTAATACAACTGGTAACAAGAACGATTCTTGTTTATATTTCATTTCAAAGTGAAATTTAAAGGTTTTGAATATGTACGTTTGTCTTTGCCATGGTGTCTCTGACAAGAAAATTAGGAAGTTGGCGATAGATGAAGGCGTAACAGACATAAAAGGAATTAAACGATGTACTGCTTTGGGCAGCCAATGTGGTAAGTGCATTAAACAAGCCAAAGAGATTTTAGCGGAAACAGAATACCTAACACTGAAACAAGCTAGCTAATTATTAGCTAAGCCTTTTTGACACCTTCTCATTTGCTTCTACATTTAAATGAAGCCAAAGAGGAGGGCTTTGTCATGAAAGGCGATCCAATCATAATCCAACATCTCAATAAAGTGCTCGGCAATGAGCTCGTCGCTATCAATCAATATTTTCTGCATGCTCGTATGTACAAGGACTGGGGCTTAAAACACCTCGCCGACAAGGAGTACCACGAGTCGATCGATGAAATGAAGCACGCTGATCATCTAATCGAACGTATCCTGTTTCTAGAAGGCTTACCTAATTTGCAAGATCTCGGTAAATTGATGATCGGGGAAGATACCAAAGAAATGCTTGAGTGCGATTTGAAGCTCGAAATGGCAGCAATCCCAGATCTAAAAGATGCGATCGCTTATGCGGAGGATATCCGTGATTATGTATCACGCGACCTCTTCCAAGATATTCTTGAAGACGAAGAAGAGCACGTCGATTGGCTTGAAACGCAGCTGGGCTTGATCGAAATGTCTGGTATCGAAAACTACCTACAAGCGCAATACGTTGATGAAGAATGAGATTATATTTCGCTGTTTTCTCGCTGAAAGAAAGTGATTAAAAGTGCACCTGATCTGTCTATCAGGTGCCAATCATAGATATCTGGTCTAATCTCTTACATTATTACCTTTTTTAAGGATATCGCTCGCAATCTTGCCTATGAAGATTGACTTCTATCCTTTAGAATTTATTCCCCCTTACCGAAAAAATAACAAAAGAGAAACGATCCATGTCTGAAGACAATCGCCAAGAAGTCACCCCAGAAGAAGAACGCCGCCAACAAGCACTGGACTACCATGCGTACCCAACCCCAGGCAAAATCGCAGTAGAGCTGACTAAGCCAGCTGAAACTGTTAACGATCTTGCTCTGGCATACAGCCCTGGTGTTGCAGAGCCTGTACGCGAAATCGCACAAAATGCCGACAACGTGTACAAGTACACGGCGAAAGGCAACATGGTTGCGGTTATCTCTAACGGCACGGCTATTCTTGGTCTTGGTAACCTTGGTCCGCTAGCTTCTAAACCAGTAATGGAAGGTAAAGCGCTGTTGTTCAAACGCTTTGCTGGTCTAGATTCAATTGATATCGAAGTGAAACACCGCACGATCGACGAATTTGTCGACACAGTAGCAAACATTGCAGATACTTTCGGTGGTATTAACCTAGAAGATATCAAAGCGCCTGATTGTTTTGAGATTGAAAAGCGCCTTATCGAACGCTGTGATGTACCTGTATTCCACGATGACCAACACGGCACTGCAATCGTAACGGCTGCGGGTATGCTGAACGCAATTGAGCTGCAAGGTAAGAAGCTAGAAGAATCAACCATCGTTTGTCTTGGTGCTGGTGCTGCGGCAGTGGCATGTATGGAGCTGTTGATCAAATGTGGCGCAATGCGTGAGAAGATCTACATGCTGGATCGTAAAGGGGTGATCCATACACGTCGTGACGACCTAAACGAATACAAACAGTTATTCGCAAACAACACAGATAAGCGTACGCTGGAAGACGTGATTGAAGGTGCGGATCTGTTCTTGGGTGTATCAGGTCCAAATTTACTACCTGCAGAAGCATTGAAGCTGATGGCAGATAAGCCTGTTGTGTTCGCATGTTCAAACCCAGATCCAGAAATCAAACCAGAATTGGCTCACGAAGTGCGTGATGACTTGATCATGGGCACTGGTCGTAGCGACTACCCGAACCAAGTAAACAACGTTCTGTGTTTCCCATTCATCTTCCGTGGTGCATTGGATGTTCGTGCGAGTGAAATTAATGATGAAATGAAGCTTGCGGCAGTCGATGCGATTCGTGAATTGGCAAAAGAGCCAGTACCAGAAGCTGTATTGAAGGCAGCTGGCGTAGACAAGCTAGAGTTTGGCTCTGATTACATCATTCCAAAACCAATGGATCCACGTCTACTACCACGCGTAGCAAAAGCGGTTGCTCAAGCTGCGGTTAATTCAGGTGTAGCGCGTATTGAGATGCCAGAAAACTACATGGCGGAGTAAGCCAAAGTCATTTCTGACAGCAAAGAAAAGGGACGCGATGGCGTCCCTTTTTAGTTTGGTTTGAAACTGTCCCCGGTGCAGCCTCATCGTGTTGACGAATTTGTAAGCAATTATTCTTCGTCAAACGCTTCGAATTCGATGCCCATTGCCGTCATCAGCGCTTTCGCTTCTGTAGGAATATCATCTGGGCGGTCTTTACGAAGGTCTTCATCAGTTGGCAGTGGTTGCCCTGTGTAAGCATGTAGGAATGCTTCACATAGTAGTTCACTGTTAGTCGCATGGCGTAAGTTGTTGATCTGGCGGCGAGTTCGCTCATCAGTCAGCACTTTTAAAACTTTTAGCGGGATAGAGACGGTAATTTTTTTTACTTGTTCGCTTTTTTTACCGTGCTCAGCATACGGGCTAATGTATTCGCCATTCCAGTCAGCCATTGCGCACCTTCATTAATGTAATAAGTTAGAAAAATAAATATAGGTGCTGATTTTAGCTGCATTTACCGCCATAAGCAAAGACATATAGACGTCTAGAAGTGTTGACGTCTTATTTTTAGACAAGTAAAGTGAGGTTAATAGTTAGGGAAGAGTGTTAATCAATTGAGCAATACAAGCTAGATATAGCGCATTCCCATTTAGATGTCACCACCCGTGAAAGGATACACCCATGAGCACCCGTAAGCCTGCGACCATTGCTGTACGCACTGGTATCGAGTCAGACAGTCAATATCACGCTGTTGTACCACCAATCTACCTTTCTACTAACTACGGCTTCCCCGCGTTTGGTGAAGTTCCACAATACGATTACACACGTTCTGGTAACCCAAACCGAGGCTTGTTAGAAAAAGCATTGTACGAACTTGAGTCAGGTAAAGGAGCGGTTGTCACTAACTGCGGCACATCGGCACTAAACCTTTGGGTATCGGCGTTTCTTGGACCTGATGACTTAATTGTTGCACCGCATGATTGCTACGGCGGTACGTATCGTCTGTTCAATACTCGCGCCAACAAAGGCGACTTTAAAGTGCAGTTTGTTGACCAGTCGGATCAGCAAGCGTTGGCTGCGGCGATTGCGAAAAAGCCAAAGCTTATCTTGTTAGAAACTCCGTCAAACCCACTCGTACGTGTTGTTGATATTGCGGCTGTGTGTGAGAAGGCAAAACAAGTTGGCGCTTTAGTTGCAGTGGACAATACCTTTTTGACACCTGTGTACCAAAAGCCTTTGGAGCTTGGTGCGGATTTTGTTATCCACTCAACAACGAAATACATTAATGGTCACTCTGACGTGATTGGTGGTGTGGTGATCACTAAGAGCGAAGAGCATGCTGAAGAGTTAGCATGGTGGGGTAACTGCATTGGTGCAACGGGTACGCCATTCGACAGTTACATGACTCTTCGAGGAATTCGTACGCTGGGTGCGCGAATGCGAGTTCATGAAGAAAGCTCTCAGCAAGTGTTGGCGTATTTGCAAACGCAATCTTTGGTAGCGAAGATTTATCATCCAAGTTTGCCAGAGCATCCAGGCCATGACATCGCGAAGAAGCAACAATCGGGTTTTGGTTCTATGCTGAGCTTTGAGTTTGCTGGCTCATTTGAGCAGCTAAAAGTGTTTGTTAAAGAACTTGAACTCTTCTCTCTTGCTGAGTCGCTAGGTGGTGTAGAAAGCTTGATTTGTCACCCTGCGTCAATGACGCATCGTGCGATGGGTGAAGAAGCTCTGGCTGAAGCTGGTGTTTCTCAACAGTTACTGCGCTTATCTGTTGGCTTAGAAGATGCCCAAGATCTGATTGCTGATCTTGAGCAAGCATTTGTGAAAGCTACACAGTAATTGGGAGAGGTAAGGTCATGACTGTACAACGTCAGCTGCATAAATTTGGTGGTAGCAGCTTAGCGAACCCAGAATGTTACCAACGTGTGGTGGGTATTCTTAAAGAGTATTCAGCAGAAAATGATTTGGTGGTGGTATCGGCTGCAGGGAAAACCACTAACCGCTTGATCGAGTTTTTAGAAGGGCTAGATAAAGACGGTCGCATCGCACACGAAGCGCTACAAAACTTGCGACTGTTCCAGACGGAGTTAGTTGAAGCTTTATTAGAAGGAGAAGCGCAAACGCAAGTGCTTGCTTCTCTTCAAGATGAATTCAGTACCTTAGCTGAGTTAACTGCGCCACTTACAGAAGCGCAAAAAGCAGCAGTGCTTGGGCATGGTGAAGTATGGTCGTCACGCTTACTGGCTGCACTGTTATCACAACAGGATCTTCCAGCGGTAGCGCAAGATTCTCGCGCCTTTTTACGCGCAGAAGCTGGAACGCAGCCAGAAGTCGACCGAGCTCGCTCTTATGCACTCATCAAAGAGGCGTTAACTCAACATAGCCACAAGCGTGTCATCATTACAGGCTTTATGGCGCAAAATGAAGTGGGTGAAACAGTACTGTTGGGGCGTAACGGCTCAGACTATTCAGCAACGGTGATTGGTGCATTGGCTGAGGTAAACACAGTGACCATCTGGAGTGATGTTGCTGGCGTTTACAGTGCAGACCCACGTTTAGTGTCGGATGCTTGCTTGTTGCCGCTGCTGCGTTTAGATGAGGCGAGTGAACTTGCGCGTTTGGCTGCGCCAGTGCTGCACAGTCGTACGCTACAGCCAGTTGCTCAAAGCACGATGGATTTGAACCTCAAATGCAGCTATCAACCTGAATCAGGCTCAACGCGTATTGAGCGCGTATTGGCTTCAGGTCGCGGTGCTAAAATCATTACGTCTCTTGATGAAGTGTTGTTGGTTCAACTGTCTTTTATCCATGGTCATGATTTTGAGCGAGCGCAGAAAGAAGTTCTGCAAGCTTTAAAGCGTGCTCAATTGGAACCATTAGCATTTGAAGCACAACAAGATCAGCAAACTTTGCGTTTGGCGTATACCGCAGAGATTGCTGGCGGTGCATTAACTTATCTACAAGAGTTAGCCGTTGAAGCAGAAATCAAGCTTAAAGAGGGTTACTCACTTTTAGCGGCTGTTGGTGCCGGTGTGACGAAAAATGCAAATCACTGTTTTGGCTTCTATCAACAACTTAAGCATGCGCCTGTTGAGTTTATTTCAGAGACGGAATCAGGTTTGAGCTTGGTAGCAGTACTACGCCGTGCAGAAGTCGAAGAGTTGGTACAATGCATTCATAGTCAGTTGTTTCAAGCCCAAAAGCGTGTAGCGGTTGCGTTGTGTGGTAAAGGTAACATTGGCTCAAGTTGGTTATCGCTGTTTGCAGAGCAAAAAGAAGAGCTCGAAAAACGCCATGGTATGAGCTTTGATTTAGTAGCGGTTGTTGATAGTCAAACGTATTGGTTTGATGAAAACGGGATTGATGCAGCAACAGTTGCTCAGCGCTTTGATGATGAAAGCATCGAGAATGATGGCAACTGGTTGACGAAGCTCGGCGCGATACAAAACTTCGATGAAGCAGTCGTACTTGATGTCACGGCGAGTAAAGAGTTGGCGACACGTTATGTGGAAATTGCGCAGCAAGGTATTCACTTGATTTCAGCGAACAAAGTGGCAGGCTCGGCGGACAGTCAATATTACCACCAAGTACAAGACGCCTTTGCTAAAATTGGTCGTCATTGGCTTTATAACGCTACGGTTGGTGCAGGGTTACCGATCAACCATACTGTTCGAGACTTGCGTGAAAGCGGTGATGATGTCGTCGCACTATCGGGTATTTTCTCCGGTACGCTATCTTGGTTATTCCAGCAGTTTGATGGCTCAGTGCCGTTTGCTGAACTGGTCGATTTGGCATGGCAACAAGGTTTGACAGAGCCTGACCCTCGCTCTGATTTAGATGGCTCTGACGTGATGCGTAAGTTGGTTATCTTGGCTCGTGAATCTGGTTTGAGTATTGAACCAGAGAGTGTGAAAGTGGAATCACTTGTACCAGAAGAGTTGCGAGAACTGAGTCTAGACGCATTCTTTGACCAAGGTGATATTCTAAGTGAGATTCTACAAGAGCGTCTAACCAAGGCTCAGAAAAATGACCAAGTGTTGCGTTATGTCGCGCGTTTAGAGCGTAATGGCAAAGCAACGGTGGGTGTTGAAGCATTATCACGTGAACATGCACTGGCAAACTTACTACCGTGTGACAATATCTTTGCTATTGAGAGTAAGTGGTACAAAGACAATCCATTGGTTATTCGAGGTCCAGGTGCTGGTCGTGAAGTCACGGCTGGTGCGATTCAATCTGACCTTAATCGCCTAGCTGGTTTGTTTTAAATTTCACCGAACCAATTTTTGCGAACGACAACAAAACCTCGGACTATCTCCGGGGTTTTTTATTATTTAGATAATGCCATACTGAATTGGGAAGTTCGGCTAGGGATTGGTCATAAAGGAACTTGAACTATCCTCATTATGAACTTGAGAAAAATTCATAATCACAAGGTTGACATTAAATCGCATTCAATACATTCTGTAGACATATAGACGTCTAAACGTCGATTTGAGGAATTTTGATTTCGTGGTGGAGTTACCATAGGGAGAGTAAGATGGGATACACGCATGCAGGGCACATCGATGCCTTAAACCAGAATATCGCTGAACTATCAGACAACATCAACGTCTCATTTGAGTTTTTTCCACCAAGCAGTGAGAAGATGGAAGAAACACTGTGGAACTCAGTGCATCGTCTTAAAACTCTTCAACCAAAATTCGTTTCTGTCACATACGGCGCAAACTCAGGCGAGCGTGACAGAACCCACTCGATCATTAAAGAAATCAAAGCGGCAACAGGTCTTGTGGCTGCGCCTCACCTAACGTGTATCGACGCAACTCGTGATGAATTGATCGACATTGCTGACGATTACTGGAATAACGGTATCAAAAACATCGTAGCGCTACGTGGTGATATTCCACCGGGTGGTGGTGCGCCAGATATGTACGCATCGGATTTGGTAGAACTGCTTAAAGCGCGTCACGATTTCGATATCTCAGTAGCGGCATTCCCAGAAGTTCACCCTGAAGCGAAAAGTGCTCAATCGGATCTGCTGAATCTAAAGCGTAAAGTTGACGCAGGTGCAAACCGCGCGATTACTCAGTTCTTCTTTGATGTTGAGTCTTACCTGCGCTTCCGTGACCGTTGTGTAGCGGCTGGTATTGATGTCGAAATTGTGCCGGGTATCTTGCCAGTATCGAACTTCAAACAAGCATCTCGCTTTGCGGCGCAGAATAATGTGAAAGTACCAGGTTGGATGAGCAAGCAGTTTGAAGGTTTGGATGATGATCCCGTGACGCGTCAGCTGGTTGGTGCAAGCCAAGCAATTGATATGGTTCGTGTATTAAGCCGTGAAGGTGTAAAAGATTTTCACTTCTACACATTGAACCGTGCAGAGATGACTTATGCACTTTGCCACACTCTAGGTGTTCGTCCACAAGTTGCAGTAGGGGCTTAATGCCCCTTCCCCAGATAAACAAAAGGCTTGCCCATCGGCAAGCCTTTTTCGTTTCATTTAAAGTGACGAATTAGCCGATCACTTCAAGTTCTGTTAGTACTTCTTCTGCCCAGTTAATCCAAGCTTCACGTAGCATTAGGTTACGACGAAGTGTTAGACGCTCTAGACGTGCTTGCTTGTCTAGTGTTGATGGCGTTGCGTAGTACGCTGCTTCGATTTCTTTGTAGTGAGAAACGAGCTTACGAGACTCTTCTACAAGTTCAGAAAGCTGGTCACGGTACGGTGCTGCTGGCTGCACGGCACAAGCCATTAGCTTAGCAGAGAATTCGTCACGTACAGTTGGGTGTGCAGTTGGTTGATCGAACCACTCGCCCAATGCGCTACGACCTGCGTCAGTGATTGAGTAAACCTTACGATCTGGTTTGCCTTCTTGAGGTTCTAGTACGCAAGTAACCAGCTCTTTCTCAGCCATCTTGTTAAGTTCACGATAAACTTGTTGATGGCTTGCTTTCCAGAAGTAACCGATACTAGCTGAGAATTCTTTAGTGATGTCGTAACCGGTAGCGTCGCGAGTGCTAAGTACAGTTAGAATTACGTGTGGTAATGACATGTCTTCAATCCAAATGGTCAATAAACTTGTAAACAAGCTAGCTACACTTTCATTTGCGTTCTTAATGACGCTTGAGTTTTTTATGTGTAGATAGCACCAACAATGTTGGTCCTGTCACCTTAAAGCCGTTTATCACCTAGAGTGATGGTGTTTCCACCGAGCTGGAGCCTATTTGATTGGACTTGTGAGCTTCCAGCAGGCAAGTAGTATATAAATAATAAGCATGAAGTGGAATAGTAGGACAAAATTACCCAAAAAAACTAATAAAATACTCAATAGTGTTTTTTGGTAGTGAAATATCTTGTTGTGTAGAGACTTTTTGTTTTCTATTTGGATTAATAATCTAGGTCGGTATTGTTCGAATAGTGGAAGTGATTAGTAAATAACAATAAAGGCTGAGATTTCGCTCAGCCTTTTAGTCAACTTTATGTAATCAGATTAACCTGTATTACGCATGCCTGCTGCAATACCTGCAATCGTCACCATCAATGCTTCTTCTAAATTGGCAGAAGCTTCTTCAGTTTGACGAGTTCGGTATAGCAACTCGGCTTGAAGCATGTTCAATGGCTCAACGTAGATGTTACGTAGGCGAATAGATTCTAGACCCCAAGGGTCGCTTTGCATTAGGTTCTCGTTGTTCTCTACGTTTAGTACCGACTTGATATCACGCTGGAGTTGCTCACGTAGTCGATCACCTAATGGTAGAAGTTGATTCTCCACTAGGCGTTGATCATAGTAGCGAGAGATTTCCATGTTGCACTTGGTGTACACCATCTCAAGCATGCCTAGACGAGTAGAGAAGAACGGCCATTCACGACACATCTCTTCCAGTAGCGCCTGGTGACCTTTGTCGACAGAGTACTGAATAGCCTCACCTGCGCCTAACCATGCTGGCAGAACCAAGCGGTTTTGGCTCCAAGAGAAGATCCATGGAATCGCACGCAAGCTTTCTACGCCACCGTTTGGATTACGTTTCGCTGGTCGTGAACCAAGTGGCAGCTTACCTAGCTCAAGCTCCGGTGTTGCTTGGCGGAAGTAAGGCACGAAATCTGGCTCGCCACGAACGACACTACGGTATGCTTCGCAGCTTACTTCTGACAAGACGTCCATTAGGTCACGCCACTCTTGCTTAGGCTCTGGTGGCGGCAGTAGGTTTGCTTCAAGGATTGCACTCGCGTACAGGTTGAAGCTATTGACTGCTACATCAGGTAGACCCAACTTAAAGCGGATCATTTCGCCTTGCTCTGTTACGCGCAGGCCGCCTTTCAGACTCTTAGGTGGCTGAGATAGTAGTGCAGCATGTGCTGGCGCACCACCACGACCAATTGTACCGCCACGACCGTGGAATAGTGTGAGTTCTACACCTTCTTCTTCTGCAACCTTAACCAGTGAGTCCATCGCATGGTATTGCGCCCAACCTGCTGACATTACGCCTGCGTCTTTTGCAGAGTCAGAGTAGCCGATCATCACCATTTGGTGGTTTTGGATAAAGCCGCGGTATAGGTCGATACCCATCAGCTGCTTGATTACCGCTTCTGCGTTGTTCAAATCGTCTAGCGTTTCGAACAGAGGACACACGTCCATGCGGTAAGGGCAACCTGCTTCTTGAAGTAGTAGGTGTACGGCAAGTACGTCAGAAGCGGTACGCGCCATTGAGATAACGTAAGCACCGAATGCTTCGCGAGGTTGTGCTGCAACAATCTTACAGGTATCCAAAACCTCTTTAACTGGTTCCGATGGTTCCCAGTCACGAGGCAGAAGAGGGCGCTTAGATGCGAGCTCGTTAGTTAGGAAAGCTACCTTATCTTGCTCGCTCCACTGTTCGTAGTCACCAATACCTAAGTAACGAGTCAGTTCAGATAGAACGTCGGCATGACGCGTACTTTCTTGACGGATATCGAGACGAACTAGGTGGATACCGAATGCTTTAACACGGCGTAGCGTATCCAGCAGTGAGCCGTTAGCAATCACGCCCATGCCACATTCGTTTAGTGATTGGTAACACGCGTAAAGTGGTTCCCAAAGCTGCTCTACTTTTTGTAGCGGCGCTTTGACTGCCAGTTTCTGACCGTGAACTTTTGCGTCGAGAATGTCTTTTGTTTCGTTCAGTAGCGAACGTAGCTGTTTAAGGATCGCACGGTATGGTTCGTGTTGATCTTCACCCGCAAGCTCTCGAACTTTGTCGTTACACACTGTCATTGACAGTTCGCTGATCAGTTCGTTGATGTCGTTGAGGTATAGGTCTGCCGCTTTCCAGCGAGACAGAAGCAGTACTTCACGAGTTACGCTGTGAGTTACAAATGGGTTACCGTCGCGGTCACCACCCATCCAAGATGAGAAGTGCACAGGGCGAGCATCAATCGGTAGACCTTCGCCAAGGTATGATTTTAGACGGTCGTTCATTTCACGTAAGAAGTCAGGTACGGCTTCCCATAGTGAGTTTTCTACTACAGCAAAGCCCCATTTGGCTTCATCAAGCGGTGTCGGGCGCTGTTGACGAATAACGTCAGAGTGCCAGCTTTGAACGATAAGTTGCTCAAGACGGCGTTCAGTTTTCTTACGCTCTTTGAAAGAGAGGTCGCTCAGCTCTAGCTTAGATAGACACTCGTTGATCTTTACAAGCTTGTTGATCATAGTGCGACGAGTGATTTCGGTTGGGTGCGCTGTCAGAACTAATTCAATATTTAGATCGCGAACCGCTTGTGCCGTGTCTAGCTTACTCACATCATTTTGCACTAGTTTTGAGAACAGCGAGTTAATTGCGTCAGGTTCGCAGATATGCTCCTCACAATGGCGTGAAATGGTGTGGTATTGCTCAGCAATATTGGTCAGGTTTAGAAATTGGTTGAACGCGCGGGTCACGGGCGTCAATTGCTCATCTGGTAAGCTTTTAATTTCTTCTATTAAGCTTTCTCTGTCAGCGTTATTTCCAGCTTGAGCCGATTTGGATAATTTACGAATGGTTTCCACTTTCTCGAAGATTTCTTCGCCATGAGCATCACGAATCGTGTTACCCAGAAGGTGGCCCAACATGCGCACATTGCTTTTAAGTGCGGCGTATTTCTCGTTCATTGTCATCCTGCCTCGTAAAAAAACTACATCCATTGTCCTTGTTAAGACTCCAATCTAGCGAAAATAACCAGTTCTAGTCAAATAAAGCAGAGTAAGTTTGCAATTATTCCGCTGCTGACCTGATTTAGAGCAAAATTAGGTCAGCTTATGCCACTCGAAGTGAAAATTAATTACAAAATTGCCGCTTAAAGAAGGATATAGCGTGCTAGAAGAATAGTGGCGAAGATAACAAAATGCAGCTCAATCGAGCTGCATTGTGAGGAAAGTACAGAATGCGACTAACAACAATATTTCACCATCGCACGTGATAACACGTCGATGGTTGGGTCGATAAAGTCGAAAGAGAGGAACTCATCTGGTTGATGAGCTTGATCAATTGAACCGGGACCTAGAACTAAGGTTGGACACAGTTGCTGCAGAAATGGCGCTTCAGTACAGTAGTTGACGGTTTCTGAGCTGGTTTGACAGATCTCTTCAACACCACCAATAAATGAGTGATCGTGTTGACATTCGTAACCCGGAATTGGCTCGTGCAAGGGAATAATTTCTAATCGCCCTGGCCATTTCGCCTCGACTTCTTTCAATGCTCCGCGCAGCATGTTCTCTAAACCATCAAGGCTAATACCAGGAAGAGGACGAACGTCATAATGCAGTTCACAGCAACCGCAAATACGGTTTGCGCTGTCACCACCATGGATATGACCAAGGTTTAGGGTAGGGCTTGGAATCGCAAAACCCGGATGGTGATACTCTTTAACCAATTTGTCGCGCAGTTGCATCATGGCAAACATGACTTCATGCATTATTTCAATTGCGTTGACGCCGAGCGCAGGATCAGACGAATGACCGGACTTGCCTGTTACGCGAATGGCATTTGCCACATGCCCTTTATGACCTCGAATTGGTACGAGGCTGGTGGGTTCGCCAATGATGCAGTAATCCGGCTTAAAAGGCGCATTCTCAGTGAAATGACGGGCACCTAGCATGGTGGTTTCTTCATCACAGGTCGCCAATACATAAAGCGGCTTGGTTTGCTTACTCCAGTCGATTTTCTTTACCGCTTCATAAATAAAGGCAAAGAAGCCTTTCATATCAGCAGTACCCAAACCGTAAAAGCGGTTGTCTTTTTCGGTCAGCTTATGTGGGTCAAAACTCCAACGTCCTTCATCAAATGGCACTGTGTCGCTGTGACCTGCGAGAAGTAGACCGCCTTCACCTTCACCCATACGTGCAATCATATTGTGTTTGCCTGGCTCCACTTCGATCACTTCAACACTGAAGCCAAGATCTTTAAACCAAGAAGCTAGCTTCTCGATCACTTTGGCATTGCCTTGATCCCAACTTGGATCGGTTGAGCTGATCGAAGAGGTACTGATCAGTCCTTCATAGACCTCTAGAAAACTTGGTAATTGCATGGATTCTTCAATTCTCCTATTGACAGACAGAGCACAAAAATGTAAAACACATATTAAATCATATTTAATGAATAAAAAATCAAAATAAAGCAAAAATTAAATATGAATAGTCATTTTGATCCTTAAGTATATGGATGTCATGTAATGCTAAAAACCACGATTATCGGAGCCAGCGGCTACACCGGCGCAGAGTTGGCTTTAATGGTCAACAAACACCCTGAACTCACGCTATCAGGTTTATACGTTTCCGCCAATAGCGTAGATGCAGGAAAGAATATTGCTCAATTGCACGGCAAGCTAGCGGGTGTGATTGATATGCCAGTTTCACCACTGACTGACCCTGAGCAAGTTGCTCAAGTGTCTGATGTGGTCTTTCTGGCAACGGCACATGAAGTGAGCCATGACTTAGCTCCTATCTTCTTAGAGGCGGGATGTCAGGTATTCGATTTATCTGGTGCATTTCGTGTGAAAAGCGAAGGCTTCTACGACACCTTTTATGGCTTCGAACATCAATATAACAACTGGCTAGATAAAGCAGCATACGGCTTAGCAGAGTGGAACCAAGAATCAATAAAAACCACTCCTTTGATTGCAGTGGCAGGTTGCTACCCAACCGCTTCACAGCTTGCAATCAAACCTTTATTAGAACACGCATTACTGGATACCAACCAATGGCCTGTGATTAATGCAACCAGTGGTGTATCAGGTGCAGGGCGTAAAGCTTCCATGGTTAACAGCTTCTGCGAAGTGAGCTTGCAACCTTACGGTGTCTTTAACCATCGTCATCAACCAGAGATTGCTCAGCATTTAGGTTGCGATGTGATTTTTACTCCACACCTAGGCAACTTCAAACGCGGCATTCTTGCCACTATCACGATGAAATTGGCACAAGGTGTGACGGAAGCACAAGTGGTACAAGCGTTTGAACAAGCTTACCAAGGCAAGCCAGCGGTTCGCCTTAAAGGTGACGGTATTCCACGTATTCAGGATGTCGAAAATACGCCTTTTTGTGATATCGGCTGGAAGGTACAAGGCGAACACATCATTGTGATTTCGGCGATCGACAACCTACTTAAAGGTGCATCGAGTCAAGCGATGCAATGTCTCAATATTCATTACGGTTACCCAGAACTGACAGCGTTGCTGTAGTCGTTGAAAGAGGGAAATGCGATGACGCAAACCAATCAAGCTCCTTTAGTCATTAAGCTCGGTGGTGCAGCCCTATCTTGCACTCAAACCTTAAGCCAACTGTTTGGTGCCATTGCGGCTTACCAAAAGTCGGCACAGCGACAAATCGCCATCGTTCATGGCGGTGGCTACCTAGTTGATGAATTGATGGCAAAGCTTCAGCTTGAAACCGTAAAGAAAAACGGTCTTCGCGTAACGCCTTATGAGCAAATTCCTGTGATTGCAGGCGCGCTTGCAGGCACAGCAAACAAATTGCTTCAAGGTCAAGCGATTGCGGATGGTCTGAATGCAGTGGGTCTTAGTCTCGCTGATGGTGGGTTATGTCATGTTGAAGAACTTGACCCAGAGCTAGGCGCTGTAGGCAAAGCATCACCGGGTGATTCAACCCTATTACAAGCGGTGCTAAACGCAGGTGCACTGCCGATCATCAGCTCAATTGGTCTGACTGAAAAAGGTCAGATGATGAATGTGAATGCTGACCAAGCTGCGGTTGCTGTGGCCGGAGCATTGGATGCGGAGTTAGTGCTTCTGTCTGATGTGAGCGGTGTACTCGATGGCAAAGGGCATTTGATCAAAACGCTATCTGAGCAAGAAGCCGATGCATTGATCAAAGGGCAAGTGATCACCGACGGCATGATCGTCAAAGTTAAAGCCGCTTTGGAGGCCGCCAATGATCTTGGTCGTCCTATCGAAGTCGCGACATGGCGTTACCCAGAGAAACTGACCCAGCTATTCGCGGGTGAAAGTATCGGAACGCAGTTTCTGCCGCAATAGAGCAGAAGCAAACCAGTTAAAGAATTGAACATTAGGAAGTGGTTGGCACTGACCGCCGAGAGCAGCGCCAGTTAAGTTTGGAGAAAAAACATGAGCAAAGTGAACGTAAATAAAGTGGTAGTCGCATACTCAGGCGGTCTAGATACTTCAGTAATCATCCCGTGGCTAAAAGAGAACTACGACTGTGAAGTAGTAGCTTTCGTTGCCGATGTTGGTCAAGGTGCAGAGGAGCTAGAAGGTATTGAAGCGAAAGCAAAAGCTTCTGGTGCTTCTGAATGTTACATCGCTGATCTGAAAGAAGAAATGGTAGCGGATTACATTTACCCTACGCTAAAAACCGGTGCTTACTACGAAGGTAAATACTTACTAGGTACATCAATGGCGCGTCCAATCATTGCCAAAGCGCAGGTTGAAGTTGCACGTAAAGTGGGCGCAGACGCTCTGTGCCATGGTTGTACAGGTAAAGGTAATGACCAAGTACGTTTTGAAGGTGCATTTGCAGCACTAGCACCAGATCTGCATGTTATTGCGCCTTGGCGTGAATGGGATCTCGTGAGCCGTGAAGAGTGCTTAGATTACCTAGCAGAGCGTAACATTCCTTGTTCAGCATCTCTTACTAAGATTTACTCGCGTGATGCGAACGCATGGCACATTTCTACTGAAGGTGGCGTTCTAGAAGATACATGGAACGCGCCAAATGAAGATTGCTGGGCTTGGACTGTAGACCCAGAGCAAGCACCGAATGAAGCAGAAACCGTGACGCTGAAAGTAGCGAAAGGTGAAGTTGTTGAGGTAGACGGTGAAGCGATGACACCATATAACGCGTTGGTTTACCTAAACGAAAAAGGTGCGAAGCACGGTGTTGGTCGTATCGATATCGTCGAAAACCGTCTAGTGGGAATGAAGTCTCGTGGTTGTTACGAAACTCCGGGGGGCACCATCATGATGGAAGCACTGCGTGCGGTAGAGCAACTGGTGCTGGATAAAGCGTCATTTGAATTCCGCGAGGAGCTTGGTCTGAAAGCATCACACCTTGTTTATGATGGTCGTTGGTTCACGCCGCTATGCAAGTCTATTCTTGCGGCTTCTGAAGAGCTCGCGCAAGACGTGAATGGCGAAGTGGTTGTGAAGCTTTACAAAGGTCACGCAACGGTAACGCAAAAACGTTCGGATAACAGTTTGTACTCTGAAGAGTTTGCTACTTTTGGTGAAGATGAAGTTTATGACCAAAGCCATGCTGAAGGCTTTATCCGTCTTTACTCACTATCAAGCCGTATCCGTGCGCTGAACAGCCAGAAAAAATAAGCCAATTTAACGTCTTATAAGATAAGAGACCTGCCACTATTGGCAGGTCTTTTTGGTTTTTGCTGACCTTATTGGCATAAAGATAAAACAGTTATGAATAAATATGTAGAAATATTGAATTTCTACTTTATTTTTGTCTACGATTATCGTAACGTTGAGGCATAAGAAAAAGTGAGCAAATGACCACCGATTTGGTCAACACTTAATGAATAACACGTTAGCGTAAGCAATAGTCATCAGGAGAGACGCAATGGCATTATGGGGCGGAAGATTTACCCAAGCGGCAGATACCAGATTTAAAGACTTCAACGATTCGTTGCGTTTCGATTACCGATTGGCTGAGCAAGACATCGTAGGCTCAATTGCGTGGTCTAAAGCATTGCTGTCTGTTGACGTGTTATCTGCAGATGAACAACAAAAGCTTGAGCTAGCACTAAATGAACTCAAGCTTGAAGTGATGGAAGACCCACATCAAATCTTACGGTCAGACGCTGAAGATATCCACTCTTGGGTCGAGCAGCAGCTGATCAATAAAGTTGGTGACCTAGGTAAAAAGCTACACACGGGACGTTCTCGTAACGACCAAGTTGCAACCGATCTCAAGCTTTGGTGTCGTCAGCAAGGTCAACAACTGTTGATTGCACTTGATCGCCTACAAACTCAAATGGTTGGCGTTGCTAAGCAGCATCAAGGTACTGTTCTTCCTGGTTATACGCACTTACAACGTGCTCAGCCTGTGACGTTTGCTCACTGGTGCTTGGCTTATGTTGAAATGTTTGAGCGTGATTACTCACGTCTGAACGATGCGCTAAAGCGTTTGGATACGTGTCCACTCGGCTCGGGTGCGCTTGCGGGGACCGCTTACCCTATCGACCGTGAAGAGCTGGCTCACAACCTTGGTTTCCACCGTGCGACACGTAACTCGCTAGACTCGGTTTCTGACCGTGACCATGTGATGGAACTGATGTCTGTGGCATCTATTTCAATGTTGCACCTATCTCGCTTGGCAGAAGACATGATCTTCTACAACTCGGGTGAGTCTAACTTTATTGAACTAGCCGATACCGTGACGTCAGGTTCTTCGTTGATGCCGCAAAAGAAAAACCCAGATGCATTAGAGCTTATTCGAGGCAAGACAGGTCGTGTATACGGCGCGCTTGCTGGCATGATGATGACGGTGAAAGCGCTGCCACTGGCTTACAACAAAGACATGCAAGAAGACAAAGAAGGTCTGTTCGATGCGCTTGATACATGGAATGACTGTATGGAAATGGCAGCATTGTGTTTCGATGGCATTAAAGTTAATGGCGAGCGTACGTTAGAAGCGGCGAAGCAAGGTTACGCAAACTCAACTGAGCTGGCGGATTACCTAGTGGCGAAAGGCATCCCATTCCGTGAAGCGCACCATATCGTCGGTGTTGCTGTGGTTGGTGCAATTGCCAAAGGCTGTGCGTTAGAAGAGTTGTCGATTGAAGAATTGAAATCTTTCTCTGAAGTGATTGAGGCGGATGTGTATGACATCTTGACCATCGATTCATGCCTTGAGAAACGTTGTGCGCTTGGTGGCGTGTCGCCGCAGCAAGTGGCTTATGCTGTCGACCAAGCAGACAAGCGTCTATCTCAACGTGACACTTCAGCAGTCAAAGTACGTCCAGCACGTCTGACAGATATTGAGACACTGGAAGGCATGGTGGCGTACTGGGCAAATATGGGTGAGAATCTACCACGCTCACGTAATGAGTTGGTACGTGACATTGGTTCTTTCGCGGTTGCAGAGCACCACGGAGAAGTCACTGGTTGTGCGTCTTTGTATGTCTATGACTCAGGCTTAGCAGAGATTCGCTCTTTAGGTATTGAAGCGGGTTGGCAAGGTCAAGGGCAGGGCAGTGCGATTGTGAACTATCTGGTTGAGAAGGCGCGCCAGATGGCTATTAAGAAAGTCTTTGTGCTGACACGTACGCCAGAGTTCTTTATGAAGCAAAGCTTCTTGCCAACGTCGAAGTCATTGCTGCCAGAGAAAGTACTGAAAGATTGCGATCAGTGCCCACGTCAGCATGCATGTGATGAAGTTGCACTGGAGATCAACTTGTTCGAACAATTGATCCAGAAAAGTAACGTAGCCTAGGTTAATGATTCTACTAGTATTTAAGAAAATACTAAAAAAATCAGAAAAAATTTGGAACCTTTGAGAGGAAGCCCGGTCTATTAAAGTACCACTGCTTTTTCTTAGAAGAATCTAAGAGAGCCCCAAGACCGGTATTGGTTTTGGGGCTTTTTTCTATCTGTCATCTGGATGATGATCATCTTTATTTTGTTTTCTATGGCGGCGCTGCCACGGCAGAATAACGAAGCGCATCCAGAGGTGTAAAAACAGCAGACCATTAAACGCAAAGCCCGCAAAGATCAGTGCGATCGACTCGATGCTTTGTGGATCATCTTTAAATGCAAACCACCATACGATCCAACATAAGACAGAGAGCACGGTAAGTTGATCCATGCATCGCTGGCAACGCCCGATTTTTTTCCAAAACCAATGCTCTTGGCAACTTCGACAAGTCATTGTTCTACCCAAACTATCTATTTGCTTCTGATTATAACCTCAACTCCTGCTTGGTAGTGTTTTTGCTTGGTTTCTTAGTCTCGCTTATCAAACCAAAAATGAAAAATTAGCTTGGTCAAAATTGTGTAGCACGTAATTGATGTATGGTGCGCTGTCAGCCTGACAATAGGAAAAATAATAATGTCGACAGAACTTAAAGTAGCACTTGGTTTAGCGGGTAGCTTTTTCACGATTGGATTAACAGCCATTGTGTTGGTGAGTCGCTATGCAATGATGACTGCATAACCACAGCTCTATTGATTCTTGAATTGATAAAGCTGAAAGAAGAAAGCCTCGTCTATGACGAGGCTTTTTGTTTATCGATGTTAAGGAAAATGAGGGCAGGATTAGCAACCAGGACCACAGTCTAGGCAGTGCTTGATTGTCTCTGGACCTAAGTGAAGTTTTGCATTCAAATCTCGCAGTGCGGTGCGAACGCCTTCTTCAATTACTGGGTGGTAAAACGGCATATCCAACATTGCTGAAACTGTCATTTTATTTTGATGTGCCCAAGCGAGCAGGTGGGCTAAGTGCTCGGCGTTTGGTCCCATCATTTCTGCGCCCAAGAAGCGTCCGGTGCCTTGTTCTCCGTACACATGCAATATGCCTTTATTGCGTAGCATCACTCGTGAGCGACCTTGGCTTTCAAACGAGACTTCTCCGGTTGCGAAACAGCCGCAGGTGCCTAAACGTGCTTCCAATTGCTTAAAGGTTTCACCAACCATGGCAAGTTGTGGATCAGAGAATACAGCAGAAATAGGCGAGCGGCGCAAACCTGCACGAATATCAGGAAAGCGGCCCGCGTTATCACCAGCAATACGACCTTGGTCTGCCGCTTCGTGAAGCAGTGGAATTTGGTTACTTGCATCGCCTGCGATGAAGATGCTCTCTACCGAAGTTTGCAATGTATAGTGATCCGCGGTTGGTACACCACGCTCATCCAGTGCGACACTGGTGTTTTCAATCGCGAGCTTATCCACATTCGGGCGACGACCTGTTGCTGCCAATACGTAATCGACAATAAAGGTTTCTAGTTCACCATCGTGGTTGATGAACTGAATTTCGACCTTATCTTCACCGTTATTTTCTGGCGAAGCAATACGTTTCATGCTTTCGACTTTTACATCGGCATCAAGGTAAAACTCTTCTTTGAATGCTTTATCGGCGTACGCCATCACTTCAGGGTCCGTCAATGGTCCTACTTGACCACCAAGACCAAATAGCTTCACATTTACTCCTAAACGATGCAGCGCTTGACCCAATTCAAGACCAATGACACCTGGACCAAATACTGCAACGGATTCTGGCAAGTCATCCCAATCGAATACATCATCGTTAATGACTAGGCGATCGCCGAGCTCATTCCATACCGCTGGGTATGCTGGACGTGAGCCTGTTGCGATCACAATGCGTTTTGCAGTGATCTGAGTGTGGTCATTAACGACTAGCGTATCGTCATCAATAAACTTGGCATAGCCTGAAACTTTATCTTCAGCAGGGATCTCATCGACGCCTTCCAACACAAAGCCAACAAAGCGGTCACGTTCACGCTTTACTCGATCCATTACTTCACTACCGTTAATGTAAATCTCGCCTTGTGGGTGCACGCCGAAACCTGGTGCTTTCTCGATTTGATGTACGCTTTCTGCTGCAGCGATCAAAAGTTTTGAAGGCATACAACCTACACGAGCACATGTTGTGCCGTAAGGACCACCTTCGATCATCACAACACTGTCTGTGTGTGCTTTTGCTGCGCGGTATGCACCAAGACCTGCTGTACCACCACCAATGATTGCTACGTCAACATTTAACTGTTTCATAATGGATTCTCGTTTTGTCCAAACTGAGTTGAGATGACTAAGTTTAGAAGAGTGAATTTGAGTTCATTAATCTTGATAGTCCGAAGAAGAGCAGTGATCAAGACTAAGCATAGGAAGTGATTGAGGGGGTAGTCTCCCGGGCGAGGGATGCTCCGGGAGACTGAGGGCTGAGTTCTGGACAGCTAAATTGCCAACCCAAGCCCATTAGGCAAATTATTAACCTAGGTAAGCTTCTAATTCTTCGCTACCACCGATGTGTTTACCACCGATGAACACTTGAGGAACCGTCGTACGACCCGAAATTGCACGTAGACTGACTGTTGTTGCGTCTTTACCCAAAATCACTTCTTCATATTGAAGACCGTGGTCAATCAGATTTTGTTTCGCTTTCATGCAGAAAGGGCAACCTGGTTTAGTGAACACAGTGATCGATTCTTGAGTTTTGTACTCAGGTGCTACGTAGTTCATCATTGTGTCTGCATCAGAAACTTTGAACGGGTCGCCTGGTTCGTTTGGTTCAATAAACATTTTCTCAACCACACCGTTTTTCACTAGCATGCTGTAACGCCATGAACGCTTGCCGAAGCCGATGTCGTTTTTGTCTACTAGCATACCCATGCCATCTGTGAACTCACCGTTACCATCTGGGATGAAAGTGATGTTTTCAGCTTCTTGGTCAGCTTTCCATGCATTCATTACAAACGTGTCGTTTACTGATACACATAGAATCTCATCCACACCATGCTCTTTAAATACTGAGAATAACTCGTTGTAACGAGGTAGGTGGCTTGACGAACAGGTTGGAGTAAACGCACCTGGCAAGCTGAATACGATAACCGTTCTGTCTTTAAACAGTTCATCCGTGGTTACGTTCACCCATGCGTCACCTTTACGAACAGGAAAAGTAACTTGTGGTACAGCTTGACCTTCTTTTGATGCAAACATGATGATTTCCTTTTTAAATTTATGAAATAATTCGTTTTCGAGCTTAGCGTTATTTGTCGCTCAGTTTCGTTTTGTTGAGCTCATTATTGAAAAAAAACTTTGATAGCTCTAATCGTTTAATGCTATGGTTTTGATAGATTATTTCTATCGCCAAACAAGAAGCGAATCGTACGTATGAATATCCGAGATTTTGAGTACTTGGTGGCGCTTGCGGAGCACAAGCATTTTCGAAAAGCAGCAGAAGCCTGTTTTGTTAGCCAACCAACTTTAAGTGGCCAGATTCGAAAACTAGAAGACGAACTTGGTACAGCCTTACTAGAAAGGAGCAGCCGTCGAGTGCTGTTTACTGATTCTGGTTTGCAATTGGTGGAGCAAGCAAAACGCATCTTAAGTGAAGTGAAAACTTTCAAAGATATGGCGAGCGGTCAAAGCGGTGCGATGACCGGTCCAATGCATATTGGCTTTATTCCAACCGTTGGTCCTTACCTATTGCCAAAAATCGTCCCTCGACTGAAAGAAGAGTTTCCTGAGTTAGAACTGTTTTTACATGAGGCTCAAACCCACCAACTGGTACGTCAGTTGGAAGAAGGTAAGCTTGATTGTCTTGTACTAGCGTCAGTTGATGAAACAGCTCCGTTTAAAGAGATTGAAGTCTATAACGAGCCGTTGAGTGTTGCTGTACCTTGCGATCACGAATGGGCTGGTTTAGACCATATAGACATGTTGGATCTTAATGGCCGAACCGTTTTAGCGCTAGGAGATGGTCACTGTCTACGCGACCAAGCGCTTGGTTTTTGCTTTGCTGCAGGAGCAAAAGATGACGAGCGCTTTAAAGCCACCAGCCTAGAAACATTACGTAATATGGTTGCGGCGGGCGCAGGTATCACGTTATTACCACAGTTATCTGTACCGCATGAGAAGAAGAAGGATGGTGTCTGTTATGTCCCTGCGATTAATCCAACGCCTTCTCGCAGCATTGTTTTAGTTTATCGTCCGGGCTCTCCACTGCGTGCTCGTTTCGAAACCTTGGCTGCAACGATTAAAGGGGTACTAGAGGCTCAGGAAGACTCTATTGCCGCTTAAGCGCAAGTTAATATAGGAAAAGGGAGCCCAATGGCTCCCTTTTTTGTTTTATCTGATGAGTGGTTGTTAGAATAACTCTTCTGAGCCGCTACCACCACCTGAATAGATACTGTCTTCTAAACTGTTACCGACGTACTCAGTTGGCTCAGTTCCTTTCTCAAAATATTCGAACATGGATGAACCATCGACTTTATGAGTCAGAAGACCGCTATCACGATCAATACGAACACGGACGATATCTTCTGGGATGTTTTTCGCTTTTTGAGGCGTACCTTCAAGTGCGACGCGCATGAAATCAATCCAAGCTGGCTCAGCTGTCTTCGCCCCCGATTCCGCACCAGAAATCTGCCCTTTACCAAGGTTGCTGTTCACAGTCGTTCGACCTAGAGTGCGGGAGTGATCGTCAAAGCCAACCCATGCAATAGCGACAATGCCCGGACCGTAACCGTTATACCATGTATCTTTTGAATCGTTGGTTGTACCGGTCTTACCGCCAATATCGCGGCGTTCGAGTTTCTGAGCGCGCCAACCTGTGCCGTTCCAACCAGTACCATCACGCCAGCTACCGCCGCCCCAAATGTTGCTGTACATCATCTCACGCATTAAGAATGCGTTTTGTGCTGAGATAACTTGCTTCGCATATTGTGGTGTATCGTCTTCTAATGCGTTGTCTGATGTTGGCTCATCCATTGCGATATCTTGCTCGCCAAACTCTGCGGCAAACTTATCTTCAACCGGCGCTTCTTGCTCCATTTGAGGGCAATCATGCTGACAGATAACTTTTGGATTGGCTTTAAATAGCACTTCACCGAAAGAGTCTTCAACGTGGTCAATGTAGAATGGTTCAACATAGTAACCACCGTTGGCAAAGACCGAGTAACCTTGTGCTACTTTCATCGGCGTTAAGCTACCCGCACCAAGCGCAATAGTCTCTGAACGCGGCACTTCATTGATATCAAAACCAAAGCGAGTCAGGTATTCGCGAGTCGCATCTAAGCCTACTTCACGCAAAGTGCGCACCGCCATTACGTTTTTCGATTGTGCTAAACCGATACGTAGACGAGTAGGACCAATGTATGTCGGTGGTGAGTTCTTCGGACGCCATGCCGAACCAGAACCTGCATCCCATTTGTTGATGGGAGCATCGTTAACTAATGATGCCAGCGTTAGACCTTTATTGATCGCAGCAGAGTAGATGAAAGGCTTAATACTTGAACCTACCTGACGGACCGACATGGTCGCACGGTTAAATTTGCTATGGACGAAGTTAAAACCACCAACGAGAGAAAGTACCGCACCATTTTCTGGGTTCATTGCGACAAACGCGGTGTTTGCATTTGGCACTTGGCTCAACTTCCAATTGTTGATGGTGTTGCCATCTTTGTCAGTTGTGCTGACTTCGCGAACCCAAACTTGCTGGCCTACTTCTAGGATCTCTTGCGCTGATTTTGGTGCTGCGCCTTGGCGTTCATCAGTCAGGAACTTACGAGCCCAGCTCATGCCTGTCCAAGCGAGAGTTTGTTCGTCGTTGTTTTTCACCCAAACTTGTGCCGTTTTACCGTCTACTTTGGTCACAACCGCTGGATAAAGTTGACCATATGTTGGCTGCTTCTTCAGATGCTTCTCAATCTGCTCTGTATCCCAAGCCGGTTCGCCTTGTTTCCACAGTACTTTCTCTGCTCCGCGATAGCCGTGACGTTCATCGTAAGCAAGGATATTGTTGATGGATGCTTTGTTTGCTGCGTCTTGAAGCTTTGAATCTACCGTCATGTAAATGTTCAAACCAGACGTATACGCTTTGTCTGCACCGTATTCTTTTACTGCCCAAGAACGTGCTAGTTCTGCGACGTATGGGGCAGACAGTTCGATTTCAGCGCTATGGTAGCGTGCCACAATTGGCTCTGCGCGTGCTTCATCGTATTGCGCTTGAGTGATGTATTTCTCATCCAGCATACGCATCAATACCACATTACGACGCTTTGTCGCTCGCTCTAGTGAGTAAAGTGGGTTCATGGTTGATGGCGCTTTTGGCATACCTGCTAACGTAGCAATCTCGCTGAGAGTCAGTTCATTCAAACTCTTACCGAAATAAACCTGAGCTGCTGCACCAAAACCGTAAGAGCGATAGCCAAGGAAAATCTTGTTAACGTATAGCTCCATGATCTCTTGTTTTGTCAACAACTGCTCAATGTGAATCGCAATGAAGATCTCTTTCACTTTACGCATGATTTTCTTCTCATTAGATAAGAAGAAGTTACGCGCTAGCTGTTGAGTGATGGTACTCGCACCTTGTTTTGCAGAACCAGATAACGCCACCACAACAGCAGCACGAGTAATACCGATTGGATCGATACCAGGGTGCTCATAAAAGCGGCTATCTTCGGTCGCAATCAGCGCGTGAATCAAATCTTGCGGAATTTCGTCGTAGGTAACAGGAATTCGGCGCTTCTCGCCAAACTGTGCGATCAGTTTCCCATCTTGACTAAAAACCTGCATAGGTGTTTGTAATTCAACATCTTTTAGGGTTGCAACATCTGGCAATTCAGGCTTCACGTACTGATAGAAGCCAAAAATTGTGGTGACTCCAAGAATTATGCAAATCAATGTTAAAAATAATAAACGCTTTATGAACTTCACCGGAGAATCCCTGATTGGTTGAGGCTGTGTAACGGCAAACCCTTGTACTCTTAGGTCAAAAATTTAGCACATAAGAGGTATTAACTCCTATTTGGGTGCTAATAACAACCTTTGCACGAAGAAAATTCTCTGTGCGCTAACTACATAAGCACGCAGGAATTTCGGAGCGAGAGTAGAGATGGATAAGCTATTAGTTACGGGCATAGATATTGGCCATAACAGCCTCAAAGCCGTGGTACTTAAACCCAATGGCAACAGTTACGCCTTATTGGGTTACAAAGAAATAATACTTAAGGAAGGTATTGTCGCTGAAAATAACACCATAAATCATCAAGAAATTGTAAAGACCCTTAAAGAGATAAGAAAAGAGCTGCCATTTTGGGCTCGACGGGTCGCAATTTCTGTTCCTGATAATGCCGTGATCAGCAAGAAGCTGCAAATTGAGCAGAACTTGGAGGAGAGTGAGAAAGAGTTTGCCGTGGTGCAAGCTTTCTCGCATCAATCCCCATTTCCTGTTGAAGAGCTCAGTCTTGATTTTGTAAAGCTTGATGCCGATGAGCAGATGCGTGGAACAGACAGTTATCAAGTATTCGCGACTCGCAAAGATGTCGTTGAAACTCGCGTCGATGCTCTGCAAAAGTCAGGCTTGAAAACCGTGCTGGTGGACGTGCATTCACAAAGTTTAGGGCATATGTGGAAGCTGGCTGTCGAGCGCTTCCCTGAAAAGAGCAAGTATTGCATGTTGGATATCAGTGCATTGAGCAGCTCTTTCACCATGTTTACAGAGCAGAGTGAATTGTTCCACAAGGAATTTTCTTACGGCACGCGCACTTCAAATGATCTATTTCAGCAAGACCCTCTTGCTGAAGACACGCAGGTTGCTACCGAGCAGTTTAATCGACAAATCGTTGATCGTGTAAAGCGCCAGATTCAGCTCTATACCTCGATTAATGGAAGTCAAGACATCAAAGGCATTTGGTTGTCTGGTGAAGGTGCAGCTACGCCAATGTTAGCAGAAGAACTTTCAAGTCAGTTGGCATTGGAGTGTGAGTTGCTTAATCCGCTCAGTCTATTCGAGATGAAAGTATCGAAACGCAAACGCCGTGCAGCAGATTGGCAGCATTTTACTGCGGCTGCGGGCTTAGCGGTTAGAGGTATTCAATGGCTAGGAGGCAAACATGCTGTATCACATTAACCTCCTTGCATGGCGTGAGAATCAACGTGAAGAACACCGCCGCCGCTTTCTCAGTTTGATCGTCTT
This sequence comes from Vibrio sp. NFR, assembly GCF_027587095.1. Lineage (NCBI taxonomy): Bacteria > Pseudomonadati > Pseudomonadota > Gammaproteobacteria > Vibrionales > Vibrionaceae > Vibrio > Vibrio sp. NFR. The sequence continues at coordinate 26,819 of NZ_JAPPTN010000021.1, forward strand.
GGGGGTGATTGTTGCGTTGGGCGTGCAATGGGGCATTGGTAAGTTCTATCAATATCAGCAGGATCAACAACAGCAGCGCCTTGATTATTTGGCGCACTATATCTCCCAGCTTGATAAACGAATCGAAGCGATGAAGATTGCTGAACAAGAGCACAGCAAGATCTTGGAGAGGTTAAAGATCGTTGAAGGTTTGCAAAATGGGCGTAATAAAACCACGGAGTTCATGAACCTGATGCCGTCGGTGATCCCTGAAGGAGTCTACGTCGATAAGATCAAAATGAATGATTATGAAATTGAAATCTCGGGTATCTCTGATAGTACACCTCGCTTGGCCACCATGCTCGACAACATGGAGCGTTCAGCCAAGCTGCTAGATGTCGACATGCATTCTATCGTTCATGGTAAAGCGCGTTTTGGGAAAGAGTTTCAGACTTTCAAAGTTTCCTTCATGTTCAAAGACGCCTCGGTGAAAGGAGGTAACCAACATGGTTAATTGGCAAGATCTAGAAATGGATGAGATCGCTGAGTGGCCATTGGTGCCTCAGATAGTAGTGATCTTGTTGTTAGTTGTGCTGATTCAAGGCCTTGGTTATTGGTTTTATTTAAAGCCAGAGCAAGAACAGCTGAATAACCTTATTCAAGAAGAACAAACCTTAAAAGTTGCGTTACGGATCAAAGCGAACAAAGTCGCTGCTTTGCCTCAATTGCAATCGCAACTTGATGAGCTTACTACTCGATACGAATTGCTACTGCAACAACTGCCTGCACAGAAAGAGCTGGCAACCATGTTGGCTTCGGTGAATGAACTCGGAATTGATAATAAGTTGACGTTCACCCGAATCGACTGGGGTGATAAGCAATCAGAACACTTCCTTTATCGTTTACCGCTCGACATTGAGTTGACAGGGGATTTTCATGATATCGGTCGTTTCTCCCAAGCGATTGCGACGTTGCCACGCATCATCACTTTTAAAGACGTGACTTGGCAGCGTGTCAGCCAAGAGAGTGAAACTCTGCACTTTCGTGTGAAAGCAAACACTTACCAGTTCAAACCAGAGGTGAAGAAAGATGAGAAGTAAATCTTTGCTGATGGTGTGTATTGCTGGCGTTTTGACTGCCTGCCAAGCCAATGATGAATCACTGACGGAATTTATTCGTGACGTGGAGAACCAAGCTCGCCGTGATGTCACCAAACTGCAGCCTGTTGAAGAGTATGTTGTCGTTAATTACGAACCCGAAATATTGCGTGCACCTTTCGAATTACCAAAAGAGGCAACGATTGCGACTCAACCTGTTGCAAGAAAAGACTGCTGGCAACCTCCTTCAAGAAAGCGAACTGGCAAATTGGAAAGGTTTCCTCTTGCGCAACTGCGCTTGAAGGGTGTGATGGGTATCGGCAGCAGTGTTTCTGGGTTGGTTCAGGCTCCGAATGGCACTGTTTACAAAGTAAAACCAGGTCAATACCTCGGACGCAACAATGGCAAGGTTACCCATGTATCCCACAACTATTTATTGATTAATGAAACCTTGCCAGACGGTTTGGGCTGTTGGCAAAAACGCAAAGTTAAGTTGGCTTTGAGATAGGCATAGCTGCATTTATTTTTGATATTGAGTAATGATGAAAATGAGACAAGGATTAACACTGACACCAAGGAAGCTAACAGGGCTCTTCTCTTTATGGTTGTTTCTACTTTTAGCCCCTTTAGTCGCAGCGGAAGAAGTAAAGTCTAACTCGCTTAAGAGCATCGACTTCCGTACTAATAAAGATAAAGACGCGGTTATCGTCGTAGAGCTTGCATCGCCAGCTGCTATTGTTGATATCAAGCGTGTGCAAGAAGGTTTAAGTATCGACTTGCTCAATACGTCAGTTAAAGACGATCAGCTTTATCTACTTGATGTAAAAGACTTCTCTACAGTGGTAGAGAGTGTTGAGGTTTTCCGCGATACCTCTACGACGCGTTTGGTCGCTTACATTGATGAAGATTATACCCATGACTATCGCCTCACAGGACGTTACCTTGAGGTGAAGGTTGGTAAGCTCAAAGCCAACGAAAAAGCACCAGACAAAAGTATTCTGGAAAAAGAAGGCAAGTTGATTTCGATTAACTTCCAAGATATTCCGGTGCGAAATGTGCTGCAGCTTATTGCCGATTACAACCAGTTTAACCTTGTGGTTTCAGACTCAGTTGAAGGGAACCTGACCTTGCGTTTGGACGGTGTACCTTGGCAACAAGTGCTGGATATCATCCTTCAAGTCAAAGGCTTGGATAAGCGTGTAGATGGTAACGTTATTTTGGTTGCTCCGAAGGATGAGCTCGATCTGCGCGAGAAGCAACAACTAGAAAAACAAAAGCTTGAACAAGAAATGGGTGAACTTTCTTCTGAAATTATCAAAGTGAATTTTGCGAAAGCATCGGATATTGCAGAGATGATTAACGGTGAAGGTAACATTAGTATGCTTTCTGATCGTGGCAGCATGACGATTGATGAGCGTACTAACTCATTATTGATCCGTGAGTTGCCGGAGAATATTCAAGTAATTCGTGAAATCATTGAATCATTAGATATTCCAGTAAAACAAGTTCAGATTGAAGCACGTATCGTGACTATCAATGAAGGTAACATGGATGAACTTGGCGTTCGCTGGGGCTTCACATCGATTAATGGTAGTCATACGGTTGGTGGATCGATCGAGAACAACCTTGCAACTATTGGTCTCTACGATGGCGGCGGTGGCGACGGCGATGGTGAAGACGGTGGCGGCAGTGTTGGTATTGATGACTTCCTGAACGTTAACCTTGCTGCAACCAGCCCGAATGCAACCAGTATTGCTTTCCAAGTTGCGAAACTAGGGTCTGATACTTTGTTGGATTTGGAGTTGTCTGCGTTGCAACAAGAATCAAAAGCAGAAATCATTTCTAGTCCGCGTTTAATTACTACCAATAAGAAGCCAGCTTATATTGAACAAGGTACTGAAATTCCTTACCTAGAATCCTCTTCCAGCGGTGCGACATCCGTAACGTTCAAAAAAGCGGTGCTGAGCTTAAAAGTGACACCGCAGATCACGCCTGATAACCGTTTGGTGCTGGATTTGAGTGTTACGCAAGATAGACCGGGTCAAGTGGTAAAAACTGGTACCGGTGAGGCAGTTGCGATTGATACTCAGCGTATTGGCACTCAAGTATTGGTGAATAATGGTGAGACGGTTGTGCTTGGTGGTATTTTCCAACACAGCATTACAAACTCCGTCGATAAGGTACCTTTATTAGGTGATTTACCGCTCTTAGGGGCACTTTTCCGTCGAAGTTACGAAAATGTCGGTAAAAGTGAGTTGCTGATTTTTGTTACGCCTAAAGTGGTGATTCAGTAAGACTCAGCGAGTAAAAAATCGATTAGATCAAAAATAAAGTTGCATTAGTGGCACCATGCTTGGATAATTTCGGGTCTTATCACGAATTATCTGTGAGGAATTGGTGCCACAAGCCTTGTAGAACAGCAGTTTGGCTGTGTGTTTCTTGTGGCGATCTTATTGAATTAACGTTGTAAATTATCGCTAAATATGGCTGAGAAACGTAATATTTTCCTTGTTGGCCCAATGGGTGCCGGCAAAAGTACAATTGGTAGACATCTAGCACAGCAACTGCATATGGAGTTCGTAGACTCTGATACAGTGATCGAAGAACGCACTGGTGCAGACATTGCTTGGGTTTTTGATGTAGAAGGCGAAGAAGGCTTCCGTAAGCGCGAAGAAGCGGTACTTGAAGACCTAACTCAAGAGCAAGGCATCGTGCTAGCAACAGGCGGTGGTTCTGTTAAGAGCAAAGAAAACCGTAACCGTCTTTCAGCACGTGGTGTTGTTGTTTACCTAGAAACAACTATTGAAAAGCAACTTGCGCGTACAAACCGCGACAAGAAGCGTCCTCTACTTCAAACTGAAAACCCTCGTGAAGTGTTGGAAAGTTTGGCAGGCGAACGTAACCCTCTATACGAAGAAGTAGCGGATTACACAGTTCGTACTGACGATCAGAGTGCAAAAGTGGTAGCCAACCAGATCGTAAAAATGCTAGAAGAGAGATAAGCATTTATCTTTTTCAAATTGGAGCACACCGATGGAACGGATTACGGTCAATCTAGCAGAGCGTAGCTACCCAATCTCAATTGGCGCCGGGTTATTTGAAGACCCGGCGTACCTTTCTCAAATTCTTTCAAGCAAAAACGCAAATCAGAAAGTGGTTGTGATAAGTAATGTTACGGTCGCGCCTCTGTATGCGGATAAAATTCTTAGCCAACTAAAACAGCTCGGTTGTGATGCCTCCCTGCTTGAATTGCCAGATGGCGAACAATACAAAAGCTTAGACGTATTTAATCAAGTCATGAACTTCCTGCTAGAGGGGAGTTATGCTCGTGATGTGGTGATTATTGCGTTAGGTGGTGGTGTTATTGGCGACTTGGTGGGTTTTGCTTCGGCGTGTTACCAACGTGGTGTTGATTTCATTCAAATCCCAACCACATTATTGTCTCAAGTGGATTCATCAGTAGGTGGTAAAACCGCAGTTAACCATCCGCTGGGCAAAAACATGATTGGTGCCTTCTACCAACCTAAAGCCGTTATCATCGATACTAACTGCCTATCGACACTGCCAGAACGCGAGTTTGCAGCGGGTATTGCAGAAGTGATCAAATACGGCATCATTTACGATGCTGCTTTTTTCGATTGGCTAGAAGAGAATCTAGAACGATTGTATGCACTTGACGAAGAGGCGCTAACTTACGCTATTGCACGTTGTTGTGAAATCAAAGCGGAAGTGGTTGCTCAAGATGAGAAAGAGTCGGGCATTCGAGCGCTGTTGAACCTGGGTCATACCTTTGGCCATGCCATTGAAGCTGAACTTGGCTATGGTAACTGGCTACACGGTGAAGCGGTATCTTCGGGTACGATTATGGCGGCGAAAACATCTCATTTGCGTGGATTAATTTCGCAAGAGCAGCTTGATCGCATCATTTCCATTATGCGCCGAGCAAAACTGCCAGTGCATACGCCAGATAGCATGACTTTTGATGACTTCATGACGCACATGATGCGCGACAAAAAAGTATTGTCTGGTCAATTACGCTTAGTTTTACCTACGGGTATTGGTAGTGCCGAAGTCATTGCTGATACGCCGCAAGACATAATCAAACAAGCTATCGACTTCGGTCGAGACATTTAACCTTGTAATGGCGCCTTGGGGCGTCATTCTTGTAGTTTATTAAGGTTATTTAGATGAGTTTCGCTCACGTTCTTGAATTGGATTCACAAACCGAGTTATTAGACCGATTAGGCTTATTAACTAACTTTGCGTCTAATCTGATCGCTGTTAATGGTCAAGCCGGGTACGGAAAATCTTGGTTGGCACAGCGATACCTTGAGCTCGGTGCCAGTAACAAAAATCAATGTTTGTTACTTTGTCATTCAAATCAAGATGATGTGCAGCGTCGCATGCTTATCTTGAGTCAGATCGTCTCGGATGCGTTGTTCAATCAGCAAGATACTTTGCTCGATAGCTTGGAGAGAATCTTAGGTGATGACACGTGCGATATTGCCATCGTGGTCGATGATGCGCATTTGTTGAGTGAAAACCTAGTTTCAGAGCTATGGATGCTAGTGCTTGCAGCGCAAGCCAATCCAAATTGGAAAATCAACGTCTTACTGTTCACGCAAACTGGGCGTTTAGAGTCAGTATTGTCGCGTATTAGCTACGGACAAGAGTACAAGCCAGTTGAACTCGATATTGATATGCTGTCAGAAGTTGAAGCTCGTCGCTTTTTTGAGTCGCTAGTGATTCGATATGTCGATGATGACTCTGAAAAACGCGTTCGAGATGCATTCAAGAAAGTTGACCCGGTACCGGGTGACATCATGGCTTTAGGAGAGATGAAAGTGGAAAAAAGGATCATTATCCGCTCAATTGTCGGTTCGCCCCTTAACATTGCACTCGTTGTGCTGGTATTACTTTTGTTGGCGGCTGGTGGATATTGGTGGATGTATAATCAACCAAGCCCTGATGATAAAGCGCAGCAAATCACTGGAGTCATTGAGCAAACTGCCATTCCAACTCTAAACGAGCCAGAGGCTCAAATCAGTCGTGCAGATTCATCGATGGATGATGACTCAGAGCCTTCGGATGATACTAACCTGACAGACGCTACGGATGATTCAGATGCTCTTCCTCCAGCGGTAACGAGTGAAGTAGCGAGTGTCGGCAGCGAAGATAAGCAGCAACGCGTTGTGATTGAGTCGGATGTCGTTGACGCACTTCTAGAAGGCAAGCCTGAAGCAGCCGATACCACTAACATTGAAACGGTTGTCGAAGAATCTATCCCTCAAGCGAAAAGCGCATCAAATTCCTCATTGATCAATGTGGTTCAAACCGGTCAGCAGCCTGAAGCAGAGAAAGCGACGTCTGGAAAACCGATAGTGAAGTTCTCTTTTGCTCGAGAAGAGCTGAAAGCTCTATCGCCTCGTGCTTACACTTTACAGTTGGGGGCAATGACGGCGATGGAGGATGTACAAGCGTTCCTTGATAAGTACGACTTAAATGGTCAGGTGAGAATTTATCCAACCGTTCGTAGCGGAACAGAGTGGTACATTATCACTTACCAAGATTACCCTACGATTCAGCTGGCGCGAGACGCTGTTGAAAGCTTGCCAGATGCACTTAAATCGGTGAGTCCATGGGCAAAATCACTGGGTCAAGTACATCGAGAAATTGATCGCGTGAAATAATCCTGAGCTTCGTTGAAAAATATGTTACATTCCGCAGCCTTAATTTTTGGTCGATAGATAGAGCAGTAGATGAAAAAGCAACGAGCCTTTCTTAAGTGGGCAGGAGGCAAATACGGTCTGGTTGAAGACATCCAACGTCATTTACCACCGGCTCGAAAGCTAGTTGAACCTTTTGTTGGTGCTGGCTCGGTTTTTCTAAATACCGACTATGACCACTATCTACTGGCGGATATCAACCCCGACCTGATTAATCTCTATAACTTACTAAAAGAGCGTCCTGAAGAGTACATCTCAGAAGCGAAGCGCTGGTTTGTTGCAGAGAACAATCGCAAAGAAGCGTACTTGAATATTCGCGCCGAGTTTAATAAAACGGATGACGTGATGTACCGCTCGTTGGCGTTCCTATACATGAACCGCTTTGGCTTTAATGGCTTATGTCGTTATAACAAAAAAGGCGGCTTTAATGTCCCGTTTGGTTCTTACAAAAAGCCTTATTTCCCAGAAGCGGAGCTAGAATTCTTTGCTGAAAAAGCAAAGAAAGCGACGTTCGTATGTGAAGGTTACCCAGAAACGTTCAGTCGAGCGCGTAAAGGCAGCGTGGTTTATTGCGATCCACCGTACGCACCGTTGTCGAACACGGCGAACTTTACCTCTTATGCTGGCAACGGCTTTACGCTGGATGATCAAGCTGCATTGGCTGATATTGCAGAGAAAGCCGCAACTGAACGTGGTATCCCTGTTCTGATCTCAAACCATGACACGACATTAACGCGTCGCCTTTATCATGGTGCGGAGCTTAATGTCGTAAAAGTGAAGCGAACCATCAGTCGTAATGGCAGTGGCCGTAATAAAGTTGACGAGTTGCTGGCGCTATTTCGTGCACCTGACGCGGACAAGTCTGACTCTTAATTCTCACACTATTGCATTGAAATAGTGGATCTCCCCACTGGCTTCGGTAGAATTGCGCGCAAATTGTTTGCTGTTTGCTCGCCACTACTGAGGTCAGGTATGAAAGATTTTCTAATTGCTCCATCCATTTTATCGGCTGATTTTGCTCGTCTCGGTGAAGACGTAGAGAAAGTTCTCGCAGCGGGTGCGGATGTGGTGCACTTCGACGTTATGGATAACCACTATGTACCAAACCTGACTTTTGGTGCTCCAGTGTGTAAAGCGCTACGTGATTACGGCATCACAGCTCCAATTGATGTACACCTAATGGTGAAGCCAGTCGATCGCATCATTCCTGATTTCGCGAAAGCAGGTGCATCAATGATTACTTTCCACGTTGAGGCATCTGAGCACGTAGACCGTACGCTTCAACTAATCAAAGAGCACGGCTGTAAAGCTGGCGTGGTTCTAAACCCTGCAACCCCACTTGCTCACCTTGAGTTCATTATGGATAAAGTTGACTTGATCCTACTGATGTCAGTTAACCCAGGTTTTGGTGGTCAATCATTCATTCCTCACACATTAGATAAACTGCGCGCAGTGCGTAAGATGATTGATGAGTCTGGTCGTGATATTCGCCTAGAAATCGATGGTGGTGTGAAGGTGGACAACATTCGTGAAATCGCAGAAGCGGGCGCAGATATGTTTGTTGCGGGCTCTGCGATTTTCAGTGAGCCAGATTACAAGCAAGTGATCGATAAAATGCGCGCTGAGCTTGCAGAAGCAAAATAAGCGCGGATAAACACGCTCTTAAACTAGCGCGTTAACGCTATGATTTGAAAGGCTGCCACCGTACCGGCAGCCTTTGTTGTTTCTAGTGCGAACCGAGAAAAAATATCCATCGCGGTGTGCAAATAATCACTTGCCTATTTTGCGTCCTTTCTGTACTATTCGTGCTCCTTAAAACTCAGTCAATTTTCTTTAGTTCCTTGCTTCCTCTGGACGACTGAGCCATTTGTGGAAGCTGAATAATCCGTAAGGAGCAACCAATGCGTCATTACGAAATCGTATTCATGGTGCACCCAGATCAAAGCGAGCAAGTTGCTGGCATGATCGAGCGTTACACTGGTTCAATCACTGAAGCTGGCGGTAAAATCCACCGTCTAGAAGACTGGGGTCGCCGTCAACTGGCTTACCCAATCAACAAGCTTCACAAAGCTCACTACGTTCTAATGAACGTTGAAGCTGACCAAGCTGTAATCGATGAGCTAGAAACTGCTTTCCGTTTCAACGATGCAGTTCTACGTAACATGATCATGCGTACTAAAGCGGCTATCACTGAGCAATCTATCATGCTTAAGCAGAAAGAAGAGCGTGCTCCTCGTCGCGAAGAGCGTGCTGAAGCTAAGCCAGAAGCAGCTGCTGAGTAATTTTTCTTTTGACCATCCGGATGGTGCTACTTGGCTTCATTGCCAAATTGCCCATTCGTAATTAAGCCTATTGATAATAAGACACTGTTGGTTTCGGATAGAGTTTTACTCTGCAGATTTAGACAGGTAGTCGTCACTGGGCTTAGGTCACAAGTATTCACTCAGATTTAGTACAAGGCAGTAGCATTAAGATAAGTGAGCTTATCACTTGTCACTCCAATCGAAAGATTTAGGAAGTTAGTGTTATCGCCGACAACATTACTCAAATTTAAGATCAGGAGATAGCCCATGGCTCGTTTCTTCCGTCGTCGTAAATTCTGCCGTTTCACTGCAGAAGGCGTACAAGAGATTGATTACAAAGACGTAGCAACTCTTAAAAACTACATCACTGAAGCTGGTAAAATCGTTCCTAGCCGTATCACTGGTACAAGCGCTAAATACCAACGTCAACTAGCTCGCGCTATCAAGCGTTCACGCTACCTAGCTCTACTACCGTACACTGATAAGCATCAGTAATCGGTCGTTTTATTAAGAAAGAGGATTAAGCAATGCAAGTTATTCTACTTGATAAAATCGGTAACCTAGGTGGTCTTGGCGACACAGTAAACGTTAAATCTGGCTACGCACGTAACTTCCTTATCCCTCAAGGTAAAGCAGTTATGGCGACTAAAGGCAACGTTGAAATGTTCGAAGCTCGTCGCGCTGAACTAGAAGCTAAAGTTGCTGAGCAACTAGCTGCTGCTGAAGCACGTGCTGAGAAAGTTAACGCTCTAGAAGCAGTTGTTCTTGCTTCTAAAGCTGGTGACGAAGGCAAACTATTCGGTTCTATCGGTACTCGTGACATCGCTGAAGCTATCACAGCTGCAGGCGTTGAAGTTGCTAAGAGCGAAGTTCGCCTTCCTGAAGGTGCTCTACGTAACACTGGTGAGTTCGAGATCAGCGTTCAACTTCACTCTGAAGTTTTCGCTACAATCAACCTACAAGTTGTTGCTGCTGAGTAATTCAGTACCAAGCGAAATAGTAAAAAGCACCTCCTCGGAGGTGCTTTTTTTATGTCTGAATATGATGAAAAGCGGGAGTTAGAAGGCAAACAAAAGGTTGACGGAAAATACACTATCCGCCTTGCTCAAGCCCTCTGGCACTTTATCGTGATATTGGCGAGAGTGCGCTAATTTAAGAGCAATGTCTTCGGTAATGTCATTGGTAACACTAAGATCACTGTCGACACGCGTGTTACTTCTACCACTCACTAACGTGATATCTGCAGAAAGGCTCAAGTTATCAAGTGCGTGCCACGTGGTATTGATGTTACCACGCAAGATCCCTTCTTGAACGATATCTGGAAAGACGATGTCATCATCATCAATCTCATCTAAATTTGGCTCTTGGTAGCGAAAACCAGGACCAATTTCTGCCTCAAGGGTGAAGTTTTCAGTATAAGCGAACTGGTAACCCAGACCGCCAGAAAGAGTGTAGTCTTTAAAGTAAGCACTGTAGCGTGAATCAACCCCTTTAAAACTGCCATACAAGTATGTCTTTGGACCTAACTTGTAGTCGGTTTGTGCGCTATAGGTCGAAGAGCGCTTGTCTTCTTCGCCATCTTTGTAAAGGTTGTAGTACTTCCATTCGCCATTAGAACGGTGGCGACCAGAAGTGTATTCAGCACTCAGACGCGCATTCAGGGAACGAGAGTCCGTGTTACCTGTGTGAGCTTGATAGCCGAACTCGACCTCAGTTTTTAGAGGATCGGGCACTTCAATTTCTTGCTCTGGCTTTACTGATTCTTCAGCGTACGATGCTCCCGTGCAAAGTAAGCTAAAGCCAAGTAACCAGTATCGGGACACAAAAACCTCGAACGTAAATAAAAAGGAGGGGCATGATACTGATACAGATGTTTTATTGGGTCAATGATAGGTTAATTTTTATTAGACCTAAGCGGTAGAACCTTGTTAGACACCTTTATGAAGGCGTTAAACTTTACAAACAATATGCTTCAGTACGGATTGATGAGATTCTATCGTAATCGAACAAATTCGCACTATAAAAAGCCACTTTTTAGTTCTTCACTTGTGGAATTCTTAACAAGTAATTGTCTCATGAGGGAAGCATCTTAGCTAAGTTTAAGGTTATAATCTTGGGTCATTAGTAGTTATCGAGCAAAGTCATGGCGGAAAACAGAAATCGCAAACCTTCAGACAGTCAGGTCGAAGCACTCAAGGTGCCACCTCACTCGCTAGAAGCTGAGCAATCAGTAATTGGCGGTCTATTACTAGACAATGAACGTTGGGACACCGTAGCCGAACGTGTTGTAAGTAGTGATTTCTATAGTCGTCCCCATCGCCTGATTTTTGAAGGGGTTAAAACCATTCTTGAAGATGGTAAGCCTCTCGACTTGATCACGTTATCTGAACACCTAGAGCGTCACGAACAATTGGAAGACGTGGGTGGTTTTGCCTACCTTGCTGATCTTGCCAAAAACACCCCAAGTGCGGCGAACATTAACGCATATGCTGATATTGTCGCGGAGCGCGCGATTGTACGTGGTTTGATTGGTGTCGCGAACGAAATCGCTGATGCTGGTTACGATCCTCAAGGTCGAAGCTCAGAAGACTTAATTGATATGGCGGAGAGTAAAGTTTTCGCCATTGCAGAATCACGCACTAGCGAGAATGAAGGTCCACAAAACGTGGATAACATTCTGGAGAAAACACTAGAGCGAATTGAGATTCTATATAAAACCCCGCAAGACGGTGTGACGGGGGTAACGACCGGCTTTAATGACCTCAACAAGAAAACGGCAGGTCTACAAGGTTCGGATTTGGTTATCGTGGCGGCGCGTCCATCGATGGGTAAAACTACCTTTGCGATGAACTTGTGTGAAAACGCGGCGATGAGCCAAGACAAACCTGTACTTATCTTCTCGTTAGAGATGCCTGCTGAACAGCTGATGATGCGTATGTTGGCGTCCTTATCTCGTGTTGACCAAACGAAGATTCGTACTGGTCAGCTAGATGATGAAGATTGGGCGCGAATTTCTTCTACCATGGGCATTCTTATGGACAAGAAGAACATGTACATTGATGACAGTTCGGGTCTAACGCCAACCGAAGTGCGATCTCGTGCTCGTCGTATCGCTCGTGAGCATGGTGGTTTGTCCATGATCATGGTCGACTACCTTCAGCTAATGCGTGTGCCTGCTCTTTCGGATAACCGTACCTTGGAAATCGCGGAAATCTCGCGCTCACTTAAAGCATTGGCGAAAGAGTTGAATGTGCCTGTCGTTGCGCTATCTCAGCTAAACCGTTCCCTAGAGCAACGCGCAGATAAACGTCCGGTTAACTCAGACTTGCGTGAATCGGGCTCTATCGAGCAGGATGCCGACTTGATCATGTTTATTTACCGTGACGAGGTTTACCATCCTGACAGCCCATACAAAGGCACGGCAGAAATCATTATTGGTAAGCAACGTAACGGTCCTATCGGTTCGGTTCGCTTAACATTCCAAGGTCAACACTCGCGCTTTGATAACTACGCGGGTCCAGCATTTGATATTGATGATGAGTAATGCAATGAGCTACATGAAAGCCGCGATGGCATGCATTGACTTGTCAGCACTGCAGCACAACTTACAGCGAGTAAAAGAACAAGCACCAGACAGCAAAGTGATGGCCGTGGTGAAGGCGAATGGCTACGGTCATGGTCTTCGTCATGTAGCTAAACACGCTACTCATGCGGATGCTTTTGGTGTTGCTCGTATCGAAGAAGCCCTTCAGTTACGCGCTTGTGGCGTAGTAAAGCCGATTCTTTTACTTGAAGGTTTTTATTCGCCAGGTGATTTGCCTGTATTGGTGACGAACAACATTCAAACGGTCGTTCACTGTGAAGAGCAATTGACGGCGCTGGATCAAGCAGAGCTTGAAACGCCAGTTGTCGTTTGGCTCAAAATCGATAGTGGCATGCACCGACTTGGTGTGCGTCCAGAACAGTACGATGAATTCATCACACGCCTTAAAGAGTGTCCAAACGTGGCGAAACCGCTACGTTACATGAGTCATTTTGGCTGTGCCGATGAGCTAGGTAATAGTATTACGACAGAGCAGATCGACTTATTTATGTCGCTTACCGCAGGCTGTCAAGGAGAGCGCTCTTTAGCGGCGTCAGCAGGCTTACTTGCTTGGCCGCAAAGCCAGTTAGACTGGGTTCGTCCTGGAATCATCATGTACGGCGTGTCTCCATTTGATGATAAAACGGCACAAGACATGGGCTATAAACCCGTCATGACACTGAAATCGCACTTAATCGCGGTACGTGAAGTGAAGAAAGGTGAAAGTGTCGGCTATGGTGGCATGTGGACCAGTGAGCGAGATACTAAAGTCGGTGTCATTGCTGTTGGGTACGGAGATGGTTATCCACGAACAGCACCGAATGGTACGCCAGTTCTTGTTAACGGACGCAAAGTACCAATTGCAGGTCGCGTTTCTATGGATATGCTGACGGTCGATTTAGGTCCAGACGCGACTGATAAAGTAAGCGACGAAGCTATTTTGTGGGGTATGGATTTACCAGTAGAAGAAGTGGCGAGTCACATCGGCACTATCGCTTATGAATTGGTGACTAAACTGACTTCTCGCGTCGAAATGGAATATTCGAAGTAACCCATGAAGAAAAGATTATTCTCAGTGCTGGCATTCTCTGCCAGCCTTTTTTTATCCCCGCAGATAGTCGCGAAAGAGAAAGACTCAGCATTTGTTCCGTTCTATTTCAGTACGGATACCATGGGTAGCACGATCGGTTTAGCTGGTGTGGCAAAAGGTGTTGGTCAACCTCAAGCTGCATTGTTTGGTATGGGGCTGTATTCTGAGAAAGATAGCTATGTCGGTTTTCTTTCTGCCTTCAACTACGCTTTGTCATCAAATCTTTTGTTTAGCACGCAAATGTATCAAGCGCGCTTTAACGACAACCCATATTACTTAGACAATCAAGGTTCAAACAACTCTTCAACGGAAGACAAAACGATAACCAATGGGGATGAGGAGAACTATAAACTCGAGTTCAAGTACTTGCTTCCTTGGGGTAACGTTCGTGAACATGGGTTACTTGGTGCATTCCAACCTATTCGCGATGTAAGTTTTGCTTCTCCGGTCGATTCTGGTGTCAGCTCAATTATCTTCACGCCGTTTTATTCTTCTCGTGAATTAGACATCTACAACGATAAGAAAGAAGAAGCGACAGGGTTTAGCCTGACATTTGACTGGGACAACCGCGACAGTGTGCGTAATACCACGCGAGGTTCCCATACCTCGTTTGATTTAACCACAGGAGCAGACAGCTTACAGTCGGAAGACTTATGGCTAAAGTGGGAGTTCCAAAACAGTCAGTACTATTCCCTAGGTCCGTTAGGTGATTGGTTTGATCAGCAAGTTCTGGCATTCGATTTCTATACTGCAGATACACCGACATGGAATCAGTGCGATGGCGCAGTATGTAGTCGTCCTCCAGAGCAGGAGCAAGTTCGCTTGGGTGGCTTGTATCGCTTGCGTGGTTATACTGCGGGTCGTTACCATGGACGCAGCGCGATTCACTATTCTGCGGAATACCGCGTATTGCCAGACTGGCAGCCGCTTGATGATATTCCTCTGATCAACTATTACGACTTACCTTGGTGGCAATGGGTTGCGTTTGTTGAAGTGGGGCGAGTCGCGGACGATTATGACCTCAAGACATTACATGAAGACATGAAATGGAACGTCGGTGGCGCAGTACGCTTCCAAGTGGAAGGGATTGTTGTTCGTGCCGAGATGGCAAAAGGTGCCGATGAAGGTACTTTCCGAGTCATGATAAACCAACCGTTTTAACTCGATATAAAACAAAGGCTAACCCTGAGGTTAGCCTTTGTTGTCTCTAAGCTATTCGCCGTTGATGGTGGCGATAATGCGTCGGCTGCCACCGTAGTCTCGATGCTCGCCTAAGTAAATGCCCTGCCATGTTCCCAACGCTAATTGACCGCTTTGAATAGGAATTGTCACACTGCTGCCAAGTAAAGACGCTTTTATATGAGCTGGCATGTCATCATCACCTTCATAAGTGTGTTGGTAGTAAGGGGCGCGCTCAGGCACAAACTTATTGAAGTGGGCTTCCATATCCATGCGTACTGTTGGGTCGGCATTTTCATTTAAAGTCAAACTGGCAGACGTATGCTGAATGAATAAATGTAACAAACCTACTGAAAGCGATTGGATTTGTGGTAATTGTTGTTCAATTTCATCAGTGACCAGATGAAAGCCTCGGCTACGTGCTTTTAATTGCAGAGTTTTTTGTGCCCACATATGCGTTCCTTTGGAAAAATTTGGTTTGGCGTCTATCCTAATCCAATTAGAGCCTGTCATTAGTAAATGATATGATTCCCAACGTCATAAATGAATTGTTTAAATTCGAAACAGGGAACGTGACCTAACTCAATGTGAGTGTAAGGGCACTCAGTCATAATTGGCGACTGAAAAAAAATTACAAAGACTTGTTTTGTGGCAATTCGCCCAAACATCTCATTTATATTCTATTTGCTAAATCGGGGATTCCGCAGTTTTCGCTAGACTGTAAGGAATGGAACCTACTGTAACATCGGGATAAAGACCATGTTGAAAAATATCAATCCAACGCAAACACAAGCTTGGAAAGCGCTAACTGCGCATTTCGAATCTGCACAAGATATGGATCTGAAAGAGCTATTTGCTCAAGACGCTGCGCGTTTCGACAAATACTCAGCACGCTTCGGCTCAGACATCCTAGTCGATTACTCAAAGAACCTAATCAACGAGGAAACTCTGAAGCACCTGTTCGCTCTTGCTAACGAGACTGAGCTTAAGTCAGCAATTGAAGCGATGTTCAGTGGTGAAGCGATCAACAAAACAGAAGATCGCGCTGTTCTTCACACTGCACTGCGTAACCGCTCGAACAAACCTGTAATGGTTGGCGGCGAAGACGTAATGCCAGCGGTAAACGCGGTTCTAGAAAAAATTAAATCCTTCACTGAGCGTGTAATCGGTGGTGAGTGGAAAGGTTACACAGGTAAAGCAATCACAGATATCGTAAACATCGGTATCGGCGGCTCAGACCTTGGTCCTTACATGGTGACAGAAGCATTGGCACCATACAAAAACCACCTGAACCTACACTTCGTTTCTAACGTTGATGGTACTCACATCGTTGAGACTTTGAAGAAAGTAGACCCAGAGACAACACTATTCTTGATCGCGTCTAAGACGTTCACGACTCAAGAAACCATGACAAACGCGCACTCTGCTCGTGATTGGTTCCTAGAAACTGCTGGCGATCAAGCACACGTTGCTAAGCACTTCGCAGCGCTATCTACTAATGCTCCTGCGGTATCTGAGTTTGGTATCGACACAGACAACATGTTTGAGTTCTGGGACTGGGTTGGTGGTCGTTACTCACTATGGTCTGCAATTGGTCTTTCAATTGCATTGGCTGTAGGTTACGACAACTTTATCGAGCTTCTAGACGGTGCTCACGAGATGGATAACCATTTCGTATCGACAGATCTAGAAAGCAACATCCCTGTGATTCTTGCTCTGATCGGTATTTGGTACAACAACTTCCACGGAGCTGAGTCTGAAGCAATCCTACCTTACGATCAGTACATGCACCGTTTCGCGGCGTACTTCCAGCAAGGTAACATGGAATCTAACGGTAAGTACGTTGACCGTGAAGGTAACGCAGTGACTTACCAAACTGGTCCTATCATCTGGGGTGAACCAGGAACTAACGGTCAGCACGCGTTCTACCAGCTGATTCACCAAGGCACTAAGCTGATCCCATGTGACTTCATTGCACCAGCAATCAGCCACAACCCAGCAAGCGATCACCACCAAAAACTGATGTCTAACTTCTTTGCACAAACAGAAGCATTGGCATTTGGTAAGTCAGCAGAAACAGTAAAAGCAGAATTTGCGAAAGCAGGTAAGAGCGAAGAAGAAATGGCGTCTCTAGTACCGTTCAAAGTATTTGAAGGTAACCGCCCAACGAACTCTATCCTAGTTAAGCAAATCACACCTCGCACGCTAGGTAACCTGATCGCAATGTACGAGCACAAAATCTTCGTTCAAGGCGTTATCTGGAACATCTTCAGCTTCGACCAATGGGGTGTTGAGCTAGGCAAACAACTAGCGAACCAAATCCTACCTGAGCTAGCTGATGAGTCTGAAATCAACTCACACGATAGCTCGACAAACGGTCTAATCAATGCATTTAAAGCGTTTAAAGCTTAATGTTTGAATAGAAAAAGAAAAGGTCAGCAAATGCTGACCTTTTTTATTGTCTGGGGCAGAAACAAAATAGGTTGGTACGGACCAACCTATTTTTTCTCTATTATTCGAAACAAATCTCGATGAAGGCATTTCCCCACTGTGAAGAGAAAGGCATGATGATGATTGAGCCTTCACACTTGTGGCGAATGGTGTGACCTCGACCAGATACTACAACTGGTGTTGCCATATCAAAGTCAAACCCACTTTCCGCTAGAATGCGTTTCGCACCGCCTGTCACCATATTAGTGATCTCACCAACCATATCCGTCACTTCTTCGTTCAGTCCATTTGGACGTTCACCAAGCATGTTCTGCATGATTTCCAGTGCTAACGCTTCATCAAAGGTAATCGACATTGAGCCACGAGTTTGTGGACCAACCATACCGATAAGACCAGAAACGTCACCTCGTGCGATCTCATCTTTCTTGATTCGCGGTTTTTGTGGCTTCAGTTCAAGCGAAGCCATAGTTTTTAGAACATTCATTAAAGAAGCTAAAAACGGGTTTACAAATTCAGCGCGCATAACGTTCTTCTATCTTTCTTATTTCGTCTCCGAGGAACATGCCTGGCATTCGCCATGGGTTTCGATAACTTGATTCGTCAGTTTGAATCCATGTTTCTCGGCGTTATTGGCTAATAAGGATATCAGCGTCTCGTCTTCAAGTTCAACGACATCGCCACATTTATCGCAAATTAGCAGTTGGAAAAAGTGCTGTTGAGTGTTGAACGAACAGCAAGTGATAAAGCTGTTGTTAGATTCCACTCGATGAATAAAGCCTTGTTCTAGAAGAAAATCTAATGCTCGGTATACCGTCGGTGGTTTCGCTTGTGGTTCACTCTCTTTCAGTTGCTCCAATAGCTCATACGCACTAGAGGCGCGGCGATTAGAACAAATGAGCTCAAAAACGCGTCGGCGTTGCGGCGTCAACCTTACTCCGCGCTCAGCGCAGATATGTTCAATTTGTTCAAGGATTGTTGGGTCCAAATCTTTCACCATAACTATCGGACGTGCTTTATGATAAACCATTTCTATACGAAGTTCGTTTAGAAAGGCTTCATTTTACCTACTATCAGAACGAAAATCATGAATTAAAGCAAGCCAGTGTATATCAGAGAGAGTAACCGATATCACAGAACGAGATCCCAATGCCGAAATATGTCTATTGGTAAGTAAGCTCACAACACTCGCATCCACTGCACAGTGGGTATACAATACCCGACTTCATTTTTTGAGCGCACCGTCGCGCTCTATCTTGGCAACGTAAAAACGGGTGTTTATATCATGACTCATTCTTGCAGGCTCTCTGTAGCACCAATGTTGGATTGGACGGATCGTCATTGTCGCTACTTCCATCGCTTAATGACCAAAGAAACCCTGCTGTACACCGAAATGGTGACTACAGGCGCGATCATTCATGGAAAAGGGGATTTCCTGGCTTATAACGAGGAAGAGCATCCGTTAGCCCTTCAGCTTGGTGGCTCAAACCCAACAGATTTGGCAACGTGTGCCAAGCTTGCGCAAGAGCGTGGCTACGATGAGATTAACCTAAACGTTGGTTGTCCATCGGATCGCGTTCAAAATGGTCGATTTGGTGCATGCCTAATGGCAGAGCCGCAGTTGGTCGCAGACTGCGTAGCCGCGATGAAAGATGTGGTAGACGTGCCTGTTACTGTGAAAACACGTATCGGCATCGATGACCAAGATTCTTATGAATTCCTAACGGATTTCGTGTCTATTGTTTCTGAGAAGGGCGGCTGTGAGCAGTTCACTATCCACGCACGTAAAGCATGGTTAAGTGGTCTAAGCCCGAAAGAGAACCGTGAGATCCCACCATTGGATTACCCACGCGCTTACCAATTGAAGAAGGACTTCTCACACCTAACGATTGCGATTAACGGTGGCGTGAAATCTTTAGAAGAAGCGAAAGAGCATCTACAACACCTAGATGGTGTGATGATTGGTCGTGAGGCTTACCAAAGCCCTTACTTGCTAGCATCTGTTGACCAAGAGCTGTTTGGTTCAAATGCACCAGTGAAAAAGCGCAGCGAAATCGTTGAAGAGATGTTCCCGTATATTGAAGCGCAATTGGCAAAAGGTGCTTACCTTGGTCATATCTCGCGTCATATGTTGGGTCTGTTCCAAAACATGCCTGGTGCTCGTCAATGGCGTCGTCACATCAGTGAAAACGCGCACAAACCGGGTTCAGGTCTAGAAGTGCTGCAAGATGCACTGGCGAAGATTCCAAAAGAATTGAACGTGTAAATTTCACCAGTGGTTGGTGAAATTTACCAACTGATAAATAACAAAGCCAGAGTGTAGAAATGCCTCTGGCTTTATTTTTACTTATAGATCATGGTATTAGATATATATTTATAAGTTGGTATGGAACCTGCTCTAGTAAAACTAAAACAAAGGAGAAGTGATTATGTTGGAGCTGATCTTTATTTTAGTTTTCACAGCAACCCTATTAGTAACCGGTATTACTATGGTAACGGTATTTGCCGCAACAGGTATCGCATTGGTTGTGATGTTCTTATTGGGTATGGTAGGCGCTGTACTAAAACTATTGCCTTGGTTGATAGTCATTGCACTAGGTATATGGTTTTTTAAAAACTTCGTTGCCCAGCCTCGTTATAAGTAACGGATAGTAGAGATTTAGTTGATGGTGGGCTGTGAGAGTATGTTAGTATTTCTCACATGCCCCTCAATGTTGAAATCAGCTATCTCGGAGTAAAAATTACATGACATATAAAGCGACCATCGCTTTAGCGACACTATCGTTGGCTGCGTCTTACCCTTGTTTCGCAGAACAAGAGTCTTCTTTCACTACGACGGTTGGTGGGGAAGTTTGGGTAGCGGATACCAAAGTGAATGAAGTAAGAAGAGATAGCGACACAACGGGGTCTTTCTACGCTGCGATTGAGCATGACGTGAAATACGTACCTAATGCGCGCCTTCGTTACTCAAGTGTTGATGCGGATTACATGGGTTTTGACAAGCTCGACCTTACTCTTTACTACCAAATTCTTGAACACGACCTGATGCACTTCGATGCGGGTCTTACTTTTAGTAACTTGAGTGATACAAAATATGTAGACGCAGGCACTAATGCTCGTACGGAAGATTTTGATGAGCTGATTTGGGCTTGGTATGGCTACGCAGAAATCACTGTGCCAAATACAAACTTTGATGTAATTGGTGAGATGAACTTCGGTGATAACAAAGGTATTAAGAGTACTGATCTAATGGCTGGTGTTCAGTACCGAATTCCTTTTCAAGAGTCTCAACTCACTTTCCGTGGTGGTTACCGTGTGATTGATTTAGAGTCAGAGGAGTTTTTATCGAGCCTAGGTAAAGAGTTTATCTTTGCAGACGGCTTCTTCGTTGGTGCTCAATACTCTTTCTAACTACATAACCTCAAATCCTTTAAAACGTCGCTTTATAAGCGGCGTTTTTTTATATCACTTCATTATATTAAATCGAATTTCTCGCCCAAGTTTCACTCTTCTACCATGCTTATCTAGGAGCAATGTATAAAAGTTGGAGCAGGGATTGCGATGACAATAAACGAATTACGACATCTATTTCGTGACAACCAGCTAGTCGAAGCCATTATAGAGCCTTCAATTCAAGAGGGAGGATGGGTTGTCGAGTTTCGCCATGCCCGTGGTGGGTTTGTTTGCCTCACAGACAGTCATGGGGAAGAGTGCCTATATGATGATCTTGATACGGCATCAAAATCGGCGTTGGCGGTTGGCTTTCAACAAGTTCGTATTGAGGATCGTTGAGCACTAAGCTCAGCGTTCTTACTTCCAAAAAGTTATAAAACATTCTCTTCTATTCTTTCTTGTTATTAGAGAGAGTGGTTAATCTATCGTCACGCAATGAATAGGGATGTCGTGACAATGTCTTTTCAACAGAATGAATATTCTCACAAGAAAGTGTCGGAAGATAATAATGGGCAGGGTGCTAATCCACCAATCGCAAGCCCACTAAATGACCAGCAATTTAACTCACTCCAGCAAACTGTCTCAGAGTTGTCTTCACAGCAACTGGCATGGGTCAGCGGTTACTTCTGGGGACTCGCTCAAAACCAACCAAGCGCGGCGGCTGCAACACCAATCGCACAAGCGGCTGCTGCAGTAGCTGCAAAACCAGCAGGCAAACTGAGCATCATTTTTGCTTCTCAAACCGGTAATGCGAAAGGCGTTGCTGAAGCACTAGAGCAAGAAGCCAAAGCAGAAGGCATTGCTGTAGAGCTGTTTGATGCCAGCGATTACAAAGGCAAGAACTTAGCAAAAGAGACTCACGTGATCATCGTGGCGTCGACCAATGGTGAAGGCGAAGCGCCAGATAATGCCATTGAACTGCATGAGTTCCTTCAATCTAAGAAAGCACCAAAATTACCAAACCTGCAATACGCCGTGATTGCGCTGGGTGATTCTAGTTACGAGTTCTTCTGCCAAACGGGCAAAGACTTCGATACTTACTTGTCTAAGTTAGGCGCAACTGCCTTCATCGATCGCATTGATTGTGATGTGGATTATGAAGCGCCGGCCGCTGAATGGCGTAAGCAAGCGCTTGAACAAGTAAAAGAAGCCCTTTCTTCAGGCAATGAAGCAGAAGTAGTCCAACTGCCTGTTGGTCAAGCTGCTCCAGGACATTCTGCTTATAACAAGCAAAATCCATATACCGCAACGTTACTAACAAGCCAAAAAATCACAGGTCGTGATTCGGGTAAAGATGTTCGCCACGTAGAGATTGACCTTGAAGAATCAGGTTTAACTTATCAAGCCGGCGATGCTCTGGGTGTGTGGTTCGATAATAGTTCAGAGTTAGCCAACGCTATCTTAGCTAAGGCTGGTCTATCCGGTGTAGAAAGTGTTGAAGTCGATGGCGAAAGCCTTTCTATTCATAGTGCATTGGTTAGCAAGTACGAAATCACCGCATCAAACCCTCAGTTTGTCACTAAATTCGCAGAGCTATCTGGTAGCAAGAAACTACAAAAGCTAGTGGAAGATAAAGACAAGCTTCGTGAGTACGCTGCAAATACCCAAGTTGTAGATGTACTTGCAGAGAAGAAGACCAAGTTAAGTGCAGAAGAATTAGTTGGTTTACTTCGTCGATTGACACCTCGTCTATATTCTATCGCTTCGAGTCAAACGGAAGTCGATGAAGAAGTTCACCTTACCGTAGGCTTGGTTGAATACGACAAAGGTGATGAAAAGCGCTATGGCGGAGCATCAAGTTTCCTCGCTCAACGTCTAGAAGAAGGCGGTGAAGTGAAAGTGTTTGTTGAGCACAACAATAACTTCAAACTGCCACAAGATGACAACACACCAATCATCATGGTTGGTCCTGGTACTGGTATTGCACCTTTCCGCAGCTTTATTCAGGAGCGTGATAACCGTAACGCGGAAGGCAAGAACTGGTTGTTCTTTGGTGACCGTACCTTTACTCAAGATTTCCTTTACCAAGTTGAATGGCAGAAGTACCTCAAGTCAGGTTTGCTGACTCGCCTTGATGTTGCGTTTAGTCGTGACCAAGCAGAGAAGGTTTATGTTCAACATCGCATCTTAGAAAACGCTGAACAAGTGTGGCAATGGATTCAAGATGGAGCCTACATCTATGTATGTGGTGATGCCACTCGTATGGCAAAAGATGTTCACGATGCGCTGGTATTTGTAGCCGAGCAACAAGGCAAGCTATCTCGTGAAGAAGCCGAAGCATTTATCAACGATCTACGTAAAGCGAAACGTTACCAAAGGGATGTGTACTAATGAGCGCGAATCAACAATCAAACAGCCAAGAAGTATTAGGTGAGGTGCTTGGTCCACTCTCGGATAACGAGCGCCTTAAAAGAGAAAGTAATTTACTGCGTGGAACGATTGAACAAGATCTGCAAGACCGCATTACTGGTGGCTTTACTGCAGACAACTTCCAATTGATTCGTTTTCACGGAATGTACCAGCAAGATGACCGCGATATCCGTAACGAGCGTGCTAAACAAAAGTTGGAGCCGCTGCATAACGTCATGCTTCGTGCTCGTATGCCGGGTGGCATCATTACACCAAAGCAATGGCTAGCGATCGACAAGTTTGCAACCGAGCACTCTTTATATGGAAGTATTCGTCTTACTACTCGTCAAACGTTCCAGTTCCATGGCGTGCTAAAACCAAATATCAAGTTGATGCACCAAACGCTAAACAGCATTGGTATTGATTCGATTGCAACTGCGGGTGACGTTAACCGTAACGTGTTGTGTACCACTAACCCAGTGGAGTCGGAGCTACACCAAGAAGCTTACGAATGGGCGAAGAAGATCAGCGAGCATCTATTACCAAAGACGCGCGCTTATGCAGAGATTTGGTTGGACGGTGAAAAAGTAGAAAGCACGGAAGAAGACGAACCGATTCTAGGTAAGAACTACTTACCACGTAAGTTTAAAACCACAGTGGTTATCCCACCGCAAAATGACGTAGACGTACACGCTAACGATCTTAACTTCGTAGCGATTGCAGGTAACGGCAAGCTAGTTGGTTTTAACGTGCTTGTTGGTGGTGGTCTAGCGATGACACATGGCGATACATCAACTTATCCACGTAGAGCGGATGACTTTGGTTTTATCCCACTAGAGAAAACACTTGATGTTGCCGCTGCTGTAGTAACAACTCAACGTGATTGGGGTAATCGTTCTAACCGTAAGAATGCAAAAACCAAATACACATTAGATCGTGTCGGTAGTGATGTGTTTAAAGCGGAAGTAGAAAAACGTGCCGGTGTTAAGTTTGAGCAAAGCCGTCCTTACGAATTCACGGAACGTGGTGACCGTATCGGATGGGTTGAAGGTATCGATGGTAAGCATCACCTAGCACTCTTCATTGAAAATGGTCGTCTATTAGATTTCCCAGGTAAACCACTTAAAACGGGTGTTGCTGAAATTGCCAAAATCCATAAAGGCGATTTTCGTATGACTGCAAACCAAAACCTGATTGTTGCTGGTGTACCAAAAAGCCAAAAAGCGAAGATCGAGAAGATTGCTCGTGAACATGGTTTGATGGATGACGGCGTAAGTGAACAACGTAAGAACTCGATGGCGTGTGTGGCGTTTCCAACGTGTCCATTAGCCATGGCAGAAGCAGAGCGCTTCCTTCCTCAATTTGTAACCGATGTAGAAGATATTCTAGAAAAGCATGGTCTGCCTGAAGAAGACAATATCATTCTTCGTGTAACAGGGTGTCCAAATGGTTGTGGGCGAGCAATGCTGGCAGAAATCGGCTTAGTTGGTAAAGCGCCAGGTCGATACAACTTACATCTAGGTGGTAACCGAGGCGGTACTCGTGTACCGAAGATGTATAAAGAGAACATTACGGATAAGCAAATCTTAGAAGAGATTGATCTGCTGGTGGCTCGTTGGGCTGCTGAACGTGAAGAAGGCGAGGCATTTGGCGATTTCACGATTCGAGCTGGCATTATCCAAGAAGTATTCGTATCAAAGAGGGACTTCCATGCTTGATTCTGTAGCGTCCAAACCGGAGCTAACAGAGTTACTGACATTAACTAAGACGGAGCAAATCCTCCGTCTTGCTCAAATCAATGTCGAGCTCGAACAGCTTTCGGCACAAGATAGAGTAAAGTGGGCATTGGAGAATTTGGAAGGGGAGTTCGCTGTCTCGTCCAGTTTCGGTATCCAAGCCGCAGTGATGCTCCATCTTGTGACACAACAAAAACCGGACATTCCAATTATCCTAACGGATACCGGCTATCTATTTGCAGAGACATATCAATTCATCGATCAGTTGAAAGCGCAACTGAACCTTAACCTTAAAGTGTATCAAGCTAAAGAAAGTGCGAATTGGCAAGAAGCACGTTATGGAAAACTTTGGGAACAAGGTATAGAGGGAATTGAAAAGTACAACAAGATAAACAAAGTCGAGCCAATGCGACGAGCTCTACGTGAGCAAAACGTCGGTACTTGGTTTTCAGGTTTGCGTCGAGAGCAAAGTCAGTCTCGTGCAGGTCTACCAATCTTGTCGATTCAAAATGGCGTATTTAAATTCTTACCAGTGATCGACTGGACTAATAAGGATGTGCACTACTACCTAGAAGAGCATGGTTTGAGTTATCACCCTCTATGGGATCAAGGTTACCTTTCTGTCGGTGACACTCATACTACTAGAAAGTGGGAACCGGGCATGTCGGAAGAAGAAACTCGTTTCTTTGGTTTAAAGCGTGAATGTGGATTGCATGAAGACGATGGTAGTGAGCAGGATGGCTCAGGTATTTAGATGCTAATCTGGCAAAAGCCGTGTTTAGGGTAAATAAAGAAAGCTGCTGTAAAGCAGCTTTCTTTATATATAGTGAAAGAAAAAGGAGCATAAAAAGGATAACTCTGTGGATAAGTTGTATGCAGTCTTGGGGTAAAGTTGGATAAATAAGGCTTTGATCGAAAAGTCGTCGTTTAACTATTATTTTTGCAATTTTTGCAAAATAACGCTTGCCAATGTGAGCGCGATCTCTATAATGCCTCCTTGTCGACAGGGCAGAGCTCACAAGGGTTCGAAGCTAAGTCGGCAAGGTCAGAAAGAAAAGCGAAATAATTAATTGCCTTTACTTTTAAAAAGTAAAATAAATAGCAAAAAGTGTTTGACACAGAAAATTATCTCGCTAGAATGACCGCCTCTTCCGAAGTGATGTAAATCACAAAGAAGAGTAGCTCTTTAAAAATAAGA
>NZ_JAPPTN010000022.1:0-36461 GCF_027587095.1 Vibrio sp. NFR
CTACGACCAACGAGTCCCGCTCGTGTGCGAGTTCAATTGCATGCAAGTCATTTATTTGGAAAACCTGCTCTCGGAGTGGTTTTCGTCGTTTCTAGAGCCTTCAATTTCCTACTCGCTCTAGCCTTATTTACCATTAAGCTCCCTTCTTCTTAAACTGAACTCTTTTACTTGTTTACTATATATGTGTAGGTGCTTACTATCTTGTTAGTGACCATTAAATATAGATCTTCATTTATAATCTCTGAATCTAAGCATTATGACTGCACATCTTTAAAAGATAACTGAGAATCATTATTAATATTTAGTTACACTCACATCAATTGGAATAATGAGTGACTAAATACATGGATATATCTCGTCGACGCTTTCTTCAATCTTCCTTAGCGATCTCTGCGCTTACCGTTCTGCCTGCATGTTCTCTATCTAAGAGCACTAACAAACAAGGTCAGTATATATACGACATCACTACAGAGCCTTCTACTGCTGAATTGGTATCAGGGTTTACCACGGATGTACTTGCATTTAATGGCTCGATTCCAGCGCCTACGATTCGTTGTCGCCAAGGCGAGAAAGTTATTATTCGGTTTACTAACAAGCTTTCAGAGCCGACTACAATCCACTGGCATGGCTTGCGAATCCCTATTGAAATGGACGGTGTACCTTTCTTGAGCCAGCCGCCTATCATGCCAGGTGAAACATTCGTTTATGAATTTACACCGCCAGATGCCGGTACATTTTGGTATCACCCACATATGAATAGCGTTAAGCAACTTGGTATGGGCTTAGTTGGGCTAATCATCGTTGAAGAGGTAGAGCCTGTTCAGTTTGATGAAGAGCATGAAGTCGTCCTCAAGCATTGGCATTTAGACAAGCAAGGTCAGTGGAAGAACCTTATGGTGCCGCGCTTGAGTGCTCGTATGGGGACCCCAGGAGAGTGGAGTAGCGTCAATGGTGTGCATGAACCTGTTTATACGTTGAAGCAGAATGCAACAACGCGACTAAGAATTGCTAATGTCGATAACACCATTACTTACCCGATCGCCATAGAAGGTGCAGAGGCTTGGGTTATTGCTATAGATGGTAATCCTGTTAAAACGCCTTATAAGCTCACTCAGCACAAAATTGGTCCGGGAATGAGGTTAGATGTCGGATTGATTGCTCCGAAGGCTGGAGAACGTGTTTATGTGCGTCAAATGAAAGGACGCTTCCCATTCCCTTTGTGTGAGTTTGATATTGTTGAGTCTGACCTGCCGAGTAATCAGAAACTGCCTTTATTGCCTCTCAACCCTGTGCCAGATCTTGATTTGGAAAATGCGGAACAAATTGATTATGTGTTTGAATGGGAGGGGGCGGTCACTCCTGCCGATAAATCGGGCAAAGCGATACCTAAGTTTTGGCTAATGAATAAACGAGCTTGGGAGGGAATGAGTAAAGATAATATTCCAGCACCGCTTTCAACATTGGAGCTCGGAAAAACTTATATTTTCAACCTTAAGAACGTCACCCAATATCATCATCCTATTCACCTTCATGGGCACACGTTTACTGTTCTTGAGTTAGATGGCAAAAAACTCGATGAACCGTTTCATACCGATACGGTCTTACTTGGAAAAAATGGCAGTGCGAAAGCGGCATTTGTTGCAGATAACCCAGGGCGTTGGATGTACACATTGTCATGTGATCGAACACATGAAGACGGGTTTGATGGGTTACATCGAAGTAAAGTGACTCCTGTAACTTTTTAAATCTTGATAAGTTTTAAGCGCTATACTTTGCTGAATTCTAAGATTGTATAATCACTATTGCCGTAAATTTGATTACAATGTCGCCATTAACTTTTCTGGGGGAATTATGGGACAACTATCCGTTTTGGGTTTTATTGCATTGGGTGGTGCATTTGGTGCATGTTCTCGTTACTTAATTTCTGAACTTTGTGTGATGCTACTCGGTCGTGGCTTTCCGTACGGTACCTTAACCGTGAACGTCGTTGGCTCATTTATTATGGGTCTACTGATTGCTGCGTTTGAAACTGAGTTAATGGTCACTGACCCATGGCGTCAAATTATCGGGCTTGGCTTTTTGGGCGCATTAACTACGTTCTCGACTTTCTCGATGGATAACGTGTTGCTTATGCAGCAGGGCGCTTTCTTTAAGATGGGATTGAACGTACTACTGAATGTCGTGTTAAGCATTTCAGCTGCGTGGATTGGTTTCCAATTATTGATGCGTAGCTAGCAAAAATACTCAAATCTTAATCAGGTCGGCTTGGTTTAACCAAGCCGTTTTTATATACTGATTTTACTTGTCGGAGTGCCATAAGGCTGAGACCGTTAATTCGGGATCCGTTGAACCTGATCAGATTAGAATCTGCGAAGGGAACAAGAGAAGATATCTACACCAGAGTTCTATCTGGTCGACCTATCAAATAGTCGAATGTTGTTATAGACGAAGAGCACTCGCTCAATCTGTCTTTAATTCGATTCCTCTTGTCGCATCTATCCGCCAAGCATTTTTATCCCAATACTTTTTATCTAAGCATAACAAAGCAAGGAAAAATGCTATGTCGAGTCGCAAGCAAGCGAGACTGGAAGCAAAACAGTTCATTGATACACTCTCGGTACAACCGTACCCAAATTCAAGCAAAGTCTACGTAGAGGGTTCACGTCCCGACATTCGTGTGCCAATGCGTGAAATATCACTCGCTGATAGCCTGATTGGAGGCACAAAAGAAGCACCTATTTTCGAGCCTAATGAGCCAGTACGCGTCTACGATACCTCGGGTGTATACACAGACCCAGAACACACCATAGACCTCTACAACGGTTTACCTAAGCTGAGAGAAAGGTGGATTGAAGAGCGCTCCGATACTGAACTACTCGATGAAGTAAGCTCGGTATACACCAAAGAGCGCCTAGAAGATGAAACGCTAGACGATCTTCGTTACGGCAATCTACCACGTATTCGACGTGCCAAAGATGGGCAGTGCGTGACTCAATTGCACTATGCTCGCAAAGGCATTATCACCCCAGAAATGGAATACATCGCCCTACGTGAAAATATGGGGCGTGCTCAATACCGCGATGAAGTGCTGAATCAACAACATCCGGGTCAAAGCTTCGGAGCGAATCTTCCAAAAGACATTACCGCCGAATTCGTGCGTAAAGAAGTCGCCGAAGGTCGAGCGATTATCCCTTCTAATATTAACCACCCAGAATCCGAACCAATGATCATTGGGCGTAATTTTTTGGTCAAAGTGAACGCCAATATCGGTAACTCATCGGTCACTTCTTCGATTGAGGAAGAAGTAGAAAAGTTAGTATGGGCAACGCGCTGGGGTGGAGATACCGTTATGGACCTCTCTACTGGACGTAATATTCACGAAACTCGCGAGTGGATTCTACGTAACAGTCCGGTTCCTATCGGTACCGTACCAATGTACCAAGCGCTTGAGAAAGTGAATGGTGTGGCGGAAAAACTTAACTGGGAAGTGATGCGCGATACTCTGATTGAGCAAGCAGAGCAGGGCGTTGACTACTTCACTATTCATGCCGGTTTACTACTTCGCTATGTGCCAATGACAGCAAAACGCGTTACTGGCATCGTTTCTCGTGGTGGTTCTATCATCGCGAAATGGTGTTTAGCGCATCACCAAGAAAGCTTCTTATATACCCACTTCCGAGAGATCTGTGAAATCTGTGCTAAGTACGATGTCGCACTATCTCTCGGTGATGGTCTGCGTCCTGGTTCGGTTGCAGATGCTAACGATGAAGCGCAATTTGCAGAGCTTCGTACCCTTGGTGAGTTAACCAAGATTGCGTGGGAATACGACGTACAGGTGATTATCGAAGGTCCTGGTCATGTTCCAATGCATATGATCAAAGAGAACATGGAAGAGCAGTTAGAGCACTGCCATGAAGCTCCTTTCTACACCCTTGGTCCACTGACTACAGACGTTGCTCCTGGTTATGACCATATTACTTCAGGTATTGGCGCTGCGATGATTGGTTGGTATGGCTGTGCGATGCTTTGTTATGTAACTCCTAAAGAACACCTTGGCTTACCGAACAAAGAAGATGTAAAGGTAGGTATGATCACTTACAAGCTTGCTGCGCACGCCGCTGATTTGGCGAAAGGACACCCTGGTGCACAAGTTCGTGATAACGCGCTTTCTAAAGCTCGCTTCGAGTTCCGCTGGGAAGACCAATTTAACTTGTCGCTCGACCCAGATACCGCGCGTGCTTTCCATGATGAAACCTTGCCTCAAGAGTCTGGAAAAGTTGCTCACTTCTGTTCGATGTGCGGACCAAAGTTCTGCTCGATGAAGATTTCGCAAGAGGTACGAGAGTACGCGAAAGATACTGAGCAAGTTGCTGCGGACCAAGCTATCTCAATCAAAATGCTGGATGACCCTCTTGAGGGGATGCGTCAGAAATCGCAAGAATTTAGAGACACAGGTTCAGAGTTATACCACCCAGCAGCACATGCCGAGGTAAGTGACTAATGAGCAAAATCCTTATTCCGTCATCATTGATTGAACTGACAGGTTTAGTTCAGCAATGTTTGTTGTTGGCGAAAGAACAGGGTTTTAGCATCGAAGACATTGAGTTGGGTGTGAGCCCAACTCAATCTATTCAGCTTGTTCGCGACCAACAGACCACACGCATAATGACAGATCTTATTGATGGTTATGACTCCGAGCATGAGAGTTCATTTGTGCTCTATTACCGCTCTGCTTTATCGGTAGAAGCGTGTGCTAAGCAACCGTCGAAAGCGATTTATATTGGCATTGCTGATACGCAGGTATCCGATGAAAAGGAGAAAGTGCTTCAGCTTGATATCTGGCGTCACCCAATTAACGACGAAGTGAGAGCGCTCTCTGTTAAGTCCAAACTCAACGCAATGTTCGATCCCGAACATCACCTTGCTTGGATTGTAACGCTGACAGTACTCGATTTTCCTATCGAAGATGCGTTAACACTTGCTCGAGGAATGCTAACTCAACAAGCGAATGTTTCACGTGAAACACTGTTGAATGACAACCTTGACGAGGGAAGATCTACTCAGTGGGCTGACCAATTTGATGATTTCCCCACACCTGTACTGGAGGATAACCGACTAGGTATTCAAGTTGGTTGGTCTGCACAAGGGGAGTGCGTTAGCTTTCCAACTCTAACCAAGCAAAGTCTTGGGCTCTACCCAGTCGTTGATGATGTTGCTTGGATTGAGCGTTTACTGTCACTAGGCATCAACACTATTCAACTGCGAATCAAGAACCCACAACAAGCCGATTTAGAACAACAGATCATTCGAGCAATTGAGCTAGGTCGTCAGTATCAAGCACAAGTGTTCATCAATGACTATTGGCAGTTGGCAATCAAGCATGGCGCTTATGGTGTTCACCTAGGACAAGAAGACATAGAAGAATCGAATTTGGCTCAGATAACTAAAGCCGGCATTCGTCTTGGTCTTTCTACGCATGGTTATTACGAACTACTGCGCATCGTACAAATTCATCCTAGCTACATCGCACTAGGGCATATTTTCCCAACCACCACAAAACAGATGCCATCGAAACCACAAGGTTTGGTGCGCTTGGCTCTGTATCAAAAGCTGATTGATAGCATTCCCTATACAAATACAGAGGCTGCTTTCAGACCTGCAAAAGACAAAGCAGGTAGTGACTGTGTGCTTGGCTTTCCGACGGTCGCAATTGGTGGCATTGATCAATCTAATGCAGACCAAGTTTGGCAAACGGGTGTTTCTAGTTTGGCGGTTGTGCGTGCTATTACGTTGGCAGAATCACCTCAGTCCGTTATCGAGTTTTTTGCACAACTGATGAAGGAAAGACAACTAACGTTTACTGAGCAGAATGGTGAGTTGGCGTATAGCAAGAGAGGCGAGCATGCTCACGGATAAGCAGTTCCTTCGCTATCAACGTCAAGTCGCTCTGCCAGAAATTGCCGAAGTTGGGCAAGAGCGATTGAGTAAATCGCATGTGCTGATCATCGGTTGTGGTGGGTTAGGAAGTGCTGCGAGTTTGTACTTGGCATCAGCGGGTGTTGGTAAATTGGTTGTGGTCGATGACGATGAAGTTGATAGCAGTAACCTACAACGTCAGATCATTTATCGTGAGCAAGACATCCACGTTGCGAAAACAAAAGCGACTGTAAAGCAACTGACTGACCTTAATTCTATGATTCAAATTCGTGCTCTCAATAAGCGATTGGACAAAGCACAGCTGCAGCTTGAAGTGATGCTAGCGGATGTGGTGCTCGACTGCACCGATAACATGCCAACGCGCCAGCTAATTAACCAAGTTTGTTTCGAGCAAAATACGCCGCTCATCTCAGCGGCGGCAATTGGTTGGCAAGGGCAATTCACTGTCTTTGATTACCAAACACCAAGTGAACAAGAAGCGCAGAGTAAAGCCTGTTACCGCTGTTTGTATCCGTTCGACGAATTACCGCAAACGCAAAAGTGCAGTGATAGCGGTGTCGTCGGTCCGGTGGTGGGCACACTTGGCAACTACCAAGCGATAGCGGCAATTCAAAAACTGGCGACGGGAAAGTTTCATGTTGAGACTGCTAAGTTACATCTGTTTGATGGATTGAAAATGCAATGGCAAACCATGGCGATAAGCAAAGACAAACAGTGCCAAGTGTGTGCTCAGATTTAGTTTACGAGTAATGGACAGAATTAAGAGAGTTGGAAGCAATGACGTTATCAGAACAACAAGCGACACAAATGACCGCTGCTGACTTAGATATGATCACTATTGTCATCAATGACCAGTCACATCAAGTCGCCAGTAAGTCGAATCTACAGCAAATCATTAGTCAATTTACGCTGCCTGAAATGGGCTGTGTTTTTGCAATTAATAACAATGTTGTGCCGCGCAGTGAGTGGGCTAGCACAGTTCTTTCACAAGGAGATAGCATCTCTTTGTTTCAAGCGATCGCAGGGGGTTAAAGTCGATGCTTAAAATTGGTGATAAACAATTCGAATCTAGACTGTTCACAGGAACAGGGAAGTTTGCCAACAGCCGATTAATGGCAGAAGCGATTCAAGTATCGGGTTCTCAACTTGCGACTATGGCGTTGAAGCGTGTGGATGTGAACGACCAACAAGACGATATTTTGCTGCCGCTAGTACAAGCAGGTGTGAACTTATTGCCGAACACCTCAGGTGCAAAGAATGCTAAAGATGCTGTGTTTGCAGCACAATTAGCGAGAGAAGCGTTAGGTACAAACTGGCTAAAACTTGAAATTCACCCAGACCCGAAGTACTTGATGCCTGATCCAATTGAGACACTTGCTGCCGCTGAGCAACTGGTTCGTGAGGGCTTCATTGTCCTTCCTTATTGTCATGCTGACCCGGTTCTATGTAAACGATTGGAAGAAGTAGGTTGTGCTGCGGTCATGCCATTAGGTGCGCCGATCGGTTCCAACAAAGGGATAGTTTCTCACGATTTCCTAGAAATCATTATCGACCAAGCTAATGTTCCTGTCGTTGTCGATGCGGGTATTGGCGCACCTTCACATGCCGCGCGTGCGATGGAAATGGGCGCGGATGCCGTACTCGTCAATACCGCGATTGCAGCTTCGAGCGATCCCGTTGCGATGGCGAAGGCATTTAAGTTGGCGGTAGAGTCGGGGCGTATGGCTTATGAAGCCGGACTTGCAGGTAAGGTTTCTCATGCGGTTGCGTCGAGTCCACTGACGTCATTCCTAGATGAGCTTTAGCCCTAGATTGGTTTAGCTATTAAGCGAGGAAAACATGAGCTTCGTTGAACAATTTAAGCAGCTTAATTGGGATGACATATCGATGTCGATCTACGCGAAAACCGCACAAGATGTCGAGCGAGCATTGAATAAACCCAAACGTGATTTGGAAGACTTTAAAGCGCTAATTTCACCTGCGGCTGAAGCGTACTTAGAGCAAATGGCGCAGTTATCATACTCGGCAACTCGCAAGCGTTTTGGCAATACCATGTCGCTTTACATTCCATTATACCTCTCTAACTTGTGCGCCAATGCTTGTACTTATTGTGGCTTCTCGATGGAGAACAGAATCAAGCGTCGTACCTTGAATAGGGACGAAGTGGCTGCAGAAGTTGAAGCCATTAAACGCATGAAGTTTGATAGCGTATTGCTGGTGACTGGCGAACACGAAACCAAAGTGGGCATGAAATACTTCCGCGAAATGGTGCCGATGATTAAGAAGCGCTTTAACTATTTGGCGATGGAAGTACAGCCACTTGATCAAGACGAATACGCTGAGCTCAAGACATTGGGTTTGGATGCGGTGATGGTCTATCAAGAAACGTATCATCCTTCGACTTACGCCGAGCACCATTTGCGTGGCAACAAGATGGATTTCGAATACCGATTGGATACACCCGATCGTCTTGCAAAAGCAGGCATCGATAAGATCGGCATTGGCGCATTGATAGGGTTGGAAGAGTGGCGTACCGATTGCTTTTATGTGGCAGCGCACTTGGACTATCTAGAGCGCACATATTGGCAGACTCGTTACTCGATTTCTTTCCCGCGTTTACGTCCTTGTGAGGGCGCGCTCCAACCAAAATCAGTCATGACGGATAAGCAGCTTGTTCAGTTGATTTGCGCTTATCGCTTGTTGAACCCAGAGGTGGAGTTGTCATTATCGACTCGTGAATCACCGAAGTTCAGAGACAACGCATTACCGTTAGGTATCACCAGTATGTCTGCTGCATCGAAAACTCAGCCGGGGGGTTATGCGATGGATGATGTTGAACTCGAGCAGTTTGAGATCAGCGATGAACGAAGCGCGGCTTCTGTTGAAGGTATGATTCGAGCCAAAGGCTTTGACCCTGTATGGCGAGATTGGCACTCGGCGTATTCCGGTTAAGTAACAAATAAAGCCACTGTCATCGTTATGTTTCACGTGAAACATAAGCAAAAAAAGAGGGTTGATGTAAAACATCAACCCTCTACTTTTTTCTAGCTTCTAGCTTCTAGCTGTGTGCTACTGGTAGCGTTGCTTGACGAAGCCACTCTTTCACATCACCTTCAACCAGCGGGCTGATCTCATCCCACACTTTCTGATGGTAATCATTCAGCCAAGTAAGTTCTGGACGAGTTAGTATATCAACGTTGATGTTGCGCTTGTCGATTGGGCAGCGTGTTAGCGACTCAAATGACAGAACAGGGAAGTCACCGTTAGTTGGTGTTTCAACAACAAGCTCTAGGTTTTCAATACGGATACCAAACGCATCTGCACGGTAGTAGCCTGGCTCGTTGGATAGCACCATACCTTCTGTTAGAGGCACGTCGATTTGCTTCTTAGAAATGCTCGCCGGACCTTCATGAACACTTAGGAAGTGACCAACACCGTGACCAGTACCATGATCGTAATCGTAGCCTTCCGCCCATAGGTGCTGACGAGCTAGCGTATCGATTTGGTAACCACGTGTGCCTTTCGGGAAACGTGCACGAGCAACACCGATGTGACCTTTTAGCGCGAGAGTGAATTGTTTAATCATCTCTTGTGAAGGCTGACCGATCGCAATAGTACGCGTGATGTCTGTAGTGCCATCTAGGTACTGACCACCTGAATCTACTAGGTAAAGTGTGTTCAGTTCTAGCTTGCCAGGTTCAGGTTGGTTCTCGTGGTTGTAGTGACACATCGCCGCGTTGACACCTGCTGCCGAAATGGTATCGAAGCTAAGATCCATCAGTGTCGGGTCTTCGCTACGGAACGCTTCAAGTTTGTCTGCAAGCGTCGCTTCATCATGCAGGTTACCCGCAACGACTTCAGTATCTAACCAAGATAGAAACTTACTCATCGCCACGCCATCGCGGATATGACATGCTTTCATGCCTGCGATTTCAACTGCGTTCTTCGCCGCTTTTGGCATTAGGCATGGATCAGCTTTACTCACCACAGATGCGCCTGCATTTTGTAGAACCAACTTAAACCATGCGTTACTTGTCGCAGGGTCAACCAGTACATTCTTGCCAGTTAGAGTTTCTAGTCGCGCTTGCAATGCTTCTGGGTGATGAACCGTCACGCCAGCACCAACGTGAGCGTCAAAATCAGCAGGTAGGCGAGCTGGATCTAGGAAGTATTCCACGCTTGAATCTGAGTGCAGAATCGCGTGAGAAAGCAGAACTGGTAGGCGTGATACATCAAGACCACGAACGTTGAGCAACCAACAGATAGAATCAAGTGCTGTGATCACTGCGCTGTCTGCGCCGGCTTTTTTCACGAGCTCTGCGATTTCTTGGCGTTTGCTTTCACTTGATTGACCAACCGCTTCTGTTGCCATTAGGCGAACATCAGAAACTACAGGAGCAGGGCGGTCGTGCCACAGCTCATCAATTGGGTTGCTGTCGAGAATCTTAAGCTCAAGTGCACCTGCAAGTTTTGCTTGTGCCATGTCTAACCAAGCAGAGTTGTGCATGCGAGGGTCGATTGCCACAGATGCGCCATTTGCAAGATGGTCTTTAATCCAATCTAGTGCAGGCTCTTCAATCAGGTGACGGTATTCGAATAGATCAGCAGGAACCTGCTTAGTGACTTGTACCGTGTAGCGACCATCAACAAAGATAGCGGCTTTGTCTTTGGTGATTACCGCAGCACCAGCAGAACCGGTAAAACCAGTTAGCCAGTGTAAACGCTCGTTGTGCGCTGGTACGTATTCGCCCAAGTACTCGTCTTCATGTGGGACAAGTAGGGCATCAATATTATGTTGTGCTAGCCATTCGCGAATTGCATTCACGCGGCTTTGGGTATCGTTGTGCATCTGTGTTATTCCTTCAAATTACCGCTCCTTCATGCTCAGGTGTGGGAGCTGTTTCCATCTGCTTCATGCAGTTTACGATTCCATTGAGGTTCGCAATCACTTCAATAGAGTCGGAGTACAACAGACCATAGATGAGCCAAAAAGGACTATCGACTGTTAAGCTACTCATTTTACCGTAAGAGCGCAAATCGCGTCCGGGATTTTTATCTAAGATGATCGGTTTTTTGCGTGATCATGGTACGTAGCCAAGTTAAAGCTGGGTCATTTTCTCTGTCTCGGTGCCAGAACAAAGTGTAAGCCATTGGCGGGAATTCGAGTGGCAGTGGCAGCAATGCCATGTCATGTTGTTTGGCTGCCAGCTTCACAAAGTGGCTTGGCGCGGTAAACACAAAATCAGTGTAAGAACACAAACTGGCGGCACTGTTAAAGTCCGGTACGGTGACTGCGATATCACGTTCGCGACCAATGTCGGCTAAACGATAGTCGAGCAACCAACGGTCGTTGCCATCACAACGCACCTGTACATGACGCAGGGCTAGGTAAGCTTCTAAGTTCCAGTTACCACGCAAAGCCGGGTGGTCTTTACGCACGATACACATTTGGTGGTCGCGATAGATTTCCTGTTCACAAATGTCATCGGGCGGCAGCATAGTCAGCTTGGCATCGTTGATGTCGATATCTCGACCTGTCATGCCTAAATCGATTTCACCGCGTTGAATCATCTTGAACGTTTGTTCTGACCAAGAGTGGGTGCTTATGGTCACGCCTGGCGCTTGTTGGAATATTGCTGGCAAGAAGTGGGGCAGAATGAGCGGGTAGACACTCTCTACCGCTGCGATTTGAAAACGGTACTCACTGCTCTGTGGCGAGAACTCTTCGGGTTGAGTCAGCACCTCAAGTTGGTTTATCAACAGATCCAGTTTCGGTTTAAGGAACAATGCGCGCGGTGTTGGCGTCAATCCGTGTGAGTTTCGAGTGAATAGAGGATCATCAAATTGGGTACGTAATTTCGCTAAGGATTTACTTACGGCAGACTGACTCAAGCACAGTCGGTGGGCGGCTCGGGTGACATTCAACTCTTCAATCAGCACTTTAAAACAGACCAGCAAATTGAGGTCGATGCGTGCCAGTTTCTCTACGTTCACAGTGATTTTCCCCATTGGA
Organism: Vibrio sp. NFR; assembly: GCF_027587095.1. Lineage (NCBI taxonomy): Bacteria > Pseudomonadati > Pseudomonadota > Gammaproteobacteria > Vibrionales > Vibrionaceae > Vibrio > Vibrio sp. NFR. The sequence continues at coordinate 11,951 of NZ_JAPPTN010000022.1, forward strand.
ATAATGGTCATGAGTATACATCATTTCCATTCATATCATCAGATGATTAAGCTTTGCTCAAAAGTTCTTGTTCAATTTGGAGTGTTTTGTGTCTAGCCATATTACAAATAGCAAAAAACAGATGGCGCTGTTGACCATGTTAGTTCTGTTCAGTCCGCTTGCGATTGATATCTATCTACCTGCTTTGCCTCTTATCGCGTCCACTTTTCAGGTAGAAAATGCATTGGCACAAGACACCATCACTTGGTTCCTATTTGCTATGGGCGTTGGTCAGCTATTCGCTGGTCCCTTGGCAGATAAACTCGGACGTCGAACTGTTGCATTGGGAGGCATCACCATCTACGCATTGAGCGCTTTATTGGCGTGGAGTGCTCAAAATATTGAGTGGATGTTGGCGGCTCGCTTGCTACAAGGCTTAGGTGCTTGTGCAACATCTGTAGCAGCCTTTGCAACAGTTCGCGATATCTTTGGTCCGGAAAAAAGCGGCAAAATGATCAGCTACCTTAACGGTGCGATCTGCTTTATCCCAGCATTAGCACCGATTCTTGGTAGTTGGTTAACCCAACAATTTGATTGGCGTGCAAACTTCAGCTTTATGGCGGGTTTCGCTGTAATTGCAGGTGCGATGATGTTCCTTGGAATGAAGGAAACCAACCCAGCAACTGAAAAGCAGGCGGTATTTAAACTGAGCCGCTACTGGGCAGTCTTGAGCACACCATCATTCACCTTCCACGCTTCACTTTGTTTGATGGCGATGGCGGTCATTCTTGCTTATGTAACGTCTGCACCTGTAGTGTTGATGACAGGCATGGGACTATCGATGAATGAATTCACCTTCTGGTTTGGTCTGAATGCGGCGTTCAACATTGCTGCTTGTATGCTTGCGCCTAAGTTCATGGATCGCTGGGGCACACACAATTCACTGGTTGTTGGTATCTGCTTACTGGCAATTGCTGGCGTGATCATGATGGTGATGAAAGAGCACCACACGGCACTGTCTTTCATGCTACCAATCTTTATCTCATCGGTCGGCTTCGCTTGGATTCTTGGCGCAGCAGCAGGTAAAGCGTTGGAACCGTTTGGTGATAAAGCGGGTACTGCGGCTGCACTACTTGGTTTGTTCCAAATGAGTGGCTCTGGTTTGTTGGTGGGTACGCTACAGCGTTTATCACTGGATCCACAAACTCTGATTGCGATTCATATGTGGGTATTGCTTCCAGCATTAGTGATTCTGTTTAGCAAAGCTGGTAAGAACTGGCATGCGAAATTGGCGAATGCGTAAAACTCGGTAATTTAGTATTTTCCAATGTACTTAACGCGTGTATATTTGTCGTTCAAACTTTTCTCGACACCATAACGGAACTCATAAAGTAATGTCGTTAACCACGTATGAAATGGCTCGTATCCTAGAGCAAATGGAAGAGTCACCAGAAAAGGTGATGTTTGGTAAGTTGCTTAACGAATTAGGTAACCAAAGCTCTGAGCGCATTCGTAGCGCGGCAAAACAAGTTCCAGTGCCAGTCCTACGCGATATCGTGTACCAATTTCAGCAAGTGATTGAGTCACGTAAAGGCGAGCAAGTAGAGCAGATGGCAAAAGATCTCGCGAAGCAGGGTATCTCACCTGAAGAGCTACTGGCTTACTTAAATAAATAATAAAAAAATCCCCGCATCATGCGGGGATTTTTTTAGTGAGTGATTTTCTTCTTCAGTATGTGGTCGAGGGATAATGGTCCTGGTCCCCAAACAATCACAACTAGGATCATCAATCCCCAAAGTTGGTGATCATAGAAACCTTTCTCCCATAACAGCGGGTAAGAGACCACGGCGATGATGTTGAATACAAACAGAATCGCAGCCATCGGGCGGGTAATCAATCCTAGTACCAAGAACACAGGTAGAACCAATTCTGCAGCCGTACCTAAGTAAGCCGCCAATTCCCATGGCAGTATTGGCACTTGGTATTCCAACTCAAATAAATACAGTGTGCTATCCCAAGACGAGATTTTGATTAGCCCTGAATTGAAGAACACCCATGCAACCCACAAGCGACAAAAGAGAAGTAGTAAAGGGACAAAGCCAGCTTGTAGGGTGCTGATTAAATCGTCGTACCGATTCACTAAGTTTTTAACCGTATCCGTCATAGAGTGCTCCTTAGATTGATTTCAATGTAAAGCCGTCAACGAGATCGAGTGCCATGATGCTATTGAGATGAGCGAGTAAAACTTCAGGTATTTCGCTCAAACTCTGTTTCTGCTCTAAACATTGCAGCAGTTGGAACACATCGGCATCGAGTGCGTGACACAAGGCTTCTCCATTGGCTTGAATCGAGATGACACCTTGCTGTAATTGGTTGATATTAAGTTGTTCGAATTGCCCAGTTTGAATTGCGCTGAACAAATCAAATACTGCATAACTGGAGTCAAAGCTGCGGCAGCCTTGTTTGAGGTGCAAAACCAAAGCGGGTTGTTGCTCTTCACTCACTTCGCCAAGTAACGCAAGCGGTTTTAATTGTGCAGCACTGGATTGTTCATACTGCGCTTGACGAGCGAGGTCGATATGCCACTCGAAGCGTGCGACTTCAGGGCTGTAAGGGGCTTGTGCGATCACCTGACTAAACTGCATGATGGTGTCTTGAAAACCTTCGCCATAATGCACCACATTTCCTTCCTCTAATGGATAAGTGAGAACATGTTGGCGAGCCATCTGTTCAAAGCATTCTTCACCAAGTAGCGCTTCAACCATTGGGTAGGTAGCAGATAACACTTCGCTTAAGCTGATGATAAAGTTATTGCGGTAAATCTGCATGCGTTCATCAGCGGTAAACTCATCACTGGCAATATCGCAATCTTCACCGAGTGCTTGATAGTGTAGGGCTTTAGCAAACTGGCTTTGTAAGGTGGCTAGATTCATGATGCCTTCCTTGGTTCGCTTTGTTCACTTGGAAGTGTGCCTTGCAACAGCAGTTGCGATGCTTTCTGCGCTTCTCCTAATAAGACTTCTGGCGCGGGGATATCCAAGTCCCATTCAATCAGCGCATGGCGTGGACCGTGTTTTTTGGTCCACTGCGCGAACAGTTGCCAAACTTCGTCACTAACTGGGCGGCTATGGGTATCAATCCATATCTCACCTTTGTCGAGTTGTTTGATGGTAAAACCTGCCAAGTGAATCTCATCCACTTTGTCGGCTGGAATTGCATCTAGGTATGTGTCGCAATCAAAACCGTGGTTGAACGCCGAAACATAAACATTGTTTAGATCGAGCAATAAACGACAGTCAGTGCGCTTTTGCACTTCGGTGAGAAACTCCCATTCGCTGATGGTCGAATGTTGAAACTTCACATAACTAGATGGGTTCTCTATCAAAATCTCGCGTTGCAAATAATCCTGCACTTCATTCACGTTACGAGTGAACACTTTGAGCGCTTCTTCCGTGTACGGAAGTGGAAGCAGATCATTAAAGTAGTGACCGCCGTTTTCGCTCCAACTCAAATGGTCAGAAACAAGAATCGGGTCGATTGAGTCAATCAGCGCTTTAAGTTGAGCAAGGTGCTTTTGATTCACACGTTCCACCGAACCTAGTGACAGACCAATGCCATGGCAGCTAATTTGATACTGCTCGCGCAATGCTTGTAATTGATTGCGCTCAGCAGCGTTGGGTTGAAAATAGTTTTCACTGTGGATTTCTAACCAAGATAACTTGGGTTTGTTTTGGCTAAAGTAATCGAGGTGAGGGGTTCTTAATCCAACTCCAACAAGGTTGTGGAAGGTGTGGTGTTTCACGTGAAACTCCTTTTCAAATCGGGCGGGAAGAGAAGGATGCGCTGGTTGAGCGTCAACGCATCCTTGCAGTAGCTAGCGATAAAAGATTATGAAGAAGAAGTGCTACCGCCAACGAGTTTGTCACATAGACCTTTTGGTACGACTACGAATGCGTCTTTTTGGTTATCTTCTTTAGAAGTACCAGCACATGAGCTGCTTTTCGTTGCACAGTCGTTTTTACCTGCTTTAGAAACGCCGTAGCACTTTTCTTTATCAGCAGCGACAGCTGGAGCTGCAGTTAGCATTGTGCCACCAAGAGCTAGAAGACCAGTAACAGCAGCAGTAACAGCTAGATTCGACTTTTTCATAATAAATTCCTCTGAATGATTTCCTTTACTTTAAGTTGGCAAGATGAATCGCCTGTTTTGGCGTTTTTGTTATCAACTTGCTTAACTTAAAAGATAGGAAACTGGCTAAAAAACTTTCAGAAAAATTTTCGAAACAAATGGTTTTAAAGAATGGAATTTATATAACTTATTGATGTGTAGAGTAAAAAAACGACGAATTTTTTATGAATTTTTGTCTAATCTGAAGAGGTTGTTTAGGTTATAATCTATTTTTATGTATAAATAACCAGTAGCTCTCATCATGATGGATCCATCTCTATTACTCGACGGTTTGAACGACAAACAACGTGAAGCCGTTGCAGCACCTCTAGAAAACTTGCTCGTCCTTGCTGGTGCAGGGAGTGGTAAGACACGCGTTCTTGTTCACCGTATCGCTTGGTTGATGTCGGTCGAGCAATCATCTCCGTTCTCAATCATGTCGGTAACCTTTACCAATAAGGCGGCGGCAGAGATGCGTGGACGTATCGAAGAGCTAATGATGGGCAGTGCAGGCGGTATGTGGAATGGTACTTTCCACGGCATTTGTCACCGTATTCTGCGTGCGCACTATCTTGATGCCAAGCTACCGGAAGATTTCCAAATCATCGATAGTGACGACCAACAGCGTCTACTAAAGCGTTTGATCAAAGCGCAAAACCTCGATGAGAAGCAGTGGCCAGCACGCCAAGTGGCATGGTGGATTAACGGCAAGAAAGACGAAGGTCTGCGTCCGTCGCACATTGATGCGTACCACGATCCAGTGACCAAGACATATCTGCAGCTTTACACCGCTTATCAAGAGGCGTGTGATCGTGCTGGTTTAGTCGATTTTGCGGAAATCTTGCTGCGCGCACATGAGCTACTGCGTGATAACAAGTTCGTCCGTGAACACTACCAAGCACGCTTTAAGCATATCTTGGTGGACGAATTCCAAGATACCAACAACATTCAATATGCTTGGCTACGTATGATGGCGGGTCCTGAGTGTCACGTGATGATCGTAGGTGATGACGATCAGTCGATTTACGGCTGGCGTGGTGCAAAAGTCGAGAACATTGAGAAATTTACGCTGGAATTCCCAAGCGTGAATACCATTCGTCTTGAGCAAAACTACCGTTCAACCAAGACCATTCTGGAAGCGTCGAACGCTCTGATCGCGAATAACACCGAGCGTATGGGTAAAGAGCTTTGGACTGATGGCGTTGTCGGTGAGTCTATCTCGGTATACAGCGCTTACAACGAATTAGACGAAGCCCGTTTTGCAGTAAACAAAATCAAAGAGTGGCAAGACAAGGGCGGTGCTCTGAATGACGCTGCAATGCTTTACCGTAACAACGCCCAGTCGCGTGTTCTGGAAGAAGCATTAATCCAAGCTGGTCTGCCTTACCGTATCTACGGCGGCATGCGATTCTTCGAACGTCAGGAAATCAAAGATGCCTTGAGCTACATGCGTCTGATTGCCAACCGTAATGATGATGCGGCATTTGAACGTGTGGTGAATACGCCAACTCGAGGCTTGGGCGATAAGACGCTTGACACAATTCGTTTTGCGGCTCGTGACCGTGGTTGCACCATGTGGGAAGCGAGTGTCGCTATGTTGGATGAGAAGGTACTTGCAGGTCGTGCTGCTGGTGCTCTGAGCCGTTTTATCGAGCTTGTTACGGCACTAGAAGACGACACCATCGAGATGCCGCTGCATCACCAAACTGACCATGTGATTAAATACTCGGGCTTGTTCGCGATGTACGAGCAAGAGAAGGGCGAAAAGTCTAAGGCGCGTATTGAGAACTTGGAGGAATTGGTGACCGCAACTCGCCAATTCGAGAAACCAGAAGAAGCCGAGGACATGTCACTGCTGACGGCATTCCTAACCCACGCGGCACTAGAAGCGGGCGAAGGACAAGCGGACGAGTTTGAAGATGCGGTTCAGCTCATGACATTGCATAGTGCGAAAGGTCTAGAGTTCCCATTGGTGTTTATGGTTGGTGTGGAAGAAGGCATGTTCCCAAGCCAAATGTCGGCGGAAGAAGCAGGGCGTTTAGAAGAAGAACGTCGTCTGTGTTACGTAGGCATGACCCGTGCGATGCAGAAACTGTACATCACTTATGCTGAAATGCGCCGTTTGTACGGTCAGGATAAGTACCATAAACCGTCTCGCTTTATCCGTGAACTGCCAGAAACTTGTTTAGACGAAGTACGCATGAAGGCGCAAGTTAGCCGTCCTGCAAGCAGTGGTCGATTTAGCCAAACGGCGGTGAAAGAGAGCTTCAATGAAACTGGCTTTACGCTAGGTTCTCGTGTGATGCATCCTAAGTTTGGTGAGGGCACCATCATCAACTTCGAAGGCAGTGGTCCACAGAGTCGCGTACAGATTGCCTTTAATGGTGAGGGCATCAAATGGTTGGTGACTGCTTACGCTCGACTAGAGAAACTGTAAGGCTTCACCAAAACTCATACCAATCGTAGTAAATAACTAGTCATTCTAGCTTGTTAAAATACTCGATAACTGCGTTGCAATTTTTGATTGTAGAATAACTACTTATCGAAAAATTGCGCCTTGTTCTCAAGCATTTTCCCTACGCTATTTCTGATCACTAATTTACTGTGATTGGTATCATCAACTCAAGAGCTGCTTCGGCGGCTCTTTTTGTTTGAGTTGTTTGCATGTCGCTAACGCAGTAAAAAATGGAACAATAAATGGAGTGCAATAGCGTGATTTAACGATGCCATTTGAAGTGAAAGGTGGGCGTTGTGGGTGAATGTCAGCTTTCCGTAGAGCTGCTGAGAAAAATTTTAGGCAAAGAAAAACCCCGAGGGCTTGCGCCCATCGGGGTTATAGTCTTACTCGCAGCAATCCGGCTACTAAGAGTGCTCCATGCATCTAATCCATGATAGTGTGCTGAATCCGTCAGCTTAATCCTTACGTCGCCTTCCTAGCGGTGTCCTTAATGACCTTATCCTGGTCTACTAACCATCCTCGTTAGCTCTCATCACTTGTTCCCTGAGCGGTGTCCCTGACATCATCCTGATGTTCAAATCCTTGCCTCGTCCAGAGGTGTCCATTTCCCGTCCTTAGTAGCAACCATCCTAGTCACTATTGATTCCGTTCAATGTCCAATTTTGCAATCCATGCCCGACTATTCATCCTGAATAACCGTTTCTTCTTCCTGAAGTTCACCAAGTCCGTGGTGTTTCCTGTTCCGTGTCAGCATCCTTCCGACAGGTTTAATATTACGTGTTTAACGATTTCCAACAACGGGCTAATCTCACATTTTTTCACACTCTTAGCGTTTAAAAAAGATACATGATCATTAAATTCAATAGCTTAAGATCTTTGTTGTACGGTTTTACCATTAAAAAAGAGAGGTTTGCTCAACCCTTTGTGAGAGATCTCGCACAAGGGGTCGAGCGAAAGACTCTTACTGCCCGATAGCGGCACCTTCACGCCTTGGATCGGCTGCGCCCTCAAGACCGTCTTTTGTTATACGTATCGCATGCAGTCCAGAGTTCAAATCACGAACATCAGTTTTAAAACCCATCTTTTCCAACTCAGGCTGTAAGCCTTCTGCAGCAGTACCTTGCTCAATATCTAAGGTGCCAAAACGGTTCAGTAATCGTGGCTGATTAATCGCACTTTGGATGCCCATATCCCACTGCGTGTGGGCGATAATGGCTTGTGCGACGTAACCAATGATGCGGCTGCCACCCGGTGAGCCAATTGCCATGTAAGGTTTGTCATCCTTCATCATAATGGTTGGTGCCATGGATGAGCGTGGGCGTTTACCCGGCTCTAAGCGGTTCGCGATTGGCACTCCATCTTGATGAGTGCGGAAGGAGAAGTCGGTCAGTTCGTTGTTGAGCAAGAAGCCACGCACCATCAAGCGTGAGCCAAAGGCGTTCTCAATGGTTGTTGTCATTGAAACCACATTACCTTGCTTATCGACGATATTGAAATGGCTGGTGGAAGGCAGCTCGATCGATTGATCCATGCTTAAGTTCATCGCGTGTGACCACGGTGGATTGCCGGCTTCAACCTTACTCAAGGCTTTACCGACTTGAATGAGCTCAGCACGTTGTTTGAGATAATCTTTATCAAGTAAGCCTTCGGTTGGCATTGGCACATAATCTTGGTCAGCCATGTACTTACCGCGATCCGCAAACGCAAGGCGAGATGCGTCGGCGATCACTTGCCACGATTTCGCGCTTTTGGCTCCCCATCCTTTCAGATCGTACTGCTCGGTGATCGCGAGAATTTGTCCAACCGTCAATGCGCCAGAGCTTGGTGGTCCCATACCACAGATGTCATAGCTTTGGTAAGCCGCACAAACCGGTTCACGTTGCTTGATTTGGAACGCATCAAAGTCAGGTTGTGCCAATACGCCAGGATTGCCCGGGGCATTCTGTACTGTCTTGATGATGTCTGTGGCGATATCGCCTTGATAGAAAGCTTTTGCCCCTTGCTCTGCAATTGCCGTCAAAGTTTGCGCGTATTCAGGGTTCTTCAACAACGTGCCTTCGGCTTTTGGTGAGCCATCTGGATTAAAGAAGTAAGCCTTAGTCGCAGGGAAGCGTGATAGGCGTTTGGCATCTTTCTCAATCAGACTCGCGAGACGAGGACTGACCTCGAAACCTTGTTCAGCTAAGGTAATCACAGGTTGGATGATCTTCTTCCATTCCAACTTGCCGTATTTCTGGTGCGTGTCCCACAGTAGTTTCACTGTGCCAGGAGTGGCAACGGAAAGCCCACCGACAACCGCATCGTAAAACTGCAGTGGTTGTCCTTTGTCATCTAGGAAGAGTTTCGGCGTTGCGGCGAGCGGTGCGGTTTCACGTCCATCATACGTGGTCAGTTTTTGTTTCTCACTGTCCCAATACACTAAGAAGGCGCCACCACCAATGCCTGAAGATTGCGGTTCTACCAAGCCCAGCATCAGTTGTACGGCAACCATGGCATCAATAGCATTACCACCTTGAGCAAGAACATCCGCCCCGGCTTGGGTGGCAAGTGGGTTGGCTGCGGTGACCATATAATCTTTGGCTGTGACCAACTGCTTTTGCTCGAAGCCAGTGCTGTGCTCCGGCGCAACGGCATCTGCCGCTTGGTTAGCAAAGGCTGAGGTAGATAAGACGAGTGGGGAAGTAAGAAAAAGACCCGTGGTCACGAGTCGGTTGAACGTCCAATGCATGATGACTCTCCATGTTGCCAGTTTTGTGCTTTCAGCTTGGCAGTCATGAAGAGTCACGTCGAGTCAGCAATCTTAGAAATGTCGATTGTGCTACGCTTTTAAATCAGTACTTTATCCGATAAAAGTGCTGATGGTTTGGTACAAAATACTGCCGCCCACGAGAGTAAATACCACCCCACACAGACCGTCAATGTAGATGCCTGCTTGTTGCAATTTACGTTGTAAGCGCTGTGTCGATAGCATCCATGCAAGGCTAGAGAACCAGAATAGCGACAAGCCAAACAGGATGACCAAAGCAATACCTTTGCCAGTGATCGACATACCAGCAGGGACTAAGCTCGACATCAAACTGATAAAGAACACCAAGGCTTTCGGGTTAAGAATGTTGGTCGCAAATCCTTTAGCAAATGCCTGACGCTTATTGCTGATCACTAGGTTGTTTTGCTTCTTAGGTTGATCCGCCTGTGGGTTTTTGATCATCGAGATCACGGCGCGCAATGCGCCAATACCTAAATAGAGCAGGTAACTACCACCGAGCAGTTGCACCACGGAGTACAACACTGGGTGCTGGTGGACGATATAACTCACGCCTGTCAGGCTGAACAAAGAGTGCAGCAAAATACCGACGGACAATCCCAACGCAATGTACAAGCCAGTTTGACGACCATGACGCGTCGCGTTTTGTACGACCAGAGCAAAGTCCGGACCTGGACTCATTAGGGCAATAAAGTGAATGCTGGCGAGCGTCAGCAATATGGTGGATTCATTCATAACACATCTCAAATATAACCAATGCGGCTATTGTCGTGGCAAGTCACCTGTGGCGCTTGTAAAAAACTGACAGCTTTCTCGGTAAATGAAATTAACGAGTCACTTGAGAAGGGGAAACACCGTAGGTCTGCTTAAACGCTTTGCTGAAATGCGCTTGGTCGTAGAAACCGATCTGATGGGCGACGTCGGTACCACATTGACCTGATTGCAGTAACTTCATGCCTTGCTCAAGGCGCAGGCGTGCGAACCATGCGTAAGGCGTCATGCCAGTTTGCGCTTTAAAGTGGCGCTGGAACTGAGTTGGGCTCAGTTGGCACAGCTCTGAAAGTGAATCCAAACGTACTGCTTGGTCGAGGTTCGCCATTAGATAATCTTTTAACGTTCCAAGTGATTGATTTCCTAATGGCACCACTTTTTGTCGCTCAAGCGATCCGTAGCGATCAAAAAGCTGGTTAAATCCTTCAAAAGGAAGGCAATCTTTGGTGAGTTGGCTGAGGTTTTCACGACGAAGTAGCCCATGTAAGTTACTAAGTTGTGAAAATATCTGTGGATCCGAGATGATCAGCTCGTTGAAGTGTATTATTTGACCGTTTTGCTTAAGATCAGCCAGATCGCTCAATAGGTGAGGTTCGATCGCAAATACATTTACTTCATAGCCACTTTCGAGCTTAGATTGCCCGTCGTGCAGCTCATCTGGCGGCATTATCACAATTTGCCCGTGACCAACTTGGTGGCTGTTACCTTGGTATTGGAACTTCTGCGCACCATGCGTGATCAGACCGAGATGAAAATCCAGGTGGTAATGCCTTTGAAAAGCAAATTTCTGGTATTTCGCCTCTATCAGACTCAAGTTGTCATGGTCGGTTGCGTAGTACTGAATATGTTCCATTAAATAAAAAAAGCTTGGTCGCATTATGACCAAGCTTATCCATCAATTTCTTAAATGTCTTGTAAAAAACGATCAGGCTGCTTGAGCCGCTTTGCGTGACTTGCGGTTATTACGCAGACCATCAAAGCTAAACACCACCAAAGCACCCCAAATAAAGGCGAAGGTAATGGCTTTATCGCTGGTGAACGGTTCGCCGTAAATCAGCACCGCAAGCAAGAACATCAAACTCGGACCGATGTATTGGAAGAAGCCCAACGTCGATAGCTTTAGACGGGTTGCTGCGCCAGTAAAACACAGTAGCGGCAGGGTAGTGATCACGCCTGCAGCAATCAACAAGGTATTAAGCTGCATTGGGTTATCTAGCATGTTGGACGTCGGTGAACTCGCAATAAACAGCAAGTAAATTGCTGCAGCAGGTAACATCACCAAGGTTTCAATGAATAGTCCGGTTTGTGCTTCCACACTGACTTTCTTACGCAGCAAGCCATAAAAGCCGAAACTCATTGCCAGCGCTATAGCGACCACAGGCACCGAGCCAAAGACGATCAGCTGAACTAATACGCCACAAGCAGCAAGGACAACCGCGAACCACTGAAGCTTACGTAGACGCTCGCCAAGGAAGACCATCCCAAGTAAGACGTTGATCAGTGGGTTAATGTAATAACCTAAGCTGGCATCGAGCATGTGATTCGAGTTCACCGCCCAAATGAAGATCAACCAGTTTGCACCGACCAAAATGGCAGTAGAAACCAGAAACATCATCTTGGTTTTGTTTTTAATGATGTCGCGAACCGAGCGCCAATGGCGACCAAAATGGAGGAGTGCGGCTAGCAAAAAGAAAGACCAAATCACTCGGTGGCTTAAGATCTCTAGTGGCGAGACTTCAGCAATCGATTTGAAGTAAATGGGTGCGATACCCCACATGGTGTATGCGCCAATAGCAAGCAAGACGCCTTGCCGTGAGCGTTGTTGTTCTTCTGGTGTCATGGGATGTCACCTAATTGAGTTTTTATAGAGCAGAAAATCAGTATACGAGTCGTGAGCTGAATCACCTAACAATTTGCGGTTTTATTCACCATGAAACCCCATTACAATGTGCCCTCACTTTGCGTGCTAGTGGCATGCATAAGCACCTCTTTTTAAGACCCAATCTGAGATTTTTCATGACCTCTACCTTGTTAGCCGAACAATCAGACTCGCCTGTAACGCCTCAACGTGTGTTGGAGGATGTGTTTGGTTACCAAGAGTTCCGTGATGGTCAGCAGTTGGTGATTGACGCTGCAGTAGAAGGTCGCGACAGCTTAGTTATCCTGCCTACTGGTGGCGGTAAGTCGCTGTGCTATCAAATTCCTGCTTTGGTTCGCTCTGGCATTACTTTGGTCATTTCTCCGCTGATTTCGCTGATGAAAGACCAAGTGGATCAGCTTAAAGCCAACGGTGTAGCGGCTGAGTGCATCAACTCGACCATGCCTCGCGAAGAGCTGCTCAGCGTGTATAACCGCATGCACACTGGGCATCTTAAGTTGGTGTACGTCTCGCCAGAACGCGTATTGATGCGTGACTTCATTGAGCGCTTGGAAAATCTGCCGCTATCGATGATTGCCGTCGATGAAGCGCACTGTATTTCCCAGTGGGGACACGATTTTCGTCCAGAATATGCCGCGCTTGGTCAACTTAAGCAGCAGTTTTCCCATGTGCCATTTATGGCACTGACAGCGACGGCGGATGACGCAACGCGTCGAGATATTCTTGAGCGTCTGCAACTGAATAATCCTGAGGTTTACCTAGGCAGCTTCGACCGTCCTAACATTCGCTACAACTTAGTTGAGAAGCACAAGCCGGTTTCGCAAATCGTTCGTTATCTTGAGACCCAGAAGGGTAATTGCGGCATCATCTATTGTGGTAGCCGTAAGAAAGTTGAGATGGTGACTGAGAAGTTGTGTAACAACCACATTCGTGCTGCTGGTTATCATGCAGGTATGGATGCTGATGAGCGCGCTTATGTTCAAGAAGCTTTCCAACGCGATGACATCCAAATTGTAGTGGCGACCGTGGCATTCGGTATGGGCATCAACAAACCAAACGTGCGCTTTGTGGTTCACTTTGATATCCCGCGTAATATCGAATCCTACTATCAGGAAACGGGTCGTGCAGGGCGTGATGGTCTGCCTGCGGAAGCCATGATGTTGTATGACCCGGCGGACATTAGTTGGCTGCGCCGTATGTTGGATGAGAAAGACGACGGTCCACAGAAGCAGGTGGAAACCCACAAACTGAATGCGATGAGTGCCTTTGCTGAGGCGCAGACTTGTCGTCGTCAGGTGCTACTGAATTACTTTGGTGAGTATCGCGAGAAGCCATGTGGCAACTGTGATATTTGCTTAGATCCACCGAAACACTTTGATGCCACGGAAGAAGCACGTAAGGCGTTGTCTTGTGTGTACCGTGTTAATCAAAGCTTTGGTATGGGTTACGTGGTAGAAGTGCTTCGTGGCATGCAAAATATTCGTGTACGTGAAAACGGGCACGATAAGATTTCTACCTACGCGATAGGTCGCGACCACAGTCACGACTATTGGGTGAGTATCTTCCGTCAGTTAATCCACAAGGGTCTGCTGTTCCAAAACATCACTCGTAACTCAACGCTGCAACTTACCGAAGAGGCGCGTCCGCTGTTGCGTGGCGATGTGACTCTGGAGTTAGCAGTTCCGCGTTTAGACACCGCAGCACGCGCGGCGAAGTCAGATAAACTGACCAGCAAGAATTACGATAAGAAGCTGTTTGCCAAGTTACGTAAGCTGCGTAAGTCGATTGCTGATGAAGATGGTTTGCCACCATACGTGGTCTTCAGTGACGCGACTCTGATTGATATGGCGGAAATTCTGCCAACGTCTTACGGCGAAATGCTGGCAGTTAGCGGTGTTGGTCAGCGCAAACTGGAGAAGTACGCCGATCCATTCCTCGATTTGATTCAAGAACACATTACTCACCACGGATAAGGAACCACGATGCAAAAGGAATTTGGCTTAGCGGACTACATGGCACAAGAAGGGCGCTTAATCATTACCGCGCCGAGCTTTGACCTTGATAGCTTTCCTGCTTTAGGTGAGCGTTTAGTTGGTTTGCTTTCTGCTACTGTGGTGGAAAAGCAGTGGGATGCGGACATTCACTCTTGGCTGATCGATTTTGAAGGTTGCCGACTGTTTATGAAAGCAGAGCATTACAGCGAAGCGATTTGGTTTGAAGCTTTAGCGATTGAAGAGAGCAGGGAAGAGTTGGATTATCTCGCAGGATTGTTCCAACGCGGCTTCTAAAAATAGAATTTTTTTAGAAAGGGTGTTTCACATGAAACACCCTTTTTTATGCTCAAACGTTTGCGTAAAACAGACGACTTGCGGCGAAAAGTGGTTAATGTATAATCGCCCACCGCTTCGCTCAGAATGAGCCAAGCCAGTTTATTTTTCATTTTACATTGTTGGTAAGAGCCACTTTATTCAGTGACTCGATTTGGGTTCCCTCACCCCCAAACCAAACTAAAAAGGTATCGCATGAGTAACTTTACCCCTGCGCAGCAGCGCAACGCCCTTATCTATCTGGTTCTATTCCACCTAGTCATTATTGCATCTAGCAATTACCTAGTTCAGCTACCGTTTACTATCTTCGGTTTCCATACCACTTGGGGTGCATTCACTTTCCCATTTATCTTCTTAGCGACTGACTTAACTGTGCGTATTTTCGGTGCTCAGTTGGCACGTAAGATCATCTTCTTAGTGATGTTGCCTGCGTTGGCAGTGTCTTACTTCTTATCGGTGGTGTTCTTCGAAGGTCAATTCCAAGGTTTTGGCCACCTAGGGGAATTTAACTTATTCGTTGCTCGTATCGCGATTGCTAGCTTCATGGCGTACCTGCTTGGTCAGATCATGGATGTGCATGTGTTCAACCGCCTACGCCAAATGAAGCAATGGTGGGTGGCACCAACGTGTTCAACGCTTTTCGGTAATGCACTTGATACTATCGCTTTCTTCGCCATTGCGTTCTACCAAAGTCCAGATCCATTTATGGCGGAGCATTGGACGGAAATCGCGCTGGTGGATTACGGCTTCAAATTGATTATCAGTCTTGGTCTGTTCGTTCCTATGTATGGCGTATTACTGAATTACCTCATTAAGAAGCTTACTGCGGTGAACCCTGACTTTAAGGTGACGACAAGCGTTCAGTCTTAATATCAGTGGGAACCCCGAAAGCCGCTTGCTCAAATCAAGCGGCTTTTTTGTGCCTGTTTACTTGAGTTTAGAGTATTTTGTACAGCGTGGGGAGTAATTAGATCATGGGTGTCCAAAAGCTCCCTAAGCTGTACAAAGGTAAAAATGGAGTAATAAAAAAGGTCCCAATAGGGACCTTTAACCAAGTAATAAGTCATCGTGAGATTTAACAAGTCACAATACTTAACGGCCAGCCGATGTCTGTTTGACGGTTGGATTCAATTTCCAACTCAGCGGCAGTCAGTGGGTTTGCCTCTAGCCACTTCGCATCAATGTTGAGCGTCAGTTTGTCGCCTTCCGCAGTGAGAGTCACACATGGCTCTAGAGCTGGATTACGACGGTGGCTGAGTAAAACCGCAAGACGCAATAGGCGCAGTACGCGTTTACCACTCGTGCCTGAAAGGGCATGTTGCTCAGGCAGTGACGTCAGTTGTTCACGGTAACGGCGAGCAATTTCACCGATAAAGAACTTCTGCGCACGGGTGTAACCAGGCAAATCCAGATGCTGTAGCAGGTAAGCGCTGTGCTCACCGCCCTTTTTGAAGTCGATAGTTAGACCGATTTCGTGCAGCTTGGCTGTTGTTTCCAGCAGGACTTTACCCTGAGGTTCTGCAACCCAAGCTTCACCGCCAACTTGCTCAAGCAGTTTGCCCGCAAGTTTTGCAACTTGTTCGCCGTATTGGCAATCTAGCTGGTAACGGTTTTGTACGCTACAAACGGTGCGTGCACGGATGTCGTTTTGACGAAGTTCGTCAACCATCTCGTACACCAAGCCTTCACGTAGTGCGCCGCCAGCCAGTGTCATGGCATCGATTTCTAGTAGCTCAAAGATCGCAATCAAAATGGATAAGCCACTTGGGAACACCAAAGCACGTTCTAGGGTAAGCCCTTCAATATCGAGCTCTTCCAAGTGATCAGCAAGCATCGCCTGTTTTTGCAGACGCTTAAGTTTGGAGTGAGTAATCACTTCGTCCATGCCTTGCGCTAGCATTATCTCTTGTAGTGCTTGAACGGTACCCGATGCCCCAACACACACATCCCAACCTAGGTCAGTGTACTGTTCTAAGATTGGCATCAGAGTTTGCTTCGCGCCTTCAATTGCGGCTTCGAAGTTACGTGCATTTAATTGGCGGTCTTTAAAGAAGTTCTCCAACCAAGTCACACAGCCCATTTTTAGACTGGTCAGAGCTTTGGCTTCGAAACCTTCACCGATAATCAGTTCGGTACTTGCACCGCCGATATCGACCACAAGGCGACGACCGCTGCCACCAGAGGTATGAGCGACACCTTTATATATAGTGGCGGCTTCTTCTTCGCCGGTAATCACTTCGATAGGCTGACCTAAAATTTGGTTCGCCTTCTCTAGAAAAACATCCACATTGGTCGCGGTACGCAATGTCGCGGTACCCACAATGCGGATGTTCTGTTTAGGAATATCCTGCAAGCGTTCTGCAAATAGACTTAAGCAGTCCCATCCTCGCTGCATAGCTTCCATACTAAGAGAGTTATGTTCATCTAAGCCCGCGGCTAGACGAACTTTGCGCTTAATTTTAGCCATAGTTTGAACGCTGCCATCGATGTGACGCACAACGAGCATGTGAAAACTGTTCGACCCGAGGTCGATGGCGGCGTATAGCGGTGATGATCCTGCTTGACTCATAAACGACTTCAGTTTCCTTTTATGATTGTTTTGGCGCTGATTGACGCGGTTGACGAGGACGACGTCCTTGTGGCTTGCGGTTACCAGAGCGAGTGCCACCTGTATTGGTGCGACGTTGTTGAGTACGAGGCGCGCGCATACGAAGTGGTGCAGGCAAGTCTTGGATTAGAGCCGAGGCATCGTAATCAGAAACTGGGATTGCGTGCTCAATGTATTCTTCGATTGGCGGCAAGTTGATTGCGTAATCTTCACAAGCAAAGCTAATAGAGTGACCACTTGCGCCAGCACGACCAGTACGACCGATACGGTGAACGTAATCTTCACAGTCATCCGGTAGGTCGAAGTTGAATACGTGTGTTACTTGAGGAATATGAAGACCACGAGCAGCAACATCGGTTGCGACTAGTAGGTCAACTTCACCGCGAGTGAATTGCTCAAGAATCTTTTCACGCTTCTTCTGTGGTACATCGCCAGTCAGTAGACCCACACGGTGACCATCTGCTGCTAGGTGACCCCAAATCGACTCACACTTATGCTTCGTATTAGCAAAAACGATCGCGCGGTCTGGCCATTCTTCTTCAATAAGAGTTTGAAGCAGTGCCATCTTGTCTTCATTAGAAGGGTAGAAAAGCTCTTCTTGGATGCGGTGACCCGTTTTTTGCTCTGGCTCAACCACAACATGCTCAGGATTGTGCATGTGTTCGAAAGCTAATTCTTGTACGCGATAAGACAATGTTGCTGAGAACAGCATGTTCAAACGCTCTTTTGGCTCAGGCATACGACGGAACAAGAAACGAATGTCTTTAATAAAGCCAAGATCAAACATACGGTCCGCTTCATCCAGAACAACCGCTTGAATGTTGTTTAGGTTGAATACGCGTTGCTTGTAGAAGTCGATGATACGGCCTGTAGTGCCGATAAGAATGTCTACGCCGTCTTGCAGTTTTGCCAGTTGCTTGTCGTAGCTTTCGCCACCGTACGCTAAAGCGGCTTTAAGACCCGTGCTAGCAATCAAAGGTTCAGCATCGTTAAAGATCTGAATCGCTAGCTCACGCGTTGGCGCCATAATGATCGCGCGCGGCTGAGTTGGCTTACGACCTTCGTGCTCTGGTGTCGTTAGAAGGTGGTTGAAGGTAGCAGTAAGAAACGCGAGGGTTTTACCAGTACCCGTTTGGGCCTGGCCTGCAATGTCTTGGCCGGTGAGCAGTACCGGCAACGCCAAGGCTTGGATAGGGGTACAATATTCGAACCCTTTTTTGTCCAATCCTTCAATAACTTGGGGCTTTAAACCCAAATCGGCGAACTTTTGCTCTGTGATATGCGTCTTTTTCATAGCGATAGAATATCAGCTAAAGCTTGCAATAAGAAAGTAAATACATTCCAATAGGGCATCTATTTACTGGTTATCATCCAACCAGTTTCGAAAAACACATTGGAGTGGAAGATGAGTGATAAGATTTTGCAGCTTACTGATGACGGTTTTGAAAACGATGTAATCAATGCTGCAGGCCCGGTTCTAGTTGATTTTTGGGCGGAATGGTGTGGTCCTTGTAAAATGATCGCTCCTATCCTGGACGAAATCGCTGACGAGTACGAAGGCAAACTCACTATCGGTAAACTAAACATTGACCATAACGCAGGTACACCACCTAAGTTTGGTATTCGCGGCATTCCAACGCTACTGTTATTTAAAGACGGTAACGTAGCGGCAACGAAAGTTGGTGCTTTGTCTAAGACTCAACTAAAAGAGTTCCTAGACGCAAACCTATAATCACTAAGTGATTACAAACAAAACCGTGCAATATGACAATGCGCGGTTTTGTTTTTCTAACTCTGGACTAGAATATTAATTAGTGCTAACTTATCGCGCGTTAATTGAACAAATTTCTCTTCTTGGTCGATCCTGAGACCAAATCCATCTTAACTAGAAAACAGATCTTATTTTGACTAAACAAGCATCCACCACCATGAATCTTACTGAACTGAAGAACAGACCTGTGTCTGACCTTGTAAAGCTTGGCGAAAGCCTGGGTCTTGAGAACCTAGCTCGTCTAAGAAAACAAGACATCATCTTCGCAATTCTTAAAGCGCACGCGAAAGGCGGCGAAGACATCTTTGGCGATGGGGTTCTGGAGATTCTGCAAGACGGCTTTGGTTTCCTACGTAGTGCGGACAGCTCATACCTTGCTGGTCCAGACGACATCTACGTTTCACCAAGTCAGATTCGTCGTTTCAACCTACGTACTGGTGACTCAATTGCTGGTAAGATTCGTCCACCAAAAGACGGTGAGCGTTACTTTGCCCTGCTAAAAGTCAACACAGTAAACGACGACAAACCAGACAACGCTCGTAACAAGATCCTATTCGAGAACTTAACGCCTCTACACGCTAACGAGCGTATGGTTATGGAGCGCGGTAACGGTTCTACAGAAGACATCACAGCACGTGTTTTAGACTTGGCATCGCCAATTGGTAAAGGTCAACGTGGTCTGATTGTTGCTCCGCCTAAAGCGGGTAAGACAATGCTTCTGCAAAACATCGCTCAAAGCATCGCATACAACCACCCTGAGTGTGAGTTGATGGTACTTCTAATCGACGAACGTCCTGAAGAAGTGACAGAGATGCAGCGTCTAGTTAAAGGTGAAGTAGTAGCGTCAACGTTCGATGAGCCAGCTTCTCGCCACGTACAAGTAGCGGAAATGGTAATCGAGAAAGCAAAACGTCTTGTTGAACACAAGAAAGACGTGGTTATCCTGCTTGACTCTATTACTCGTCTAGCTCGTGCATACAACACCGTAGTCCCTTCATCAGGTAAAGTACTAACTGGTGGTGTGGATGCAAACGCACTACACCGTCCTAAGCGTTTCTTCGGTGCAGCGCGTAACGTAGAAGAAGGCGGCAGCCTAACTATCCTTGCTACAGCTCTTGTTGATACTGGTTCGAAGATGGATGAAGTTATCTACGAAGAGTTCAAGGGTACAGGTAACATGGAAATCCACTTGAACCGTAAGATCGCAGAGAAGCGTGTATTCCCAGCGATTGACTTCAACCGCAGTGGCACACGTCGTGAAGAGCTTCTAACTAAGAATGAAGAGCTTCAGAAGATGTGGATTCTACGTAAGATTGTTCACCCAATGGGTGAAATCGATGCAATGGAATTCCTAATCGACAAGCTAGCGATGACGAAGACTAACGACGAATTCTTTGATGCAATGCGTCGCCAATAGTCTCAGATAAGTAATTCTGCGAAAAGCCACCGTATATCGGTGGCTTTTTTATTGCTTTCTCCCGATAGAAGTATCAGAATGAAGAAAATGTTATCGGGAGGTTAACATGCAACAAGGAATGTTGTCGTCATTACTCCTGAGCTTGTCACTTATCACGCTACCCGTGACTTTATCTGCTAAGGAAATGCAGGAGACCGTGGTAGAGCAGTGGCTTCAGGATACCCATATACAGACCAAAGTATCTGAATTGCTCGATTATGCAGTCAGAGACGAGGTCGACTCTCTCAAATTTGCTCTCGACCGACTGGCTTTTCCTCAACAAGAAGTCGTTCGTTTTCTGTTGCTCGAAAAACTAGAGCAACAAGAAATCATCCTTACGCCGAGAATGGCGATTTTTGTCGAATCCCAAATTAGTATCACCCCAACTTACCAAGTTTTAGAGCGTGGTGATGGTTACGAATTCACTGTGCCTGCGTTTAACTTTCCCTCTATTGCGAGTCGTCTGATTAAACGTTGGAAACAAGACCAAAGCACGTTGGAGTTTGTACTAGCAGCAGAGCGCCAAGAACTTAACCTAAAAGATTGGTTAACAGGCACTTCGCAACATGTACAAACCAGAGAAGCGCTACTTATACGTGAGTTAGATAGCCTATCGCCCGATGCACTTGAGGCGCTAACCAAACAATTGACCCATGCAAACATAACGAGCTGGTTACCATCCACTGCCGTTGTGGTGCGTTTGGCGCAAGTTAGCCAAAATGAGGCAATGTATGATCTGCTTTGGCGAATGCGTGCGGATTACAACAGCCAAACTGAGCTAGAAAGGCTTGCTGAGGTTGGTGATGAGTTCTCATTACAACAATTGATGAATTCTACGGTCAATCCGACCTTAAAACCTTATGCTATTGAACTGCTCACGAGATCCAATCCACTCTCTCAAGACGTAAAACAGTTCCTCGTTGCTAAGATGGCGCTCTCAGAAGAAGCGACTCTAGTTGCGAGAGAGCTAGCAAAACAGGGGCATCGATCTTGGTTAGAAGAGCTTGTTTCAAGTAATCGCCAAGTAAAAGCGCGACAGATTCAGGAATTCTTGAAGTGATGGCACTTTAAAAGACCGTTTCTTCGCATTGTTATCATTGAAGTAACCTAGCTCACATACCCACACAAAATAGGAGGATCTTAGCGTCCTCCTATTTGTTATACTGCGGACAGTTTAATCAGCCAGCATGAAGGCCTATGAGTTTTAAGGATTTACGCGAATTTATCGACCACCTAGAACAGAAAGGTCGACTTAAACGCATCACTCACCCCGTCGATCCCGCTTACGAAATGACAGAAATTAGTGACCGCACCTTGCGTGCTGGTGGTCCTGCATTGTTGTTTGAGAACCCAATCGGCTACGACGTGCCTGTTTTGACGAACCTATTTGGTACGCCAGAGCGCGTCGCAATCGGTATGGGACGCGAAGACGTTAAAGAATTAAGAGAAGTCGGTAAGCTACTGGCTTATTTAAAAGAACCTGAGCCACCAAAAGGCTTCAAAGACGCGTTGGAAAAACTGCCTGTGTTCAAACAAGTATTGAACATGCCGGCTAAGCGTTTACGTAAAGCACCATGCCAAGACATTGTTTGGCAAGGTGATGAAGTTGACTTGGATAAGATTCCGGTAATGAGCTGTTGGGCAGAAGATGTTGCGCCGCTGCTTACTTGGGGCTTAACCGTAACCAAAGGTCCAAACAAAAAACGTCAGAACCTAGGCATTTATCGTCAGCAGAAAATTGCCAAGAACAAAATCATCATGCGTTGGTTAGCTCACCGAGGTGGTGCGCTCGACCTGCGCGATTGGATGGAAACCAATCCAGGTAAACCTTTCCCAGTTTCGGTCGCGTTTGGTGCAGACCCAGCTACCATTCTTGGCGCGGTAACACCAGTGCCAGATACGCTATCGGAATACGCATTTGCAGGTTTGTTGCGTGGAAGCAAAACTGAAGTCGTGAAGTCAGTCAGTAATGATTTGGAAGTGCCAGCGAGCGCGGAAATCGTGATGGAAGGCTATATCGACCCAAACGAGTTTGCTGATGAAGGTCCTTACGGTGACCACACTGGCTACTATAACGAAAAAGAAAAGCACCACGTATTCACCATTACGCACATTACTATGCGTAAAGATCCTATTTATCACAGCACCTACACTGGTCGTCCGCCAGATGAACCAGCTGTATTGGGTGTGGCATTAAACGAAGTGTTTGTGCCGATTCTGCAAAAGCAATTCCCAGAGATTGAAGATTTCTATCTGCCGCCAGAAGGTTGTTCGTACCGAATGGCAGTCGTCACCATGAAGAAGCAGTACCCAGGACATGCCAAGCGCGTAATGATGGGCGTGTGGTCTTTCTTACGCCAATTCATGTATACCAAGTTTGTTATTGTGTGCGATGAATCGGTAAACGCACGAGATTGGAATGATGTCGTGAAAGCCATGTCAGAGCATATGGATCCTGTGCGTGATACCTTGATGATAGATAACACGCCAATCGACTCTCTAGATTTTGCTTCGCCAGTGGTTGGTCTTGGATCCAAGATGGGGCTAGATGCAACCATTAAATGGGATGCCGAGCTAGCGACGCGAACCGAGGTCACTGAGCGAGACAGCATAGCGATTACCGAAACAGAGCTGAACGAGTTGAAACAGCAACGCCCTGAGATTGTCGATATCTATCTACCTGCAACAGCAAATAACCAGTTCGCTGTTGTGACCATGAAGAAAGACCAAGCTGGTCAATCGCAAGCCTTGATGGAATACCTGTGGGACTTCTTTGCTCAGCACACGGATAACAAATTCATTATCTTGTGCGACGATGACGTTAATGCACGAGATTGGAATGACATCATTTGGGCTGTAACAACCCGAATGGATCCAGATAGAGATACTATTCAAGTGCATAGTAAGACTGCTAGTTCATCCAAATTAGGATTGGATGCGACCAACAAGTTCGAATCCGAAGTCATGCGCGAGTGGGGTACGCCTATCAAAAAAGATCCTAAACTTGTGGCTAAAGTCGATGAGATTTGGGACCAGTTAGGTATTCTATGAGTCATCAAGTCCACCTTCTACCAATGGACGTTACGTTCCAAGTAAAAGAAGGGGAGACGGTGTTGGAAGCTGCGCTCAACAACAATATTCGCTTCCCACATCGTTGCCAAGTTGGCGCTTGCGCCATGTGCATGTGTAAAAAGCTAACGGGCGAGGTGAGCTATCACCTCGAACCTATGCTAACCGAAAAAGAGCAACAGCAAGGTTGGATATTCCCTTGCCAAGCCTATACAGAAAGTAATTTAGTGCTTACTTTTGACGAGTAAGCGAGAGGAACACCATGACCATCCAATGTAAAGTAAAGTCTATTCAGCCGTTAGCTTGTAATACTTATCAAATCCTTCTTCACCCAGAATCACCTGTACCTTTTAAAGCAGGTCAGTACCTCATGGTTGTGATGGGTGAAAAAGACAAACGTCCTTTCTCGATTGCGAGCAGTCCATGTCGTCATGAAGGCGAACTTGAACTGCATATCGGTGCGGCGGAACACAACGCTTATGCGCTAGAAGTCGTTGAAGCAATGCAAGCGGCACTAGAAACAGATGGTCATATCGAGATTGATGCTCCACATGGTGATGCTTGGGTTCAAGAAGAAAGCGAACGCCCACTATTATTGATTGCTGGTGGTACAGGCTTTAGTTACGTGCGCTCAATTCTAGATCACTGTGTTGCACAGAACAAAACCAACCCTATTTACCTATACTGGGGGGCGCGCGATAACTGCCAGCTGTACGCTAAAGAAGAGCTGGTCGAAATTGCTGATAAATTTACTAACGTTCACTTTGTTCCAGTTGTAGAAGAAGCACCTGCAGACTGGCAAGGTAAAGTTGGTAACGTGCTACAAGCGGTGAGTGAAGATTTCGAAAGCTTAGAAAACTACGATATCTATATTGCAGGCCGTTTCGAAATGGCTGGCGCAGCACGTGAACAGTTCACTCAGAACAAGAAAGCAAAGAGCGAACGTATGTTCGCAGACGCGTACGCATTCATTTAAATACAGCTTTTGAGGCAGAAAAAGAGGGTTTTTTACCCTCTTTTTTGCTTTTTTGATGAAATAGTCATCGAACAGTTAGTTTTTTCCATTTTTTTTCAAAAAAGGGTTGCGAACGGTTCTGAGTTCCCTATAATGCGCATCCACCGACACGGCAGACGCGATAAGGCTTCAGCAGGGTCGGAGAGGTGAAAAGCTTCTGAGAAAATAAATTGAAAAAAGTGTTTGACACTCTCAATTATCTCGTTAGAATGCACCTCCGCTTTGAGAGAAAAACTTCTCGACAAGC
>NZ_JAPPTN010000023.1:0-33703 GCF_027587095.1 Vibrio sp. NFR
TGACAACATCCAAATGCAAGTTGAGCTAATCGCTCCTATCGCTATGGATGAAGGCCTACGTTTCGCTATCCGTGAAGGTGGCCGTACTGTAGGTGCTGGTGTTGTTGCTAAGATCTTCGACTAATTCTTAAAGAATTAAACGAATGTCTTCGGAAAATCTTGAATTAGATTTGACGAACCAGTAGCAAAAAGGGCATCATTTGATGCCCTTTTTCTGCACTCAACATTATTTTAGCTGTTTTCTTGTTCAGATTTTGGTTGAGAGCAGAGCAAGATTGGCCGGAGAGGCTTAATCTTAAGAGAGTAACGCTGATTTTTTCAGCGATATGGAGTTTGCCCTGCAACAGCGGGGTTGTTGTCGTCTATATTAAGACTTGTGACAGGTTGGTTTATGAAAGCAAATAATGCTGAAACTCCTGATAGCTCAAACGCAGCAGATACGTTTAAGTGGATTGCCGCTTTCGTATTAGCAGCGGCCGCTGTTGTGGGTAATTACCTGTATGGTGAAATGTCTGTAGTAGTTCGCGCTGCAGGCGTTGTTGTTCTAATTGCAGCTGCTCTTGGCGTTGCAGCAACAACGACTAAAGGTAAAGCAGCGATCAGTTTTGCAAAAGAATCTCGTATGGAAGTTCGTAAAGTTGTTTGGCCTACACGCCAAGAAACTATGCAAACAACACTGATCGTTTTAGCTGTAAGTATTGTAATGGCTCTAGCGCTATGGGGTATTGACGGCATCATGGTTCGTCTAGTAGCTCTAGCGACTGGGGTATAGAGGGTTTTAATTCATGAGTGAAGCTCCAAAAAAACGCTGGTATGTGGTTCAAGCCTTCTCTGGATTTGAAGGTCGTGTAGCTCAATCTCTTCGCGAGCATATCAAAATGCACAGCATGGAAGAGCTATTCGGTGAAGTACTGGTTCCTACTGAAGAAGTAGTGGAAATGCGCGCGGGTCAGCGTCGTAAATCTGAGCGTAAGTTCTTCCCAGGTTACGTCCTTGTTCAGATGATTATGAACGATGAATCATGGCACCTAGTACGCAGTGTGCCGCGTGTCATGGGCTTCATTGGTGGTACCTCAGACCGTCCAGCACCTATCACAGACAAAGAAGCTGATGCGATTCTTAATCGTCTTGAGAAAGCAAGTGAAGCTCCTCGTCCACGTACTATGTACGAAGCGGGCGAAGTGGTACGTGTTAATGAAGGTCCATTTGCTGACTTCAATGGTACTGTTGAAGAAGTGGATTACGAGAAGAGCCGCCTGAAAGTGTCTGTGTCGATCTTTGGTCGTGCAACACCAGTTGAGCTTGAATTTGGTCAGGTTGAAAAACTTGATTAAAAAAACACCTTTTTAAGGGTTGTCTAAGGCGCGAATTATGACTATAATTTCGCGCCTTTTTACTTCTGGTGAAGTAAAGAGTTTTTTCATTAAACGGGGAGCTGATCGATGATTAGCGTTTGTACCCAAACTTAGGAATTATCATGGCTAAGAAAGTTGAAGCTTACATCAAGCTACAAGTTGCAGCTGGTATGGCGAACCCAAGTCCACCAGTTGGTCCTGCACTAGGTCAACACGGTGTTAACATCATGGAATTCTGTAAAGCGTTCAACGCGAAAACAGAATCTCTAGAGAAAGGTCTACCTACTCCTGTTGTTATCACTGTATACAACGACCGTTCTTTCACGTTCGTAACTAAGACTCCACCTGCTGCTGTTCTTCTTAAGAAAGCTGCTGGCGTTAAGTCTGGTTCAGGTCGTCCAAACACTGAAAAAGTGGGTACTGTAACTGACGCTCAAATCCAAGAAATCGCAGAAACTAAAGCTGCTGATATGACTGGTGCTGACATCGAAGCAATGAAGCGTTCAATCGCTGGTACTGCTCGTTCAATGGGCCTAGTGGTAGAGGGTTAATAAGATGGCTAAACTAACTAAGCGCATGCGCGTAATCCGCGAAAAAGTTGACGTAACTAAAGAGTACGAAATCAACGAAGCTGTTGCTCTTCTTCAAGAACTAGCTACTGCTAAATTCGTAGAGTCTGTTGACGTTGCTGTTAACCTAGGCATCGATGCTCGTAAATCTGACCAGAACGTACGTGGTGCAACTGTACTACCTCACGGTACTGGCCGCGAAATCCGCGTTGCAGTGTTCACTCAAGGTGCAAACGCTGAAGCAGCTAAAGAAGCTGGCGCAGACATCGTTGGTATGGAAGATCTTGCTGAGCAAGTTAAGAAAGGCGAAATGAACTTCGACGTAGTTGTTGCTTCTCCAGATGCAATGCGCGTTGTAGGTCAACTAGGTACTATCCTAGGTCCTCGCGGTCTAATGCCAAACCCTAAAGTTGGTACTGTAACTCCTAACGTTGCTGAAGCGGTTAAGAACGCTAAAGCTGGTCAGGTTCGTTACCGTAACGACAAAAACGGCATCATCCACACTACTATCGGTAAAGCAAACTTCTCTGCTGAGCAGATCAAAGAGAACCTAGAAGCTCTTCTAGTTGCTCTGAAGAAAGCTAAGCCATCTTCAGCGAAAGGTACTTTCCTGAAGAAAGTAAGCATCTCTACTACTATGGGTGCTGGTGTTGCTGTTGATCAGGCTAGCCTGAACACTCAAGCATAATTTATTTGCTTAGGCGCAAAATTTGTGTATAATTTTGCGCCTAATATTTGTGGTTGGGGCTGAACATTGGTTCTTTGAACTGTCTCCTAGTTCGAAATGAATTAAGACCCAGTCTCCGTCCAAGACCGTAGGTGTTTGTTCTCAAAACAAACTTAATCATCCTACGTAGATGGTGCCCGAACTGACAGAAAGCTCTATGTAAATAGTTAACTTTCTTCTGGGAATGCACCTCAATAGCTCTCACTGTCGTGATGATAGTGAGTGGTGTAACGACAACCAGGAGTAAATCCAAGATGGCTTTAAACCTTCAAGACAAAAAAGCAATTGTTGCTCAAGTCAACGAAGCTGCCAGTGGTGCACTTTCTGCAGTTGTAGCTGATTCTCGTGGCGTTGAAGTTGGCGCGATGACTTCTCTACGTAAACAAGCTCGCGAAGCGGGTGTTTACATGAAAGTCGTGCGTAACACTCTAGCACGTCGTGCGGTTCAGGGTACAGACTACGAGTGTCTAACTGACACTTTCACTGGTCCTACTCTAATCGCGTTCTCTAACGAGCACCCAGGTGCTGCAGCGCGTCTTTTCAAAGACTTCGCTAAAGAGAACAAAGATTTCGAGATCAAAGCTGCTGCATTTGAAGGCGCTTTAACTGACGCTGAAGTACTAGCAACACTACCAACTTACGACGAAGCAATCGCACGCCTAATGATGTGCATGAAAGAAGCTTCTGCTGGCAAGCTGGTACGTACTATCGCTGCTATCCGCGATCAAAAAGAAG
This sequence comes from Vibrio sp. NFR, assembly GCF_027587095.1. Lineage (NCBI taxonomy): Bacteria > Pseudomonadati > Pseudomonadota > Gammaproteobacteria > Vibrionales > Vibrionaceae > Vibrio > Vibrio sp. NFR. Next base: position 3,387 of record NZ_JAPPTN010000023.1, read on the forward strand.
AAGCAGCGGCTTAAGCCTTGCTTTTTACTGGTTGCAAAATAAACTTATTGTTGACTTAAAAGAGAATTGTTATGTCTATTACTAACGAGCAAATCCTAGACGCAGTTGCAGAAATGTCTGTAATGCAAGTTGTTGAACTAATCGAAGCTATGGAAGAGAAATTCGGTGTAACTGCTGCTGCTGCAGTAGTTGCAGGTGGCGCAGCAGGCGGCGAAGCTGCAGCTGAGCAAACTGAATTTGACGTAATCCTAGAATCTGCTGGCGGCAACAAAGTTGCTGTAATCAAAGCAGTACGTGGCGCAACTGGCCTAGGTCTTAAAGAAGCTAAAGCTCTTGTAGACGGCGCTCCAGCACCTCTTAAAGAAGGTGTTGACAAAGCAGAAGCTGACGCACTTAAAGCTCAGCTAGAAGAAGCTGGTGCAACTGTTGCTGTTAAGTAATTATTGCATAGTTTCTTAGCCTAACGGCTAATTGGCTGGTGGTTTTTTAACCACCGGCCTTTTTGCGCTGTAGGGTATAGGCGAATTTTCCCGCTGTTTAAGCGCCTGTTCCCAAGCAAAAAACATTTCATTCCTACGCAATGAAATGTCACTACAGTAAACAGCTATTTAGTCACTGTCCCTTACCCCCCTTAAGTAACTAGGAGCGGGCGGACAGTTTGGGTCACTTATCAGCGAGCTGAGGAACCCCATGGTTTACTCTTATACCGAGAAAAAGCGCATCCGTAAGGACTTTGGTACTCGTCCACAAGTTTTGGACATTCCATACCTGCTATCGATCCAGCTCGATTCGTTCGACAAATTCATCGAACAGGATCCTGAAGGTCAATACGGTCTTGAAGCTGCTTTCCGTTCTGTATTCCCAATTCAGAGCTACAACGGCAATTCTGAGCTGCAATACGTTAGCTACCGTCTTGGTGAGCCAGTTTTTGACGTTAAAGAATGTCAAATCCGCGGTGTAACTTACTCAAAGCCACTACGCGTAAAACTACGTCTAGTAATCTTTGATAAAGACGCGCCAGCAGGTACTGTAAAAGACATTAAAGAACAAGAAGTCTACATGGGCGAAATTCCGCTTATGACAGACAATGGTACCTTCGTAATTAACGGTACCGAGAGGGTTATCGTATCCCAGCTGCACCGAAGCCCAGGCGTGTTCTTCGACAGCGATAAGGGTAAGACCCACTCTTCAGGTAAAGTTCTATACAACGCACGTGTTATTCCTTACCGTGGCTCATGGTTAGACTTTGAGTTCGACCCTAAGGATAACTTATACGTACGTATTGACCGCCGTCGTAAGCTACCAGCTTCGATCATCCTTCGTGCACTTGGTAAAACGTCAGAAGAAATCCTAGATATCTTCTTCGAAAAAGTGAACTTCGAAGTGAAAGACCAAACTCTACTAATGGAGTTGGTTCCTGATCGTCTACGTGGTGAAACTGCGTCATTCGACATCGAAGCGAACGGTAAAACTTACGTTGAGCAAGGTCGTCGTGTAACAGCTCGTCATATCCGCCAACTAGAGAAAGATGGCGTTGATCACATCGAAGTACCAGTTGAGTACATCGTTGGTAAAGTTGCATCGAAAGATTACGTTAACGAAGCAACAGGCGAGATCATTGTTAACGCTAACCAGGAAATCAGCCTGGAAGCTCTAGCGAACCTATCTCAGGCTGGCCACAAATCACTAGAAACGTTGTTCACCAACGATCTAGACCATGGTCCATTCATGTCAGAAACGCTACGCATCGACAGCACTGTTGATCGTATTTCTGCTTTGGTAGAAATCTACCGCATGATGCGCCCTGGTGAGCCACCAACAAAAGAAGCTGCAGAAGCACTATTCGAAAGCCTATTCTTCTCTGAAGAGCGTTACGATCTATCGACTGTTGGTCGTATGAAGTTCAACAGCTCTATCGGTCGTGAAGATGCTCAAGAGCAAGGCACACTTGACGAGCTAGATATCGTTGAAGTGATGAAGAAGCTTATCGCGATTCGTAACGGTAAAGGCGAAGTGGACGATATCGACCACCTAGGTAACCGTCGTATCCGCTCTGTAGGCGAAATGGCTGAGAACCAGTTCCGTGTAGGTCTAGTACGTGTTGAGCGTGCAGTTAAAGAGCGTCTAAGCCTAGGCGATCTTGACGCAATCATGCCTCAAGACTTGATCAACGCGAAACCAATCTCTGCAGCTGTTAAAGAATTCTTTGGCTCTTCACAGCTTTCACAGTTCATGGACCAAAACAACCCGCTATCAGAAGTAACGCATAAGCGTCGTATTTCTGCATTGGGTCCTGGCGGTCTAACTCGTGAACGTGCTGGCTTCGAAGTACGTGACGTACACGTAACTCACTACGGTCGTCTATGTCCTATCGAAACGCCCGAAGGTCCAAACATCGGTCTGATCAACTCTCTATCTGCGTTTGCGCGTTGTAACGAGTACGGTTTCCTAGAGACACCATACCGTCGCGTTGTAGATGGCATTGTAACAGACGAAGTAGATTACCTATCTGCAATCGAAGAAGGTCAATTCGTTATCGCACAGGCTAATGCTGCGTTAACTGAAGAAGGCGGTTTTGCAGATGAGCTGATCACAGCTCGTCAAAAAGGTGAATCTGGTCTACACCCTCGTGAGCACGCTCAGTACATGGACGTTGCGACAAACCAGGTTGTATCTATCGCTGCATCGCTTATCCCGTTCCTAGAACACGATGATGCGAACCGTGCATTGATGGGTGCGAACATGCAACGTCAGGCAGTTCCAACACTGAAAGCTGACAAACCGCTTGTTGGTACTGGTATTGAACGTAACGTAGCAGTTGACTCAGGTGTAACTGCAGTTGCTAAACGTGGTGGTGTAATCCAGTCTGTAGATGCTTCTCGTATCGTTGTTAAAGTGAACGAAGAAGAGCTAGTACCAGGTGAAGCTGGTATCGACATCTACAACCTGACTAAATACACACGTTCTAACCAGAACACATGTATTAACCAGCGCCCATGTGTGATGCCAGGTGAACCTGTATCACGCGGTGACGTTCTTGCTGATGGTCCTTCAACAGACCTTGGTGAACTAGCGCTTGGTCAAAACATGCGTATCGCGTTCATGCCTTGGAATGGTTACAACTTCGAAGACTCGATCTTAGTATCTGAGCGCGTAGTTCAAGAAGACCGTTTCACGACTATCCACATCCAAGAACTTACTTGTGTGGCGCGTGATACTAAGCTTGGTTCTGAAGAGATCACAGCTGATATTCCAAACGTAGGTGAGTCTGCTCTGTCTAAACTAGACGAGTCAGGTATCGTTTACATCGGTGCAGAAGTTAAGGGTGGCGACATCCTAGTTGGTAAAGTAACACCTAAAGGTGAAACTCAGCTAACGCCTGAAGAGAAGCTACTACGTGCAATCTTCGGTGAAAAAGCATCTGACGTTAAAGATACTTCACTACGTGTACCTAACTCTGTATCAGGTACGATCATCGACGTTCAAGTCTTCACTCGCGATGGCGTAGAGAAAGACAAGCGTGCGCTTGAAATCGAACAAATGCAGCTTAAAGAAGCGAAGAAAGACCTAACTGAAGAATTCCAGATTCTTGAGGGTGGCCTTCTAAACCGTGTTAAAGCTGTACTGATTGAAGGTGGTTACTCTGAAGCGAAACTAGACACAACTGATCGTAAGAAGTGGCTAGAACTAACGCTAGAAGATGACGCTCTACAAACTCAGCTAGAACAACTAGCAGAGCAGTGGGACGAGCTAAAAGCTGACTTCGATAAGAAATTCGAAACTAAGCGTCGCAAGATCACTCAAGGTGATGATCTAGCACCTGGCGTACTGAAGATCGTTAAGGTTTACCTAGCGGTTAAACGTCGTATTCAGCCTGGTGATAAGATGGCGGGTCGTCACGGTAACAAGGGTGTAATCTCTAAGATTAACCCTGTTGAAGACATGCCATACGATGAGAAAGGTCAGCCTGTAGACATCGTACTTAACCCACTGGGTGTACCTTCGCGTATGAACATCGGTCAGATCCTAGAAGTACACTTAGGTCTGGCAGCGAAAGGTATTGGTGACAAGATCAACCAGATGGTTAAAGAGCAGCAAGAACTAGCGAAATTCCGCGAGTTCCTACAAAAAGTTTACGATCTAGGCGAGACTCGCCAGAAAGTAGATATTGCTTCTCTATCTGATGACGAAGTTCGTACTCTGATCAAGAACCTACGTGGCGGTCTACCAATCGCGACTCCAGTATTTGACGGTGCACCAGAAGCGTCTATTAAAGCGCTACTGAAACTAGCAGACCTACCAGAATCTGGTCAGCTAAAACTGTTTGATGGTCGCACAGGTGACCAGTTTGAGCGCCCTGTAACAGTAGGTTACATGTACATGCTGAAACTGAACCACCTTGTTGATGACAAGATGCACGCTCGTTCAACTGGTTCGTACAGCCTAGTAACTCAGCAGCCACTTGGTGGTAAAGCTCAGTTCGGTGGTCAGCGTTTCGGTGAGATGGAAGTATGGGCACTAGAAGCATACGGTGCGGCTTACACTCTACAAGAAATGCTAACGGTTAAGTCGGATGACGTTAACGGCCGTACTAAGATGTACAAAAACATCGTAGACGGTAACCACAGCATGGAACCTGGTATGCCAGAATCGTTCAACGTACTGTTGAAAGAGATTCGCTCGCTAGGTATCAACATCGAGCTAGAAGACGAAGAGTAATCTCTTTCTCTCTTGACTAAGGTTGAGAGAATCTAAAGCGATTATTTGGTAGAAGGTGCTCACTTTAGCGAGTGAGCTCCTTTTAACTCCTTACAGGAGCTGATTGTGAAAGACTTATTAAACTTTCTAAAAGCACAGCATAAGACCGAAGAATTTGATGCAATCAAAATCGGTCTATCTTCACCAGACATGATCCGTTCATGGTCTTTCGGTGAAGTTAAAAAACCTGAAACGATCAACTATCGTACGTTCAAACCTGAACGCGATGGTCTGTTCTGTGCGCGTATCTTTGGTCCAGTTAAAGACTACGAGTGTCTTTGTGGTAAGTACAAGCGCTTGAAGCACCGTGGTGTTATCTGTGAGAAGTGTGGTGTAGAAGTTACACAAACTAAAGTTCGTCGTGACCGTATGGGCCACATCGAGCTTGCTTCACCAGTAGCTCACATCTGGTTCCTAAAATCGCTACCGTCTCGTATCGGTCTACTAATGGATATCCCTCTACGTGATATCGAACGTGTTCTTTACTTCGAAATGTACGTAGTAACTGAGCCGGGTATGACTGATCTAGAAAAAGGTCAGATGCTTACGGAAGAAGAGTATCTAGACCGTCTAGAAGAGTGGGGCGACGAGTTCACTGCTAAGATGGGTGCAGAAGCTATCAAGGACCTACTAGGTTCTATGGATATGCACGCTGAAGCAGAACAAATGCGCGAAGAGCTAGAAACTACTAACTCTGAAACTAAGCGTAAGAAAGTAACTAAGCGTCTGAAGCTGGTAGAAGCGTTCATCGCATCTGGTAACAACCCAGAGTGGATGATCCTAACTGTACTTCCAGTACTTCCGCCAGATCTGCGTCCTCTAGTACCACTAGATGGCGGTCGTTTTGCGACTTCTGATCTAAACGACCTATACCGTCGTGTGATCAACCGTAACAACCGTTTGAAGCGTCTTCTAGAGCTAGCAGCTCCGGACATCATCGTACGTAACGAAAAACGTATGCTGCAAGAGTCTGTTGATGCGCTACTAGACAACGGTCGTCGTGGTCGTGCGATCACTGGTTCTAACAAGCGTCCTCTGAAATCTCTTGCTGATATGATCAAGGGTAAGCAAGGTCGTTTCCGTCAGAACCTTCTAGGTAAACGTGTAGACTACTCTGGTCGTTCTGTAATCACAGTAGGTCCATACCTTCGTCTACACCAGTGTGGTCTTCCTAAGAAGATGGCACTTGAGCTATTCAAACCATTCATCTACAGCAAGCTAGAGACTCGTGGTCTTGCGACTACAATCAAAGCTGCTAAGAAAATGGTAGAGCGTGAAGAAGCGGTAGTTTGGGATATCCTAGACGAAGTAATCCGTGAGCACCCAGTACTATTGAACCGTGCACCTACACTTCACCGTCTAGGTATCCAGGCGTTCGAACCAGTACTAATCGAAGGTAAAGCGATCCAGCTACACCCACTAGTGTGTGCGGCGTACAACGCGGACTTCGATGGTGACCAAATGGCGGTTCACGTACCTCTAACTCTAGAGGCACAGCTTGAAGCTCGTACTCTGATGATGTCGACAAACAACATTCTGTCGCCAGCGTCAGGTGATCCGATCATCGTACCTTCTCAGGACGTTGTATTGGGTCTGTACTACATGACTCGTGACAAGATCAACGTGAAAGGTGAAGGCATGTACCTTTCTGGCCCAGCAGAGGCTGAGAAAGCATACCGCACTAAGCAAGCTGAACTTCACGCACGCGTTAAAGTACGTATTACAGAAACAGTTGTAGACGAAGACGGCAACAGCACAACAGAGACTAAGATGGTTGATACAACTATCGGTCGTGCAATGCTATGGCAAATCGTGCCAGCTGGTCTACCGTACAGCATCGTTAACCAAAAGCTAGGTAAGAAGCAAATCTCTAACCTACTAAACGAGGCGTACCGTAAACTAGGTCTGAAAGACACTGTAATCTTCGCTGACCAAATCATGTACACAGGTTTCGCATACGCGGCACTATCTGGTGTATCTGTTGGTATCGACGATATGGTTGTACCGCCAGCTAAGTACACTGAAATCGCAGAAGCGGAAGAAGAAGTACGTGAAATCCAGGAACAATACCAATCTGGTCTTGTTACTGCGGGCGAACGATACAACAAAGTTATCGATATCTGGGCATCGACCAACGATCGCGTAGCGAAAGCGATGATGGCAAACCTTTCATCTGAAACGGTAGTTAACCGTGACGGTGAAGAAGAGCAACAAGAATCGTTTAACAGCATCTACATGATGGCTGACTCGGGTGCTCGTGGTTCTGCAGCTCAGATTCGTCAGCTAGCGGGTATGCGTGGTCTGATGGCGCGTCCAGATGGTTCAATCATCGAAACGCCGATCACAGCGAACTTTAAAGAAGGTCTAAACGTACTTCAGTACTTTATCTCAACGCACGGTGCTCGTAAGGGTCTTGCGGATACGGCACTGAAAACAGCGAACTCGGGTTACCTAACTCGTCGTCTAGTAGACGTTGCTCAAGACGTTGTTGTAACTGAACATGACTGTGGCACTCACGAGGGTGTTGACATGATGCCTCACATCGAGGGTGGTGATGTTAAAGTTGCACTAACTGAGCTAGCGCTAGGTCGTGTAGTAGCTGAAGACGTTCTTAAGCCAGGTACAGAAGATGTTCTGATCCCACGTAACACTCTAATTGATGAGAAGTGGTGTCAGATCATGGAAGAGAACTCAGTAGACAGCATGAAAGTGCGCTCTGTAGTTACTTGTGATTCTGACTTCGGTTGTTGTGCACAGTGTTACGGTCGTGACCTAGCACGTGGTCACCTAGTGAACCAAGGTGAAGCAGTTGGTGTAATCGCTGCTCAGTCTATCGGTGAACCGGGTACACAGCTTACGATGCGTACGTTCCACATCGGTGGTGCGGCATCTACTGCAGCAGCAGAGAACAGCATCCAAGCGAAGACAACTGGTACAGTTAAACTGCACAACGCTAAGTTCGTAATCAACAAAGATAAGAAGCTGGTAATCACGTCTCGTGCATCTGAGCTAACTATCATTGATGAATTCGGTCGTACTAAAGAGAAGCACAAACTTCCTTACGGTTCGATGCTAAGCAAAGGCGACAACGACGCAGTAACAGCTGGTGAAGTTGTTGCTAACTGGGAAGCGCACACCATGCCAATCATCACTGAAGTGGCAGGTCGCATCCAGTTCGTAGACATGATCGACGGTGTTACAGTTTCTCGTCAAACAGATGACCTAACAGGTCTATCTTCAAGCGAAGTAACTGATCCAGCAGCTCGCCCAGCAGCAGGTAAAGATATGCGTCCAGCTATCAAACTTGTTGATGAGCAAGGTAACGACGTAATGATCCCTGGTACAGAAATGCCAGCTCACTACTTCCTACCTGGTAAAGCGATTGTAAACATCGAAGATGGCGCTGAAGTTGGCATTGGTGACACACTATCTCGTATCCCTCAGAAATCTGGCGGTAACAAAGATATCACCGGTGGTCTACCACGCGTAGCTGACCTATTCGAAGCTCGTAAGCCTAAAGAGCCTGCGATCCTTGCTGAGCACACAGGTACTGTGAGCTTCGGTAAAGAAACGAAAGGTAAGCGTCGTCTAGTTATCACTCGCGACAGCGGTGATACTTACGAAGAGATGATTCCTAAGCATCGTCAGTTGAACGTATTTGAAGGTGAGCGTGTTGAACGTGGTGACGTGATCGCAGATGGTCCAGAGTCTCCACATGACATTCTACGTCTACGTGGCGTACACGCTGTAACTCAGTACATCGCTAACGAAGTACAAGAAGTTTACCGTCTACAAGGCGTTAAGATTAACGATAAGCACATCGAGACTATCGTTCGTCAAATGCTACGTAAGTGTACAATTACTCACGCTGGTGACTCTGAGTTCCTACCTGGCGAGCAAGTTGAATACTCACAAGTTAAGATTTCTAACCGTAACCTAGAAGCTGAAGGCAAAGAGCCAGCACGTTTCGAGCGTGAGCTACTAGGTATCACTAAGGCATCTCTAGCGACTGAGTCATTCATCTCTGCGGCATCGTTCCAGGAGACAACTCGCGTACTAACAGAAGCTGCGGTTTCTGGTAAGCGTGATGACCTACGTGGTCTGAAAGAGAACGTAATTGTTGGTCGTCTGATCCCAGCTGGTACTGGTTTCGCATACCACCAAGATCGTCAAGCTAAACGTGCTGAAGCGCAAGAAGGTCCATCTGCTGAACAAGCAACAGATAACCTAGCTGCACTTCTAAACGCAGGCTTCTCTTCTGACGAGTAATCGTTAAGAGCTTAAAAGAAAAGGCACCCTCGGGTGCCTTTTTTGTTTTTGGGAGCAAAGGTTAGAACGCTACGCTTCGAGATGTAGGTATGCTTCGTTTACGGAATCGAGAGGTGTGCCTTTGGAGAACCGTGAAAGTGATTGACGAAGAGGGCGTTGACTGGATTTATCCCTAGAAAGATAAAATAGAAGCGAATCCCGAAAAACAAAAAGGGTTGACGTGCACACGCCAACCCTTAAGAATTTTCTCGCTTCTCGCTTCTCGCTTCTCGCTTCTCGCTTCTCGCTTCTCGCTTCTCGCTTCTCGCTTCTCGCTTCTCGCTTCTCGCTTCTCGCTTCTCGCTTCTCGCTTCTCGCTTCTCGCTTCTCGCTATGCGCCAGGCGGCATCGCTAAACTGTCGGCAATCAACTGAATCAAGTGGTCTTCTACCGCGAAGCGTGTCTCAATGATTTCCCCAATCAAAGACATATCTTCGTCAAAATCAGCCAGTTCATCTTCGGCTGAAACATCAGAATATTTGTCGGTAAAGTTCAACAACGGCTCAGTAGTGAGGACGATCTTCGCGTAAGTTTGGTTAATTTCATCAGTAGCAACAAAGCCAGTGGCTTTCCACTTATCCATCACCATATCGTAGATTTTAAAATGACCTTCAGAGATATAATCCACAAGGTGTTGGCAGAAGTGCTGAAGTTCGTCAGGGGAAGGGAGTTCAATGACATTGGATTTCGAACAAGGTTGCAGTGCTGCAAGCTTACAGTATTCGACAATCAGAGATTGTCTCGTTTCCAGCCAATGGTCAATAACGTCACTGGAACCGCCCCATTGGTCTTGTGTTTGTTTGAATTTTTTTAGCATGACCATGCCCTCATGATCTGATCGCCCATTGGCGAACGTATCCTTTGCAAAGCAAAGTTAGTAAAGTGATTACAAACTCTTGTCCTTACTAGAATTTATAGTTGCAAATTTAGCGAACGACAAACTCTGGTATGAAATTAGATTGCCAGTAAAATGAATGAACTTCAAGCAAAGGGACGCTGTAATGTTAAGAAAAGGTGAAGTTAACCGTACGAAAAACGCCTATTGGTGTGTTGTCTCAGGAAGCGATGTTTGGCTGGTGGATGGTGCTATCCCATTTGGCAATGCAGAGCAGTTCTCACTGCCAGAAGCGAGTGCAAGGCAGATAGGTGAATATCAAGATGCCCCGGTGATGTGGGTAAACCTGTCGGATTTAGACCACGATTTAGAGCTTGTATCTTTGCGTGATTGTCTCCATTTCTCAGACTCCCTTTTTCTTTTAATCAGTAAAGCCATTCAGTATGGTCATATGACACAAAGTCTGCGTTTTTGTCCGCAATGCGGTGGTCGCAATTTCCTCAATAACAATCAATTGGCAATGCAGTGTGGTGAGTGCCGTACTTTGCATTATCCGCGTATTTTCCCATGCATCATTGTCGCTGTGCGTAAAGACAACCAAATCTTGCTAGCTCAGCACCCTCGCCATCGAAATGGCATGTATACCGTAATTGCGGGCTTTTTAGAGGTGGGTGAAACCTTGGAGGAGTGTGTGACACGCGAGGTGCACGAAGAAACCGGCGTACACGTTAAAAATATTCGCTATTTTGGCAGCCAACCATGGGCCTTTCCATCCAGTATGATGATGGCATTTCTTGCGGATTACGAGTCTGGTGAATTGAATCCTGATTACACCGAGCTGTCTGATGCTCAATGGTTTGGCGTTGATGATATGCCGCCAGTAGCCCCAAAAGGGACAATCGCAAGAGCATTAATTGAGCAAACAATTAGTGATATTCAGCAGGCTTGAGAGCCGACTCGTAAAGCGATTAAAGGAAAATGTAGAATCACTTTTGAGACAAAGGGGATTGTTAGACTGACCTAGCACAGCATTCTGTAATGACACAATGATTAATAAAGGAGTATGTCTAATGAAATACAGATCAGCGTTATGGCTAGGTATTGCGTCTTTTTCTTTGGTAAGTGTTTCGGCACAGGCAAGTATTGAAGTGAAAGCGAAGCGTATGTTGACCGAAAATACAATGACGGAAAACGTCGCAAAAGTGCAAACCGCTTGTGGCAATGAAGTTCTTGAAACAAACTTTGACTGGGCTGCGTGGGATGACTACGACTTTGCTGAAGCTCGTTTAGATAAAGTAAAAACCACAGGTTGGCTGGGTGGCTTAATCAACTATATCTACGATGATATGGTTAAGCTATGCACGACGACTGAACATGCCGCACTTTATAAAGAAGAGTTCCAAAAAGTTCAACAAATCCAATTTGTTGGTCAAGACTCTGTGAAGGCGCGTAAAGCAGGTTTCTCTCTTGATGATGGTGGCAGTGTGCTTAAAGTCGCTTTGAACCCGAACGCGGCTTACGACTCTTCAACGCTGAAATATCTCAAGCAAGCGTGGAACTAAGGTAATGAAAAAAATACTCTTCCCCTTAGTTGCCATGGCTTCAAGCTTTTCTGCGGTCGCTGAAGAGCGTTACTCTATGGAAGATTTAACCGCTCTTCATAAAGCACAAAGCTGGAATGAGCTGCTCTATCATGCCAATGATATTCGTCCATCACAGCGAGATGATGCTTGGCAAGGACTGGTGGCAGATGCTGCAACAGGAGCTTTCAATAGTTACGTTTCTTCCGGAGCCGCTGATAGCGCTATTGGTTTAGGGCAGCAGCTACTCACTGAGTATGCGTTTCTGTCTCAATCCAGTGATTTTACTCAAAGCTTTGCAAAAGCCTTAGTTCCGGCAGCGCAATCTTGTATCAAGTATTCGATGGAAGGGTGTGTAGAGAGCTACGGACAACTGCTCGCCGAACTCTCTCCTGCGGGTAACGTAAGTTTTGAAGAAGGGACTAAGGTGTTCCAAAATGTCTCTAAATCTCTCGCGATTCCATTCTATGCCGCTGCAGTCAAGCAGTCTCCGGAATACTGTGCAGATGAAAAGGTCTCGAATGCGCTGCTGTATACGCTTGATCGACCGAGTAATTCTCAGTTTGCATTGGCAAAAGAAGTCGCAACAAATGGGTGTGCTAACACGGCACTAACAAACTTTGAGAATTACATTATTGACTCGCAATCGGTGCGGGAGACCTTGTGTCCGACTTACCTATCCAAAGGATATGTAAAAGGGGTCATGAAAAAAGTTTGCCAATCATGATTATGAAATATGAAGCCACCGCAAGGTGGCTTTTTTAATTCATTGAAAAATAGATAAAAAAAACCCTCCGAGAGGGAGGGGGTAAGTAAGATGTCGTTATGAGATGCTGAGTACCGGGTACTCAGTTTATAATTGTAGTTTTCGCTAGCGAACAAATTTTTAACACTGATACCGATTGGGTGCAAATTAAGCACTGATTTAAAAGTTAATAACTTGATCCAGGTTGCAAAGCACACAGCTATTAGCCTTAAATCAGTGATAGAATACCCCCTTTCAAAGAAAGCCTAACAATTGGAATTACGGAATGACTGAATTAAAAAATGATCGTTATCTGCGTGCCCTTTTAAAAGAGCCAGTAGATTACACGCCAGTATGGATGATGCGTCAGGCAGGTCGTTACCTACCAGAATACAAAGCAACTCGTGCGCAAGCGGGCGATTTCATGTCTTTGTGTAAAAACGCGGAGTTGGCGTCAGAAGTAACGCTTCAACCACTACGCCGTTTTCCTCTTGATGCAGCGATCTTGTTCTCTGACATCCTAACTATCCCAGATGCAATGGGCTTAGAACTTCGTTTTGCTGCTGGTGAAGGTCCGGTTTTCGATAAACCAATCACTTGCAAAGCAGACGTTGAAAAGATCGGTCTGCCGGATCCAGAAGGCGAACTGCAATACGTAATGAATGCAGTGCGTCAAATCCGCAAAGACTTGAATGGTGACGTTCCACTGATTGGTTTCTCTGGTAGCCCATGGACACTGGCGACTTACATGGTTGAAGGCGGTAGCTCGAAAGCGTTCACCAAGATCAAGAAGATGATGTACGCAGAACCACAAACTCTGCATCTACTTCTAGATAAGCTAGCAGACAGCGTTATCGAGTACCTAAACGCGCAAATTAAAGCGGGTGCACAATCGGTGATGGTATTTGATACATGGGGTGGTGTACTGACACCTCGTGACTACAACCTGTTCTCTCTGCAATACATGCACAAGATTGTAGATGGTCTGATTCGTGAAAACGACGGTCGCCGTGTACCAGTAACGCTGTTCACTAAGAACGGTGGTATGTGGCTTGAGCAAATCGCAGCAACGGGCTGCGATGCGGTAGGTCTAGACTGGACAATCAACATCGCAGACGCGAAAGCGCGTATCGGTGATAAAGTGGCTCTACAAGGTAACATGGACCCATCAATGCTTTACGCTTCACCAGAGCGTATCCGTGAAGAAGTCGCGGGTATTCTAGAAGGCTTTGGCGATGCAGGTACTGGTCACGTGTTCAACCTAGGTCACGGTATCCACTTGGATGTGCCGCCAGAAAACGCAGGTGTGTTTGTGGAAGCGGTACACGAGCTATCTAAGCCATACCACAAGTAACTTCGACTTTTTGAAATCAAATACCGGCAATCAGTGCCGGTATTTTTTTACCTGAAACTCAAGATTGTACAGCTTTGATAGTATTTGGTCTGCCATGATCTAATTACTATTCTAGCTGTACGTTATATATTAAAGTTTAATATAAACAAAGGCTTATGATTGCGGATTTTATGTTCTAATTTTCTTGTACAGATAAGCAAGCAATTAGATCATAGGTAACCTAAAGCATCGAATGAACGCGTTTTTTAAGATATGGCACGACGTCAGATTCAAACCAAGGGTTCTTCTTTAACCACAATGTGTTGCGTGGAGAAGGGTGGGGAAGTGGAATAAAGTCAGGTTCCCAATCCTGCCATTGCTGAACAGTTTGCGTGAGCGTCTTTGGTTTGTTGGTGAGATAGTACTGCTGTGAGTACTGACCAATCAGTAGCGTCAGCTCTATATTGGGCAACTGCTCAAGAATCTGTTTATGCCAAGCTGGCGCACATTCTTTACGAGGTGGTAGATCACCTGAGTTTCCTTTACCTGGATAACAGAAGCCCATTGGGACAATGGCAATTTTGTTTGGGTCGTAGAAAATGTCTTTGTCGATATCGAGCCATTGGCGTAACCGATCGCCGCTTGGATCGTTCCAAGGTATCGAGGTTTTGTGTACGCGCGTTCCCGGCGCTTGTCCGATGATTAGAATGCGTGCGTCTTTTGCGGCTTGTACGATAGGGTTTGCACCCAAAGGTAAATCGTCTGCACAGATCTGGCAGGCACGTACTTGCTTTAGCAATGTTTCTAAAGACATAAGATGGTTAATACCCTTTATCGAAATCGACCTGATTATTAAGAGAGAAACCGTCTCGCCAACTCAAGTAGTTATCTGCAAAAATGTCGACCACTTGCTCAGGGAAACTCAATGCTGCGATGTGGGGTGTGATGGTTACCTGCGGAAGTTTCCAAAACGGATGTTGCGGCGAGAGTGGTTCTTGTTCAAATACATCGAGAAAAGCATGTTCCACCCAGCGATTCTTGAGCGCGAGCAATAGACCTACATCATCAATCACATCACCTCTTCCGACATTAAATAACAGTGCCTGATTAAGGTGGCTTAACACTTCACTATTGAGTAAGCGCTGCGTATCCGGTGTGCTCGGTAGCGTATTCACGACAATATCCGCTTGGTGAAAAGCGCTTGCTAATTCATTGATGTGATAGGTTTGAGTAAATTCACCGCCAGAGGTTGGAATCCCGGTACGATTCACTCCGATAGTCTTTATTCCCATCAATTGCGCTGCATTCCCCAAGTAGCTACCAATGCTGCCTGTACCAACAATCACCATAGTTTTGCTTTGCAGCGAGGTGTACAGATGCGGTTGCCACTGCTTGTTCTGCTGTTGCTGGTGGTATTGCATAAAGTGGCGGAAGTGAGCAATGCAGTAGCCAATTACGTACTCGGCAATTAATGGTCCGAAAATGCCGCGTACGTTGGTTAAAGTGTAATCATGGCGTAGATTTGGTGACATTAAGGCATTCACACCAGCAAATGTGGATTGCACCCACTCAAGCTGTGAAAACTCGTCTAACCTTTGTGATAGTAATGGTGGATCCGCCAGTACGATCTGAGCTTCTTCAGGTTGGTCGGTGAGGCAAAGATCGGGCAGATTTTTCTCTGCCAGTAACGTTTCGTAGGTGTCGCGATGCTCTGAGAGCAGGAAAATCTGATTTGGATGCTGCATTAACTTTTTTCCCTGTGATGAATCAAGTACACTTTCGCTGTTTTTTTCTTCAATGATTGAGTGACTATGCTTAAGAATCCTCTTCAGGTTCGTTTGGAAAAACTAGAACCTTGGCAACAAATTACCTTCATGGCGTGTCTGTGTGAACGCATGTATCCAAACTATGCGATGTTTTGTGAGAATACAGAATTTGCTGAGCCACGTGCTTACCGAGCGATTCTTGATAGTGTATGGGAAATTCTGACGGTTAAGAACGCGAAAATTAACTTCGAACGTCAATTAGAGAAGTTAGAAGAGTTGTTCCCAAGTGCGGATGAATTCGATTTTTACGGTGTTTACCCAGCGATGGACGCGTGTCAGAGCCTGTCGACATTGTTGCATGGCCTGTTGGATCGCGACTACCTTTTCGACTCAATGCTTAAAGTGAGCCAACAGTCGGTAAAAACCGTTGCTGACCTAGAACAAGCACAAGGTGCGGAGCCAATCACCAACGACAATCAAAAAGAAAATGAAGCCGTATGTGAAGAGTGGGATGTTCAATGGGCAATCTTCCGTCCACTGCGTGAAGCGGTGGAACGCGACATCTGCTTGATTAAAGATTTGCGTGAAGAGCTACGTGAAGACGCCGTGAGCAATATCGGCATCACACTTTAATTATTGAATAGACAGAACAAAGGCATCCAAATTGGATGCCTTTTTATTTTTGCATATGGGCTGTTATGCCCAGTACTGATTACGATTCTTTAGATTCTGGCTTCGTTGGCTCTTGAGCTTCTGGCTCTTTGTCCTGTTTCTCCAGCCCTTCCTCTTCTTCATCGTCATCGCGGCTTTCAATTACGCCGTGCTTTTCTTTCCAGCTTTCCCAGCGTTGGTAAGCCAGTTCTTGCATGTCTGTGCTCTTATCCGCTTCATCGATGATCTCTTCACCCAATAGGTGCTCAAAGATGTCTTCTAGCGTTACCAAGCCTTGTACTGTGCCGTATTCGTCAACCACAAGCGCTAGCTGCAGACGGTGAGTCATCATTTGGTCAAATACTTTTGGTAGAGCTGTGTTGTTCAGTACCACTTGGATTGGACGCATGACCGAACCGAGTTGTTTTTGACCACTGCCCGATTGTTGCAGCTTGAACAGCTCTAGACGGTGCACAAAACCAATGATGTTATCTTTCTGTTCGCTGTAAACCAGTGGGCGAGAGAAAGGCGTCTCTTTATGCTTCTCTAGGAAGTCGTTGATGGTCATGGTTGCGTCTACGCGGAATACGACCGGACGCGGTGTCATGACTTGTGTTACTGGCACGTCTTGAATGCCCAGTAGGTTGCTCAGGATCTTTGATTCGCCTTCTGCGAACTCTCCGCTCTCTTTTGCCAGAATGGCCATAGCAGATAACTCATCGCGCATCTTCGGTGCTTCGTGGTTACGAGCTAGGCGCTTAGTGATTTGCTCAGAGAACCATACGAATGGCGTTAGTGCCCATACCATCCAGCGCAGCGATACCGCCGCAGATGGTGCAAGTTGGCGCCAGTAAGTTGCACCAATCGTCTTAGGTACAATTTCTGATAGAACAAGAATCGCCAGTGTCAGTACCGCAGAGAAGATACCTAGTGCTTCGCTACCGAACACTACCGCCGCTTGTGCACCTGCCGTTGCTGCACCGATAGTGTGAGCAATGGTGTTCAGGGTCAGGATCGAAGCCAGTGGTCGGTCGATGTCTGCTTTCAGTTTTTCTAACTGAGCAGAAGCAGGGTGCCCCTGTTGTTTGAGCTGCGCAATGTAGCTCGGACTGATACTAAGAAGTACCGCCTCCAGTACCGAACAGATAAACGAAATGCCGATAGCAATAGAGATATAAATGGATAACAGCAGCATAGTTGCCCTTGAATGTAATGTGATAGTCGGGATTTTAAGCGATTATAACCGCAAAAGCGCCCTATAAATCGTTCTAATTGCATTAGAAAGCAAGCGCTTTGCCCGTACAAGTAGTAACAAATTGTGAGTTATTACTCATATTATGGCTAAAACTACGTCAGAAAATCGAAAGATCGCTTACAAACCTTTGCCAGATGGGGCATTTATGTTTTAGAGTGAGATGAATTCGATAACATATGAGAAGGGAAACCTAATGAACAAGACCCAATTAATCGACTTTATTGCAGAGAAAGCAGACCTATCTAAAGCACAAGCTAAAGCTGCTCTTGAAGCAACTCTTGAGGGTGTTACTGGCGCTCTTAAAGAGGGTGACCAAGTTCAACTAATTGGTTTTGGTACATTCAAAGTAAACCACCGCGCTGCACGTACTGGTCGTAACCCTAAGACTGGTGACGAGATTCAAATCGCAGCAGCTAACGTACCAGCATTCGTAGCAGGTAAAGCGCTGAAAGAATCAGTAAACTAAGTTAAAATGCACCGAGGTATCCTGCCTCGGTGCAATTTCATGAAAAAACATCTACTCACTTCACTCCTTTTATCAAGCCTCGCTCTTGTTGGCTGTTCTTCTGTTGAAACCCCAAACCTTGACCAATTTACCCATTTCTCTGGCGGGAAAATCATGGGTGATGCCACCAGTTTGTATTGGATGACAGAACGTCTGACACGCGTTAGTACGGCTGCAGACTACGTAGCTATGGGTGATTCCGGCTCGTATCAGAGTGATTATCGCTGGGACGATGGTGAGCTAAGAGAGTTGATTCGAAAAGGTGAGCAACTCGATACAAAACAAGGATTGGTGCCTTTTCAAATCCACATTCGATTCAATAAAGATGGCGATGCGATCTATCAGCAATACCGTGTGAACGGGAAAGTGCTGCCTTTACGACGTGATCAGCTAGAGCGTTACAAGACAGAAGCGAATGATGTGGTTGCTTCGATCAAGAGTCAATCTCGCGAAGGTCAGAGTTTAATTCAGGGCTATTGGGATGGCGAGACGTTCGAAACCTGCAAAGGACGTGAGTTCGCGACGCTAGAATTTAACCAGACTTTACCTAAGTTTGTGATTGATAGATTGGCATCGGTAGATAGCTACATTGCATTTATCGGCAAAGAGTCACGTAATACAGCAACTGTTGACGAATTGTTGATGCTCAATGATGACAACTTTGATTGTATCCCACGACCAAAGCTGATCTCTGAATAAGTTCTGAGCTTAGCTTCATGCTAGTGGAGTCACATGAATAAAAAGGCGCTTAATGCGCCTTTTGTCTTTTTAGCCAACTGAAGTTGTTTTTATTTTTCTTGCTCACGTGCGATTGCACGGTAGCCGATATCGTTGCGATGGAACATGCCATCCCAACTGATCTGTTTTGCAAGTTCATAAGCGCGTTGCTGTGCTTCTGATACGCTGTTACCAAGTGCTGTTGCACAAAGTACACGGCCGCCGTTTGTCACAATGTCGCCGTCTTTGTTGTTTGTACCTGCGTGGAAGACCTTCTCACCTTCAATTTCAACTTGTGGAAGACCTGAGATAACGTCGCCCTTGTCGTACGCAGCAGGGTAGCCTCCGGCGGCTAACACAATACCAATCGATGCTCGTGGATCCCATTTTGATTCCACTTGATCCAGTTTGGCATCAATAGCAGTCAGACATAGATCAACAAGATCCGATTCCATGCGCATCATGATCGGTTGCGTTTCTGGATCACCAAAGCGGCAGTTGTACTCGATCACTTTCGGCGTACCGTCTTTATCGATCATTAAACCCGCGTATAGGAAACCTGTGTAAGGGTTGCCTTCTGAAGCCATCCCACGCACTGTTGGGTAAATCACTTCTTCCATGATGCGGTTATGAATTTCAGATGTTACCACTGGAGCAGGAGAGTAAGCGCCCATGCCGCCTGTGTTTGGACCGGTATCTTTGTCGCCTACGCGTTTGTGGTCTTGGCTGGTGGCCATTGGCAAAACGTTCTCACCATCCACCATCACGATGAAGCTTGCTTCTTCCCCATCTAGGAATTCTTCGATAACCACACGACTGCCAGCATCACCAAATGCATTACCCGCTAGCATATCCTTGATGGCGTCTTCAGCTTCTTCTAGTGTCATTGCCACAATCACGCCTTTGCCAGCGGCAAGACCATCAGCTTTGACTACAATTGGTGCACCTTGTTCACGTACGTAAGCGAGTGCAGGCTCGATTTCAGTGAAGTTTGCGTATGCTCCCGTCGGGATTTGGTGACGAGCAAGAAAGTCTTTAGTAAACGCTTTAGAGCCTTCAAGCTGCGCTGCTGCTTGTGTTGGACCAAAGATTGGCAGACCGGCTTCTCGGAAAGCATCCACAACACCGATAACCAATGGTGCTTCAGGACCAACGATGGTCAACTCAATGGCTTTCTCTTTTGCGAATGCAACCAGACCTGCGATGTCTTCTACTGCGATATTTACGTTCTCTAGTTTAGGCTCTAGTGCTGTGCCTGCGTTACCCGGAGCAACGAAGATAGTCTCAACATTTGGGTTTTGCGCCGCTTTCCAACCTAGTGCGTGTTCACGACCGCCTGAACCAATGATAAGTACATTCATGTTTTAAACCTTCAATCAAAATTGATAGTAGTAGAACTAGAAAATGTTTGAGCAACACGAAAGGAAAGTGTTGCTCATCTCGGAGCGCAACGCTCTTGTATCCAGTAGCGAAGCGCTCTCGCATCTTTTCTTTCTAGTGGCGGAAGTGACGCATACCTGTAAAGATCATTGCCATGCCGTGTTCGTCTGCTGCTGCGATAACTTCGTCATCACGCATCGAGCCGCCAGGTTGAATCACACACTTGATGCCAGCTTCTGCTGCTGCATCGATACCATCACGGAATGGGAAGAACGCATCAGATGCCATTACGCTACCTGCGACTTCTAGACCTTCGTCTGCTGCTTTGATTCCCGCAATTTTCGCTGAGTAAACGCGGCTCATTTGACCTGCGCCTACGCCGATGGTCATGTCACCTTTCGCGTAAACAATCGCGTTAGATTTCACGTATTTCGCTACTTTCCAGCAGAACAGTGCATCTTTCAGCTCTTCTTCTGTTGGCTGGCGCTTAGAAACCACTTTTAGGTCGTCTAGGCTTACCATGCCTTGGTCACGGTCTTGAACCAGTAGACCGCCATTCACGCGTTTCACGTCAAAGCCCGTTGTCTTCGTTGACCATTCGCCACACTCAAGTAGACGCACGTTCTTCTTCGCTGCAACCACTTCAATCGCTTCAGCGGAAACAGAAGGTGCGATGATGACTTCAACGAATTGACGTTCAACAATAGCGGTTGCTGTTTCAGCATCTAGCTCTTGGTTGAATGCAATGATGCCGCCGAATGCAGATGTTGGGTCAGTTTGGTAAGCGCGGTTGTACGCTTCTAGGATGTCTTTACCTAGAGCCACACCACATGGGTTCGCGTGTTTTACGATCACACATGCTGGTTCGTTGAACTCTTTCACACACTCAAGTGCTGCATCTGTGTCTGCGATGTTGTTGTAAGAAAGGGCTTTACCTTGGATTTGGCGAGCAGTAGAAACAGACGCCTCTTGTGGGTTTGCTTCTACGTAAAAAGCAGCTGCTTGGTGGCTATTCTCACCGTAGCGCATATCTTGTTTTTTCTCGAACTGTTGGTTGAATGTTCGAGGGAATTTGCTCTTGTTTTCAGGAGAAGGTTCATCACCTTCTTTGTTCTCACCGTAAGATGGAACCATAGTGCCGAAGTAGTTTGCGATCATGCCATCGTAAGCCGCAGTGTGCTCAAATGCTGCGATAGCAAGGTCGAAACGGGTATCTAGAGTAAGGGATTTGTCGTTTGCATCCATCTCTGCGATTACGCGCTGGTAATCACCTGCGTTAACGACGATAGTCACGTCTTTGTGGTTTTTCGCAGCAGAGCGAACCATAGTTGGACCGCCGATATCGATGTTTTCAACTGCGTCAGCTAGAGTACAACCCTCTTTTGCTACGGTTTCTGCGAATGGGTATAGGTTAACAACAACCATATCGATAGGGTTGATGCCGTGTTTTTCCATCACGTCATCATCTTGACCACGGCGACCCAGTACACCACCGTGAACTTTCGGGTGAAGCGTCTTAACGCGACCGTCCATCATTTCTGGGAAACCAGTGTAGTCAGAGACTTCGGTTACTGCGATGCCTTGCTCAGCAAGTAGACGAGCCGTACCACCAGTAGATAGGATATCGACACCGCGCTCAGCAAGAGCTTGTGCAAACTCAACAATACCTGTTTTGTCTGATACGCTGATAAGCGCACGGCGAATAGGACGAGCGTTGTTCATGCTTCCATTTTCCTCAAATTCACGGAGTTAAAGATGTTTGCCAAAAATGAACTTGTTTTTACCTCATGGGGTAAAATATTGGCCAGTTTTGGTAAAGACCTTTGCAGGTGTTTTCATGCTTAGAAAACAGTCTCCACTATTTGATGGCGCGTATTCTAACCAATTTATTACAAAAAAGCTCGCGCAATCGTTTGGCATCTCAAAAATAATTGCAAAAAACTCGATCTTTGGCTTTAAAAGTAACGAGATAGTTAATAAGGAAAGTTATGTTTCAGATAGGTGAACTGGCGAAACGCTGTGGTGTGACTGCCGATACATTACGTTTCTACGAAAAAAATACACTGATCCAGCCCGCAGGGCGAAGTGAATCGGGCTATCGCTTATACAACGAAGAAAACCAAAAACAGGTACGCTTCATTCTCAAAGCGAAAGAGCTTGGCTTAAGTTTAGAGGAAATAAAAGAGCTTCTAGAAATCAAATTAGAAGCGACAGAACACAGCTGTGCAGAAGTAAAAGCTATCACTTCTGCAAAGTTAACTTTAATTGATGAAAAAATAGCGGAACTGACAAAGATTCGCACCGCATTAAAGAAGATCAACGACGCTTGCTGTGGGCATAACAATGACGATGCCAGCCATTGTTCTATCCTCGCAGCCCTTGAGTAGCGTGCTACTTAATTTAAGTTTGCATTTTTGGCGGCTTGCTTTTCTAGGTTCAAGCCGTTTTCCCACCTATAATCTCGGCTTTAGTCGACTGTAAGAATGTGTAGTCCTATCTATTCCTAAAGCGACGCTGTCTATTAGATACGAGAGTTTTCATACATGGTTGGAGTCTATTTTCAAATCAATGACTGGGTTTTGAGCGTTGATGAAAATAAGCTGTATCGACAAGACAGGGAAGTTACCGTTGAGCCACGCTTAATTAATTTGCTGCATTTTCTTGCAGAGCACGCTAGTGAAGTATTCAACCGCGAAGAGCTGATCCAATACGTTTGGGCGGGTGCGATTGTGACTGACCAAGTTGTGACGCAATCCATTTTTGAACTGCGTAAACTGCTGCGCGACGGTCGAGAAGAAAACACCAGCTACGTGATCACTGTGCCTAAACGTGGTTACAAGTTGGTAGCAAATGTGACGCCGATGACGCACGAGGAATTCCTCGCTCGCCGCCATTGTGATACAGAGATTCTTGCTCCGATCGTAGAAGAAATCGAAGAAGAACAATCAGAAATCTCAACTTCTACGATTGCATTTCCGGCAGGTCCGTTAACTCGCGCTGTATGCGAGATGTCAAAAGAGAAAAAAGCACCGCGCAAGCCGAATAAAATCAGCCCTTGGCGATTAGGTTTCATGAACTTCATTTGGATCAGTATTTTGGTCGTGGTGATGGGGGTGTTTACCTATAAGCAATCTGAAGTGCGCATTACGCAAGCCATTGATACTCACCTTATCGAATTCAAGTTTCAGGATAACTTCAGCAAAGAAGGTCGTAGCTATGACTTAGCCGACGGGTTTGCACAGAAGTTGATGGCAGATGTGGCTCAAGTCAGTGATTATCGAGTCATGTTGAAAAAGGCGACCTTTACTACTGGTATTGTACCGGGTAAGTCTGTGGTGGTACGTGTTAAAGAAAACGACGGTGGCAGCTTCCTTGAGGTGGAATATCGCAATAACTCCTCAGAAAAGGTTTTGTTCAGCCGCCAATACGCGTTAACCAATAGCCATTTGAAGTCGGTTATGCAGCAAGCCTCTCTAGATTTGATGCGCGCATTAAAAGTGCCAGATGCAAAATTAAAATCCAAGGTGCTGGTGGCGGGTATGCCAATGAACCCAGACGCATTGGAGCTGTTTGTTGAGGCAAACCACTACTTGAATGTGTCGGATGCGAATCAATTCCAGCACGGTATCGACTTGATGGAGAGAATTCTCGAGATTGAACCGGATAACGCTTATGTACAAGCTGAGCTGTTGATTGCCTATCATGTGCAGAAGGCGCTTGATCCTGCATTGGAGCTGAGAAAAGGCAGAGTTCAGCAGTTGAGTGAGAAATTGGAAACCAATTCAAAGATGATGGTGGGACCAATTCAGCCACGTATTTATGAAGCGTTAGCGCTGCATGAGACCATTGCAGGTGACATCGATTTGGCTAAGCAGCATTTGAATCAAGCTCTCGAGGTTCGAGACTCAGTTCTGTCTTATGTCATTAGAGGCAAGCACGCGGAATTGGATGGTGATTTGGATTGGGCAAGTGAGTCTTACAGTGAAGCCTTCTATATAGATACATCTGTAGAGACCTATTTGCTGTGCGAAAACTTGGTCTTTCCAAGCAATATGAAGGCGATTGATTACGCCATGTATCGAGCAGTGCACCCTTCTGTGGTTCGTATGTTGTAGTAAGCCCTCTTTTATCAATCAGAGACACTTAGCCCTTCACTTCGGTGAGGGGCTTTTTTGTCTCTACGTTATTAAATCGCTATCTTCTTGCTTTTTGAATAGAGCTTGCTTTACAGGGGGGGTAGGCTTTTCATTCTATCTTCTATCTTCTATCTTCTATCTTCTATCTTCTATCTTCTATCTTCTATCTTCTATCTTCTATCTTCTATCTTCTATCTCACCATCTTTGTATTTTGCTTGTGTTTAATGAGCGGCTCTTATCGAGTTTTTGCTAGATCTACCTTTTTTCCCCATTGCTCTACCTTTGGTTTGTGTACTTATTGCCTGTCACAACCACACTGTTGTTTATGTGTACTTACGTTGGTATCTATGCAGAACGAGGGGAAAAGAAGAGGGAAGTTTGATGTAAGTCAACGGAGCAATAAAGGTAGGAAAAAGCGGCGTCAACAGTTTGGGTAATTAGCCATGGTTTCTTTTGATGTTGATAGAGGTTGATAAGCTTGATGGAAAATTTGTTGAGGTTGATGTTTTTAGGTTTCCGGTAAGAGCGTTTGATGTTATTGGGCTAACTTTCTGTATTTATTGGTTTTATATTTTTGTGTTTATAAGGTTTATCTCAACTTTATACCGATGGGCTAATTGTTTTATTGATAACGCCAAGTTTATTTTTTTCCCAGTTTTTGGGCGTAGTCTTCACTTCGAAATTTAGCGAGGTCGAGCAGATTCCTCCTCATAGCATCTCGCTAATAACCATTCAGTTTGAGTCATGTTGACTCGAGTAGAATAGATTTGGAGATGTTATGTCATCGAATGCGAAAAAAATCGGCCTTATTGCCTGTACGGGTGTCGTAGCCGGTAACATGATGGGTAGTGGTATTGCACTATTACCTTCTAGTCTTGCCTCTGTAGGCTCTGTTTCAATCTTCAGTTGGCTGATCTGTTTGGTCGGTGCACTGAGTCTGGCGTTCGTTTACGCTCGTCTGGCAACCAAAAACCCACAAGAAGGTGGTCCTATCGCTTATGCTGGCGAAGTGTCTCCGGTATTTGGTTTCCAAACGGGCGTTCTTTATTACCACGCGAACTGGATCGGTAACCTGGCTATTGCCATTACAGGTGTTTCTTACCTTTCAGTATTCTTCCCTGTGCTTAATAACCCAATCCCAGCAGGTATTGCGACGATTGCATCGGTATGGATCTTCACTTTCGTCAACCTACTTGGTGGTAGCTGGGTAAGCCGTCTATGTACGCTTGGTCTAGTTCTTATCCTTATCCCGGTTGTTGGTACAGCTGCATTTGGTTGGACGCACTTCGATACTGCGCTTTACAGCCAAAACTGGAACGTATCAGCAGGCACTGACAGCCACGCGGTAGTAACAGCGGTTCTTATCTGTCTATGGTCATTCGTAGGTGTGGAATCAGCAGCGGTATCTACCGGTATGGTAGAAAACCCTAAACGCACTGTACCACTAGCAACTATGTTGGGTACTGGTATCGCAGGTGTGATTTACATCCTATCAACTCAAATGATCAGCGGCATGTTCCCAGCGTCAGAAGTTGCGGCATCAGGTGCGCCATTTGCACTAGCAACCACTGAGCTATTCGGTAGCTGGACAGCACCATTCGTATCAGCATTCACAGCGCTAGCATGTTTCACTTCGCTAGGTTCTTGGATGATGCTAGTAGGTGAAGCAGGTAAACGCGCAGCAAACGACGGCAACTTCCCTAAAATCTACGGCGAAACTGACAAAAACGGTGTGCCTAAGAAAGGTCTAATCCTTGCGTCAATCAAGATGACTGCACTGATGGTTGTACTGATGTTCTTCAGCTCTAAAACAGCACACGCATCAGACCTATTCAACCAGCTAACAACTGACGCAGTTCTACTAACTATGCTGCCTTACTTCTACTCAAGCATTAACTTGATTCGCTTCGAAGGTATGACAACACGCAACGGCTTCGTAATGCTGTTCTCTGGTGTGGCTTGTCTGTTCTGCTTCATCGCACTAGCAGGTGCAGAGGGCGGTACGCTAACAGCAACCTTCATCGTGTCTCTAGTTATCTTGATGTTCTACAGCAAAAAAGCAGGTCTTGCTCAGTACGTGAAAATGCACGCTGACGATATGCCTGCCCAAGCAAGCAACTAATCCCCAAAACGCTGGCACTAAGGTGCCAGCCCATAAAACCCAAATTCACGCGGCGCTCACCTTACTCATTGCCTGTAAATGGCAAAGAGCGCCCTCATTCGCCTTGGAGATGTCCAAATGAATATATTCGCTATCTTGAACCACATGGGTGTGTTCTTTAAAGAAGAGCCAGTTCGTCAACTTCACGCTGCTCTTGAGAAAGCGGGCTACGAAGTGGTTTACCCAGTAGATGATAAAGACTTGATCAAAATGATTGAGATGAACCCACGCATTTGCGGTGTGCTGTTCGACTGGGATAAATACTCACTTGAGCTATGTGAACGTATCAGCCAAATCAACGAAAAATTGCCTGTTCACGCATTTGCTAACGAACAGTCTACTCTAGACATTTCACTAACAGACCTACGTCTAAACGTGAGCTTCTTCGAGTACGCTTTAGGTATGGCTGACGACATCGCTATCAAAATCAACCAAGCGACTGAGGCATACAAAGATGCCATCATGCCTCCATTCACTAAAGCGCTATTCAAATACGTAGAAGAAGGTAAATACACCTTCTGTACTCCAGGTCACATGGGCGGTACTGCATTCCAGAAAAGCCCTGCTGGTAGCATCTTCTACGATTTTTACGGTCCAAACACATTCAAAGCGGACGTATCAATTTCAATGCCTGAACTAGGTTCTCTACTAGACCACTCAGGTCCACATAAAGATGCAGAAGAATACATCGCACGTACATTCAATGCAGACAGCTCGTACATCGTAACGAACGGTACGTCTACATCGAACAAAATTGTTGGCATGTACTCAGCACCTGCGGGCAGCACAGTACTGATTGACCGTAACTGTCACAAATCTCTGACTCACCTAATGATGATGAGCGACGTGACACCAATCTACTTCCGCCCAACTCGTAACGCATACGGCATCCTTGGTGGTATCCCACAAAGCGAATTCAGCCGCGATGTAATCGCAGAGAAAGTGGCGAAAACACCAGGTGCAACAGCACCAACTTACGCAGTAGTGACTAACTCAACTTACGATGGCTTGCTGTACAACACACAATTCATCAAAGAGTCGCTAGATTGTAAACACATCCACTTCGACAGTGCTTGGGTGCCTTACACTAACTTCAACCCAATTTACGAAGGTAAATGTGGTATGAGTGGTGAAGCGATGCCAGGCAAAGTGTTCTACGAGACACAATCAACACACAAACTGTTGGCGGCATTCTCACAAGCTTCAATGATTCACGTGAAAGGTGACTTTGATAAAGAATCTTTCAACGAAGCCTTCATGATGCACACTTCAACTTCACCTCAGTACGGCATTGTTGCTTCTACTGAAACTGCAGCGGCAATGATGCGCGGCAACACTGGTAAGAAGTTGATGCAAGACTCTATCGATCGCGCAATCCGCTT
Organism: Vibrio sp. NFR; assembly: GCF_027587095.1. Lineage (NCBI taxonomy): Bacteria > Pseudomonadati > Pseudomonadota > Gammaproteobacteria > Vibrionales > Vibrionaceae > Vibrio > Vibrio sp. NFR. The sequence continues at coordinate 30,900 of NZ_JAPPTN010000023.1, forward strand.
CCGTAAAGAGATCAAACGTCTAGAAGCAGAAAGCGACAGCTGGTTCTTCGATGTATGGCAACCAGAAAACATCGATACCACAGAATGTTGGAAACTAGACCCTAGCGACACATGGCACGGCTTCAAGAACATGGATGATAACCACATGTATCTTGACCCAATCAAAGTAACGCTACTGACTCCAGGGATGAATAAAGAAGGCGAACTAGAAGAATCAGGTATTCCTGCTTCGCTGGTGGCTAAATTCCTAGACGAGCGCGGCATCGTGGTAGAGAAAACAGGTCCATACAACTTGTTGTTCCTATTCTCAATCGGTATCGACAAATCAAAAGCAATGCAATTGCTACGCGGTCTAACTGAATTTAAACGTGGCTACGACTTGAACCTAACCATCAAGAGCTTCCTACCTTCGCTATACAACGAAGATCCAAGCTTTTATGAAGGCATGCGCGTTCAAGAACTAGCACAAGCAATTCATGACCTAACTAAGAAATACAACCTACCAGAGCTAATGTACAAAGCGTTCGATGTTCTTCCAGAAATGAAAGTAACACCACACGCAGCATGGCAAGAAGAGCTTCGCGGTAACGTAGAAGAAATCAAACTGGAAGAAATGGTTGGTCGCGTAAGTGCGAACATGATCCTTCCTTACCCTCCAGGTGTGCCACTAGTACTTCCTGGTGAAATGGTGACTCAAGAGTCTCGCCCTGTGCTGGACTTCCTAGAGATGCTTTGTGAGATCGGTGCGCATTACCCAGGTTTCGAAACCGACATCCACGGTCTATACCAACAAAAAGATGGTAGCTACACCGTAAAAGTATTGAAGAACTAAGTTCCTCTCGAAGATGACGCTATTGGGAATGCAAGCATGCTCCACTCTTACGAGCTCAATGCGTCATCGAACAATAACGGCATTTAGATATACCCCTAACTATTCTGTCGTAAAGAGAAGGGCAAGGATGCTCTGATCTTTTCTTCTATATAGAAGAATAACTTTTCCAAGACATCACCTGAAGTACCCCAAGTAAAAAGCAAAGACCAAAAGAGCAGCATGAAAGTGCTGCTCTTTTTTTGCTATCTATATAGAAAAGATATCAACAGCCAAAGCTAGGCAAACTCCATCACGATACGCCCATTAATTTCACCTTTCTCCATATCAGCAAAGATGTCATTGATATCTTCAAGATGTTTAACTTCGGTAATGGCTTTTACTTTTCCTTCTGCTGCGAATTGTAAGCACTCTTGCAAGTCTTTGCGTGTGCCAACAATAGAGCCAATCACTTTGACACCATTTAGCACCGTATCAAAGATAGGGATTGGCATCTCTTCAGGAGGAAGACCAACAAGAACGCATGCGCCACCACGGCGTATGGAGTGATAAGCCTCTTGGAATGCAGGCTTCGATACTGCAGTACATACAACGCCATGCACGCCGCCATTAGTGATGGTCTTAATACGCTCTGATGGTTTCTCTTTCATAAAGTCGATGGTGTGTTGCGCACCTAGACTTTTAGCGAGTGCGAGCTTCTCATCACCAGTATCTACAGCAATAACATTCATGCCCATAGCTACAGCATATTGAATGGCTAAATGACCTAAACCACCTGCACCGACAATTGCCACCCATTGACCTGGTTTTACATCTGTTACTTTGAGCGCCTTATAAGTGGTAACACCTGCACAGAAGAGGGGAGCTGCATCCACATAGCTTAAGCCATCTGGAATCTTCACGACGTACTCACCATGAGCAAGACAGAACTCTGCATAACCGCCATCAACGGAATAACCAGCGTTATGTTGATCTAAACACAGCGTCTCTTGCCCTTCTAAACAATAGTCGCAATGACCACATGCACTATACAACCAAGGAACACCAACACGATCTCCTGCTTTGAGATGATGTATCTCGCTGCCAACTTCGACGATTTCACCCACACCTTCATGTCCTGGTACCAGAGGCATTTTGGGTTTTACCGGCCAATCGCCATGACAAGCGTGCAGATCAGTATGACAAACACCACATGCATGAACCTTTACGAGTACATCACGAGGTTTAACGTTGGGTAAAGGAATATCCTTGATAACAAGCGGACCTTTAAATTCACTAACAACTGCGGCTTTCATGAATAACTCTCCAATAATGATAACGAGAATCATTCTTGATCGATATGTAAGGAAGTGCAGTGATCTGAATCAAAAATCGATTTTTGTTTAAATAGACCATAGTCGAAACTGGTTATTGGTAAGACGGCTTACCTTTAATTTCTGTGAAAAGAAGAGGAGAACGTGACGAAAAACTACGAGAAGACTGCAATGAAGTCTGACTTTACTCCTCTCTAGGATCGAATAATTACGTCAAAGATCCTCTGTTTTGCCGTATATCTGAACAAAGTGTTTGTTATTTGTTCGGTTGAAAGTTTTTTTGCAAAAAACGCTTGTGCTAATTTCTCAACTCCCTATACTGCGCATCCACCGACACGGAGTGAGACGAAAGTCACACAGCGAGTCGGAAGAGAGAAAAAAGAATTTAAAAAAATGCTTGACTCTCTCACGGTGTGAAGTAAGATACGCACCCCTAACGACGAGCAACTAAGTTGCTGAAAATGTTAGAAAAGCTCTTTAAAAATAAGAACCTATCAATCTGTGTGGGCACTCGTTGATGATAATCCAATTAGAAGCTTCGGCTTCAAATTAGGTTTCAATGAAACGAAGTGACCATTCGAATTGGGAAGCAGCCTTGAGCTGTTTTATTTCACTTTTTAAAAGTGAAAGCCAATAAGAGCACAGTCAATTCAAACATTACT
>NZ_JAPPTN010000024.1:0-29969 GCF_027587095.1 Vibrio sp. NFR
TTATTAACGGCGCATACCCTGATTTCTTTAGGAAAAAATTTAGATATTTTTTAAAAAATTTCATTTGGAGGGGTAATCGTGACGAAGCAGATAAAAAAGCAAAAAAACTTCAAATTATCGCTAAAGCTTCTTTTCTCGCTGTCGATACAGGCTGATTTTGTCTTGAAATTACGAAGTAGAATGCCTTAGCCAAGTAAGGTTAAAGCAAGGTTTGGGGCTTGTTTTGCTTGTGCAAGAATAGAGGTGCTTACCTGCTGCAGAATTTGTTGCTTCACCATTTGCGTGGTTTCTTTGGCGTAGTCAGTATCTTGAATGCGGCTGTTCGATGCTGCTAGGTTTTCGTGGATGTTATCCAGATTATTGATCGCATGATTAAAGCGATTTTGATACGCGCCTAGCTCTGCACGATGGCTATCAACGTACTTCATCGCAGTATCAAGGACAGCCACAGCTTGTTGAGCGCCACCGACAGACGTAATGTCAATGTTATCAACCGCATCGTACCCTTTTAGCTGTAAACCCAGCTCACTCGCTAAATCACCTGAGAACGATAAAGTTCCCGAGGTTTCTTCACCAGCCATAAACAACTGCAACTGACCCTTTTCATTCACTGACGCCGTAACTTTGTCCGTCTGACCATTGATATAAGTCGCAAGCTCTTCGATATCGTCGCCAGCTTTGGCATTAATTTGAATGGTTTCCGTTTCACCAAAACGATTAGTAAATGACATGCTAAGATCATTCGCACCGTCTTTTACTTTCCAATCAGAGTTTGCACGTCCGTTTGCAATGTAACTAAAACCGCCCATATCAATGCCATCACTGCGCATCGACTTTAATTCAACTTGCACGGCTTCACCTGACGCAGCGCCAATTTGAAATGCCGACTTGCCAAAGCTGCCATTAAGCAGTTTACGACCACCAAAAGAGGTAGTTTCCGCAATGCGGTTTAGCTCATCGTTAAGTGCAGAAACTTCTTCCTGCAGTGCTGTACGTTCTGCTTTGCTGTTTGAACCGTTAGCAGATTGGAGCGACAAATCACGCATGCGCTGCATGATATTGGTCACCTCATTCATCGCGCCTTCCGCAGTTTGCATGATGGAAATACCATCGTTCGCGTTACGGACAGCAACATCTAAACCACGCATTTGCGATTGCAAGCGGTTGGAGATTTGCAGACCCGCAGCGTCATCCTTTGCGCTGTTAATACGCTTCCCTGAAGACAAACGCTCCATGGATTGGTTCAGCATGTCAGTTGCACTGGTCAAATGACGCTGTGCGACAAGTGCTGCCACATTGGTATTAACGGTGATCGCCACGAATAAAGGGTCCTAAAATTAAGGCTTTGAATACTTATCGACCAAATTAAATAAAGGTTTAGTTTTTTTGAGAAAAGAGATGGAGAAATAAAAAGGCGGAGCGTTGTGCTGATAGGTCAGCGTAAACAATAAGCTTACGCTGACTGTGTAGGATTAGAGTGCTTCTGCCGGCTTGGCAGATTTACGCGTAAGGTCTTTTGACGTCTCTTGCGTCGTAATATGGTCGTATTTCTCGGTCAGATGGTCCTGAATTTTTTGGTGGTAAGCACCGTTGAGTTTGTAGAAGCGGAAGTACACAACCAAAGCGATAGCGAAGAAGAACGCTGGCAGCCCAACCATGATGCATTGCATGCCAAAGACGGTTTCAGGGCTCTGTTCCATGTTCGGTACATAATCCACTGCGGTCAGTGCGATACCAATGAAGAAAGCCGCAAAAGCTGAACCTGCTTTAACCACCAGCGTTTGTACTGAGTAAGCAATACTCTCGCAGCGTGAACCTAGCTTATACTCACCGTAATCCACTGTATCCGCCACCATAATGACGTTCAGCACCCAAAATAGCGCCGTACCGATTTGCAATAACACGCCCGCTGTAGAAATCAGCAGAATGCTTTGTTTGTCGTACATGCCTACGTAGATAAGGACTGCACTGCCTAAGATTGGGAAGCTAGACGCACATGCCCATAACACTCGACGTGAGAACATTTGCGCCAATTTAGGGAACAACACCAGTGTAATTAGGTTCGCGATACCAGCGTAAGCCATGTAGTAAGGGAAAAGTTCCTCATTTCCGACCACATACGTGAAGTAGTAAACCGCAAATGCTGTGATGATGTTGGTTGCGAGGTTGTATGATAGTGCCATACAAAGCACGCTCGTTAACTGGTCATTTTTGTAGATAAGCGAGAGGAGCTTCTTCAGTGAGACTTTTTCTTCAGGTTTCGTCACGTCAAGGTTGCTGGTTGAATAGCGCTCTTTGACGTTACGTAGCGTGATATACGTTGAGACAAGGAAACAACCGACAAGCAAAATGGCAAACACTTGGAAGCCAAATCCTTTGTCGTCGCCACCGACATAATTCACGAACGGCATTGCGATTGCGGCGGTAACAATCCATGCAAGGCTAGCGAAGAATCGAGGGTATGGCACAAGCTCTTCACGCTCACGTTTGTCCAGAGTGAGTGTTGGAACCAGTGACCAGAAAGGAATATCCATTAAGGTGTAGGTCATGCCCCATAAAATGTAAGTCACTGCTGCATAAGCAATAAGCCATGGTCCTTCGATGTGATGCGCACTAAACAGCATGAGCAACACCACTGAGTTGGTGATGGTGCCAATTAAAATCCAAGGTTTAAATTTACCCCAACGTGTGCGGGTATTGTTCACGATCCACCCCATAATTGGGTCATTCACTGCATCCCAAATACGCGCAATTAAGAAGATGGTTCCCACCACGGCAGCCGAAATACCAACAACATCGGTGTAGTAGAACATCAAGTACATGTAAACGATGGTGATAGCGAAGTCTTTACCAAATGCGCCAAAGCCGTAGCTTAGCTTGGTATTCATAGAGATACTCATTTGTTACTCCTTACGCCCCCTCATCGAGAGGGCGCAGTATATTCACGTTATTGTCGTTTTTATTGATATTGGTTTTGTGATTCAGGATTTACTGATGCACCCACGCTGGCAACCAACCTTCGTGTGCTTCAATCAAGTCATCAACAAGGGCATAAATCTCTTCGAGTCCAAGCACTGCCGCGGTATGAGGATCAAGCATGGCAGCATGATAGATACGATCTCGGTTCTCAGTGAGGATGGCTTCCGTCAGAAGAGTCTGAACATTGATGTTGGTCTGCATTAATGCCGCTAAGTGATTTGGTAATCGACCAGCTTTGATAGGTTGAATGCCGTTTGCGTCCACCAGACAAGCCACTTCCACACAACAACCTTGTGGCAAGTTGTCAATTAACGCTTCATTCTTCACGTTGCCATAGATAACACTTGGCGTGCCTGTCCAAATCGAGTTCATGATGGTGCTCGCGTATTCATACGACTCTTTGACGGTGATTTGATCCGCGTTTTTGAAGTCTTCGAGGTCTTTTTTCCAATCAGCAATTTGTTCTACACAACGTTTAGGATATTCATCAAGTGGCACTTTATAACGTTCAATCAGATCTGGGCGATTTGGTTTGATGAAATATGGGGTGTATTCAGAAAAATGTTCTGATGATTCCGTCACAAAGTAGCCCAACTTCTTAAACATCTCGTAGCGGACTAGGTTGGTGCAGCGACCGTTGTGATGCAAACCCGGCTTCGGCGCTTTGCCTGATTCAAATGCCTCAAGCAAATCAGGATAAATGTCGACATATTCCCCCTGCTCGTTTTTCTTTTCGAGTGTCAGGTAGTACGCCATGTGGTTGATGCCTGCACAGGTGTAACGAAGGTCTGAATATTCGATATCAAGGTCGCGAGCCAGCTCCTCCGCCGTCCCTTGCACGGAATGGCACAAGCCCACTTGTTTGATGTGAGGGTATTTCTCATACATCGCCCATGTGTTCATTGCCATTGGGTTAACGTAGTTGAGCATGGTGGCATTTGGACACACTTCAGTCATGTCTTCACACACGCTCCAAAGGTGAGGAATAGTGCGCAGTGAGCGCATGATGCCGCCTGGGCCTAAGGTGTCGGCGATGGTTTGCTCCACACCGTGACGCTTACAAACCTCAAAGTCCGTTACAGTGCATGGCTCATATCCACCGATTTGGAATGCGATGACGACAAAGTCTGCACCTTGCAATGCTTCTTTTTGGTTTAAGTGACAAGTGATCGTACCCGTCGCACCGGATGATTCCATCAACTTGCTTACTACTAGGTGTGATTCCTCCAAGCGGATTTCATCAATATCCATCAAGGCAATTTGCGCCCCTTTGAAGGCCGGCTTATGAAACACATCGCCAAGAATGTTCTTCACAAAAATCGTAGAACCCGCACCGATGAATGTGATTTTAGGGCTTCTCATAGTTGAATCCTTTTTGCTTTCATACTTTTGTTTCGATGCATTTAAGTTACACCTGTCGCAAGGCCGAATTCGTCTCAGATAAACCAATCACTCTCCCGTTTCCTAATATTTAAAATCAACCAATAAAAAATCTTAGGAAATGGGATATTTTTGTGTAAATCACGGATAAAGAAGGTGGGAAGATACGCTGAAGCTAGTTATTACGGCGATTTAAGTCACATAACCAAAATCTTATAAAACAGAGTAATCGGTGTTTTTGAAGCTGTTCTGAGTTTTGTTTCAACAGATTTAGTACAAATAACTTATACAGTTTCCTAAGAGGTGGGCGATGGCGAAGGTAGAGTCCAAGGCAGAGTTAGATACATTGAAAGTGGTGATTCAAGATAAGTATTCTTCCGAAACGGTTTCTGTAAGCCCACTTTCGCTGTACTCATCCTATGAAAAAATCGATATCGAGCTTAGACCGCCCCACTCTATGCCGGGTTATCACTGGCACGGACAAGTAGAGGTCAACATTCCTTTTGGTGATGATGTCGAGTACATCATTAATGGCAGTCCAGTCGTGGTGAAAGCAGGCTCGATAGGATTGTTTTGGGCGTCAGTTCCTCATCGGCTCACCAATCCGGGCAAAAGTCATAATATGGGGATCATCAATATTCCGATTCACCACTTTATGTCTTGGACGCTAAATCGAGACTTCGTCAATCAGATCACCCATGGTTGTGTGCTGCAATCAAACGCCAGTTCATTAGTCAGTGAGTTTGAGTTAGCACGCTGGGCAGAAGAAATAAACCACTCTTCGGAAAGTCGCCAGCAATTAGCGATTGATGAAATTGGCTTGATGTTAAAAAGAATGTGTTTAGATGGCTGGCAACAACTGAGTATCAATCGACAAGAAAAATCGACCAAGAAAGGCGTCTCCAAACACTCGCAGTTTTACGTCAGTCAAATGCTGGAATACATTGCCACCCATCATAACCAGCCGGTCACGATAAAAGACATAGCAGAGCACATTGGGCTGCACACTAACTACGCGATGAACGTGTTCCAACGAACCATGCAGATGACCATCAAGCAATATATCACGGCAATGCGGATTAACCACGCCAGAGCACTGTTGAGTGATACTGACCGGACAATTTTAGATATTGCTTTAACGGTAGGTTTTAATTCTAGCAGCCGATTTTATGAGACTTTTCAGAATTATATTGGTGTAACGCCAACGCAATATCGCAAGAAGTCACGCGAAGATCATCGCTGGAGCAGTCACAGTACTAGCCCACTTTACGAACTAGAGAAAGGCGCTATTGATGGCAAAAGACCACTGACGGTCCGTTAGTCTTATCAGGCAAGAATGAGGGGAAACAAAAAAGGCAGATCACTCTGCCTTTTTAATCATTGGAGGGTTGGCGAAGAATTACTTAATCGCCAATTCCGCTAGCATTTCTTGTGAAGGAGCGAAGAAATATGCACCTGTTACTGCTTTGGTGAAACGAAGCAGTTGGTCAGTCTTACCATCGGTAACACCGTACATGCTCTCTAGCATCACTTTGATGTTGTGGATAGTGTTGCAGTAAGAGATGAACAGAAGACCATGTGCGCCAGTTACTGTGCCGTACGGCAAGCTGTGACGAACGATCTTAAGACCTTTGCCTTCTTCTTTGATGTCTACACGACCTACGTGAGAAGCCGCTGGCACGTCTTCTAGCTCAATAGAATCTGGCTTAGTACGACCAATGACTTTCTCTTGTGCAGATACGTTCAAACGGTTCCATGCAGGCAAGTTGTGCTCAAAGCGTTGAACCATCACGTAGCTACCACCAGTGAAAGCGCCGTCTTTGATCAATGCAACGTCAGCACGCGCATCACCTTTCGGGTTTTCTGTGCCATCAACGAAATCCGTCATGTCACGAGCATCTAGGTAACGGTAACCGTAAGTTTCATCCACTACCGTCACATCTTCTGCAGTTTCAACTAAGAATTTACGCAGTACATAGAAGTGCAAATCGTGACGAGTTGAGTGACAGTGAATCAAGACATCCACGTCTGTTGCTGGCGCAAATACGTCACCTTCCCCCAACTCAGGGAAGTCGATCAACTCTTCTGGCATTTGCATGTTTAGGTGCTGCCAAAAAGATTTCGTGAATGCGATAGAAATCGTTAAATCAGCACCTGGTTGGTTCGCATTGAGCTCATTTACTAGCTCAGGTAGCGCTTTTAGTTTTGCCAGTACGTTTTCACGGTTTTGGTTCACTTTTAACTGAGTGTAAAGTGCAAATGGTCCTGCTTCAGGCACAATCGCCGTTTGAGCTTGTGACATTGAGATATCCTCTATACATTGCCCCATGCGGGAATTATTGTTTTTAATTTTTTGATGGCTGTTCTTCTTTGTGCTCAACTTGTGGCACGTTAAAGCAGTCTTTTACCCATCTTCCATTTAGAAGATAGATCATAAACCAAGTTAACAAGGTAATTGTGAGCGCATTCGCCCAATTGAATACACCATGTTCGAGGTAGACATGATACATGGTCTGAGCCAGTTGAATACCGCACAAGATCAAAGTCATGGCACGACCATGCTGGGTAATTTGATTCACCCACCCTCGCTCTGGATGCCGCAAGCCCATTAACCACATCAATAATAGACTTGGGATACCCATCGATAGTCCGAGGTATAACGTATTAGAATCGGGGTACACAATCGATAGTATCTTGCTACCGCTGTCTCTACTCACTCCTGCCATGGCAAACACCACCCAAGAGCGCGCTAGGAACATCCATCCTAGCCATAACATAATCGGCGCTTTTAAAAATCCATGAGCGTCATATTGATCAAATGAGTAACGCACAATCTCGTCTTCTTAGTTTCATAAAAACGCCACTTTAACCGATCGTTTCAGAGTTGCAACCTAGCAAAGCTGAGAACTAAAGTTCATTTCATCATCGTACGCAGGTAAACTAGGTTTAGATTTACAGCGACGTCGATAAGAAACATGAAAAAGAAAAACACAGCAGCACCCGTTCCTTCCCAAGAAACGCAAACTGAAGCGATGAAGATTGCAAAGTCCACTCAAAAACCCGGTCAAACGAAAGAGCAAACCAAACTGATTGCTCAGGGCATCGAGAAAGGCATCGCGCAGTATAAAAAACAGCAGAAAGAACGCAATCGACAAGCAGACAAAGCGAAGAAGAAACAACAGAGAGAAAAACAGCGTCAACGTGATGACGTCGTTGAACAAGAATCAGCAAATATTGAAGCACCAACGAGCAAGCCAGCTGTATTACCTTGGGCACTATTGGTTCTGAGCTGGATTGGTTTCGCGGCTTACATCATGATGGGGAAATAATATGCAGCGTTATGTGATGATAGGAGGCATCGCATTGGCTTTGATGGGGTGTTCGTCACCATCAACGCTACCAACGGCATCAAGTGATGACGTTCAGATTCGCTTTGATAGCCAGTTCAATCCGGATCAATGCGAGTATTTAGGTGAAGTCACTGGCAGCGAAGGTCACTGGTACAGTTACTTGTTCTACACCAATGACGCCATGATGCATGGAGCCATGGTCGACCTAAAAAACAATGCAGTATTGCTCAATGCCGATACGGTTTACATGATCGCCCCACAAGACTTTGCAACTTCCTTCAGTGTGCTTGGTACTGCCTACCGCTGCCAATAAGCGTTTCCCAGACGTAAAAAAAGCCAGCAATTGCTGGCTTATGCACGAAATCCAAGACTGCTAGCGATATCTCCCTCTCGCTCAAGAACCCATTGACTGTCAAAAGGTCCCCAATCCGAAAGTTGGTAATAGCCGTCGTTATGACGTCGACCATCTTGAACGAAGATGAGTTCGATGCCGATCCCCGGTAATGCCTTGAGTACATCTTGAATAGTACGACGAGGCCACCCCGTTCTTTCGATCAATTTTGGTACATTTGGCCTTTCTAGGTTTTCCACCAACAAGGCCAAATATAGCCGCCTTGCAAAAACAGGACTCAATTCCATTGACACCTCCTAAAATTGTGCTGATTCATTATTTCTTTTTTGCTCAGCAAGATGTTGCGTTTGATCAATAACTCGACTTTTCCGTGCTATTTAGCCAAGTTTTTTATCATTCTTATCGCTGTTTGGTGGAGGAATGAACGACTGAGCACGGTCCCATAGAGCACTGACCTGTGAAATATTCGCCGCATGATTTTGTCACAGTGGTTGCTTCTTGATAGGATGCTTGAACAGCCAAAAACAATGCAAAATCGGGCGTTCCATAGCGCAAACCGATAAGTAAAGCACAAAGAGAAAAGGAAATAATATGACGATCACCATGTTCGGCATCCCAAACTGCGACACGATTAAAAAAGCCAAGAAATGGCTAGAAGCGGAAAACGTTGCTTTTGATTTTCACGACTACCGCAAACAAGGTATCGATGCGGCAATGGTGACTGAATTTTGTAACGCGCTGGGTTGGGAACAAGTATTGAATAAACGTGGCACGACTTTCCGACAGCTGACTCAAGAACAAAAAGATTCTCTTAACGAAGAAAACGCAATCGCGCTGCTAGTAGAAAACCCAGCGATGATTAAGCGCCCAATCTTGAAAGTTGAAGACCAACTTCATATTGGTTTCAAAGCAGACCAATACGCGACCATTTTTAACTCTTAATTAAAGGAACAATCAAGGATGACAGACAGTCCAGTACTGGCACTCGCTAAAGACCTGATCAGCCGCCAGTCCGTAACGCCTGAAGATGCAGGCTGTCAGGAAGTAATGATCGAGCGATTAAAAGCGCTTGGTTTTGAAATCGAAGTGATGGTGTTTGAAGACACAACAAACTTCTGGGCTCGCCGAGGTACAGAAGCACCACTGTTTGCTTTCGCCGGACACACAGATGTCGTGCCAGCAGGCAAATTGGAGCAATGGGACACACCTCCTTTTGAACCAACCATTATCGACGGTTACCTTCACGGGCGTGGCGCAGCAGACATGAAAGGCTCTCTAGCTTGTATGGTGGTCGCGGTTGAACGCTTTATTGCAGAAAACCCAGACCATAAAGGTTCGATTGGCTTTTTGATCACTTCAGACGAGGAAGGTCCTTTCATTAATGGCACCGTTCGCGTCGTTGAAACGCTCATGGCTCGTGGCGAGAACATCGACATGTGCATCGTTGGTGAGCCTTCAAGCACTGAAGTTGTGGGAGATGTAGTTAAGAATGGTCGTCGTGGCTCAATCACGGGTGATTTAACGGTAAAAGGAACACAAGGTCACGTGGCGTACCCTCACCTTGCTAATAATCCGGTTCATCAATCACTATTAGCCATTCATGAACTTGCTACGACAGAATGGGACCAAGGCAACGATTACTTCCCACCGACAAGCTTCCAAATCCCGAATGTCTCTGCTGGTACTGGTGCATCGAATGTGATTCCTGGCGAATTTAACGTGCAGTTCAACCTGCGCTTTAGCACAGAACTCAGCAACGAAATCATTGTTGACCGCGTGACCCAAACACTCGACAAACACGATTTAAACTACGATCTGAAATGGACATTCAATGGTGACCCGTTCCTCACCGATACTGGAGCATTGCTTGACGCAGTCGTTGCTGCCGTCGATGAAGTCAACAGCACGAAGCCTGCGTTGCTCACCACTGGCGGAACGTCTGATGGTCGATTTATCGCACGCATGGGCGGTCAGGTGGTTGAGCTTGGTCCGGTGAACGCGACTATCCACAAAGTGAACGAATGTGTAAAAGTCGATGACCTTGAGAAATTAACGGACATGTACCAAAACACGTTGAAACACTTACTCGCACAATAGTGTCATAACGAAACATGCAACAATTAACGAGAGTGCCATGACGCCAGAGCAACTTACCGGAATGACCGATTCCCATCTGCAATCCACATTAGTGGGTCAAAAAGCCTTTCTGCTTCACCCTGAAGTAGCTGACGACTTACTAAACATGATTGAAGCCGCCACACAATCAGGCTTTAAGATGGAGATCGCCAGTGGGTTCCGTGACTTTAACCGTCAGAAAGCAATCTGGAACGGTAAGTTTGCAGGTGAACTGAAGATCCTCGATTCCGATTCGCAACCGCTCGACAAAACTCTACTCAATGACGAAGAAAAGCTCACTGCGATTCTTCGTTGGTCCGCCTTACCCGGAGGCAGTCGCCATCATTGGGGGTGTGATTTTGATGTTTATGCGCGTAACTTATTACCCGCTGATACACAATTACAATTGGAACCATGGGAGTATCTCGAAGGTCATCAGCGTGCTTTCTATCAATGGTTAGTCGATAACCTCGATAGCTTTGGGTTCTTTTTCCCTTATCAACAAGACTTAGGCGGTGTCGCCATCGAACCTTGGCACATCAGCCACAAATCTGTAGGGCAACAATGCCTGTCATTGTTAACACCAGAGTTGCTGAAAACTCAGTTAATTAAGCAAAATCAGATCGACAGCATTGCAGGGATGGATGTCATATTGAATAATTTGGATAAGGTTATCACCCAATTTATTCACAACATCACGCCGCCGGAGGCTCTATGATCGAAATTCTCACCAACCCCTGGGTCATTATCATCATAGTGCTCAGTATCGTGGTTGGTAACATTGCTGCGCTTAAGTACACCGCAAAAATGAAGTTTGGTCAGATGGATAAAAGTCGAAAAAACGATTTAGATAAGCTGAACGAACTAGACAAAGAACGCTATGGAGAGGAAAGCGAGAAGAAAGACGAAAATCGCTAATCTCTCGCACTTGATGCACTCTTCAACATTTGACATCAAGTAAGCAATCAAAAAGGGACCATTGCGGTCCCTTTTTTACTATTCAAATCTACTTATTTGTAGCGAAGTTAGTCTTTCACAACCGCAGCCAGTACTGGCGCAAGTGATTTCAAGAACTCTTCTTCTACTGGCTTACCAGACGAATCAGTAATGTTGATAGAAGTACGGTTACCTAGATCACCAAGCAAGAAGGTGTAAGTACCAGAGTTTAGATCGATTGGCTTAACACCAATGTCATTCCAGAACGCATCATCCGGTGACGCGTATTTCGCAGTCACTGTACCTTGCGACTGACTGCGCTCTTCAATCTTGAAGCCCATCTTCGGCATGATATCAGGCAGACGGTTCCACACGACATTGTATTGTGCACGAGCAATGATAACTGGCAGACCACTGCGGTCTTTACCCATGGTAATTGGGATGTGTTTCACTAGCTCTTGCGCTTTACGTTGCGCTTCTTCACGTACGTGTTGGTCGTAGCGTGCCGTTACCAAGTTGGTCATGAACACGTTGTAACGCTCACGGTTAGTACGTGTCACTTCTTTGACTTGGTTGCCTTCACGCCAGTCAATCAAGCTTACCTTGAAACCATGACGACCATTCATCTCACCGCGAGTAATCTCGTAGCGGCTGCCGATTTCCATCTCTTCATCAGGAGAGTTCCAAGTCACCCAACCTGTTTCGATGCGGTTATCCGTTTGGCTTTCAACTGGGATCTTGTTCTCTGCAACCATCTCTTGAACGGTCTTCCAAACTTTATCCAGTTCATCCTTACGAAGCAGCCATAGTGTTACTTCACCGTCGCTACTGCGATCTAGGCGAGCACCAGGGATCAATTCCAATACTTGCTGAGGCGGACGAATATCAACATCTTTACCAATACCACCAGCGTAGTTTCCTTCAGGAATACGGTAGTTCGGGTAAAACTGAGGTTGAGCACCTGCCGGTACACTCCACTCTTCAAGAGCAGGCGTGTTCAAATACTCGAAGTCGTCCTTTGCTTGACGACGCTGATTGGCACCACCTGAACAGGCAGTCAATACGAATACAGCTAGTGAGCTTAACACTAACTGGCTTGAAAGCTTCATTTATACTCCTAAAACACTGAGGGCTTTACCACCCTCAGCATGAACTTCAATCCTAGTAAATACCGGCGTCTGTTAGCGCTTGTTCCACAACTGGCTGCGATTTTTCAGAAAGTGGGGTTAAAGGAAGACGCAGCTCACCCTCTTCAATCAAACCAAGCTTATGTGCTGCCCATTTCACTGGGATCGGGCTTGATTCAACGAATAGGTTTTTATGCAGAGTCATCAGACGATCGTTGATCGCTTCTGCTTCTTCAAATTTACCTTCACCTGCCAAATGGAACATGTCTGCCATGTCTTTAGCCGCGATATTGTTCGTTACTGAGATAACGCCGTGACCGCCTAGTTTAACAAATTCTAGACCCGTCGCATCATCACCACTTAGTAAGATAAAATCTTCGCCACAAAGTTCACGGTGAAGTGCAATTCGGCTTAAATCACCCGTCGCATCCTTCAATGCCACGATATTATCAAGCTTTGACAGGCGTGCCACTGTCTCAGGTGACATATCTACCGCAGTACGACCCGGTACATTGTACAAAATTAGAGGTACATCACTCGCTTCTGCGATTGCTTTGTAGTGTTGGAACAAACCTTCTTGAGTTGGTTTGTTGTAGTAAGGCGTTACACTCAGGAAGCCAGCAATACCAGAATCAGCCAATAATTTGCTAAATGTAACTGCTTCGTGGGTTGCATTTGCTCCCGTACCAGCAATCACTGGGATACGACCGTTTGCGAATTCAACGGTTTTATTTACGACCTTTACATGCTCTTCAATGGTTAGAGTCGCTGACTCACCAGTGGTGCCAACTGCAACAATACCGTCTGTACCAGCTTCAACATGGTACTCAACAAGCTTTTGTAGACTATCAAAGTCTACTTCACCATCTGCTTTTAGTGGTGTAATCAGCGCTACGATACTTCCTGAAAACATGTTTATCTCCCTCATTTAACTCTTTCTGCATGGTACTGTAATGCGATTGAAAAACACAAGAGCGTAAACTCGCTTACAAAGTACAAATGAATGAATAATTATCAGTTGTTAGAGGTCTAGCAACTAAAATGTGAATTTTGTTCTCAATCCTAGCCATTCTGATAATCGTGTTCGTTGCAGCAAGGATTTCTCACCGCTTTCAATTAGGCGCGGAATATACTCTCTCGCCGAGAAGCTCAAGTCAGCGTTGAGTGAATTAATAGTGCACGCAATCAGCAAACTGTTCACTAAATCAACAAAGCGTTTTAACAAGTTTAAAAAAAGAACTGACTCGACATTTCTACTCCATATCTGTGCTAACATCTCTCTATTGAAGAAAGGACAAGAAGCTCATTTATGAAGCAACATCTGGTACTTACAGCGGTTGGAACGGATCGTCCGGGCATATGTAACCAAGTGGTTAAGCTCGTCACACAAGCTGGCTGTAACATTGTCGATAGCCGTATCGCTATCTTTGGTAACGAATTTACCCTTATCATGCTGCTTACTGGTAACGCCAGTAATGTCACTCGTGTCGAAACGCAATTGCCACTTCTTGGGCAAGAACACGACCTCATCACCATCATGAAACGCACATCAGCCCATGAGTTGCTCGATAACAGTTACACCATGGAAGTGTTTATTGAATCAGAAGACCGCATCGGTTTAACCGAGAAGTTTACGCAATTCTTTGCCGATAAACAGATTGGCCTACAATCACTTAGTGCGCAAACAATCAGTAAATCAAAGATCCAGTTAGATGCCGACCAATTCCACATTGCAATCACCGCTTCAGTAAGTGCAGATTGTAACTTGATGCAATTACAAGAAGATTTCGATGAACTTTGTAACACGCTCAACGTACAAGGTTCTCTGAATTTCATTAAAAACAATCTATAAGTAAAGGAAATAATGATGAATACGCTGACAGCAGGCACGCCAGCGCCAGCCTTCTCTTTGCTCGACCAAGATGGCAACACCGTTTCTCTCGGTGACTTCAAAGGTAAGAAAGTACTGTTTTACTTCTACCCAAAAGCGATGACACCAGGTTGTACGACTCAAGCAAAAGGTCTGCGTGATGTAAAAGCAGAACTAGACGCACACAACGTTGTGGTATTGGGTGTGAGTATCGATCCAGTAAAACGCCTAGGTAAGTTCATTGAGCGCGACGAGCTAAACTTCACGCTACTTTCTGACGAAGACCATGCCATTGCTGACCAGTTTGGTGTTTGGGGCGAGAAGAAGTTTATGGGTAAAGTCTACGATGGTCTTCACCGCATCAGCTTCTTGATCAATGAGGAAGGTGTTATCGAACACGTGTTCAACAAGTTCAAAACCAAAGACCACCATGAAGTGGTTGTGAACTACTTGAAAGAAAACGCGTAAACCTAGCTTTCAATCAAACATCAAAAAGCCCAGCGATCGCTGGGCTTTTTATTGGATTCAATTTCTATTCTTGTATTGGTTCGCTTTCTTCCGTACTTGGTAGCGCGTTCCATACTGCTTTTACAAGCGTCGCCAATGGGATAGCGAAGAAGACCCCCCAGAAGCCCCACAAACCACCAAATACCAACACGGCAACAATGATCGCTACTGGGTGAAGGTTAACCGCTTCAGAGAACAGTACCGGAACCAACACATTACCGTCTAGCGCCTGAATAATGCCGTAGGCAACAAGTAACCAATAGAACTGAGGCGTTAAGCCCCATTGGAACAAGCCGACAATCGCGACCGGAACCGTCACCGCAGCCGCACCGATGTACGGGATAAGCACTGACAAACCCACCGCTACAGCAAGCAATGCAGAGTAACGCAGATCAAGAATCGCGAAAGTCACGTAACTCACGCCACCCACGATCAAGATTTCCAGCACCTTACCACGAATATAGTTCGAGATTTGTTCGTTCATCTCGTGCCATACTTTGTTCGCCAGCTTACGGTTCTTCGGTAAGATACCACTTGCCATACTGAGCATCTCATCTTTGTCTTTTAGTAAGAAGAACACCAATAATGGAACAAGAATCAAGTAAACCGCTAGCGTTGCTAAACTCACTAGAGAAGCCAGTGAGCCTTTTACGACGCTCTCACCTAAACCAATCGCTTGGTTCTTCGCGTTAGTCACCACGGTTTCAACAATTTCTAAGTTTGCCAGCTCAGGGTAACGTTGCGGCAAGGTTGCAATGAACTTTTGTAGTCCAGCATACATGTTCGGAATATCGTTGATTAAGTTGCCCACCTGAGTCCAAATGGTCGGCACTAAACCAAATACCGCGATCAACATTAAGCCAATAAAAATCAGTATGACAGTGATGACAGAAAACGTACGTGGGATACCCAAACGGCACATCTGCGTTACTGGCCATTCAAGTAAATATGCAAGAACAATGGCCACCAGCAATGGCGCAATCAAATGCCCGAAAAAGTAAATTGTAATAAAGCCGAACAGCAGTATCGCCACGAGGCTCACTGCATGTGGGTCTGAAAAGCGTCGCTTATACCAACGACTTACCATTTCAAGCATCGTACGAAGATTCCTTATTGAATACGGTCAAAGTGAAGTGTTCAGGAGAAGCTTGGCAATCCACTGTGTAGCCTTGGTTACGCAAATACTTCACGATATCGTGCTTAGAGCTTTTATCCACCACTTGAATAACAAGCTGATGATCTTGTTGTGTTTCTTCCTGAAACACCTCAGCAGCGTGACGCTTGGCAAGTAACAGTGCCATAGGGCAGCGTTCCTTACGCAAATCAAGTAATATGGATTCCATTGTATTGCTCTGCACTTGTGATAGGGTTGTATTGTAACGGCTTTTTGAGCTGGTGCTAGCATTTCTCACATGATTTAAGAGTAGACGCGCAGGACTTTTAGATTGACAATTTACGAAACCAATTCGTTTATCTTCGGTCTTATTGCTAGCATATTCATCCCACAAGGATGACCATAAAGTCTGTGCTGATGTTGAATGGATTTCGCCCCTCAAGCACACACTCGGTATTTTGGAGAATCTTTAAACCGTATGTTAAAACGCACTCGCTCGCTAGTTTGTTTATGCCTTGCTGCTGCATTGAGTACACCAACGCCAGTTTATGCCAATAGTCCCGACCTCCCAGATATTGGTACGGCAGCCGGAGGCACTCTAACGATAGATCAAGAGTTGATTTATGGTGACGCCTATATGCGTATGCTTAGAGCCAGCAAACCTATCGTCAATGACCCTGTTATTAACGAGTACATCGACTCGTTGGGTCACCGTTTGGTCGCGAATGCCAATGACGTAAAAACCCCATTCCACTTTTTCATGATCCGAGATCGCAACATCAACGCTTTCGCTTTTTTTGGCGGCTACGTTGCCCTGCACTCAGGTCTCTTTCTCCATGCCCGCACTGAAAGTGAGTTAGCCTCCGTTGTTGCTCACGAAATCGCGCACGTTACTCAGCGCCACCTTGCACGAAGCATGGAAGAACAAGCTCGTCGTTCACCAGCAACCATGGCAGCACTTGCTGGCGCTCTTCTGCTTGCGATAGCCTCTCCTGAGGCTGGTATGGCAGCGGTGACGGCAGCAACCGCTGGCAATATGCAAAGCCAAATCAACTACACTCGCTCCAACGAGAAAGAAGCAGACCGCTTTGGTATCGCGACACTGGCAAAAGCGGGCTTTGATGCACAAGCGATGCCACGCTTTTTTGGTCGCCTAGCGGATGAATATCGATACGCGAGCAAGCCGCCACCAATGTTGCTCACTCACCCGTTGCCTGAAGATCGTATTACAGACAGTCGTGCTCGTGCTCGTGCTTACCCACCAATGCGGGTGATGCCTTCTATTGATTACCATTTAACCCGAGCTCGCATTGTCGCACGTTATGCCGGAATTGATGGTCAAGCAGCAATGAGTTGGTTTGACCGAACTCAAAAGAAAGCCTCACCTGATATTGTGCCATCATTTGATTATGGTCGAGCCTTGGTACACCTAGACAACAAGCGTTTGAGTGAAGCGGAACCTTTATTGAAAAAGCTCCTTCAGCAAGACCCAGGTAACCCGTTTTATCTGGATGCAATGACCGATCTTTATATTGCTCAAAAGCAACCACAAAAAGCAGTGGATATGTTGAGTAGCGCACTCAAACGCAACCCACAAAACAAAGTCCTGACCATCAACTATGCAAACGCATTACTTGAGGCGAAAAAGGACCAAGAAGCGGTGCGTATTCTGCAGCGCTACACACACGATAACCCAGAAGACACGAATGGCTGGCACCTGCTTTCACAAGGCAGTCATGCGCTGGGTAAAAGTGATGAAGAACTCGCCGCACGTGCCGAAATTTTGGCATTGCGAGCCAACTGGAACAAAGCCATCCAGTATTATAGTGAAGCAAGTAAAATTGCTAAGTTAGGTAGCTTACAACAAGCTCGATATGACGCTCGTATCGACCAACTGATGATCCAAAGAGATCGATTCATGGCATTACAATAACGAAATGGAGAAAACCATGTCAGTCGTGATTTATCACAACCCTCGCTGCTCAAAGAGCCGTCAAACACTTGAACTGCTTGAGCAAAATGGCGTAACACCGGAAGTGGTTAAATACCTTGATACACCGCTTAATGTTGAACAACTGAAAGCGCTTTATGCTCAACTTGGTTTCTCTTCCGTACGCGAAATGATGCGTACCAAAGAAGACATCTACAAAGAGCTGGCACTGGGAGAAGCCTCTGTCAGTGATGAGCAACTGTTCGAAGCGATGGCACAAAACCCGAAACTGTTTGAACGCCCAGTAGTAGTTGCAAATGGGAAAGCAAAAATCGGTCGCCCACCAGAACAAGTTTTGGAAATTCTGTAAATGGATTGCCAGATCCTCATTTTGTATTTCAGCCGTCATGGCTCGACAAAACAACTGGCAAGACAAATAGCAAGAGGAGTCGAGTCGACTCCTCATTGCGAAGCGATTTTACGTACAGTTGAAGAATTGTCATCTCACTCACATACCCCTTCTGATCCAATTGCTACTCTAGATGAGTTGAAGCAGTGCGACGGTCTCGCATTTGGCAGCCCAGTTTGGTTTGGCAACATGGCAGCGCCGCTCAAGCACTTTTGGGATCAAACCACACCTTTGTGGGTGAATGGCGACCTTATCGATAAGCCAGCTTGTGTGTTTACCTCATCGTCTTCCATGCATGGTGGTCAAGAAACCACGCTACAAAGCATGATGACCCCATTATTGCATCACGGCATGATGGTATTAGGAATCCCTTATTCAGAGCCAGAACTGCACACCACGCAATCAGGAGGCACACCCTACGGTGCAAGCAGTGTAGGACAAGAGCCAAGTCTCACGGCAGAAGAGATTCGTCTCGCACAACAATTAGGAAAACGACTGGCAACCACAGCGAAAAAGCTCAAAGGAAGTCAGTAAGCTCAAGGATAAGTAAATCGATGTCTGACATTATTGACCAACCACCTCTTAGCACACGCACTCAAACCTATCGCTACATGGCGCTGTTTGGCAATTTAGCGTTATTGGCTTGGGTTGCGATCTGGCAACTGGCGTTGTCCCCTCACCCACATCTAAGCAGCACTACATTGGCGATTGCTTGGTGTATTCCTCTATTGTTACCACTTCCTGGTATTTTAGCGGGCAAACCCTACACACACGCTTGGGCAAACTTCGTTCTGATGCTGTATTTCTTGCATGCGTTGACGATTTTGTATGTTGACGATGGTGAGCGTTGGTTGGCCGCAGTAGAGTTGCTCCTTACCTCACTCGGCTTTGCTGGTAACATTTTGTTTGCCCGAGCACGTGGTAAAGAGTTGGGTCTGAAGTTAAAACGCTTATCTCAAGTCGAAAAAGAAGAAAAAGCGAAGTTCAATAAATAGAAGCGAAACCATTACGGGGACATGGCGCTTCAAGCTTAACTAGCTTCATCACATCTCCAGCCATAGAACCACTAAAAAAAAGAGTCGCACTAAGCGACTCTTTTTTGTTTTGAATAAACCTTAACTTAGGTTTTCAACCACATCCGTTTCCAATACTGGCGCGATTTCAGAATTTTGTTCTACTGGCTCGGCTTTCGTGCGAACTGGAGCATTCCATTTGTAGATCAGATCGTACTGCTTTGGTGCTGGTTGTAGTGCAACAGCAGGTGTGATTGATGCCGGCTCAGTTGCCACATTTGTTTCCGTTGCCGTATCGAGCTCAACGACTTGAGCGGTTTGATCTTCTGTTGTTTCCGCTGGCAATTGCGTTGGTTGAACAACTTCCTCAGGAAGCTGGGCTGGTGCTGACGGCTCTACATTCTCAAGCGGGTCTTCGGTAATCTCAAGTGAACGGATAGAAGACGCTTCTTGTTCAAACGCTTGTTGAGATGCCAACAAGTGAATCGTTAACGTCACTTGATTGCCTTGAATTCGTTTGATTTCAGTACCTGCAACTGAGTTTAGCTTCGTCAATGAGTTCTCAAGATTAAAGAAGTCCACCGCTGATGCGACATCTAATACCTTCACATCAATCGCTTCAGATGATTTGCTTGATACCACAACAGCACTCTTCTTCGCGTAGTAGTCTGCGATACCACCCATCATGGCGGAGATTGCATTTGTACCAGACGCTGAGCCACTGCGAGGTGACTGTTGCGATTGAGCAAGTTGCGCTGGTGATTGGTCGTATAGCGTCCAGCGAATTTTATCGCCTTGCACACGCACCACTAGCACAGCATCAACAGGATAGCGCTGACTCGCTTGACTGATTGGGTCTACAAAGCC
The DNA here is from genome assembly GCF_027587095.1 of Vibrio sp. NFR. Taxonomy (NCBI): domain Bacteria; kingdom Pseudomonadati; phylum Pseudomonadota; class Gammaproteobacteria; order Vibrionales; family Vibrionaceae; genus Vibrio; species Vibrio sp. NFR. The sequence goes on from NZ_JAPPTN010000024.1 coordinate 19,950, forward strand.
CCCCCACAAATCAGACACGTTAACACCCGTAACATCATCAAAGTCCCCCACAGGCATAGTGACTGGTAGGCCTCGAGATTCAGCCGCAGCGCGCAGTGCAGCAGCACTGGTTGAGTCTGAATGCTCCCAAGTGATCGTACGATCATAGCCCTGCTCTTCTACCATCCAAACTAAGATGTTGGCACGGTTTGGAGACCATAATGGTAATTGCGCTTGAGTCAGTAGCGAACGAATCTGACCACTATTAAACAGCATCTTTAAACTGCTTTGACCATCAAGCTGACCATAACCAAGCTGAGAAATGTAGCGAGAACTTGAACCCACTGCTTTCTTTATTACCGGGTTGCTAAGGGAAGATTGGCTACCTGTCGCACGCACAATCACATCTTGCATACCTTGTTGACGAGCGAGCTCTTCGCCGTCTTTTTGCTCACCGTCGATCGCCACTTCGGCACGATAGATATCTACCTGAGTTAATGCATAAACTGGCAGAGACAACCAACCTATCAATAAGAGAGCTAAATAGCGCATAGTTTTCATAATCCTCTGAACAAGAACCCGCATGATAAGCAACTATCAAACCGTGAGCAAGAAGAGTACTGAGTGAATTGTCTGTATTCTGACCAAGTTAAAACACGGAAGTGAAACTAAACATTCGTCGACCTTATAAATCCACACAAAAGTTTGATCTAGGCAACATTGCAATCGATTGCCAGATGATAAGATTCGCCGGATTTGTCTGCGTATCTTTGAAATAGGGAATTATTATGAAAAACGCGTTACAAGGCGCTCAGATGCTCTTTGTCGCTTTTGGTGCTCTCGTATTAGTACCACTTCTTACTGGTCTTGACCCAAACGTTGCTCTGTTTGGTGCTGGTGTCGGTACTCTTCTTTTCCAACTAATAACTAAACGTTCCGTTCCTATCTTCCTTGCCTCTTCTTTTGCGTTTATTGCTCCTATTATGTTCGGTATCCAAACTTGGGGTATCGGTGCGACTATGGGCGGCTTAATGGCGGCGGGTTTGGTTTATGTCGCGCTTGGTGCGATGATCAAAGTGCGTGGTGTCGGCTTCATCCATAAAATTTTACCACCAGTTGTGGTAGGTCCGGTGATTATGGTCATTGGTCTTGGTTTGGCACCAACAGCAGTAAACATGGCGGTAGGTAAAACCGGTGATGGTGCCATCCAACTCGTAAATGGTGATGCTGCAGTTATCATTTCAGCAGTGTCATTGCTAACGACCATCGCACTGAGTGTATTCGCGAGAGGCTTCCTAAAACTGGTGCCTATCGTCGGCGGTATCTTAGCGGGTTACTCTGTTTCGCTTTTCTATGGTGTGGTTGATTTCACTCCAGTAGCTCAAGCTGCTTGGCTAGCCATGCCAAACTTCACGGCGCCAGAGTTTAACATCAACGCTATCTTATTCATGATCCCAGTTGCGATCGCACCAGCGGTAGAGCACGTAGGAGACATGCTGGCTATCTCAAACGTAACGGGTAAAAACTACCTCAAGAAACCTGGTCTTCACCGCACGATTGCGGGTGACGGGGTGGCAACAATTGCGGCTTCTATGGTTGGTGCTCCACCAAATACAACTTACAGCGAAGTAACGGGCGCAGTGATGCTGACTAAAGCCTTTAACCCTGTGATCATGACATGGGCGGCGATCACGGCAATCGTACTTGCCTTAGTGGGTAAGCTCGGAGCCATTCTACAAACGATCCCTGTTCCGGTCATGGGTGGCATCATGATCCTATTGTTCGGTTCTATCGCAACCGTCGGTCTAAACACGCTCATCAAAAACAATGTGGACCTGCACAAATCACGTAACCTAGTGATCGTCGCAGTAACACTGGTATTTGGTATCGGTGGCATGGCTTTCGGTATTGGCGAGTTTAGCCTACAAGGTGTGAGCCTGTGTGGTATCGTGGCTATCATTCTTAACCTTGTGCTACCACACGATCTTGGTGAAAACCACGTGGTGGATAATGCACAGATGGAAGAAGACAACGCGAAGTAATTTATCGTGCGGCTTAATTGATTTGAGTCGCGCGGTTATCACTTTCATATCTAGCTTCTAGCTTCCACATAGCAGAGACAAAAAAGGCTTGGTTTTCACCAAGCCTTTATTTATTCAATTCAGTAAAAGCAATAACGCTTATTTAGTACCGAAGATCTTGTCACCAGCGTCACCTAGACCAGGAACGATGTAACCTTTGTCGTTTAGCTTCTCATCGATTGCAGCAGTGTATAGCTCAACGTCTGGGTGAGCTTTTTCTAGCGCTTCGATACCTTCAGGAGCAGCGACAAGAACAAGTACTTTGATTGCCTGACAACCTTTCTCTTTTAGAAGGTCGATAGTCGCGATCATAGAACCACCTGTTGCAAGCATTGGGTCAACAACTAGAGCAATACGCTCATCGATGTTAGAAGCAAGCTTGTTAAAGTATGGTACTGGCTCTAGTGTTTCTTCATCGCGGTAGATACCAACAACACTGATACGCGCGCTTGGCATGTGCTCTAGAACACCATCCATCATGCCTAGACCTGCACGCAAGATTGGCACTACTGTTACTTTTTTACCCTTGATTTGGTCAACTTCTACAGGACCATTCCAACCTTCAATGGTTACTTTCTCTGTTTCAAAGTCTGCAGTCGCTTCGTAAGTAAGTAGGCTACCGACTTCTGTCGCTAACTCACGAAAACGCTTCGTGCTGATGTCACCTTCTCGCATTAGACCGATTTTATGTTTTACTAGAGGGTGTTTAACTTCAACAACTTTCATTTCCATCTCCGGCTTTATTGGCAATATTTAAACAAACCTTCAGATTATACATGATTTTTGCAGGGATATCAGGATAGATCACTAAAGAAAAAAACCGACGCAAACGTTTGCTATCTGTATTTAACCACTGGTAGAATAGCGCCGTTTTCATATCCAACTTAAAAACCGAGGACTTCCCTGTGAGTGGTAACAACTCTTCTCTTAGCTATAAAGACGCTGGTGTAGATATTGATGCAGGCAACGCGCTTGTAGATCGTATTAAAGGTGCGGTTAAGCGTACTCGTCGCCCTGAAGTGATGGGTGGTATCGGCGGTTTTGGCGCATTGTGTGAACTACCAACTAAATACAAACAGCCTGTACTGGTTTCTGGTACTGACGGTGTAGGTACAAAACTTCGCCTAGCGCTGGATATGAACAAGCACGACACTATTGGCGTTGACCTAGTGGCAATGTGTGTAAACGATCTAATCGTTCAAGGTGCAGAGCCATTATTCTTCCTAGATTACTACGCGACAGGCAAACTGAATGTAGACACAGCGGCAGACGTAGTTTCTGGTATCGCTGATGGCTGTGTTCAAGCAGGCTGTGCACTTATCGGTGGTGAAACCGCTGAAATGCCAGGCATGTACGAAGGCGAAGACTACGACGTTGCAGGCTTCTGTGTTGGCGTAGTGGAAAAAGAAGATGTGATTGATGGTACTAAAGTAGCCGCTGGTGATGCACTTATCGCAGTTGGCTCTAGCGGTCCACATTCGAACGGTTACTCGCTTATCCGTAAGATTCTAGAAGTTTCTGGCGCAGATAAGAACGAAGAGCTAGCAGGTCGCACTATTGGCGAACACCTTCTAGAACCAACTAAGATTTACATCAAATCAGCACTTAAGATGATTGAGAAACACGATATCCACGCGATCTCTCACATCACTGGTGGTGGTTTCTGGGAAAACATTCCACGCGTACTGCCTGAAGGAACCAAAGCCGTTATCGATGGTAACAGCTGGGAATGGCCAATCATCTTCAAATGGTTACAAGAGAAAGGCAACGTTGAAACACACGAGATGTACCGTACGTTCAACTGTGGTGTTGGTCTAGTCGTTGCACTACCAAAAGACCAAGCGGACGCAGCAGTTGCACTTCTTAAAGAAGAAGGCGAAAACGCATGGGTGATTGGTGAAATTGCTCAAGCAGAAGCCAATGAAGAGCAAGTTGAAATCCAATAACTTGCGAATCAAGCTCAAAAAATAAAAAGAATGGGGATGTTATCCCCAAATAACTTCTAAATGCTGGTTCAGCGAGAATGAATTGGTTTGTAGGCGCGACAACGATTTGAAGATCTAGTGGTTCTAAATCAAAAATCGTTAACAAAGTATACAAGCCAATACAGCTCGCCCTTCGGGAGCATGTCACCAATACGATTTCATCGTCAAACAACTTGGAAACAGCTTACTATTCCACTGCGTTGTTTTCCTTGAATTAGAATTGGTGACAAAGCTCTGAATCCAGCCTAATGAAGTCATTTGGGGATATAGTCCTCATTCTGCTATCTGGAACATCGAAAACCATTCTAATAGTAGGTAATTTAGCAATTACGCACGTCAAACCTACAGTATCAAGGCAGTCTCAATATCATGAAAAACATAGTGGTCCTCATTTCAGGTAACGGCAGTAACCTGCAAGCTATCTTGGAAGCTTGCGAAGACAACATGCCAAATGCACAAGTCGCAGCCGTATTCTCCAACAAAGCTGACGCTTATGGTTTAGAACGTGCAAAGCAGTTTGATGTGAACGACCATTTTGTCGATCCAAAAGCATTTGATTCACGCGAAGACTTTGATGCTGAACTGATGCAGCAAATCGATGAGTACCAACCAGACGTCATTGTGCTCGCAGGCTACATGCGTATTTTGAGCAGCGCGTTTGTTTCCCACTATCTGGGCAAGATGATCAACATCCACCCTTCTCTTCTGCCAAAGTACCCGGGGTTACACACCCACCAGCGCGCGATTGATGCAGGCGACAAAGAACACGGCACCAGTGTTCACTTTGTGACAGAAGAATTAGACGGCGGACCTGTGGTATTGCAAGCAAAAGTGCCAGTATTTGAAGACGACGATGCCGATACTCTAGCCGCTCGCGTTCAAACTCAAGAGCACAAGATCTACCCAATGGTGACTAAGTGGTTAGTAGAAGAGCGCTTAACCATGAAAGATGGCAAAGCATTTCTTGATGGTTTTGAGCTTGGTGAACACGGCTACGCTGACGAGTAATTCTGAATACCAAATTCCAAACGCAAAAAGGCAGCCATCAGGCTGCCTTTTGTTATTTTAAATCTTATAGGCTTGGCTCAATGAAGCCGTTGTCAAACTAGAAACCAAAACTAACAACCTAAAAAGTCCCTGACACCACCTTAGCAATACAACACTCGGATAGTAGATTCTGAATCTGACTCGTTCCTCGTCGTTCAGAATGACGCTGCAGGCAAAGAAAAATCAATTTCACTTCAATCATTTACGTCATTCCAGCGAGCCTTAGCGAGACTAGGAATCTATTATCAATACGCTAGGAAGTAAAAATGCTCATCTGTACCCGCCTTCGGTTTAAGACGCATAAAAATAAAGCTCGCGATTAAGCGAGCTTTATCTAGATGTTCATTGTCAAAAACCATCACTCCAACGGTTCAGTCGGCGCTTGGTTACCTGGCTTCGGTGCAGCAAATGGAACATCTTCCAGAGCTTTGGCATTGTTCAATACCAATTCCCCAACGTGAAACAAACCGTACTCGCCCGGCTTCATGCGATGCCATGTTTCATTGCCAGTAAGCGGCTGAGTTGCAATCACAGAAACCACATCATTTGGTGTCGTCTCTTCTTGGAAGTTGATTTCTACATCTTCATCCAACAGAGCGGCCTTGCCAAATGGAGCTCGACGGGTAATCCAATACAAATGGTTGGTACAGTAAGTCATCACAAACTCACCGTCGCTGAGCAGCATATTGAACACGCCTTTCTCTTTTAGCTTGTCGCAACATTCAGCGACATAGATAAAGACCGCTTCCATATCCTGAGGAGGCTCAGGATACTTATCTTCCATCTGCTTTAATAGCCAGCAAAATGCCATTTCACTGTCAGTTTGCCCTACCGGACGGTGACGCCCTGTGTACAAATCTTGGTAATCGGTCAGCTGACCATTGTGTGCAAAAGTCCAGTAACGCCCCCAAAGCTCACGCGTAAACGGATGGGTGTTTTCCAGATTCACACCACCTCGGTTAGCTTGGCGAATATGACTCACTACTGCGCGACTTTTTATCGGGTAGTTTTGCACTAATTCAGCAATCTTTGAGTCACAACTTGGGTTTGGATCTTTGAAAGTGCGGAATCCCTTTCCTTCATAAAAAGTGATTCCCCAACCATCACGATGCGGACCAGTACGACCACCGCGCTGCATCAATCCAGTAAAACTGAAACAAATATCGGTTGGAACATTTGCGCTCATGCCGAGCAATTCACACATGGTTTAACGAACTCCTTACCTTAAAACACAACTAAGCCATCATTCAGCTTAGTTGTAAATCTTATTCCATCTCTTTTTCGATCAATTGAATAATGATGTGAATGATCTTGATGTGTACTTCTTGGATACGGTCTGCATAACCGAAATGCGGTACGCGGATCTCGATGTCTGCAAGACCGGCCATCTTACCGCCATCTTTACCCGTTAGCGCAATCGTCTTCATGCCTTTTGCTTGGGCTGCTTCAATCGCTTTTAAGATGTTACCTGAGTTACCAGAAGTCGATAGACCGAACAGAACATCACCTTTGCGACCCACTGCTTCTACGTAACGTGAGAAGACAAAGTCATAGCCAAAGTCGTTACTTACGCAAGAAAGGTGGCTTGGATCTGAAATAGCGATGCCAGCATAACCTGGACGGTTTTCACGGTAGCGACCTGTTAGCTCTTCTGCAAAGTGCATTGAGTCACAGTGCGAACCACCGTTACCACACGACAGAACTTTACCGTCTTGCTTGAAAGAATCAGCAATCATTTTCGCTGCTGCTTCGATTTGCGCGATGTTGTGATCATCACTTAAAAACTTGTTCAGAACTTCAGCAGCTTCGTTTAATTCACTTCTAATCAGATCTTGGTACATAAGACGTTCTCTTTATTATTTCGGCCAAAACAGTGAGGTTGAGCCTCTCGCTTAGCAAATTGTGCTGATGAGGCAATTGCCTTGCACATTTCATTACTCTGAGTTTACCCACAAACGAGAATTAGTGTCGATAGCGAACCACAAGATTTGGATTCTTCACGGTAATAAACTTGCTAACTTGCTTATGAAATCATCACCCAACTCTCAACTTTAGAATTTTAACTCTACTTAGATCACTTTTTGCTCAATGTTGTGTTTTACATTTCTTTAATATTTTGATTACACTTATGAGAACTGGTTAGACCTCTTACCAAAATACAGACGTACAACATAATTAAAGTCTGAGAAGGAAAAAACATATGGACATCTTGCTCTCAATCGTAGCGATGACAGTTGTGTTAGGCATTACGCTTTACCACAGAATGTCACTCGTGAAATCCGTCAGCCTGCTAACAGCTGCCATGCTAGCACTGACTATCGCAGGCTCAGTTGGTTTTATTGGCTGGGTACTTTACGTTCTTGCCGTTGCAGTGTTCGCGGTTTCTAGCATTCGCCAATCCCTCATTAGCCGCAAAGCACTTGCTCTGTTTAAGAAAGTCCTACCTGCTATGTCTCAAACCGAAAAAGAAGCATTAGACGCCGGTACAGTGTGGTGGGAAGCAGAACTATTTAAGGGCAAACCTGAATGGCAAAAACTTCATGCCATCAAAGCTCCTAAATTAAGTAAAGAAGAGCAAGACTTCTTAGACGGTCCTGTAAACGAAGTGTGCGCCATGGTTAGTGACTTTCAGGTAACACACGAACTTGCAGATTTACCACCAGAAGTGTGGCAATACCTTAAGGACAATAAGTTTTTCGCCATGATCATCAAGAAGAAATACGGCGGTCTTGAGTTCTCTGCATACGCTCAATCTTTGGTATTACAAAAACTAACCGGCGTTTCTGGCGTTTTGTCATCTACCGTTGGTGTTCCAAACTCGTTAGGTCCTGGTGAACTACTGCAACACTACGGCACTGAAGAGCAGAAAAACCACTACTTACCCCGTCTTGCTGAAGGTAAAGAAATCCCATGTTTCGCATTAACTAGCCCAGAAGCAGGTTCCGATGCAGGCTCAATCCCAGATTACGGCATTGTATGTAAAGGCGAATGGGAAGGCGAAGAAGTGCTTGGTATGCGCTTAACATGGAACAAGCGCTACATCACTCTTGCTCCTGTCGCAACGGTACTTGGTCTTGCTTTTAAACTGCGTGATCCTGATGGCTTGCTAGGCGACCAAAAAGAGTTGGGCATCACCTGTGCGCTTATTCCAACGGACCTAAAAGGCGTTGAGATCGGCAATCGTCACTTCCCGCTTAATGTACCATTCCAAAACGGTCCAACCCGCGGTAAAGACATTTTCGTTCCGATGGATTTCATTATTGGTGGCGAGAAAATGGCAGGTCAAGGCTGGCGTATGCTGGTTGAATGTCTGTCAGTTGGTCGAGGTATCACACTGCCTTCTAACTCAACTGGTGGAATCAAAACTGCCGCGATGGCGACAGGTGCTTACTCGCGTATTCGTCGTCAGTTCAAACAACCTATCGGTCATATGGAAGGCGTAGAAGAACCATTAGCGCGCCTAGGTGGTAATGCTTACGTTATGGATGCGGCAAGCAACTTAACTGTAGCTGGTATTGACCTTGGTGAAAAACCTTCGGTTATCTCGGCTATCGTGAAATATCACTGTACTCACCGTGGGCAGCAAAGCATCATCGACGCGATGGACATCGTAGGTGGTAAAGGTATCTGTATGGGTCCTTCTAACTTCCTAGCGCGTGGTTACCAAGGTGCGCCAATCGCGGTAACGGTAGAAGGTGCAAACATCTTAACTCGTTCAATGATCATCTTTGGTCAAGGTGCGATTCGTTGTCACCCGTATGTTCTTGAAGAGATGAACGCGGCTTACTCTGACGCAGGCGATGCGGTTGAGAAATTCGATAAAGCGCTAGCGGGTCATGTCAGCTTCACCATGAGTAATCTCGTTCGCAGTATCTGGTTTGGTCTAAGTGATGGTCTGGGTTCCTCATCACCAACTAAAGATGCAACTAAGCGTTACTACCAGCAATTGAACCGTTACAGTGCAAACCTTGCTCTGCTATCGGATATCTCAATGGCGGTGCTAGGTGGCTCATTGAAACGTAAAGAGCGTCTGTCTGCACGTCTTGGCGACATTCTAAGTCAGCTGTACCTTGGCTCTGCAACCCTAAAACGCTTTGAGCAAGATGGTCGTCCGGTTGAAGACCTACCGCTAGTACACTGGGGCTTACAAGACAGCTTGAAGCAGACTGAAGCGGCGATTGATGAGTTCCTAGCGAACTTCCCTAATAAAGTGATCGGTCGCGCACTGCGTGTATTGATCATGCCATTTGGTCGTGTACGTAAAGCACCAAGTGATAAGCTAGACAGCAAAGTAGCTCGTATTCTACAAACGCCAAGTGCAACACGTTCACGCATTGGTCGTGGTCAGTACCTAGAACCAACTGAGCACAATGCAGCAGGTAAAATTGAGCTAGCACTGTCTGTGATTCTTCAAGCTGAGCCTGTGTTCGACAAGGTATGTAAAGCGCAAGGCAAACGCCGCCCATTCCTACGTTTGGATATGATCGCTCAAGAAGGTTTAGAGCAAGGTGTAATCACTCAAGAAGAAGCGGATCTGTTGAGAGAAGCAGAGCAGCATCGTCTAGACACCATCAACGTAGACGACTTTGAGCCAGAGCTATTAGCCGCAAAGCCGCTTTACCCTCAGATGGAGCACGTCGCTTAAGCAGGTAATCACTTAAACGAAAAATAGAAAAGCAAAACGGGAGCTAAGGCTCCCGTTTTTTATTGAATCTCTGCTTCGCACAACACGGCGCTCGCAAAGTCCTAGAACGCTGGTAGCAGATTCTTAGTCTCGCTGGAGCTCGCTAGAATGACGGTTTACTTTGAGTTACCAGGTTACTATACGCACAGTGTTCCTAGGTTTTCGTCATTCTGAACAGTGAGGAACGAACGTGATTCAGAATCTACTTTCCACGTGCTCCTTAGATGAGGACGCCCCAAAGCCC
>NZ_JAPPTN010000025.1:0-26180 GCF_027587095.1 Vibrio sp. NFR
ACCGCTCAGGTGCAGTAGAGAGTAAATCAGCATAGAGCCGTGACCGTTAGACAGTACGAAACGGTCGCGGTCAGCCCACTCTGGGTTTGATGGGTTGTGGTTTAGGTGAGAACGCCAAAGAACTTCAGCGATATCAGCCATACCCATAGGTGCGCCTGGGTGGCCAGAGTTAGCTTGTTGAACACCATCCATGCTAAGAGCGCGGATTGCATTTGCGAGCTCTTTGTTTGAAAGAACGTTACGAGAAGACATGTCTGCTCCTGAGTGCATTAAGCGAATTGATAAAGGAATGTGGGCACATTAACCGAGTAAACTGGGCATAAAAAGTGCGGACAACATTCTCTCAAAGCCAAAATCCGACTGCAAACGTTTTACTCACCATTTTTGCGGTTTTAACTCAATCTTTTCGCACTTAATAGGTAATTTATTAGAAATTCCCCCCATCAAAAGCAAACGATTGGGAAATAAGCTAGGCGAATTCAAATCGAAAAAGAGCTTGTAATTCGACTGTGGGAAATTAAAATAGACGTCTAGATGTAGAAACACCTACAAACTGTATTGTATTTTTCGTGGCAAGCTTGCGTTAGTTAGCCATGAGTAAACCTTAAGATTGGAGCTATCATGGCTAAGCACCTGTTCACTTCTGAGTCGGTATCAGAAGGTCATCCAGATAAAATCGCAGACCAAATCTCTGACGCAGTTCTTGATGCAATTCTTGAGCAAGACCCGAAAGCACGTGTTGCTTGTGAGACTTACGTTAAAACCGGCATGGTTATGGTTGGTGGTGAAGTAACGACTTCTGCATGGGTTGATATCGAAGAAATCACTCGTGAAACTGTTCGTGAAATTGGTTACGTTCACTCTGATATGGGCTTTGATGCGAACTCGTGTGCGGTTCTAAACACCATCGGTAAGCAGTCTCCAGACATCAACCAAGGTGTTGATAAAGCAGACCCTAAAGAGCAAGGCGCAGGCGACCAAGGCATCATGTTTGGTTACGCTACAAACGAAACTGAAATTCTAATGCCAGCTCCAATTACTTACTCTCACCGCCTTGTTCAAAAACAAGCTGAAGTTCGTAAGAGCGGTAAACTAGATTTCCTTCGCCCAGATGCGAAATCTCAAGTAACTTTCCAATACGACCAAGGTAAGATTGTTGGTATCGATGCTGTTGTTCTTTCAACTCAACACTGTGATTCAGTAACAACACCTGACCTACGTGAAGCGGTAATGGAAGAGATTATCAAGCCAGTATTACCTTCAGAGTGGATCACTAAAGACACGAACTTCTTCATCAACCCAACCGGTCGTTTCGTTATCGGTGGCCCAATGGGTGACTGTGGTCTAACTGGTCGTAAAATCATCGTAGATACTTACGGCGGTGCAGCTCGTCACGGTGGTGGTGCGTTCTCTGGTAAAGATCCATCGAAAGTAGACCGCAGCGCAGCTTACGCAGCACGTTATGTAGCGAAAAACATCGTAGCAGCTGGCATGGCTGACCGTTGTGAAATCCAACTTTCATACGCTATCGGTGTTGCTGATCCAACGTCTATCATGGTTGAAACGTTCGGTACTGAGAAAGTATCACACGAAATCATTATTGAAGCGGTTCGTCAACACTTCGACCTACGTCCATACGGTCTACAAGAAATGCTTAACCTGCTTCAACCTATCTACAAGCAGACGGCAGCATACGGTCACTTCGGTCGCGAAGAGTTCCCATGGGAAGCAACGGATAAAGCAGCTATCCTACGCGATTTCGCAGGCATCAAGTAATCGAGCCACGCAAGAATCGATAAAGCCCTCGCCTCTGGCGGGGGCTTTTTGTTTCTGCCCCTTCTTCTCCTTCTCATGTCTTCTCTTGAACAAAAATTCAGCAATTATTTGTAAATTGCCCCATCTCTGCCAATAGTTAACATAATGTTAAATGCACTTTTCGATGTATATAACGTAAAGAACTATGATGCAGGCTCACGTGGCTAATAGAGTCATGAAAAACGTCAGCCAAACATCTTTATATGGCCTAGGTGCCACCGTGGGAATAAATCAAGGAGGAGTTATGCCTCGTACCGTGAACCCATCTGACTTCCAAGGTAAACGAAAGGAAGTTCCAGATAATGAATACGCCAGAACCATTCCGTGCAATACCGTTAGCTTATCGGCACCATTCCATTGGCTCGCGTTGGGTCTGCATGACTTTGTCCGCATGCCGCTCATCAGCGCCTTCTACGGCATCTGCTTTATGGCAGCTGCGATTGGTATCGTGCTTCTGGTTCAATGGCAAGGCACGCATCTTGTCGTGATGCCAAGCCTGATTGTTTACATGTTAATCGGGCCATTCTTAGCCCTCGGCTTATATGATGCAAGTTGGGAGAGAGAACGCGGACACAAACCAAGCTTATTCCATTCAATGAAAGCCATTGGACGCAACTCTAGCTCTCAGTGGGCATTTGCTGTGATGCTCGCGGTATGTATGATTTTCTGGATGCGAATTGCTGCCCTGCTCCATGCTCTATACCCTTCTGTACAAGGCGCTCCACTGACTGAGTTCTTGCCTTTCTTAGTTATTGGTTCGCTAGTAGGTTTTGTCTTGGCTTGCGTGGTATTTAGCATTTCAGCTTTCTCAATTCCACTCATGATGGAACGTCGCGTCGATATGATGACTGCCGTTTTCACCAGCTTTAACGCCGTGAAATCCAACATCCCTGCGATGATCGTATGGGCAGCCATAATTTGTGGTGGTATCTTAATCGGCTTCGCGACGTACGGTATTGGTATGCTCTTCACCATGCCAATCCTAGGTTACGGCACATGGCATGCGTACCACGCGACAATTAAGAAAAAACACACGCCTTAGAAAACTGATGCTATGATCCAGCCCTCGCAAACGCGGGGGCTTTTTTATTGAATAAACGGAGTGAGTTGTGGATATAGAACTGAGCTACAAAGCCAAACAAGTGATGGCAGATTGCATCGCGATGGCAGAGCAAGCATTCAAACGTTCTTTTATCATCCCTTCTCTGGCTTTCAATGTTCGTGGTAAAGCAGCCGGCAAAGCCTACTTGCAGTCGAATGAAGTTAGATTGAATCCGAAGCTCTTTAAAGAAAATACTCAAGCTTTTCTTGAAGAAGTGATTCCACATGAAGTCGCGCATCTCATTACTTATCAAGTGTACGGTCGCGTTCGACCTCACGGAAAAGAGTGGCAAGGCGTGATGGAAGCGGTATTTAAAGTTCCAGCTAAAACCACTCACAGCTTTGATGTGGCTTCTGTGCAAGGTAAAACTTTTGAATACCGCTGTGCTTGTATGACTTACCCACTTTCAATTCGTCGTCACAACAAAGTGCAGCGCAAAGAAGCGATGTATTCTTGCCAAAAATGTCGCCAACCGCTGAACTTTACTGGTATTCAGCTCTCGTAACGCCCATCCTTTTACTCCTTTAGCCTTCAAAAAATAGAGACATACGCACTCAAATTGCTGCTTTTTACTCACTATTGTCAGGTTACTCATCACTAAAGCTAATTTATGCGTGTTAGAATGAATAAAGTCATACTTTATAAAGACTTTAATCATGAAATACCTGTTCTCTCTATTCCTATTTGCGCTTTCTAGTACAGCGATTGCTGCGCCTCCAAGCTCTTTTTCCGCCGCTAAGCGTGAAGCGGTAAAAATCTACGCCGATCACCCAACCAGCTTCTACTGTGGTTGTGACATTAAATGGCAAGGCAAAAAGGGCGTGCCGGATCTCTCTTCTTGTGGCTATCAAGTTCGCAAGCAAGAAAAACGCGCATCTCGCATCGAGTGGGAGCACGTGGTTCCTGCATGGCAGTTCGGCCACCAGCGTCAATGTTGGCAAAATGGTGGACGCAAAAACTGCACAAGAAACGACAAAGTCTTCAAATCTATGGAAGCCGATCTCCACAACCTAACTCCGGCTATCGGAGAGGTAAACGGTGACCGCTCTAACTACAACTTCAGTCAGTGGAATGGCATGGATGGCGTCAGCTACGGTCGTTGTGAAATGCAAGTGAACTTTAAGCAGCGTAAAGTCATGCCCCCCGATCGCGCACGCGGCTCAATTGCGCGTACTTACCTGTACATGAGCAAAGAATACGGTTTTAAACTTTCGAAGCAGCAGACTCAATTGATGAGTGCTTGGAACAAAACCTACCCTGTAGATAAGTGGGAATGTGAGCGTGATGAACGCATTGCTAAGATTCAAGGCAACCACAACCCATTCGTTCAAGAGGCTTGTCGCGCACTGTAATTCTTCCCGTAATTACCGCAGTACACCTCCACTATTCGAGGCGTTGTCATTTACTGGAATGGAAACGCCTCTTGCCCCTTGTTTTTTCGGTGGAAAGCATCCATGTTAGTGTCTAAACACTCGCGTATGCAGGAAATCGAAACACTATGCGTATCCCTCGAATTTATCATCCAGAAACCATTCAACAACTTGGCATCATTGCTCTAAGCGACGATGCAGCAGGTCACATTGGTCGTGTGCTTCGCATGAAAGAAGGTCAAGAAGTCCTATTATTTGACGGCAGCGGTGCTGAATTCCCAGCTGTCATCAGCGAAGTCAGCAAAAAGAATGTGATGGTTGAGATCTCTGAACGCGTAGAAAGCAGCATTGAGTCACCGCTTGATCTTCACCTTGGTCAGGTCATTTCGCGTGGCGATAAGATGGAGTTCACCATCCAAAAATCAGTAGAACTTGGCGTGAATACAATTACACCGCTGATCTCTGAGCGTTGTGGCGTGAAATTAGACCAAAAACGTTTCGAGAAGAAGCTAGCTCAGTGGCAGAAGATTGCGATCAGTGCGTGTGAACAGTGCGGTCGCAACGTAGTACCTGAAATTCGCCCTATCATGAGCTTAGAAGAGTGGTGCCAAGAAGAGTACGACGGCTTGAAGCTTAACCTGCATCCACGTGCGAAGTACTCAATCAACACCTTGCCAACACCTGTTGAAAAAGTTCGTCTATTAATTGGTCCTGAAGGCGGTCTATCTTCTGACGAGATCGACATGACTCGCGAATATCAATTTGAAGAGACGCTACTCGGCCCTCGTGTTCTGCGTACCGAAACAGCGGCTCTGACAGCAATTACAGCCTTACAAGTTCGTTTCGGCGATCTTGGTTAAAACGGAGAAAAATAATGATCAAACTCGGTATCGTAATGGACCCAATCTCGTCCATTAACATCAAGAAAGACTCTAGCTTTGCCATGATGCTTGAAGCGCAACGCCGCGGCTACGAAATCCACTACATGGAAATGAATGATCTGCACCTAGACCAAGGTAAAGCAATCGCAGACACCAAAGTGGTTGAGTTAAAAGAAGATCCAACGGGTTGGTACGAATTCAAATCAGAGCAGACCATTGAACTGTCTGAGCTTGATGCTGTGCTAATGCGTAAGGATCCTCCGTTCGACACAGAGTACATCTACGCAACTTACATCCTTGAGCGCGCTGAAGAGCAAGGCGCACTGATCGTTAACAAGCCACAAAGCCTACGTGACTGTAACGAGAAACTTTTCACAGCTTGGTTCCCAGAGCTAACACCAACCACTATTGTGACGCGTAAAGCTGAGAAGATTAAAGCCTTCCGTGAAGAACACGGTGATGTGATCCTAAAACCACTTGATGGCATGGGCGGCGCATCTATCTTCCGCGTGAAAGAGAACGATCCAAACGTATCAGTTATCATCGAGACACTAACAAACCATGGTCAAAACTACGCGATGGCGCAAACTTTCGTGCCAGATATCAGCAATGGTGACAAGCGCATCCTAGTGGTTGATGGTGAGCCAATGCCTTACTGCCTTGCTCGTATCCCTGCAAAAGGTGAAACACGTGGTAACCTAGCGGCAGGCGGCACAGGTGAAGCTCGCCCACTTAGCGAAACTGATATGAAGATCGCTCAAGCGGTTGCACCGACCCTAAAAGAAAAAGGTCTTATCTTTGTGGGTCTTGATGTGATTGGCGACAAGCTAACGGAAATCAACGTAACGAGCCCAACCTGTATTCGTGAAATTGAAGCGGCTTTTGATATTTCAATCACAGGCAAGCTAATGGACGCGATTGAGCGCCGAGTGAAAGGCGAATAACTCAAACTGTATTACAGTTAAATAAGAGCGTTGTGGATTAACTTAAGCAAACTCATGCACATACCCGTACAGGTGAAAACATGGGGTTTGCTTAAGTATTTTTAATAGCCTTATAAGGTCGAGATGAGAATGAACCTCACAAACCATTTCTTAGTTGCCATGCCGGGAATGAAAGATCCCTACTTCCAGAATAGCGTTATCTACGTCTGTGAACACAACGAAGAAGGCGCTATGGGGTTGATGATCAACGCACCTGTCGATATCACGGTTGGTAGTATGCTCAATCAAGTCGAAGTGCAACCTGTGCACCCTCGCCTGTTTGAAGCAAGCTTAGATAGACCAGTGTACAACGGCGGCCCTGTTTCTGAAGATCGTGGTTTTATCCTGCACAAACCAAAAGACTACTACGAATCAAGCATTCAAATGACTGACGAACTGGCAGTTACCACGTCTAAAGACATCTTGTCAGTACTTGGTACAGAAGCGGAACCAAGCGACTATTTAGTGGCACTTGGATATTCCGGTTGGAGTGCAGGTCAATTAGAAACTGAGTTGGCAGAGAATTCTTGGCTGACCATCGAAGCGACGCCAGAGATCATTTTCGATACTCCAATTATCGATCGTTGGAAAAAAGCAGTCGAGAAATTAGGCATCGATCCAAGCCAGCTATCTTCGGATGCAGGGCACGCTTAACGCGCTTCCACACTCAACCTATTTTATTTAGTTAGATTCGAGACACATTATGTCACGCACAATCATGGCCTTCGATTTCGGTACCAAGAGCATTGGTAGTGCTATCGGGCAAGAAATCACCGGCACGGCTTCCCCACTTAAAGCATTCAAAGCGAATGACGGCATTCCAAACTGGGACGACATCGAGAAACAAATTAAAGAGTGGCAACCAGACCTATTGGTGGTGGGTTTGCCAACAGACTTGCACGGTAAAGACTTAGAAACCATCACTCCACGAGCGAAGAAGTTCGCCAATCGCCTGCACGGTCGTTACGGCTTACCCGTTGAATTGCATGATGAACGCCTATCAACAGCAGAAGCACGCGCAGAGTTGTTCAGTATGGGTGGCTACAAAGCGCTATCGAAAGGCAATATCGACTGCCAATCAGCGGTCGTGATTCTTGAGAGTTGGTTTGAAAACCTTTGGGGTGAGTAAACACTTCAAGCACAATGAAAAAGGTTGGTTTCGCCAACCTTTTTCGTTTCTGAATTGGATTAATCCATATCGATCTTAACGTTCGCCAAACTGCCCGTAGAGAATGCTTCACCACGTTGCGTCTTCAACATCAAACGCAGATCGTTGGCAGAGTCCGCACTGTGCAATGCATCTTCTTCACTGATCTTACCTTGCATCACTAACTTGTAGAGCGATTGGTCGAAGGTCAACATCCCAAATTCATTGGATCGAGCCATGGTTGCTTTCAACTCATGAAGATCGCCTCGACGGATCAGATCGGATACACGCGGGCTATTTAATAAGATCTCAAACACGCCATGACGCCCCTGACCGTTCTTATCACGGATCAACTGCTGACCTACTACGCCTTTTAAGTTCATCGACAGATCAAACAAGAACTGATCTTTCTGGTCTTTCGGCACCAAGTGCAAAATACGTTCAAGTGCTTGGTTTGCGTTGTTGGCGTGCAATGTAGCCATGCACAAGTGACCAGTTTCAGCAAAGGTCATTGCGTATTCCATCGTTTCTCGGCTTCGGATCTCACCAATCAAAATCATGTCTGGTGCCTGACGCAACGAGTTCTTCAACGCCACTTCATAGCTGTCAGTATCCAAGCCCACTTCACGCTGAGTCACAATACAACGTTTATGCTCATGCACAAATTCAATTGGGTCTTCTACCGTAAGAATATGACCAGTCTTGTTGTTGTTGCGATAACCCGTCATCGCAGCCATGGTGGTCGACTTACCAGAGCCTGTCGCACCAACCACCAGCACCAAACCACGCTTGGCAATTGCAAGATCTTGCAGCACCAAAGGCAACTTAAGCTGCTCAAACGTTGGAATATTGGTTTCAATACGACGAATGACGGCTCCCGGTAATTCACGTTGGAAGAAGGCACTGACACGGAAGCGACCGCAATCACGGACAATGGCAAAGTTCGACTCGCGGCTTTTGCGAAACTCCTGTCGTCGATCCGGGTCCATCGCACTATCAAGCAACAAGGCTACGTCATTTTCGCTCAGCTTATCGCCTTGCGGACGCAATTCGCCATCCACACGAAACAAGATCGGGGCACCGACAGTGATGTATAGATCCGACGCTTTTAACGCCAGCATGCCTTCGAGAAATTTATTCAGATCCATCGTCCGTATTCGCTATTTCCTAAGTAATTCGTTACGAGAATTGCTGCGCTTCAATTTCAACTTTCTTATCCACTTCTTCACGCGATACCATGCCTTGCGCCATCAATTGACGAGCATTCTGCTCCATGGTCTGCATGCCATGCGCCGCACCGGTCTGAATGATCGAATACATCTGCGCGACTTTGTCTTCACGAATAAGGTTACGGATCGCAGGTGTCGCCATCATGATTTCATGACAAGCAATACGACCACCACCATTACGTTTTAACAGTTTTTGTGCAATAACCGAACGCAGCGACTCCGACAGCATCGAACGCACCATGTCTTTGTCACTACCTGGGAATACGTCGATAATACGGTCGATGGTTTTCGCTGCTGAGCTAGTGTGCAGCGTACCGAAAACAAGGTGACCCGTTTCAGCAGCCGTCAGCGCCAAACTGATGGTTTCTTTATCACGCATCTCACCAACTAGAATCACATCCGGGTCTTCACGTAATGCGCTGCGCAGTGCGTTTTGGAAGCTGTGTGTATCACGGTGTACTTCACGTTGGTTGATCAGACACTTATTGTTGGTGTGAACAAATTCAATCGGATCTTCAATTGTTAGGACGTGCTTATTGTGATTACGGTTAATGTAGTCAACAATGGCTGCCAAGGTAGTCGATTTACCAGAACCCGTTGGACCGGTAACCAATACCAGGCCTTTTTCAGCATTGGCAATCTTTCTGAAGATCTCTGGGGCTTCTAGCTCTTCCAGTGTTGGAATGCTACTTGGGATGGTACGGAACACAGCCGCACAACCGCGAGATTGGTTGAAAGCGTTGACACGAAAACGGCCAACGTTATGCAATTCAAATGAAAAATCGACTTCGAGTTTTTCTTCGAACTCACTGCGCTGCGCATCGTTCATGATTTCAAAAACCAAACGATGCACTTCTTGGTGTGTAAACGCTGGAATGCCCAGCTTTCTTACATCACCATCAATACGAACCATTGGTGGTACACCTGCAGAAAGATGTAGATCCGAAGCATTATGTTTTACACTAAAATCCAGTAACTCAGTGATATCCATTTAAAATCCTTAAGTCTAAAGTACAGCTATGAGTAGTATTCAACAAAACATTGAACATATCACCTCTCAAATTCGACACGACGAACAAAAATGCGGTCGTGCTCCAGAGTCAGTGCAACTTCTAGCAGTAAGCAAAACTAAACCTGTCGAGGCAATTCTCGAAGCTTACCAATCTGGCCAAGAGGCGTTTGGTGAAAACTACGTCCAAGAGGGCGTCAGTAAAGTTCAGCACTTTGCCGAGCATTATCCAGATAATCGAATCGAATGGCACTTCATTGGTCCAATTCAATCCAATAAATCACGCCCTGTTGCTGAACATTTCGATTGGGTTCACACCATTGATCGCGCTAAGATCGCTCAACGCCTCAATGACCAGCGTCCAAGCGAGCTAAAACCACTGCAAGTTCTGATTCAAGTTAACACCAGTGGTGAAGAGTCAAAATCTGGCGTTGCTGATGCAGAAATATTCGAACTGGCTGAGTTGATTTCTCGCCTTCCAAACCTCACGTTAAGAGGGTTGATGTCGATTCCTGCCAACGTACCAGATTACGAATCGCAACTTCGCGCATTTAAGCAACTTGAAGAGCTAAAGCAAAAGCTAGCCCAGCAGTACCCGGATGTCGACACGCTATCCATGGGTATGAGCGGAGACATGGATGCGGCAATCGAAGCAGGTAGCACTATGGTGCGAATTGGCACAGCGATTTTTGGCGCGCGCGACTACAGCAAACAGCAATAAAAGCGACTCGTTGTTAGACACTGCGAATTTGAGTCTGAGTGCCTTCTATTTCGGCACTCAGAGCAAAGTGGTGCAATTATACACCTGAGCGCACAACAAATTGTAAGAATTTATATTTGGAAATCAGACATATGGAACATAAAAAGATTGCCTTTATCGGCGCGGGAAACATGGTGCGTGCGATTGTTTCTGGTCTCGTAGCAAATGGCTACCCAGCACAGAACATCATTGCGACCGCCCCATCGGAGACACGTCGCCAACCTCTTGAGCAAAACTTTGGTATCCGTACCACCAGCGATAACATCGCAGCCGCGACAGAAGCGGATGTTGTGGTATTGTCTGTGAAGCCACAAATGATGGAAGAAGTGTGTAAACCACTGCAATCTATCGACTTCAGCAATAAACTGGTTATCTCTATTGCGGCTGGCATCAACTGTTCACGCTTGGATGACATGCTAGCGACTAAGCTCAACTTGGTTCGCGTGATGCCAAATACACCATCGCAACTTGGTTTGGGCATGAGTGGTCTTTACGCGCCTGAACATGTGCAAGAACAAGATAAAGCCTTCGCGGCAGAGCTAATGCAAGCCTGCGGTAAGGTATGCTGGGTCGAACAAGAATCTGGCATCAACAATGTGATTGCCGCGGCAGGCAGCGCACCAGCTTACTTCTTCCTGTTTATGGAAGCGATGCAAGCAGAAGCAATTGCTCAAGGTTTCGATAAAGACACGGCTCGCACGTTGGTTCAGCAAGCTGCACTTGGCGCAGCAAGCATGGTAGTGGAAAATCCAGAAACTGAGCTTTCAACACTGCGCGAGAACGTGACATCAAAAGGTGGCACAACGGCAGAAGCACTACGTACGTTCAACGAGCACCAACTGTCTGATATTGTGGCGAAAGCAATGCAAGCTGCGGTTGCTCGCGCTGAAGAAATGGAAAAACTGTTTTAATGACTTGAGTGATACCCACTCTGTGTCACTCACTTACTTGTTAAGGGTACCTTATGAATTCAATGAGTTTTCTCATCTCAACCCTATTTGACCTGTACATCATGGTCGTCATTTTGCGTATATGGTTGCAAGCTGCTCGTGCAGATTTCTACAACCCATTCTCGCAGTTCATCGTCAAAGCAACCCAACCGGTTGTGGGTCCACTGCGCCGCGTGATCCCATCCATTGGTAGCATCGACCTAGCGACAGTGCTGTTTGCTTACGTGTTGTGTGTGCTTAAGTTTGTTGCGCTGATCCTGATCGCTTCTAGCGGGTCAGTTTCATTTAGCATGGACTTCCTATTCCTAGGCTTATTGTCTCTGATTAAAGCCGCTGGCGGCTTGTTGTTCTGGGTACTATTGATCCGTGCAATCCTGAGCTGGGTTAGCCAAGGTCGCAGCCCTATCGAGTACGTATTCCACCAGCTAACTGAGCCAATGCTAGCGCCAATCCGTCGCATCATCCCAGCAATGGGTGGCTTCGACTTGAGCGTGCTTGTGCTGTTCATTGGTCTACAATTTGCCAACTTCCTGATGGGCGACATGATTGGTCCTATCTGGTACCAACTATAATGTCAGAAGCAGTTTGGCATGACGGCGAGGATGTGGTGCTTCGGCTCTACATCCAACCAAAAGCAAGCCGCGATAAGATCGTCGGCTTGCATGGTGAAGAGCTCAAAATTGCCATCACCGCACCGCCTGTCGATGGTAAAGCGAATGCACACCTAACCAAGTTTTTAGCCAAACAATTTAAAGTTGCTAAAGGTTTGGTTCACATAGAAAAAGGTGAACTGGGACGTCATAAACAAATTCGGATAGAATCCCCAGTGCAAATACCTACAGAAATTAAAGCCATCATTTGATGGCTTTTTATTTACGAAATTCGTACTAATAATAAAACGCCCGATTCCGAGGAAGTGATAATGAGCAAATGGATTACCGCCCTACTGATCAGCCTGTTGTCTTTACCAAGCATGGCAGGTCAGTTCAAAACCATGAAAGACATCGAGGTCCACTACATCGCGTTTAACTCAACCTTTTTAACTCCCAAGATCGCCCGTAGCTACGACATCAAGCGTAATGGCTACAATGCCGTACTGAACATCAGTGTGCTCGACAGTGCCTCTTTAGGTAAACCTGCCGTTGAAGCTAAAATCAGTGGTCAGGCAAAGAACCTTATCGGTCAAACGCAAAAGCTCACCTTCCGTGAAGTGAAAGAAGGCGATGCGATTTACTACCTAGCTGAGCTCGGTATTACTAACGAAGAAACTTTTACCTTCGATATTGACGTTAAAGCTGGAAACAAAGGCTCAGGTAAGCTTAAATTCACGCAGAAATTTTATGTCGAAGAGTAATTGGGTTGTGATGATCTAAAAGCTTTTAGAACATCATAACTCTAGAACCAATTTAATCAGGGAGAACACTGCGTTCTCCCTTTATCGCTACAGAAAGAGACGACCATGAAAAAGATAGTGCTAGCAACAGGCAACCAAGGCAAAGTTCGCGAGATGGCAGATCTGCTGTCTGACTTCGGTTTTGAAGTATTGGCGCAAAGTGAATTCAACGTATCTGAAGTAGCAGAAACTGGCACGACTTTCATCGAAAACGCGATCATCAAAGCTCGCCATGCAGCACAAGAAACAGGTCTTCCTGCGATTGCGGACGACTCTGGCTTAGAAGTCGATTTCTTGAAAGGTGCTCCGGGCATTTACTCTGCGCGTTATGCAGGTGAAAAAGCCTCTGACCTAGAGAACCTAGAGAAGCTACTTAAAGCAATGGAAGGCGTACCAGAAGCAGAGCGCACCGCTCGTTTCCACTGCGTATTGGTTTTGATGCGTCACGAGAACGATCCAACCCCTATCGTTTGTCACGGTAAATGGGAAGGTCGCATTCTAACTGAAGCACACGGTGAAAATGGCTTTGGCTACGACCCAGTCTTCTTCGTTCCTGAAGACAACTGCGCGTCTGCCGAACTTGAGCCAGCACGTAAGAAGCAACTCTCTCACCGCGGTAAAGCACTCAAGTCGTTGTTTGCTCAACTGTCTGAGCAAGTGTCTCAGTAATCGCGAGCGAATTAGACCATGTTAACGCCCCCAGCACTGAGCTTGTATGTACACATCCCGTGGTGTGTACAAAAGTGCCCGTATTGCGACTTTAACTCTCACGCACTTAAAGCCGAGATCCCAGAAGAAGAGTACATCAATGCTCTTCTTGAAGATTTGGATACCGACATTGAGAAATACCGTCTTAACGAAGCGCCACGTCCACTGCATTCAATCTTCATTGGTGGTGGTACGCCGAGTTTGATTTCGGCAGAAGGTATCGAGCGTCTACTTAAGGGCATTGAAGCGCGTATTCCGTTCAAGCCTGAAATCGAAATCACCATGGAAGCCAACCCAGGCACCATTGAAGCTGAGCGTTTTGTTGGCTACCGCAAGGCTGGTGTAACGCGCATCTCTATCGGCGTGCAAAGCTTTGAACAGCAAAAACTTGAGCGTTTGGGGCGCATTCACGGTCAAGACGAAGCCGTCAATGCAGCTAAGCTGGCGCACCAAATTGGTTTGAACAGCTTTAACCTCGATCTCATGCACGGCTTACCAGATCAAAGCATCGAACAAGCCTTAGCAGATTTGGACAAAGCGATTGAGTTGGCGCCGCCACACTTGTCTTGGTATCAGTTGACCATCGAACCAAACACCATGTTCTATTACAAGCCACCGACTTTGCCAGATGACGATGACTTGTGGGATATCTTCGAGCAAGGACATGAGAAACTCGCAGCGGCGGGTTACGTTCAATACGAGATTTCTGGTTACAGCAAGCCGGGCTATCAGTGCCAGCATAACCTGAACTACTGGCGCTTTGGTGACTACCTTGGCATTGGCTGTGGCTCACACGGTAAGCTGAGCTTTGCTGATGGTCGCATCGTTCGCACCACTAAGGTCAAGCACCCGCGTGGCTATCTGATGGCATACCAAAACATGGTAAAGCCATATCTGGATAGTGAACAGCTTGTGGCTGATGAAGATCGTCCGTTTGAGTTCTTTATGAACCGTTTCCGCTTAATGGAAGCCTGCCCGAAACAAGACTACATCGATACAACCGGTCTGCCGTTGAGCTCAATTCAAGAGCCTATCGATTGGGCGCTAGAGATGGGTTACCTGAGTGAAACAGAGACTCACTGGCAAATTACCGAGAAAGGTAAACTTTTCCTCAATGATTTGCTTGAAGCCTTTATGGCGGAAGAGGAATAAGAAAGGGAATCGAGGTTTGGGAACGGACTGCGTCCTTCGAGAAACAAAAAGGGTTGGCGCTCAAACGCCAACCCTTTCTTTTATTCGTAACAACACTTATCTAAAGCGAAGCGTTCCTAAGTCCCTAATCCACAAGGACGAAGTCCGTTCTCACTTCTCGTCTCTTTTCCTTAGAAAATCGAACGACCAATACGCTCGGCAAGTAGTTCAAGTGCTTTAGTACCAGCGAGTGAGTTACCAGATGCATCAAGTTCTGGTGACCAAACAGCAATCGTCATTTCACCCGGTACGACAGCGATGATACCGCCACCAACACCTGATTTACCCGGCATACCAACGCGGTAAGCAAATTCTCCAGCGCCATCATACAAACCACATGTTGCTAGTAGTGCATTCAACTGTTTGGTTTGCGTTGGTGATACCACAGGCTTACCCGTTTGCACCGACGTACCTTTATTGGCTAAGTAGCTAAAGGTCTTTGCGAGATCGACACAGCTCATCTTCAATGCACACGCATGGAAGTAGTTTTGCAGAACGGGGATAACCTCGTTCTCGAAGTTACCAAATGAACGCATCAAGTACGCAATCGCAGCGTTGCGGTCGCCATGCATCATTTCAGACGCTGCAACCACTTTGTCGTATACGATATGAGTATCACCAGATAGCTGACGAGCAAATTCCAATAGACGCTGACGCGGCGCAGAGAGACGGCTTTGCAACAAATCAGCAACCACAATAGCACCAGCATTAATAAACGGGTTACGTGGAATGCCCTGTTCCATCTCTAACTGGATCATCGAGTTAAACGCCTGACCAGAAGGCTCTTTACCTACACGACACCAGATCTCTTCTTGCTTGTACAAACACATAGCCAGAGTCAGGCTCAACGCTTTTGAGATCGACTGAATCGAAAATGACTCTTCTGCATCGCCCGCTTTAATCACTTCACCTTCATTGGTGTATACAGCGATACCCAGTTTGGTATTGGGTACTTTTGCCAATGCGGGAATGTAATCGGCGACTTTGCCTTGACCAATTAAAGGGCGAACTTCCGCTAGAATGTCTGTCAAAATTTGCGCTGTAGGTTTCATCTTCTACCTTCTTGTCACAAGAACCCAAATGGCTGAGTTCAGAGGTAAAAAAAGCCAACGCGGACGTTGGCTTTTCCATGGAATTGATTCGACTCAAGTCGATTATGGTTTTATTGCCACAATGATGTTGCGGTTGATGGATTGATCAACACGGTGAAGATAACCGATGTAAGGCTCTTCTGAAAGTACCTTCCACCCTTGCTCTTCAAATAATGCCGCCACGTCTTTCCACTTCAAGGTGAATTCGTTGAAAGACAGCACCACAGAGCCTTGCTTCTTCAGAACCACTTTCCATGCAGGCAGAGCCTCTTTTAGAAGCTCCAGTGGGCTGCGGTTCAGTTTGCTGTCTTTGGCATTTTTGCTGCCGTGCTGCACGCCGTAAGGCAAGTCAGACACCATCACATCTACCGAGTTCTTCTTCACAACTTGGTCAGCAATACGCGTATCTGCTGAGTACAGCTTCATCGTTTGAAGATTACCTTTGTTGTAATCATCTTTGTCTGCTGCTGCCTCAACCACGAAGCCATCTGCCACTTTTTTACCACCAGAAGTGCGCTTTTCTTTGCTCACTTTGTGCTTAAAGCGACCGTTCTTCATGAACTTAACGATGAAGGTTTGGATCTCTTGAACCCATTTCTGGTTGATCTCAACACCCACAACATTCAAGCCGTGGATCAAACCTTCAAACAGTGTTGTACCTTTACCACACATAGGATCCATCAGCGTTAATTGCGCACTGCCCGTGTTGGCAGCACTGACGCCTAGGTTCACCATCAAACGCGTAAACTGCTCGTTTGTTTTACCTGTGTAACGCAGGATCTGACTCATGCTCTCAGGGAAAGTATTGAATGCAGGCGCCTGAATTGGACGTAATAAGCCATCTTCACGCACTTCAAATAGCGCGTAGTAGATAGATGACGCAGCAATCTTGCCTGCCTGTGCTTCACTTAGTTCGGTTTCGCAAGAGAACACAAGTGCAGCAGGCAGACCCACGTCTTTGTTGCCAATTTCAGTTACTTCAACACCTTCCGACGCCAAAATCGCTTTCAGCTCAGAACATGCAATCGTCATTGCGCTATCAAAGTAAATACGGTTATGACCCGGATTCGCTAATATCGCGTAGTGGTACATCTACTGGCTCCTTAAGCAGTACGCTTGAATTTGATATCCCACACACCGTGACCTAGACGGTGACCGCGAGCTTCAAATTTAGTCAGTGGACGTTCTTCTGGGCGAGGAATGAAGTCGCCTTCTTCAGCGATGTTTTCGAAACCAGGTGCTTGGTTCATGATTTCAATCATGTGCTCAGCGTAGTTTTCCCAGTCTGTCGCCATGTGGAAGATACCTTCATTAAGAATAAGCTTCTGACGAACCATTTCAGCGAACTCAAGCTGTACGATACGGCGCTTGTGGTGACGCTTTTTGTGCCATGGGTCTGGGAAGAACAGTTGTAGCGTTGCTAGGCTGCCATTTGGGATCATGTGTTCGAATACTTCTACCGCATCGTGACACATTACACGTAGGTTCGTGATACCGGCTTCGCGAGCATCTGCAAGACAAGCACCAACACCTGGACTATGCACTTCGATACCGATGAAGTTTTTCTCTGGCGCGTTCTTTGCCATTTCAACCAATGAAGCACCCATACCAAAACCGATTTCAAGCACTACTGGGTTATCGTTGCCAAACACTTCTTTCCAATCAAGAAGTTCTGCTTTGTAGTCGATACCCATTGTTGGCCAGCACTCGTTCATCGCATTTTCTTGGCCCTTAGTTAGACGACCTTCGCGACGCACGAAACTGCGGATTTTACGGATCATTTTACCGTCTTCGTTGTATTCGTTAGTGGTTACTTCACTCATTGATTTTGCCTGCACATTGATTAATCAAAGCGGGGATTATCCAAAGAATTCACTTAGGTGCAAGTATTTGTTGAGCTATCGGACTATGGCAGCCCAAAAGCATACAAACCAAACACAATATCCCCACAGTTTATCTGTTGTACTTACACCACAATCTGTGGTGCAATTTTGCTCTTAACCAATAATAGAATACAGAGCAAGTCGTGACACCTTTCGCCAGTGCCATC
This sequence comes from Vibrio sp. NFR, assembly GCF_027587095.1. Taxonomy (NCBI): domain Bacteria; kingdom Pseudomonadati; phylum Pseudomonadota; class Gammaproteobacteria; order Vibrionales; family Vibrionaceae; genus Vibrio; species Vibrio sp. NFR. The sequence goes on from NZ_JAPPTN010000025.1 coordinate 17,680, forward strand.
TTAGAATGGTATGACGCATATGGAAGAAAAGATCTTCCGTGGCAACAAAACAAGACCGCTTATAGTGTCTGGTTGTCTGAAATCATGCTTCAGCAAACCCAGGTCACTACGGTTATTCCTTATTACCAACGCTTTTTGGAGCGCTTCCCGACCGTGGTCGATCTTGCTAATGCCGAGCAAGATGAAGTGCTGCACCTTTGGACCGGCTTAGGTTATTACGCACGTGCTCGTAACCTTCATAAAGCCGCAAAAGAGGTCGCCCATAAATACAATGGTGAGTTCCCTCTAGACCTAGAGCAAATGAATGCCCTACCGGGGATTGGTCGCTCCACCGCAGCTGCGGTACTGTCGTCTGTCTATAAACAGCCGCATGCAATATTGGACGGCAACGTAAAACGCACACTTTCACGCTGCTTTGCTGTTGATGGATGGCCAGGACAAAAGAAAGTCGAGAATCAATTATGGGAAATCGCAGAAACGCACACACCACAAACGGATGTCGACAAATATAACCAAGCCATGATGGATATGGGTGCCATGATGTGTACCCGCAGTAAGCCTAAGTGCACCTTGTGTCCGGTCAACGAACTTTGTATAGCAAAAAAACAAGGTAATGTGCTTGATTACCCTGGTAAAAAGCCGAAGAAAGACAAGCCGGTTAAGCAGACACGTTTCGTCATGCTGCACCACAAAAATGGTGATAGTCACGAAGTGTGGCTAGAACAAAGACCGCAGACAGGTATTTGGGGTGGGCTCTTTTGTTTCCCACAAACCGAACATATTGATGTAGAGAGCGATATTGAATTACTACTGGAACAACGTGGTATTCAAGCCAACGATATTAAACATCAAGAGACTCTAATTACATTCCGCCACACATTCAGTCATTACCACCTTGATATCACGCCGATTTTGATTGACCTGTCAAAGCAACCTAATGTGGTGATGGAAGGTAACAAAGGTCTTTGGTATAACTTATCTAAACCTGAAGAAGTCGGTTTGGCAGCCCCAGTAAAACTCTTACTGGAAGCTCTGCCCCACGAGCTTCGTTAATTAATTGCAAGGAGTCATTATGAGCCGCACTGTTTTTTGTGCTCGACTAAAGAAAGAAGGCGAAGGTCTAGACTTTCAACTTTACCCAGGTGAACTAGGTAAACGTATTTTCGATAATATCTCGAAAGAAGCTTGGGCTCAGTGGCAACACAAACAAACGATGTTGATCAATGAGAAGAAGCTTAACATGATGGATCCTGAGCATCGTAAACAACTTGAAACAGAGATGGTGAATTTCCTGTTTGAAGGTAAAGATGTACACATCGAAGGCTACACGCCACCAAGCGAATAAAGCAAACTTGTTTTAAAACAATGACATCACAACCAACCTTGTGGTGTCATTTTTGTATTAACGTCTAACAACCCTAATAACTATGAAAAAGATTGCCTTTATCGCTACTGCACTTTTGATGGCTGGTTGTAGCCGTGAATTCGTCGAAAAAATTTACGACGTCGATTACGAGCCAACCAACCGTTTTGCTAACAACCTTGCAGAATTGCCGGGACAGTTTGAAAAAGATACCGATGCACTCGACGCACTGATCAACAGCTTCTCAGGCAACATTAAGAAACGTTGGGGGCAACGTGAAGTGAAGTTTGCAGGTAAAAGCAATTACGTAAAATACATCGATAATTATTTGAGTCGTGCTGAAGTCGACTTCCAAAAAGGTGTTATTACCATCGAAACGGTTTCTCCCACCGAACCGCAAAAACACCTAAAGAACGCCATTATCACCACGTTGTTAACGCCAGATGACCCGGCTAATGTCGACTTATTCTCTTCTAAAGAGATCAAACTTGAGGGGCAACCTTTCCTGTATAAGCAGGTTGTCGACCAAGACAAAAAGCCGATTCAGTGGTCATGGCGAGCAAATCGCTTTGCCGATTACTTGATCGCCAACCAAGTCAAAACTAAAGATGTCGACTTTAAGAAAGCGTATTACGTTGAAATCCCGATGGTAGAAGATCACTTCTCGCAGCGCAGTTACCAATATGCGGACATCGTACGTCGTGCATCAAAGAGATACGATATTCCTGAAGATTTGATTTACGCCATCATCAAAACCGAAAGTAGCTTTAACCCATACGCAGTAAGTTGGGCAAATGCATATGGCTTGATGCAAGTCGTACCTAAAACAGCAGGTCGAGACGTATTTAAGCTAGTGAAGAATCGTTCTGGGCAGCCAAGTCCTGAATACTTATTTAACCCAGAAAACAATATTGATACTGGAACGGCTTACTTTTACATCCTTAAGAACCGTTATTTAAAAGACGTACAGCATCCAACTTCATTAGAATACAGCATGATTTCTGCCTATAATGGCGGAACTGGTGGTGTTTTGAACACTTTCCATCGCAGTGATCGCAAACGCGCGATGAGAGATTTAAATTCTTTGCAACCAAACCAAGTTTATTGGGCACTTACCAAGAAACACCCGAATGCAGAAGCGCGTCGTTACCTAGAAAAAGTTACAAATTTCAAAAAGGAATTTAACTCCGGACACACTTTGTAGTGACAGTTGAATAAAAAGCGTTCGAACAACCACTTTTTTGAAATTATTTAAAAAAAGTGGTTGACGCAAAGCGGGAAAATCCGTTTAATAGCGCTCCGTCGCCCGGATAGCTCAGTCGGTAGAGCAGAGGATTGAAAATCCTCGTGTCGGTGGTTCGATTCCGCCTCCGGGCACCACAATTTAAAATTGTTGGTGCTTAGCACGAACAATTAAAAAAGAAAACGGTACGCCGACTTAGCTCAGTAGGTAGAGCAACTGACTTGTAATCAGTAGGTCACCAGTTCGATTCCGGTAGTCGGCACCATTCTTTTGCCTCGATAGCTCAGTCGGTAGAGCAGAGGATTGAAAATCCTCGTGTCGGTGGTTCGATTCCGCCTCGAGGCACCATATTTGGTGCACTTGCTTAAAGCAAGACACAAAAAGAATAGTTCCTCCTTAGCTCAGTTGGTAGAGCGACGGACTGTTAATCCGCAGGTCACTGGTTCAAGTCCAGTAGGAGGAGCCAACTTTGAAAGCCAAGTCTTCGGACTTGGCTTTTTTCTTATCTGCATTATAAAAACACTTATCTACTTTCAGTATCTCCATTTATCTTTAAGACACCTCCCCTTCAAAAACCCTTATAAACTCTAGATTCATTTGATAAAACACACTTATTTCACGCTAAAAATTTAATCCAAATCATAGTTTCAACATTGATGCATAGGCGCGTGTATACATCTTCAATATGATGAATTTATTATTACGCCCCCTAATAAGCTATGCATTGCATAGTATTAAATACGTCTCGTGAGCTAACTATGAAATTAAAAACTCAAGCCTATTTATTATCTGCAATCATCTTGATTGCGTTACTTGCTCTTACTGCAACAGGTCTTTGGACACTACGCGTCGCAAGTAACCTTGATAACAAAGCTCGAGTGACTGAGCTATTTAAGAGTGCATACAGCATTCTAACTGAAGTTGAGAAAATGGCAGTGGAAGGCAAGATGCCTGAAGATGAAGCCAAAGCATTGGCTACTCGCCTACTTCGCAACAATATCTACAAAGACAACGAATACGTTTATGTTGCCGACGAAAACATGATTTTTGTGGCAGCACCGCTCGACCCTCAATTGCATGGCACCAGTTTCCATGATTTCCGCGATGGCGACGGCAACAGTGTTGGTCAATTAATCTTAGATGTCCTAGGTCGTAAAACAGGTCAAATCGTTGAATACACTTGGACACAAAAACTCCCTGACGGCACGATCGAAGAAAAACACTCCATTGCAGAGAAAACGCCCCATTGGAACTGGGTGGTAGGCACTGGCATCGGGTTTAATGAGGTCAATGCTCGCTTCTGGTCAACAGCTCAATGGCAACTAGCACTGTGTCTAGCAATTGCGGGGGCGATACTAGGTGGGTTGATTATCTCCATCCGTAAGATGCTTAATCTACTCGGCGGTGAGCCAAATGACGTACGTGAAGCGGTTCAAGCCGTTGCTCAAGGAGATATCCAAACCAGCTTTGAATATACCGCACCAAAAGACAGCATCTATGGTGCTGTACAAGAGATGAGTCAATCTCTGGCTAAGATGGTAACTAACCTGGACGAATCAATGCACGCCTTGCGTTCAGAGCTATCAGCGGTAGAGTCTCGCTCTAATTCGATCGCTGATCTAACCATGTCTCAGCAACAATCGACGGCAATGATCGCAACAGCAATGACAGAAATGGCTTCTTCAGCTAACCATGTAGCAAGTTCGGCAAGCGATACAGCACAAAACACCGATGAAGCAGACAAACAGAGTCAGCACACGCAATCATTAATCCATAGCACTGTAGACAACATCCAAGGGTTGGCGACTCAGTTGAATACGGCAAGTAAAGCGGTTGCGGACCTTGATCAAGATGTAAACAGTATCGTGAAAGTTCTCGACGTGATCGGCGATATTGCAGAGCAAACTAACCTACTGGCGCTAAATGCCGCGATTGAAGCAGCCCGTGCAGGAGAACAAGGTCGAGGCTTTGCAGTTGTTGCCGATGAGGTACGCAACCTAGCAGGTCGCACGCAAGACAGTACAAAAGAGATTCAACAGATGATCTCTAACCTTCAAGAGGGTTCGCGCAATGCTATCCATACAATGGAGATCTGTGCCGAGACCAGCGAAAGCACAGTAACTGAATCAATGAACGCCTCAGAGGCACTTCAACAGATAGTAACCGCGTTAGAGTCTATTACTGCGATGAGCCAACAAATTGCAACAGCAGCAGCTGAACAAACGCAAGTGAGTGATGACATTGCACACCGCATCAGCCTAATTGAAGAAAGCGGCATCCAGCTAAATACGGTGGTAACAGAAAGCCAATCAAGCACCCAAACATTGGCATCTTTAGCTGATGAACTTGAAGGTTGGGTGAACAAGTTCTCAGTAAAGCACTAGTTTAAAGTCAATTGTTCAATAAAAAGCACGTTTTCAGACGTGCTTTTTTGTTTTTATCGCCTTTATTTTGCGACAGAACGCCCTACTTTTCTTAAAACAGCGCTTAAAGCATGGTGCATTGCTGCTCAAAATGCATAAAAACAGCCCACTCCGAGCACAAATCCATCAAACGATAATTTATTTTAATTTTATTGTTGACCTGAAAGCCGAAAAGCCTTTTAATACACCTCGTCGCCCGGATAGCTCAGTCGGTAGAGCAGAGGATTGAAAATCCTCGTGTCGGTGGTTCGATTCCGCCTCCGGGCACCACAATTTAAAATTGTTGGTGTCTAACACGAACAATAGAAAGAATAACGGTACGCCGACTTAGCTCAGTAGGTAGAGCAACTGACTTGTAATCAGTAGGTCACCAGTTCGATTCCGGTAGTCGGCACCATTTATTCTTAAACAAGATAATTCCTCCTTAGCTCAGTTGGTAGAGCGACGGACTGTTAATCCGCAGGTCACTGGTTCAAGTCCAGTAGGAGGAGCCATATTTCGGTTAGTAAGTCGATTACTTATTAACGAAAATGTGCCGACTTAGCTCAGTAGGTAGAGCAACTGACTTGTAATCAGTAGGTCACCAGTTCGATTCCGGTAGTCGGCACCACTTATTAAAATTTGTTCCTCCTTAGCTCAGTTGGTAGAGCGACGGACTGTTAATCCGCAGGTCACTGGTTCAAGTCCAGTAGGAGGAGCCATATTAAAAGAAGCCGCATCACTTGATGCGGCTTTTTTGCATCTGAAGAAAACTCACAACGTACGCCCTCTTCATCCAACTTTATCTCAATAAACAAAAAGCCAGGCGATGTACCTAGCTTTCTCTTTTTGTATCGTATCAATGAGTGTCTAAGCGGAAGGCTAGCTCAAACCGCCAAGGCAGATGTACTTCGTCTCTAGATACTCATCCATGCCTTGCTTAGCCCCTTCACGACCAATGCCTGATTCTTTGATCCCACCAAACGGCGCAACTTCCGTAGAGATAATTCCTTCATTTACCCCCACCATGCCATATTCCAAACCTTCACTAAATTTGATGATGCGCTTCAAGCTATCGGTGTAGAAGTAACAAGCTAAACCATATTCAGTGTCATTCGCCATCGAGAGCACTTGCTCATCATCATCAAAACTAATGACTGGCAGAACCGGGCCAAACAGCTCTTGTTGCACTATCGCCATACCTTGTTCCACATTATCTAAGATAACAGGCTCCATAAAGCGCCCAGAGCGTTTTTGAGGCAGATTAAGCATCGTTGCCCCTTCTTGTACTGCCTGATCGATCACTGCCTCTAGACGATGCTTGGAGGCCATAGTAATCACAGGACCAAGAGTTGTATTTTCTTCAAGACCATTACCGACCGTCAGGCTTGTTACCTTATCTAGAAGCTTAGTTAAGAACCCCTCTTTTACGTTCTGATGCACATACAAGCGGTTGGTACACACACAGGTTTGTCCGGCATTACGAAACTTAGAGGCAATCAAGCCATTCGCTGCAGCTTCTAAATCTGCATCGTCAAAAACAATAAAAGGCGCATTGCCACCTAATTCCATAGAAGCAGCTTTAACCGTATCACTTGCCTGCTTCATCAAGATCTTGCCGACACGTGTCGAACCCGTGAAAGAGATCTTCTTAATTCGCGGATCGGTACTTAATACCAAACCAAACTCTGCCGCTTGCTCAGAAACAACGGTAGACAATAGAGCTTTAGGGATGCCAGCCTGGTGAGCAAGCTCAACCACAGCCAGAGCAGTCAAAGGCGTTAATTCAGAAGGTTTAATGATCATCCCACATCCCGCAGCCAAAGCAGGAGCCGCTTTTCGAGTGATCATTGCAATAGGGAAATTCCATGGTGTAATCGCAGCACACACGCCGACAGGCTGTTTAATGGTAGAGAGTCGTCTATCTACCGCTGGTGCAGGTATAACCTCACCATAGGCGCGCTTAGCCTCTTCTGCGAACCATTCAACAAAAGATGCTCCATATGCGACTTCTCCACGACTTTCAGAAAGCGGTTTGCCTTGTTCTAAGGTAATGATGTTAGCAATATCTTCCGTGTGCTCTACAAGCAATTGAAACCACTTTTTCAGCGAAGCGGAACGTACTTTAGCACTGAGTTTTTCCCACTCAACTTGAGCCGCTTTACACGTTTCTATTTGCACATCTAGCTCGTCCAAAGAGCTAGGTTTTAAGCGAATCAGTTCTTGCTCAGTCGCAGGGTTAATAACTGCAATCCCATCTTGAGAAGACAGGCTTTCGAATAAGACTCTTAGTGTTTCACTTTGTATCTGCTGCATCATTAGGTTGTACTCCCAAAAGAACCTTTACTAGGTTAATCCTTCTGACAAATAAGAGTAAAGCAAACAAAGTTTTCTTCAGCGTAAATATGAGAAGTGATGACCAAGTACAGTTAACCAGTGATACAGAGAAGGGAACACAAACAGAGATTGCTATGATTGAAGAAGATAAGTATTTGGTGGGTCATAAACTTGGTTTTATTAGATAAACCCTGTCTTTGATGTAAGAGAGCAAATAGAGGGTATCTCAGACGTAACCAAATGATAGGTTAGATTTATCAATACTCGTGGAAAGACTGGGGTGCGAATGTAGAGCTTTATCTGAATAAGTGGTTGAGCTTGTAGGCTACAGATAAAACCTTGCGAGACTTATTTTCCCATAAGAGAAAATCATGTTCCCTAAAACGACAAAAACCACTCCGGAGACTGGACTTCTAAATAAATGGCGGACGGCCGGGGTTGCGGGCAACCGGGACTCATTCCCTGAAAGGGAAATTATTATGCTCAAAAACGATAAAACCCATTCCGGAGACTGGGTTTCTAAATAAGTGGCGGACGGCCGGGGTTGCGGGCAACCGGGACTCATTCCCTGAAAAGGAAATTAGTCTGTTCAAAAACGACAAAAACCAGTCCGGAGACTGGGTTTCTAAATAAGTGGCGGACGGCCGGGGTTGCGGGCAACCGGGACTCATTCCCTGAAAAGGAAATTATTCTGTTCAAAAACGACAAAACCCAGTCCGGAGACTGGGTTTCTAAATAAGTGGCGGAGCGGACGGGACTCGAACCCGCGACCCCCGGCGTGACAGGCCGGTATTCTAACCAACTGAACTACCGCTCCGCACTGGTTAGACTCTGGAGTCTAAATAAGAACCTGGCGATGTTCTACTCTCACATGGGGAAGCCCCACACTACCATCGACGCTACTTCGTTTCACTTCTGAGTTCGGAATGGAAGTCAGGTGGGTCCAAAGCGCTATGGTCGCCAAGTAAAATTCTGATTGTAATGGTGCTGATACCCAGACTCGAACTGGGGACCTCATCCTTACCAAGGATGCGCTCTACCACCTGAGCTATATCAGCATCAAGATGTCCCTTTAGGACTAAAAAAGCCCGCTTTTTCAAACGGGCTCTCTTAACTTTTGTCTTCACCTTTTTTAAAAAGGCAAAAACTAAATTTA
>NZ_JAPPTN010000026.1:0-22001 GCF_027587095.1 Vibrio sp. NFR
GTTTTAGTGTTTAAGGTGATATGCGGTAGCATCGGTATTGCGTTGCTCACACCTTAACAGGGCGTTATGTGATTGGTGGGCACTTCATACCTATTGGGGCTAAAATGCCCGCTCGCGGCTGCACATGAATTTCAGTCAACTTTAGAGAAAATACGATGATTGTAGAAAATGTGCTTCCTGAAAATTACGCAGAAATGCTTAGTGTTTGGGAAAATTCAGTCCGAGCAACTCATGACTTCATAACAGAAGAAGATATTGAGTTTTTTAAACCAATTATCATTGAGCAGGCTTTTCCTGCTGTCACGTTAAGATGTGTGAAAAATGAAAGTGGTTCAATTTTAGGTTTCGTTGGTATCCATGACTCAAAGGTTGAAATGCTGTTCATCTTAAACGAGGCGAGAGGGCAAGGTGTTGGTAAGGTGCTACTGCAATACGCAATAGAGCAGTTAGGCGTAACCAAAGTCGATGTAAACGAACAAAACCCGCAAGCGGTAGGTTTCTACGAGCATATGGGTTTCAAAGTTGTTTCTCGCTCGCCGCTTGATGATATGGGAAAACCTTTTCCAATTCTGCATATGACACTTTAAAGCTCGGTTTGTCGTAACCAGTTTGTCAGAAGAAACGCCCGAGGCTAATAACTTTGGGCGTTTCCGTATGCGGCGAAAAAATCACATAACAAAGCGTTTAAGACGGATTCCCAACGCTTGGCATTTTCAGTTTGAATCGGCTTTAGTGTTTACGGCACAATAGCTTAGGTCTGGTGGTAGCGTTGCTCACCACTTAACGCGGCGTTAGCTTTACTCGGAGGTACAATGGAATTACCAACATTTAAGTATCATCCAGATCCTATAAAAACGGGTGCTGTAGAAGTTACAGATGAAAATTGTGAATGTTGTGGTGTCAGTCGTGGCTACAGGGCAACTTCTACTATTTACTCTGAACATGACGTAGAAACTATTTGTCCTTGGTGCATTTCTGATGGCTCGGCGGCGAAGAAATTCGACGGAGAGTTTGCTGACCCACATCCATTGATGAAAGCTGGACTTGATAAGTCTGTGGTAAAAGAAGTTTGTGAAAGAACTCCAAGCTATATTTCATGGCAGCAAGAAGTGTGGTTATCGCACTGTGGCGATGCTTGCGAATTTCATGGAGATGCAGAGAAGTCTGATCTATTACAGGTAAAAGACGCTGAATTAGAGGCTTTACTAAACGATCAGCTAATAGGTAGTAATGAGTGGCACCAAATAGTCACTTACTATGAAAAAGGTGGGAATCCTGCAATCTATAAGTTCAAGTGTAGATCATGTGGCATATTTACTTATTCGCTGGACTTTGCGTAAAGCTAACAAACTGTTTAAGAGTGATTCGCAACGCGTGGCATTTTTACTATGCGTTGGTTTTAGTGTTTAAGGTGGTATGCGGTAGCTTCGGTATTGCGTTGCTCACACCTTAACAGGGCGTTAGGTGATTTCTCATAACTTAACCTCCGAACCACAAAATTGAGGTTCGGAGGTTAGTGGGGTTATAGTTGTCCTAAGTCGATTTTTTTAGCAATCAACTTCATGGTGTCTATCATTCCATGCTCAAACAGTAGCGAATCAGTAAAGGTATACGACTTAGACCAAACGCTTTCGGGTTCTTTTCGGTCGAGTGTTATAAATGCATATCCACCACCATCATTGCCATCGGCATTAAAAGCACGCCTCAGCTTTAACCGTTCACCGTCTACAAGCCCTTCGTCATTAAATGTGCCTTTGGGTAAGCCGCCTTCGGCTTCGGTTTTGAAAAACTTACCTTCTAAGGTGTCTAAGAACCACCGCAAGCCATATTTTGGGAACTCGATTTGGTAGTGTAGCCATTCGCTTTCGCCGTCTAGCTTATCGGTAAAGTATTTCGCGGTAGCAAGGATTATGTAGTCATCAACCAATAAAAAGTAAAAGTTTTTCGTTGTTTCTTCATCATCCGGTACCGTAGCAATCAAGTTTGGGTCTTGAGCAACTGTGAGTGGGTTGATTTCTTTAAACTGCTTCATCTGTCTGCTCCGTTTCCGATATTAATCCTCATAATGGCTCCTGCCTTCTCTAGTTCTCCTAGCGTTTGTGGGTTTTTATCCCACGTAAAGGTTTCGGGCGGGCCGTATTCCAGTTCATCATCAATGTCGCCAAAAGGCGTCGTATCATACTTAACATTTAAATCCTTAGTCACGCCGTTACCGAGAAAATCTTGGTTTGCGCCTAAACCTTGTTCTATTTGGTATCGGGTTCGCAACGTGTCAGTCTGGTTCGTAGTAAAGTCGAGCTTTTTGCAATATTTAGTAAAATCTTCTTGTTTCTTAATGTCGATGCCGCGTTCTTTAGCTGTTACTTTTACCTGCTCATAATAGCGACTGAACTCTGGAGTCAAACATGGTTCAATTAAATCAAGGCTGTCTGAAAACTCGCTACCGAGTTGTGTCTTTGCGTGTTTTCCCATCTCTCCGTATGTAGGGATAAAACTGACCATATCACCGAGTTCGGCGGCTTTTTCATGGTCAATCAACAGTATGGTGTAATCGCATGTTGGGTCATAGTCTCGCCCGACTGCTTTGCATATTGCTTCTGGGTCAGTATCGCCATGCTCTGCTTGTGTAAAAGTGGTAGTCCAATATCGTCTGGCCTTTCCCTCTGAGGGTGGTCCAATATAGCCCTTGTCCCCAGTCCATTCTGATTCGACCACTCGAAATAAGAAACGCTCATCCAAGCCCTTTGCAACCACTTCTCTTTTATCCGCAGTGGTGTAAGGTGAACCCGGTAATGCTGCACCACCTTCACGAGCGGCATCGACATAAGACTTGGCTTCCGCCAAGCGCTGCTTCGCTTCTTCATAAGTTTTGGGTGGTGGTTGTTTATCGGCTCGATATTTGTCACCGATTAAGACAGTGGGGTTGCCAATGACAATCTTGCCTCCGTGACTGGTTGAGTCTCCCATTCTTGCTGCGGGTTTACCGTATAATAAATACGGAGCCAGATCCTTGGCTTATGGAATCAGGGGGACCGACACAGATGAGGCGGTCGCCTTTACGAGCAGCTGGCAGACCGCCAACTTTTACATTGGGTGAGCCAGCGACTACAGGACCTCCCACATGCGGAACTTTAGCAGTAACCTTGGGACAGACGTGCATTGATGTTAATGTTGCAGCGGGTTTTCCCATGAAAACATCCTTTTTGTGGGTTAGGTTGCATATCTTAGCCCTTGTAAGGAAACTATCTTCTTTGGCTGGTGTAATATTTGGAAGCAAATCACCTAACAAACTGTTTAAGAGTGATTCGCAACGCGTGGCATTTTTACCATGCGTTGTATTTAGTGTTTAAGGTGGTAAGCGGGAGCTACTGTATTGCGTTGCTCACACCTTAACAGGGCGTTATGCCTCACAAGGAAAAGGAACTTTCGATGTTTAAAATCGAGACTAAGCGTCTGATTATTAGGGATATGACTCCGAATGATGAAGACGCTTTTGTTGCTATGTCTCAGGATGCTAAATATCAGCGTTTTTATGACGAAAGCGATTGTGACCCTAATAAATACCGAGAGTTAACACGCTTGTTTATAGCTCAGGCTTCTGAGAAACCAAGAAAATCATACCAATTAGCTGTCGAGCGTAAGGTATCAGGTGAGTTTGTTGGTACTGTTTGTTTACGGTTAGAGGATAATCAGCAGGCTTCGATGGGGTGTGCATTTTCCAGAGTCTCTCAAGGTAATAAGTTAAGTCATGAAGCCGCCTTGGCTCTAGCAGATTTCGGGTTCTCGGAGTTGGGAGTTCACCGCATTTATGCTGAGACAATCAGCAAAAACCTGCCAGCTATTAAGCTCTGTAAGTCTCTGGGTATGCGCCAAGAAGCACATTTTAGAGAGCATTGTTTTTTCAAAGGACAGTGGTGGGATACAGTTGTTTTGGCAGTCCTTCGAGTCGAGTGGGGCAAGGCATAACAATCTGTTTAAGAGTGATTCGCAACGCTTGGCATTTTTGCTATGCGTTGCGTTTAGTGTTTAAGGTGGTATGCGGGAGCATCGGTATTGCGTTGCTCACACCTTAACAGGGCGTTAGCCCTTTTCGAGGAAACGATATGGAAATCGTACAAGAAATAGATGTTTCAGAATTGCATCATAAGGCAATCGAAACATTAAGAAACCAAGCTTTTCCAGACAGCCAAGTAAGTCGTTCTTACTTTAAGCAGTTACCTCATATGCGTGCCCTTCATTTTCAAGGTGAACAGTTGGTTGGCTATCTTGGACTGGACTATCGCGTTGTTAGGGTCGGTGGGGAAATACATAAGGTTCTGGGCGTAATCGACTTCTGTGTTGATGAACGTTATCGAGGGCAAGGTATTGGCTCTTTCATGTTGTCAGAAGTATCGTCATTTGCCGAAACTAAAGACGTTGATTTCATAATCCTCATATCTGAGTTACATGATTTCTACTCATCAAATGGCTTTAACAAAGTTCAGTGCATGCAGTCTTGGTTAAGGCTTCACGAGCACAACAACTTTGGAGTTGCTGTAGAGCATGTGGATGAACTGTATGTGAAACCACTCAGAGCTAAGCAGTGGGGTGTTGGACATTTTGATTGGCTAGGTTATATGTACTAGTCACCACAAGGCTAACAAAGCATTTAAGAGTGATTCGCAACGCTTGGCGGTTTCGCTTCGCTCAAGTATAGCCAAGCGCCGCTCACACCTTAATGCGGCGTTATAGCGCACGATAAAATTGAATATGGATGGTCATGGATAATATCGAAAAAGAGCTCTATCAAGCAGCAATAGAACTAGTAAATATGCGATATCCTTCTGGTTGGGGTGGAGCTGCGGCTGTTAGAACAGAATCAGGAAAAATATTAACAAGCATTGCTCCTGATACTAAAAACGATGCTCTTTCACTATGTATGGAGGTGGGAGCGTATTTAGAGGCTCACAAACTCAATGAGCGAGTGACCCACTCATTATGCCTGTGTCGTGAGAACGAGAACGATGAATTTCTAATCTTGTCACCATGCGGAGTTTGCCAAGAGCGCCTCATCCATTGGGGTGGGGATGTCAAAGCAGCAATTACGACTCCAGAGAATGCATTGGTTTTCAAGACTATACGAGAATTAATGCCTCATCATTGGTCACTTGTAAACGGCAAAGCGCTATAACAAACTGTTTAAGAGTGATTCGCAACGCGTGGCATTTTTACTATGCGTTGGTTTTAGTGTTTAAGGTGGTATGCGGGAGCTTCGGTATTGAGTTGCTCACACCTTAACAGGGCGTTATGTAACTATTAGGAAAATCAAGAATGAAAGTTGATTATGAGTATTTGAAGCAACTCCTAGAAGCATTTGAGGAAGTTCCTAAACCTTTCCCCCTTATCAGTGAAATCTCCCAAATTTCTAGCTCAGTAAACAATCAATTTGCTTTTCACATGGGGATTTTGCATGACCAAGGTTTTATCCAATATCTTTTTAGTAATGGTCGATCACCTTTTACCCCTGATTACGATGATATTGATGACTTTTCTTGGTGTGACTGTAATGTGCGTTTAACAGCGCAAGGGCATGACTTTTTGGCGGCACTACGTCAAAAGAATATTTGGAAAGCTGTAAAAGAAGACCTCAAGGAAAATTCCATAGAGACAGTATGGAAGGTAGCCCAAGCAATGGCTACAAAACTAGCAACATCAAAGCTCGAAAAGTACTTGGATGCTACAGATGTAAAATAGCCACATAACAAACTGTTTAAGAGTGATTCGCAACGCGTGGCATTTTTACTATGCGTTGATTTTAGTGATTAAGGTGGTTTGCAGCGGCTTCTGTATTGCGTTGCTCACACCTTAACAGGGCGTTATGAGCCTCGAACATATTGAACACAGTTGTAGAAATTGCAGTACCAACGCTAGTGGTACAGCTAAACCAATAGTCATGGAGGACATTGAAGAATGTTGGAAAAGTAGAGCAAGTACTTGATAGAAATGATTTATCTTATAAAACTGTGGGCAACTCACTTCACCTAAAATTGGCACGAGCAGGCGGAAAAGTCACAATCAAATATGACTATTCGACAAATTCGTACCTATATAGTTGTAATGAATACTTATTAAGTTTCTCTAGCCTCATTTTTTTGTTCTATCTTTCAACACGTTATATCAGCCTGATAAACAAATGTGGTCTGGCTATGTTGCTGGGTGCATGTTTGCAGCAGCAGTGTTTAACCTATTCCAAATAGTACTGGCTCACATACAAATGCTGGATTTGAAATCTCAATTTAGAGAAGTGGGTGTTTATCTTAAGTCCGGCTCATAACAAACTGTTCAAGAGGGATTCGCAACGCGTGGCATTTTCACTATGCGTTGATTTTAGTGTTTAAGGCGGTTTGCGGCGGCTTTGGTATTGCGTTGCTCACCCCTTAACAGGGTGTTATAATTTGGAAGATGTCAATGAAGAATAATTTGCGTAAGTTTGATATTTACCCGAGTTTTTATGAAGTAGTTACCGGTCGAGTTATTATACTTTTTCCATTAACTTTTACATTGCTGATGCTCGTTCCTTTCCTTTTTGATAGTTCTATAATACTCGATGACAACCAACTCGATATGATGTTGGGTCCAATGTTGATTTACTTTTTTGCGTGTTTGATAGAAATGTTTGTACTTAATAATTTAGTCAAAAAATACGTGAAACCATTTAGGCTAACTAGTTCAGCCATATACATACCGAATTGGCTATGGGAAAGAGAATTGATCATTCCTAGGTGCAAAGTGGACTTTATTGAAATTCACGGTTACGAGGTATATCTTCCAAGGGTGGGGGTGATTAAGCAATTTAAAAACGTTTGTATTTTTACTACGGATGGTGAAATATACAAACTCAGTATAGGAAATGCTCCCTCTGGGGATCTTAGTGCATTAAGTCTTCCCGAATACGACTTAAGATATATTGAATTAAATAACCCTCTCAATTATCAACTTTTTTGTCAACTACGGTACAGCAGAGTCCACCTAATTTTGTTTTCGTTTGTTTTTTTCTCACGGCTATATCTTTTGGAAAGCTCTTGTATTGAAATGAGATGGTGCAAACAAATTATAACAAAGCATTTAAGACGGATTCTCAACGCTTGGCAATTTCAGTTCAGGGCAGCTTTAGTGCTAAATGTGGCAAAGTTTAGGTTTGGGTGGTCGCGTTGTTCACCACTTAATGCGGCGTTATATGCAAAAGGTGAAAATATCAATTTTATCAGTGGGGTATGCCTCTCAATGATTTAATAATCGTTTGTTTTAGTAATACGCGGGATTTAAAAATGTTTCCAATAAAGGAGGCGTTATGAAATCCACACACCTAGATGCTGAGCAGCGTTACTCGCAAGTTAGAATGAATACGATAAAAGCTGCTCAGATCAAACTTAATAAAACTAATGAATATAAAGACATTGAGCTGAAGAGCATTGATGGAAAGTCACTAAAGTTAGCTGGATGGTGGTCTAACTCTACAAAGCGTAAAGTTGACTGGGATTGGATTGAGGGTTACGCAGCTTTTAAGTTTAGATACCCAAAACGATTTGAACTCGCAATTTGGTCAAAAGGTGAACTTCTTAGTTTATCATTAGGTCGACCAACATATTATGGGAGCTCAATGAGGTTAGATTTTATTGAGGCAAATCCAGATATATCTGGCGCAAGAGTATTCCCCGCTACACTTTTTACTATGATTACATATGCAGAATTGCTGGGTGCAACAGAAGTGCGGGTAATGAAACCAATAAATGATGATGTTAAGAAGTACTATCAATCTTTTGGTTTAACATATGTTGTTAAGGGCGATTACTTATATATGAGGTTGTGATCATGAATGAAGATAAAAATAATGTAATACAACTTAAGAAACGTTCGCTCAAACAAAAAGCTAGCGAACGGTTTCTTGAGAGCATAGGTGATCAAGTAGAGCCAGAGGCATTGGCTTCAGGTGGTAAAATGGATGATGTTAGTTCTGAATGTGAGAGCAAAGATGACCAAGAAACAGAGTGAGCAGATTAAAAAATCAAAGGAAAGAAAAGTGAAGGAAGTGGACCCAAATAAAATGACTTCCCAACTAGCAATAGCACTCTATCGAGCCGCGAACCGATGCAAATTACCAGTCTAAAAATTTGCATATAACAAACTGTTTAAGAGTGATTCGCAACGCGTGGCATTTTTACTATGCGTTGGTTTTAGTGATTAAGGTGGTATGCGGTGGCATAGGTATTGCGTTGCTCACCCCTTAACAGAGCGTTAAATGCTGGTCGTAGTGAGCCGACAGAAAAGGGATTAATCAGATGACAATGATGTTGTTAAGAATTTATTGGTTTCCTGCTTTTATGGCGTTGGGGTCAATCCTGAGTGCTTATGTACTAAAAATTTATATACCAAGCAATTTTAGTAGTTCTCCGATGCTTAAGGGGCTATCGATCATGTCCGCCAATGCGGCTCCTTGGGTAAGTTTGGGCTTTTTGTCTTTAGCGATACTCGCTTTCTTATACCAAACATATTCATTGTGGCAATGGACGAAAGGAAAAGGTACTTGCTGTCCAAATTGTGGAGGCATGGTTTCTTATCAAGACGGTCGTTATGGACCGTATTTCAAATGTTTGCATTGTGGGAAGAACACAAGCATTTAACAAAGCGTTTAAGACGGATTCCCAACGCATGGCGTTTTCGGCTTACTTCAGTTTAAGTGTTTATGTCACAATGGTTTAGGTAGGGTGGTTGGCGTTGCTCACCACTTAACGCGGCGTTATACATTTATTTTGGTTTACGGAACATATGGATAATCAAGAGATAGTATTAGTTGTAGGCACATTCGTCATCGAGAATTGGAAGTACCTGTTAAGCGGTTTTGTAGGTTTGCTGTGTTCGGTCGCTGCGCTTTGTTGGCTCATATTGGGGCTATTGCACAAAAAGGAAGTTCGCATTCTTGAGCTTCAACTATCTCAACAAAGGGATTCTTTCACACAGTTTGAGTCTATAGTTGAGCAACGTTTTGAAGTTCTTCAGAAAGAAGCAGAGCAACTGAAGAGCAAGTTAATCTCAACAGCAAGCCATAGTCCGGAAATCAAGTTAGAGCTTGAAAACTCAACCAACAATGTCGTTCAACTTCCGCTTAATTCAACTGAAGAGTCGAAAGAAAATGAAGATAGTCGAGTCTCTACTTTTCTGAAAAGTGCAGATTTACTCAACAGCACGATTAGGTTACTTAATGCGCTGATATAGATGTATAACAAACTGCTTAAGAGTGATTCGCAACGCTTGGCATTTTTGCTATGCGTTGCGTTTAGTGTTTAAGGTGGTATGCGGTAGGTTCGGTATTGCGTTGCTCACACCTTAACAGGGCGTTATAGCTCATCAATTTCAAATAGGTGAAACTGAAAATGGAAAATGTTAACTGGTTAGTCAAGCTTGCATGTGTTGCTGGAGCATCACTTCCCTTTGCATCAAACTTTCTACAGTTAAAGTCTGAGTTAGAAGGTTTTGCTCTAGAGAAGCGCCTTCAAGCACTTGAAGATCCAATATCATCTTTGCACCCAAGTGTCCCTGAAGTTTCCAAGTTTCTATATGACAAAATCAAAGTTGAAAATAGCCATTTTATCGATGTGGTTGATGAAGAGTTAAGTCCTGAGTTCCGCAAGGCTATATTACTTCTCTCTGGTGCTGGTTGGCTTAAAAAATCAGGTATTTTTATTGAGCCTTTAAATCCAGTATATGTTGTCTATATGGCAGGCTTATGTGAACCTGATTCAACACTAAACGAGTTAGTTGGTTATGTCGATGACTGTGAGTCTGGTGTAGTAATCACGGCAAAAGAGCTATGTGAATCTCTTAAAGTACCTTCTATTTTAGTGCTTGCTTTATTTCAGCTATATTCCGACAAAAACTTAGGACTGTACGACAAAACGATCAATTCTGAATCTTATGTTGCTAAATGAGCTATAACAAACTGTTCAAGAGTGATTCGCAACGCGTGGCATTTTCACTATGCGTTTGTTTAAGTGATTAAGGTGGTATGCAGCGGCTTCGGTATTGCGTTGCTCACACCTTAACAGGGCGTTATACGAACAAGGAGGTCAATTGAAAGATTTACAACAACAAATATCGTCAATGGAATATTTCAAACGAGTAGAACAAGATTCCGAGTTAGTTTCCCGATATCCATCTGATGAATATTTTGTTATCCGAATGGACGGTATCGGCTTGAGTAAAAAGTATCTGAGTAACGTTACTCGTGACAAAAAATTTGAGGGACTCATGTGGGAATCGTTAGAAGAAACATTTAAGGTCCTTCATCGAAAATGTCCCCATGACTCACAAAACTTCATTTTAGCTGCAAGTATTTGTTCAGATGAAGTTTCGATAGTACTAAGTAAGGTTCCGACATATTACGATAATAGAGTTATCAAGTTATTAACAACGTTTTCGTCAACATTTACTTCTTTTTTCACAGGTAAAGGTATAACAAGAGCTAAGAAAAAGTCACAGCCGATTTGTGGTGCATTTGATGGCAGAGCTCTCATATTGAAGAACCAAAGTGAGGTTGTTGAATACTTAGCAACAAGATACGCTGTGAATGTCAGGAACTCGTATACTAAGTTATTACGATTAGACGGAGTAAGCTCTGAAGAGATATATAGTAAAGAAAACTACAACAACATTAAATATATCCAAGCAAAAATTGATGAACGCGGATTAACTGACAAAGCTAGTGGTATGTATTTAATCCCAAAATTTTTCGTCTCTAACAAACGAGCATTGCAAAACTATAGTTTTAGTTCAGTGGATGAGATGAAGAGTTCGATTACTACAAGCATAGTAGAGCATGAGTCTTGGTTGGAGCAGTTCGTATAACAATCTGTTTAAGAGTGATTCGCAACGCGTGGCATTTTTACTATGCGTTGGTTTTTAGTGATTAAGGTGGTATGCGGAAGCATCGGTATTGCGTTGCTCACACCTTAACAGGGCGTTAAATTCTTGAGGGTTTATGAGAGCATTTCGAAATGTATCAAAAGGGGTGCAGGGTAGCCTCAAATCACTTTATTCCGCTCTAGACAATAAAACGAACGAGAGCATCGAAGATTGGCAATGTGTTGCAATCACTGTGTTCGATCATTGGTTAACACGAGAAGAGTTTGAGCAATATTTTACTAATCGTTCGTTAGACCAACAAGCCGATATCGACCTGCGTTGGCATTTGTTTCATCGTCTTCTAGCGGAGGACGTTTCGTGTTACCAGTACAAATATAGATCTGTTAGTCGGTTGATATTTAAGGAGCCAAGAAACAGTTCTTTGTTTGTCCGCCGTTTATCTAGGTTTTCAGTTACGGATGCTGATGCTTTGCAGCTCGTAATTCCAGAATATCGGGCTGTTTTCGTACAAGGTTATGACGATACATGTTCTCTTTACTTTGAGTGTCGAGAGTCTGTAAAGCCTCTACTCCATGAAATTAGAAAGTTGGGCATGCATACGTTAGAACGAATTTAACAAACTGTTCAAGAGGGATTCGCAACGCGTGGCATTTTCACTGTGCGTTGGTTTAAGTGATTAAGGTGGTATGCGGCAGTTTCAGTATTGCGTTGCTCACCCCTTAACAGGGCGTTATACGCTTTTGAGGAAATAATCCAATATGAACAAGGTAGTATTCAGAAATTGCGATGAAAATAGTCAGTATTGGGTTGCTCTAGAGAAGCTGTTTCAAACAGAATGGTCTGACTTTCTATTCGTAGATACCTATAAACCTGAAGCCAACCTTCCACCTGTGATAGTTGCTCTCAGAGGCAATCAAGTTATCGGTGGTCTTGCTTACTCGCGCTTTAAAGAACCTAATGGTGACTCAGAAGTCATTTGGTTTAATGCTGTTTATGTTTCACCAGAGTGGCGTGGTCAAGGTATTGCTAATGAACTGATTAACCGAGGTGTTAGCCAAATATCAGCAGCAACTCAAAGTAATCTGTATGCTTACACCAATGTACCATCGTTGTACGAGTCATTAGGTTGGTTAGCGGTTGACATTGAAAGTGAGCCAGATCATAAGGTTATGAAAGTTTCGTTGTAGTGTCAGCACGCGTATAACAAAGCATTTAAGAGTGATTCGCAACGCTTGGCAGTTTCGCTTCGCTCAAGTATAGCCAAGCGCCGCTCACACCTTAATGCGGCGTTAGGTTACTAGCCTCAAGGTCAAGGTTCTGGGACTTTCCCCACCTTTACTCACTCAGCTAATCCCTTCTCCATTTTTGGGGCGCTGTAATCGCTAATGTCTAGGTGTTCGAAAGTGAATTTCTACGGTTGCAAGTCAGTTAGTAGAGCACTGGGTTGTATTGAAAAAGGTTTTGGGTTCGCGGTTTTTTCAGTTTTTGGATTTGAAACAAGCAACGCAAAATTTGGACATTGCGTGTGAAGTTCCGTAAGTCTCCACGCTGGGCGGTTTTGGTCAGGTTCAAGCTAATTCTTCGTTTCGTATCACAGCAAAGCTAAAGTTTGGTCTGCTTCTGAAGTTTGAGCTTACGGGTGTGGTTGTGGTTTTTGTTTGGGTGTAAAGTATTGAAATTATTAACCTAACAAGCTGCTCAAGAGGGATTCCCAACGCGTGGCGAATTTACTCCGTTCTGGCTTGTGTGGTTACGGTGTAGGGGTTTAGTTGTGCGGCCATGCGTTGCTCACCCCTTAGCAGGGCGTTAGTAGCAAGGAGGCAAACGTGACAAAAAGGCACATACCTTACGCCACGTTAATATTAGTATTGTCCACTGTAGTGGTATCTTTGGGTGTGAATTTCCAAATAGCAGGATCGCTATTCGGAAAGATTAAGATTACAGAGTTAGAGCCCTTTGGCGGCTTAACATACAAGCACATTTTAGATTTGGAACTATGGCGTCTAGTAGTTTCTCAATTCATTCACGTGAAGCAGTCTCACATGATTTACAACGCTTTTTCACTGTTTGCTCTGGGCTATTTGCTTGAGCGAAAACTTGGTTCCAGTGTTTTTCTAGCAATATGGTTTATTTCGGGCTCGATTGGCACCTTTGCTAGTACATTCACGGTACCTGAACCTTGGGATTTGGGGACTGGTGGTTCCCAAGCAATTTTAGGATTAGCTGCTGCTGGGCTCTCCATGTATTTACAACGACACATTGAAGGGAAGTTAGCGTTGGGCGTTTTGATACTTACTATTGTTCCAGCATTCGCTCTAGATCTAGTCTTCAGTGAGTACCATCTTCCAAAGGTTGGTCATGTGGTTAGCTTTAGCTTAGGTGTTATTCTTTTATATGGTTTTCAGCAACGTGGTAAAACTTGCTACTAACAAAGCGTTTAAGACAGATTCGCAACGCTCGGCATTTTTGGTTTGCTTTGAATTTAGTGTTTACGGCACAATAGTTTAAGTTAAGTGGTAGCGTTGCTCACTACTTAACGCGGCGTTAGTTTTACGAAGGAGAAATCGAATTGATTAAGATTATTGATACTGATAGTGAAGACATAAAAAGAATATCTATAGATGGAGTGTTGGGGAAGGAGTCATATGTATATGTATCTCAGGTGTCTGAGTCACTTCCCAGTTGTTATATTCATGACGAAATGCTAAGAGACAAAATATTAAAAATTTCGATCAATGAAATCCTGAAAAAATTTGATTCATTATCAATTGAAGTGGATGTTGATAATTTCTATTCTTCTAACTTTAAATTAACTTCGCCTACAAGAAGGTATAGAGGCAACAAATCTCGTATTGAGCTATATGTTGACTCTGAAGAGTGGAAAGAAATCTACAGTCTAAAAGAGTTTAGTGAAGCACTTGAAACCGTATCTTCTTATGACCATGACAATATAGTAAATTACTTTCGTGATGACGAAGAATTTATAACTAATGGGTTTGGCTTTGAGTGTGAAATTTTAGATTATAGTAGAACAATCGAGGCTGAGAGAACAGATCTAATCTCTGCTGCAAATGACCTAATCTTTAAAGCTAAAAAGCTGTTGTCAGAATCTTCTGGCAGATTAACATTAGAATTGAATTTCCCAGATGAAATAAGAACTCCTTGCGAGCAATATTTAATGTATTTTAGTCAATACTTGTTAGATTTAGGTATTTCGACTAGTAGCGAAATAAACCATGTTAATAATTCTACTATTTTTTCAGTAATTCCTGAAGATAAAGAACAGGCGCTAGAGGTAATAGCAGACTCATTAGCATGTTACTTATCACTCCCCGATGAGTTAGAACATTATACTTCGCAAATTAAAAATAAAGATATTTCCTTGATGCAACTAGAGTCAAATGTCTTCCATTTGAAATCACAGTTGATGTTGGCGCAATCTGTCTTAGAAGCAAAAAATGCTACAATTCAAAGTCTAACGTTAACGAATGAACAGTACGAGAGACTGCTTTCTGCTAAGCAAACAGCTGACTCCAATCCAACGAAAGAAGTTGCGGTGATTGGTGAGGTTGTCAAAGTGAAAGAATATAAGGGAAAGATTGTTACTATTGATATACCAAGGGTAATAAGTAACTTAAAGAGAATTATTCGAAAGAAATAAAACTAACAAAGCATTTAAGAGTGATTCCCAACGCTTGGCATTTTGCATTCCATCGTTGGGTTTTGTGTTTACGGTGGTAAGGTTAAGTTTCGTGGTAGCGTTGCTCACACCTTAATGCGGCGTTAGGCTAATGGAGGTACAGCATGAATGATTATTTTAGAGCCTTTGTAGAAAAAGTGTTGGGTTTGTTAACCCCTCTTAACTTACACGAGCGTGTTCAAACTCTTGTGGGTATCTTAGTTATTCTTGGCTCATTAGGTGGACTGATTACTGGACCTTTATTACTTATTAGAGATGCTGAAATTTTTAAAGAACACTTACTTTCTGTGAATGTTATTCGTTCTCAGGAAAAAGTTACACTCGATAAAAGTGGGATGATAGGCAGTTACTTAATCTTCAATAATAAAGGTGACTATGAAGAAATTATTACTCGTGTGAGTATGGAATTTTACACTCCATATCAAGTGATTAGTGTATATTTAGGTGGTGATGTTCCGAATATTTTACCAATAACTATCGGTGAAAAATTAGGTAAATCTGGAGAAGTCAAAGAGCTTCTTGCAAATGGCAATTTTATAGAACGCCACACTTCAATGTTGCCAAACTATGTTTCGCGATCTGACTCTGAGAATGTCATCGCGTTTGGGCGCAACACAACAGGCGGGGAGTTCAAACACCGTTGGATGCTCTACGGGTGTAATAACCCCGTCAAGATTCGGAAAAACATTAATAATACAGTTGTTATTAACCAGTTTAAGTTGCCACAAGAGTTGGCTAAAGAAATTGAAGCAATACCGATGATAATCGAAACCGGTGTGTTTGATGACTCAATAATAGGTCTTATTGAAAACGGTAAACCCACGATGAGGCTGTATTTAGGGGAGTTGCTTGTGACTGTCGAGTTTGTAAACTCAAATGGTAGAGCAGACAGAGCAATTGTAGATGCTACAAATGTGTATCTAGAAGTTAATAGCGATGGAAAAACACTCAGTCTAGCTGATTGGGACACATCGTTTCCTGATTCATTTCAGAAAATTGTAGACATAAGAACTACTGAGAACATATATGATAGAAAACCTGAAAGCTTAAAATACTATTCATCTATTGATTCAGACAGTAATAATTACCTAGTCAAGGAGTCAGGTGTGCCACGCTCTTATACAATGCCAAGTATGTTTGCTAACTACGATGCTGATTTATGCCAGTACACCCAAGTAATGTCGAAAAATTAGCCTAACAAAGCATTTAAGAGTGATTCCCAACGCTTGGCATTTTTCATTCCATCGTTGGGTTTTGTGTTTACGGTGGTAAGGTTAAGTTTCGTCGTAGCGTTGCTCACACCTTAATGCGGCGTTATGTACTTACACAATCAATCTGCCTTATAATTCTATTCTCAAGGGTTTTAGTTTAAGTTATTGATTTATGAAATATTTTATTCCATTTGTATTCATGTTAATTACTGGTGCTACATATGCAGATGTACCGCAATGGATGAAACGATCTGAACCAAACAGTTTAGGTTTGTTTTCTTCAGTCTATGGCGACTGTCCTTTTACTAACGAGACACTAGTAAAACGCATAGAGGGGGAGTTTCTTAGGGCGCGTATTAAGGCTAATAACGATCTTTCATTTAACCTAACTGTTAATACGCTATGCATGAGTATTAATAATAAGGGTGGAGACAATACAGGTACAGCGGTTTCCTATGAAATCAGGTTTGGCACACGAGCACCTACAGGCGATTTCGTTCTGTATGAAAATCCAAATTACGGTTCGATGCTTATTGGTGGAAAAGGTCCTGACTCGTCACAGTTTTTTGTAACGACTATTACAAGTAGTGTAGAAGAGGCTCTTACGGACTATCTCAGGGCGAATTTCTAGTAAAACGTACATAACAATCTGTTTAAGAGTGATTCGCAACGCGTGGTATTTTTACTATGCGTTGCGTTTATTGTTTAAGGTGGTATGCGGTGACGTCGGTATTGCGTTGCTCACCCCTTAACAGGGCGTTAGTTTTATGGAGGAAATATTGTGGAAATCTGGAAGTTATTGTTCTTTATACCTGCGTGTTTTGCGCTCAATATGACTCCTGGTCCAAACAATCTATTGTCCATGAACAATGCTCGTTGTTACGGTTTCAAGTCCGCTTTTATTGCTGGACTTGGTCGTATCGCTGCATTCGCTGTGATGATTGCCTTGGCTGCTTCTGGTTTAGCAGTGGTTCTCTATGCTTCTGAGACTCTATTTCTAACGATTAAAATTGTGGGTGCGACTTATTTATTGTGGATTGCCTTTAATCTTTGGCGTTCGGAAGCAAGTCCTGTTTCTGAACTAGAAAATACTCGCAACCGATTAGGTTTGGTTAAACAAGAATTTCTGCTAACCGCCGGTAATCCAAAGGCGATCTTAATCTTTACCGCCTTTCTACCACAGTTCGTCGATGTTTCAGCGAGTGTAAATGAACAGTTCTTTGCTTTAGGGGCTACGTTCCTCATTTTAGAAATGGGTGCAATATCGATTTATGCGATATTTGGAATGTACTTAAGGCAGTGGTTTACGAAGCCGAAAATGGCAAAGCGCTTCAATAGAGGTTGTGCAACTTTTTTGGCTATGTCTGGAGCAAGCTTGTTACTGAGTCGCCAGCAATAAAACTAACAAACTGTTTAAGAGTGATTCGCAACGCGTGGCATTTTTACTATGCGTTGGTTTTAGTGTTTAAGGTGGTTGTATGCGGCGGCTTCGGTATTGCGTTGCTCACACCTTAACAGGGCGTTATAAGGTATTTGATGGTAGAGCTTACAGATAAGATTATTGGTCCCAAATACAGAGTTCTTAATCCAATTCTTGAATTGCTCTTGAAAAGCGGGAATGAAGTTTTTACTGACTATACGTGGAGCTCTAATCCTACTGGTTATCTTTGTATTTTAAAAAAGCCAATAGACTTTGATTTAATTGAAAGCCGATTCGTATTGCCAAAAAGCATCCACTTAAACAAGCGATTTGGTGAGGTTAATTATGGGTTAGGCACAGTAATCATTCGTTGTGCGTAACCTTATAACAAATTGTTTAAGAGTGATTCGGCACGCATGGCATTTTTACTATGCGTCAAGTTTAGTGTTTAAGGTGGTATGCGGAGGCTTCGGTATTGCGTGCCTCACACCTTAACAAGGCGTTAGAGCGCAGGAGAAAAAATATGAATATGACGGATATAATTGAATACATTTCATATCTTATCGCCGGCATTATTATCGCTCCCTTCGGCTTTATGTTGTTTAAAGAATTCATCGGTAAAGATCGCAAGACGGTCACAGATGAAGTCAAATCTACGGTAGGAGACGAATCGAGAAAGTTTCTGGGCGGTAGATATGGTGATGCAGTTGTAGGTCAGTTTGTCGAGTTTAAACTGATAATAGCGATAGGTTTGCCAGTAGTTCTATTTCTAGGGATCTCTTCCTTGGTAAATTCTCTTTTGAAAGTTCTGTTCAACCTGTGAGTTGCGCTCTAACAAACTGTTCAAGAGGGATTCGCAACGCGTGGCATTTTCACTATGCGTTGTTTTTAGTGTTTAGGGTGGTATGCGGCGACTTTGGTATTGCGTTGCTCACCCCTTAACAGGGCGTTAGCTTTCTGGAGAGAAATAATGAGGATCAGACAAATTAAGGCTTACCGAGTAACATCAATTATTTCTTTGCTGTTAGGCATTACCGCACTACAGGAAATATATATAAGCGAAAACCTATTAATTATTGGTTTTGCTGCTGGTGTGCTTGGTACCTTCTTGCTAGGTAGTGCCGGGTTTTTTACGGTATTTCGATTTGTGTCTGCGTTTTGAAGGAATCAAGTTTAAGCCTGTCTAGTCGTGTTCTAGGGTGTACTTATTCGGTGCTACCTGTTCTACTTTGGTACTTATGCAACGTTAAGTTTATATTGGTGCCTGCGGTGAACGCTAAAGAGCTTTCAACCTTCTTTATTCCATCGGCTTTGGCTGTGTTAAATGGAGTTATAGGGGT
Organism: Vibrio sp. NFR; assembly: GCF_027587095.1. Lineage (NCBI taxonomy): Bacteria > Pseudomonadati > Pseudomonadota > Gammaproteobacteria > Vibrionales > Vibrionaceae > Vibrio > Vibrio sp. NFR. The sequence goes on from NZ_JAPPTN010000026.1 coordinate 18,571, forward strand.
AATCTTATTCTTCGGAGTCGTTGAAATAAATAATAAACTTCTGGGGAAATCATCAAGCTAACAAACTGTTCAAGAGGGATTCGCAACGCGTGGCATTTTTACTTTGCGTTGGTTTTAGCGTTTAAGGTGGTATGCGGCGGCATTGGTATTGCGTTGCTCACCCCTTAACAGGGCGTTATGTAACTATTCGTATTTTTGAGTTTGGAATAGAAGATCTTGGAAGTAAAAAGAGAAGTTAATGACAAAGGGACTGTTTATAGTGTCCTGATAAATGGTTTCCGTATTCACGAAGAATATTGCTTGAGTAGCGCTAAACGTGTATTTGATGGCTTGAGCAAAGGAAAACAATTAGTTGACTTAGCCGAGCACCCACAATTGCGCAAGCTCAAAGAGGAGTTAGTAAGCATTAAAGCTGAAAATGCTAACCTTAAAGAGGAAAACGTTGCATTATCTACAGAGAAAGATGCACTTAACACTTTGCTTGATATGCTCGAGTCAGGTAAGAAATCAGTTTTCCAGTATAGAGTAGAGAAAATTACTGGTTTATCCGCTCCTGCTTCTCTGAATGAGTTAGATTCAAGTACTTTTAATGAAATTTTGGCTTATGTAACTATGTTTGTTCAATTGCGCTTTAAGGAGCATTGGCAAGTAAATAATGTAATATCAAAAACAAACAGTTGGCATCAGTACCCAAATATACGCTCTATTAACACTCATAGAAATGGCAAGCAGGTGGAGGGGATACATCCAGAGTATTATGCGCTGATATGTGAAATTCTTGATATAACGGGAGATAACGGAACACCATTGGTTCATAGCCGTAGATATTAGTTACATAACAAACGCTTCAAGACGGATTCGCAACGCGTGGCATTTTTGTCATGCGTTGATTTTGGTGATTAAGGTGGTATGCGGAAACATCGCATTGCGTTGCTCACCACTTAAGCGGGCGTTATGTGATTTTGGGTAAAGTATGTTCAAAAGTTTAATTAAATATATTGTGATTGGAGCTCTTGTCGGTATAGGCTTTTCATCCGTTGATGAAATACATTATCAAATCACTAAATCTAGCAGGATAAAAGATCTAGCCGAGGCTCAGGAGCTAGCAGATCAAGTTCGCTCTACTTACATTATTGACTCTAAAGAACTATTTCCAAACAATCTTCCGGAACGCTATTACAATCCTGAAAATGATCTGTTTTTTAGTTTGCAGAGTTTTTCTGATTTGGGTTCGACGGTAGAGATGTCTGGTGTGTTAACCAATAGAGGTACAGATATATGGCGCAATGTCTATGTAGATTTTGAAGCTTTTGATGATGATGGAAATGTTATTTCAAAGTGTAATGTTCCGTCTGGAGAGCTACTACCTACATATAGCGAAGGTTTGATAACTCGATGCCCAAAAGTCGAAAAGTTCAAGGCAAAATCACCAAGTAAAATAAATATGCGCATAAAATGGAATTTTCATGGTCAAAGAGTAGTGACTGAAGGTGATAAATAATCACATAACAAACTGTTCAAGAGGGATTCGCAACGCGTGGCATTTTTTACTATGCGTTGAATTTTGTGATTAAGGTGGTTTGCGGCGGCTTCGGTGTTGCGTTGCTCACCCCTTAACAGAGCGTTAGTTTGCAAGAGGAAAAACGCAGCTATATCGCAGGATCTAGTGGTAAAAGCTCAAAGTCGAAATTGTCGTATCGGCGTTCAATTTCAGTGTTAACGAGCGTGGTGAAAATCCAAAATTGGCATCTTTTTAACGGTTGGTTTGTTCTTTGTTGTGGCTACTTTTGGGTTAATTGAGCTGAACTCTTTTGTTGAAACTCTGCTCGTTAAGTTTGCTGGTACAAAAGCCGATTTACTCGCTGAAATAACGTTTTCTCTGAAGTGGTAAATTCATGTGGTTTCAGTGACTCTGTTGAAAGTCCGCATTGTGATATTGGTTTTCCAAAAGCGCTTTTTGGTGTTGTGAGTTCGTTTTCTGCGACGTTGTTTGTTCCATGTGGTTTCATTGATTAGCCGCTTTTAGACTACGCCTGACTTAAGTGCATCAAAACACATAAAGTTTATTGTTTGCAAAGTCTAAAATGACTTAAAATCAACGCTTTGGGTTTGCAAACTAACAAACTGCTCAAGAGGGATTCACAACGCGTGGCATTTTTACTATGCGTTGATTTTAGTGATTAAGGCGGTATGCAGCGGCTTCGGTATTGCGTTGTTCACCCCTTAGCAGAGCGTTAGTCGCCAGAAAAAGCTAGCAATCAAAATCATGTTTCTAAGCTCAAAATTTGGCTGCTGATTGTTCGGCTCACAGGTTCATCGTCGTTGGTCCAAACTCATTTTCAGCTGTTTTAAGTCCAAAGTTTTGCAAGTGTCCTAGCGATTGTTTTGTTCTTTGGTGCTGACAGAGCAGGGCAATCGAGAGTTTGTTGGTACAAAAGCCAATTTACTCGCCGAAATGACGTTTTCTCTGGTGTGGTAAGTTCCACGTGGTTTCAGTGACTTTGTTGAAAGTCCGCACTGTGAGATTGGCTTTCCAAAAGCGCTTTTTGGTGTTGTCAGTCCGTTTTCTACGGCGTTGTTTGTTCTAGTGGTTTCATTGAGTAGCCGCTTTGAGACTACGCCTGACTTAAATGCATCAAAGCACATAAAGTTTGTTGTTCGCAAAGTTTAGTTCGGCTTAAAATTGTCGCTCGGTGCCTCGCGACTAACAAACTGCTCAAGAGGGATTCGCAACGCGTGGCATTTTTACTATGTGTTGAATTTAGTGATTAAGGTGGTATGCGGCGGCTTCGGTATTGCGTTGCCCACCCCTTAGCAGGGCGTTATGTTTCCGAGTGCCCCACGTTTAGTAGACACTTTATTAAGTTAGATTTGTTGTAACCCATATTCAATGTTCTACTGTTTTACATCACCTTTTATAGATTTCATGAAATGTCCGTTTGCTAAATATATGCATTTTGTATATGTTATCAACTAAATCAATTAGTTATCGTTGCTAGTTGCCAACTTCTTAGAGTGATATTTATGTTGAAGATTTTATTAGAAGCATTTCATGCAAAAGGGTATGAAGGATATCTTTCTGAAGATGCCCAAAAAAAATTTGCGGATTCTTTGTTAAAAATAGCAGATAAGATGTTTTGGGCACCCATTGCATATTTCGGTGTATCTGTTTATCAAAATAAGGCATTAGATTTATGGGGTATTGTATATCTGACTATCTTTTTTGTTTTAGCGGTATGTTTGAGGCATCAAGGTTTAAAAGTATATGACTTACACTATGAAAAGAAAAAGGCGAAAGAAGAAAAAGCGAGATTAACGAACAAAAAGTAAACATAACAAAGCATTCAAGAGTGATTCCCAACGCTAGGCATTTTTCATTCCATCGTGAGCTTCGTGTTTACGGTGGTATGGTTGGGTTTCGTGGTAGCGTT
>NZ_JAPPTN010000027.1:0-15088 GCF_027587095.1 Vibrio sp. NFR
GCGTTAGGCATCTCGGAGGGAAAATGTACGATATTAAGAATTTAGCCAAGAAAGAGGCAGAACTAAAAGCTAGCTTTCACAAACATTTTGTTGCCTTCTTTGATAGTTTTGATTATTCCGATATCTCGGAGAAAGAAGTGAGAGTCGTCGATATGAATAGTCACGAAGACATCTCAGAGCTTATCTATGGTGCGGGTCTATACGTGATTTTTACTGATTATCAATCAGATAAAAATCCATGTTCACTAAGTGTTGATGGATTGAAAGCTATTTACCGAGGTCATGGTGTAAGAGTTAAAAAACGAGTAGAAAGCCACCTATTTAATAGTGAATACAACAAGAACAGAAATGGTACAAACTATACCGTTTGTATGAAATTGAATGGTCAGAATGGAATCGACATAAACGAACAACCATTTCGGAATTATCGCTGGAAAGTTATCACTCACAGCATGTCAGGAAGCAGCAAGACTATTCGAGAACAGGCTGAACAAGGCTTTGACTCAGTTTATAGTAGACCTTTGGGATCCAATGCCTAACAAACAATTTAAGAGTGATTCAGCACGCTTGGCATTTTTGGTTTGGGTTTAGTTCAGTGATTACGGTGGTCAAGTTGAGTGTCGTGGTTGCGTGCTTCACACCTTAATTGGGCGTTAGGCAAAGGGCAGAAAAGTTCTTTGCTCTAATCTTCTTGCTCCCTTTGCCCATCGTTTCTCTTAGTCGGCAATTCAGCATTGTCGGCTCAAATTCTTGAATCTTTCCAACCGTAAAACATGTCAAAATTCGTGGGTTGCCTCATTGGTTTTCAGTGTTGGTCGGTGGTGAGTTTCACTGGCTTAAGGTGTGGAAAGGGCGAGTTCAAAGAAGCTTTCGTATTCGCTGTCATTTCGCAGCTTTGAGTTTCCTGGTTCAAAAGCTACTTTGTCGTTGAAAGGCTGTGTTTCGTGAATGTTGAAAGTGAGGCTGTAACATAGTTGCTTTTGTAGTTATTGAATCACAAAAAGTCAGTGGGTAATTGGTTGCTTATCGCGTTTAAGGTATTCTGTTTTCAAACCAAGTTAGTGAGTACGCAGAAAATTTGCCTAACAAACAATTCAAGCTGATTCGCAACGCTCGGCGCTTTCGGTTTCAATAGGTTTGGTGATTAAGGTGAAGTGTTTGGGTAATGTGGCAGTGTCGCTCACAACTTAATTGGGCGTTATGTGCCTAGAACACGAGGTAAATTCCAATGGATTTAGAACAAATGCGGCTTGATGACGAGCTTGAAATGAAAAGAATATTGGAATCCAAGCAAGAAGAAATAGATGATTTTATTAAGTATTGTAAAGCCCTGGGCGTAAATTTAGTTCAAGAAAATTTCAGTTACTCATATAGAGTGGGGCTAACAGCAAACTCAGAGGGTATAGTTCAACGCCTTTACCCTGAACTGATAGTTGATAAGGATGGTTTAATCGACTTCGACTTAATGAGAAGTCAAGGTTTGTATTCTTTTCGTAATGTGGGTTATTTATTTGGCTCTAAGTTCACAATTCTAGCCTCACCTTTATATCGTAGGGGTTTCCACCCAGACTCTAACTGGGACTCAGGTTTTTTAAAAGAGTTCTGGTTTTACGGTAATGAATCATCCAAATGCTATATAGCATTGGACTTAGATAGGGTTCGACTCCCTAATGATAAATCGATATTTTTTGAGAAAGATTATTGGTTTGGACCTAAATTTTCGGATGACATAGCCTCTATCAGCGACGGTGTCACAAGGCATGTTGTGCCATTGGATATCAATACTGCACAAAGGTTATTTGTGTTTAATGATGCTTACTCGATTGAGGTTAAGTGGGACACTAATGGGAACAAAAAAACCTTTCAACTAATTGAGTTCCGCGAGGAAACAATGGTTGTTGAAACTGGTGTAGGAAAACTGCATCCAGCAAAGTACTTACATGCGGAGTTTGACTTAAATAAAAATGTATTCACTCATTTTGACGGTGCAATACAATTATTTGATACGCAAGAGTACTTCCAAGTTCGTGATTGCTTTTTTACCAATAGTAGAAATGCAGAGAATCAAGTTAAAGGAAAGTATCATAAGTTATTCAAAATAAACGATATGCTTCCCATTGGTGATTGGGCTGAGTTTGTTGGGTTATTCTGTAGCCATAACCCATTAATCTATGAGTACTTTACAGGTGAACTACCTGAGTTTATGAAAAATAAACTTGAGAAAGTCAGAAGTATAGGCACATAACAAACTGTTTAAGAGTGATTCGCAACGCGTGGCATTTTTACTATGCGTTGCGTTTTTGTGTTTAAGGTGTTCTGCGGAGGCTTTGGTATTGCGTTGCTCACACCTTAACAGGGCGTTAGCCCTTTTCGAGGAAACGATATGGAAATCGTAAAAGAAATAGATGTTTCAGAATTGCATCATAAGGCAATCGAAGCATTAAGAAATCAAGCTTTTCCAGATAGCCAAGTAAGTCGTTCTTACTTTAAGCAGTTGCCTCATATGCGTGCCCTTCATTTTCAAGGTGAACAGCTGGTTGGCTATCTTGGACTGGATTATCGCGTTGTTAGTGTCGGCGGGGAAATACATAAGGTTTTGGGCGTAATCGACTTTTGTGTTGACGAACGTTATCGAGGGCAAGGTATTGGCTCTTTTATGTTGTCAGAATTATCGGCATTTGCTGAAACTAAAGATGTGGATTTCATAATCCTTATATCTGAGTTACATGATTTCTACTCTACAAACGGCTTTTACCAAGTTCAGTGCATGCAGTCTTGGTTAAGGCTTCACGAGCACATCAACTTTGGAGTTGCTGTAGAGCATCTTGATGAACTGTATGTGAAACCACTCAGAGATAAGCAGTGGGGTGTTGGACATTTTGATTGGCTAGGTTATATGTACTAGTCAACCACAGGGCTAACAAACTGTTCAAGAGGGATTCGCAACGCGTGGCATTTTCACTATGCGTTGGTTTTAGTGTTTAAGGCGGTATGCGGCGGCTCTTGTATTGCGTTGCTCACCCCTTAACAGGGCGTTAGCCGTCTAAGTTTCTATATCAATTGTCTCTGTTGCATATATAATGCTGCACCTTTTTATTTTGCATTAATGTATGAACAGCAACAGAAGAAAATCATTTGGTTTAATTGGTGGCTTTTTTGCCCTCCTTTTGGGCTTAACGCCTCTAGACGTTGAAGCTAGGAGAGGTAGAAAGCGTGGCGGTAGAAGTACCAGTCGAAGAAAACGTTACACGTCTTCATTCAGGTCTTCGTATACGCCCACAAACAACAGTTATTCAGCTTCTAACAACAAGACACGCACTGCATCAAAGAGTTATGTAGTTACTGCAAGTGTCTTGAATGTACGAAAAGCCGCATCGGCTGACGCTGAAGTGTTGGGAAAAGTGACAAGAGGCATGAAGTTGCGGGTTTTGAGTTCTTCCAATCCGCTTTTTTATCAGATTGCATTCGATAGTCAGGTTGGTTACGTGAGCAAGCAATATGTAAGTTACAAGTAACTGGCAAAGACGGCTAACAAACTGTTTAAGTGTGATTCGCAACGCGTGGCATTTTCACTATGCGTTGCGTTTAGTGTTTAAGGTGGTATGCGGCGGCATCGGTATTGCGTTGCTCACACCTTAACAGGGCGTTATGTATCTCATGACGTTTCCATACCAAACTATTACTATAAACTAATTGATTGGCATGTTCGGTTAAGTTAGTATGCGCGTAATAACATATATAAGAGTATTTCAATGTCACGAGAGCCTAAACCTGTTGAGAATGAGATTTTCGATATTCTGAATGGTTGTATTGACAGCGGAAGAACGTTATCCGAAATAGAAATTCAACAACTCATTCGTAAAGCTAATCAACTTAGAGCACCACTCAAATATGTTTGCTTATCAGCGTTATATTCACACTCGGCTAAATATCAGTTAGCTATCGATACAGTCAATAGGTGTCTGAGGTCAAACTTTTACGAACCACAATGTGTATCGAATATGGTCTCCGCGCTGAAAAATGCCCGTTTATTCAAGAGCGTTGTTGATATCTCAAAAGAGTTTCCTTACATACTAGAACATAGCAAAGTGATGAGTGATGTGTATGATTCTGCTCTGTACACGTTGGATCTAGAGTATTGCTCATATATATCAGATAAATATGTTTTAACTCACGATGATGATTATCTAAGTCACGACAAGATATATGACTATTTCGAGCGTAATGAAGAAATTGTGTCAAGAGCATCTTCTTACTTTAATTATGTTTTTTCCACTCTGACAGAAATACTTGCTGAAGCTAAAGCGAGAAGCTCTTCCATACAGTTTGGCTTGTGTAACTTGGGAGACTATGCTTCGCTAGAGTTAGCCGTACAAGTCAAGGGCTCTGATTTCGAAAGCGTTTTTGATATGGAATCTAGCTGGACGAAAAGGTTAGCTCAGTACGAAATAGTGGATGATAAATTGTGTGATATCTCATTTGCTATGGAGGTCAAGAGTTGATAACCCCCCTCGAATTGCTAGAACATTCTCAAGCTCTATATGCCCAACCGGATAAAAACGAAGTCGTGCTGAGGAATGTTGCCCGAAACTCTTATTACGCGCTTTTTCACAAGCTTGGTGAATGCCAAGGGTTGCCAAACCTCGAGACAAAGAAGAAGGATTTTGGCTCCCATGAAGTTTTAATTCAGAGACTGAGAAAAAGCGATAACGAGTCCTATCGTGAGTGGGGGTTAGAGCTATCAAAACTTAAGCTGAAGAGAACCAAAGCTGATTATAACTTATCTCGTCGCTTCTCAGATGATGACGCAAGAAAATCTATAAAGGTAACTCAGAAAATATTTGAAGCTATGAGTAGCAGCAGGCAAGAAGGTATTGACGAACAAGAGAATACAAATGTTTTGTTTGACGGTTGTGACCAAACTAAAGATGAGTCAATCAAGCCTTGTCAACCACAGCTAAAAGTCGTTAAGTAAATCGGAGTTTTGTTGGCTCTACTTAGAATATATCCCTAGCAACTCTTCGTTACATAACAAAGCATTTAAGAGTGATTCCCAACGCTTGGCATTTTTGATGTCATCGTTGGGTTTTGTGTTTAAGGTAGTATGGTTAAGCTTAGTGGTAGCGTTGCTCACACCTTAATGCGGCGTTAAGCTTCATCGAGGATATATGTTAGAACTGTTGATTCCTTTAAAGAAAACTGTAAATCAGTCAGCAAAATATGATCTGACTAACTGGTTAGACACAATGCCGGATGGAGCTGCGTGGTATGTTATTTCGGACTATTGCTTCGGGGACAAAACTAAGCAAAATGACACGGTGTCGTTTACAGTTTTGTTGCATCACGACAAGCTGGAGAACATCAAAGAATACATCAACCACTTTGCACCTAGGGATATCAAGTCAACTAGGACGGTCTCTGTCGAATTTTTACAATATATAAACTCACCTGTAAGTTTTTCTTTTACTTTTGTAATTGATCGAAAATCTAACTTACTTCGGGACTATGCTACAGACGAAAATATGTTGTCATTCTTGCCTGCATTTCGAAGTGTCATATCAGACATCGCAAGCAACTCAACATTTCAAGGCGGTTATATTGACGGAGTTATGAAAAGGGTTAAGGCTTTTGAATCTGATTTTTCAAAGAAAAATTTCAATTCAAAACTTGCGCGTCAAATTTATATAGTTTCTGCATTTGCTAGTGTTGTGTTTGAAATTTTAACCATAGCTAAAAAACCTAGATATATTCAATGGGTTTCTGACCGAGATGCTCTACTTGAAAGATATGATAGCTTTGTCTTTGACCTAGCATACTTTTTATTTTTACAAGGTTACTCTGAGCACTTTGAGAGGACAGAGAATTCAGTGCTAATGTTGGATACTCCTCAGTTTATATTTCCTGAGCCGGAGAAGTCTGGGAAAAATTATTTTGATGAGTTAATTCGAATTCCTGACTATTTGGCGGGTACGTTAGCCGACTTCGATGTCTCGTCTAATAAATTTAGCAAGGACAAGTATGATACGATCCTTTTGAATTCGTTAGTTAACTCACGAAATCAAGCTGTTATCTACGTTACAGGCAAGGGGAATGAACTATTGTGTAAACGTCTAGTTCATGAAGCTTAACAATCTGTTTAAGAGTGATTCGCAACGCGTGGCATTTTTACTATGCGTTGCGTTTAGTGTTTAAGGTGGTATGCGGTGGCTTAGGTATTGCGTTGCTCACACCTTAACAGGGCGTTATATTAATTTTTAAGTTTGGAGAAAAAATTTGAGTGTATATCATTTAAAACGGCTTGCTAAAGCACTGGTTTGTGGTCTTATTTTATATGTGATGGCTTATAGCGCTTATCAGGTTTTTGTGCCAACAGCAAAAATCTCTGGTGCTCAGTTAATGTCTCAAGAGCATGCAAACTCCCAATTGATAGTAACCACATGCGATGAAGTAAAGTACAAAAATATTGACTGTGAACTATATAAATCGTTAGTGAAAGAACTTAAAGATATCGAACTTCCGGAAGTGAAATACAGTGATATTGTGTGCCTATCTTCGGCTGCAATGTCAGTGGAGCTTCCTCCCTTAACTCCGCCATGGTTAGTTAATACGGTTGTCGAAAAAGTGACAGTAGAAAAAGTTGAATGTGATACTCAAGAGTCTTGGAACGAAGTTAGGAAAATACTAGATGATTACCAGAGATTAAAAGCGGCGGAAAAGGCAGCAACCGTAACGGAGTGAACATTAATATAACAAACTGTTTAAGAGTGATTCGCAACGCTTGGCATTTTTGCTATGCGTTGCGTCTGGTGTTTAAGGTGGTATGCGGTAGCTTCGGCATTGCGTTGCTCACACCTTAACAGGGCGTTATGTGATTAATCATCAATCGAGGAAAAAATGAATAAGATAGTAGTAGGCTTGATTTTGAGCTTTGTCTTAGTTGGTTGTTCAAATCTGGGCACGACTCGTGCCGTTAATGGAAATATAGTCCAAAACATCGAAGATCCTAACGACTTTGGTTCAATTGCGTATGTTGATTACTACGATGTTGATACGCTAAGAGCAATCGAGAAAAAGAAAGCGGAACTAGCGTTTGAAGAGCCTGATTATTCGAAGATTCCGGTAAATGGATATTTGCTGGCACATGTTAAAACACCAACAATTGAATCGGCAGATACGAAGTGGTGGAAAACTGTAGTTGTTGACGAAGCTGGAAATGTGTTGGCGAAGAAGCAAGGTAGTGCGAGCGTAGCATCATACGAGACAACGAATGGAATTACAGTATGGAAAAACTCTATGTTAGTTGTGCTACCAGAAGTTCAACCTCCTTTTAATGTTTACATTGTCAGTGACTTATTAAATAAGCGCTGGGGATACAAAGTTCTGGGTAAAAATTAATCACATAACAAACTGTTTAAGAGTGATTCGCAACGCGTGGCATTTTTGCTATGCGTTGCGTTTAGTGTTTAAGGTGGTATGCGGTAGCTTCGGTATTGCGTTGCTCACACCTTAACAGGGCGTTAGCTGTCCTATTTTAAAAGGAGTAAATAACATTGGAAGAGTTGAGGTATTTGTCGAGAATCTATTATCAAAATACAGTTAGTTTCTCTTACTTCGGAGCAAGAGGAGTTTTGTATTTATTCATATCCCTAATTCTTTTTTTGTTAAGTGCGTATATTCAAGTGGTTCTAAAAATCGACGTATTGTCGATAGTTCTAATGGTATTGGCTGCGATGCTGCTAGCGGACGCTAGGAGGCGTTATGACAGAAACCTAATCTGTCATTTGTCAAACTACACCCTTCTAAATAGTGATAACGTAGATCATCACAAAGCTGTGTACCTCAAAACCTTAGTTGCTCACATTGGTAAGTCTTTATTTGATGCGATGAAAGACCTAAAGGAAATTAGGGAGATTGCTAAGAGTGAGCATGGATTATCTAGTAAATCAGAGTGGTCTCGGTTTTGTAATTTTATCTACAGCCCTGACTCAAAGAATCGCATTTTAAGTTTGGTTATCTATCTTATTAGTTTAATTGCTTTAATCACAATTCCCCGTTCTGAAAATGAGGTTGGGTTTTATAATTTAATTCACAATTTATCTTTTAGTGAGGTTTGGGGATATTTGGTGTTAGCTTTATTTCTGATTGTTCTTGGTTACGCTATCCTAGTCTTACCAGTAATGTACTTATATAAATTCGCTGTTGTGCCGATGCTCCTGAAGACTTCGTCTGTAGATGCTCTTTCAAGGTTCTTTATATCAGAGCTTGCTAAATATGCGTACTTGGACAATCGAGTGCAGCGGAACAGCTAACAAACTGTTTAAGAGTGATTCGCAACGCGTGGCATTTTTACTATGCGTTGCGTTTAGTGTTTAAGGTGGTATGCGGCAGCTTCAGTATTGCGTTGCTCACACCTTAACAGGGCGTTAGTTCCCCAGAGGAAGCAATCAATCCGTAGGGAATTTTTGTTTCTGGTGGAGTACACGCATAACTCTGATGATATCGCCCTCGACCCAATAAGAGACAATCATCGAAATCTCAGGAATAATGAGCAATCGTCCGCGGATGCCATCTCGTTGTACACCCATTAAAGGTTGTTCAAGCAAGTTTTCTACTTTTGCTTCAATGAGGTTGTCAGTTTTTTCTGCCGCATCAGGGTTGAAGTCATAGAGAAACTCGAAGATCTTTTCACGATCATTAAGTGACTCTTCTTCCCATAAAATCATTGCTTACCTCGATTACGGATTCTGGCTTTGCGCTCTTCCATTCGAGACTTAGCAGTTTGGTGCTCAACGAAAACAGATTTTCCTGAGTCAAACTTCTCAAAGGCTAGGTTTACTTGTTCAGTTAGCCATGCATCGTGAGATAATGTTTTTCTTTGTTGTTCAGCGAGTTGCTCAGTAAGTTCACGACATGCGTCACTCAGAGTGCGACCTTGGCTCTCAGCCATTTGTTGAGCTAGGCGTTTTGTTTCTTCATCAACACGAAATTGAATTCTAGTGTCCATGATGTATTCCTTTTTTGGTGTGTGTACAAATGTTAGCACTAGGCTTTGAGATGGGCAACTAACAAACAATTTAAGAGTGATTCGGCACGCGTGGCATTTTTACTATGCGTTGGTTTTAGTGATTAAGGTGTTATGCGGAAGCATCGTATTGCGTGCCTCACACCTTAATTGGGCGTTAGTACGGGTTTGACATCAAAGGTCATAAGTTTTGGTGTTTATCTGTTTTGGCGTTTGTCTTTACACCTTTCAGTTTGTACCTTTCACGTTCTTTCCGGTGGCACTATATGCGGAGTGTTTGCTTTGATTTCACCATTTACGGTGTCTAACTCTTACCCTATTTCTTTAGCGCTTCTTCTCTTTCGTGGCTTTTACTAAGTCAGAATTGTCTTTCTTTGGTATTGCCGTCGAAGTGCGAGGATCGAATCCTTTTCTAATTTGAAGCCAGTGAAAGTAGGGCAGTTCAATGCATTTTTCTTCTAGCCAACTTTCGTCTTTCAATCGAGGTAAAGTTTTGTAGCTGCCCGTCTCACTTCAGTGTTCAAAGCCTTTCATATTATGCCACTTTTCAATATCTTGGAGCGCATAAATAGAAGTAGCGCATGTACTAACAAATTGCTTAAGAGTGATTCGTAACGCGTGGCATTTTTACTTTGCGGTGGCTTATGTGATTAAGGCGCTGTGCGGTAGCTTTTGTATTGCGTTACTCACACCTTAGCAAGGCGTTATGCCTTTTGGGAGAAAATATGCAGTTTTACAAAGCAGATGAATATCAGGCATCTTGCGAAAACCTATATCGTAAGTACGAATATGAGATAGCTGCTTTACTTCCAGATGCATCCATTGAGCATATTGGAGCTTCCTCTATCCCCAATGCTGTATCTAAAGGTGACCTAGACATACTTGTTGGTGTTAACGGTAAGGAACTAGAGAATGCAGTAAAGTTACTTTCTACTCTAGGCTTCAACGAAAAATCCGATACGTTAAGAACTCCGGAGCTTTGCATGCTGGAAAATAGCTCAGGTGAGGATGTCGCTTTTCAAGTTGTAGCTAATGGTTCGGAGTTTGAGTTATTTGTGGGGTTTAGAGACAAACTCCGTAAAAGTCCTGAGTTAGTTCAACGATACAATGAGCTGAAAATGTCTTGTACAGGTTGGTCTCACGAAGAGTATCGTCGGAAAAAATCAGCTTTTATTGAGCGCGTGTTAGGACAGGCATAACAAACTGTTTAAGAGTGATTCGCAACGCGTGGCATTTTTACTATGCGTTGTTTTTAGTGCTTAAGGTGGTATGCGGAAGCATCGGGATTACGTTGCTCACACCTTAACAGGGCGTTAACTGGCGCAGAAAATACGAAAGCACAATGATACAGTTTCTAGGTTCAGAGATTTAGCGTGTCCGGTTGGTTTCCTTAGCTGAGCTAATGCGACTAATTTCAGTTTGATACTTAAGTTTACTGATGTGAAAGGCGGCACAAAGCCTTCTAATAATATAAGGCATTCGCGATTAGTTCGGCGCAGTTATATCGCCGAAGTATGGTGTTGTGAGACGCATTTCAAACTAAAGATAAACGGTAATTTTTTGGTTAAATACATATTTGAGTTAGCTTTGCTAATCATTAATTAGCAAAACGAGCTTTGGCGAAAGTGGCTGAAAGATCGGCGAAAACTGAAAGGCGCTCAGTTAACAAACTGTTCAAGAGGGATTCGCAACGCGTGGCATTTTCACTATGCGTTGGCTTTAGTGTTTAAGGTGGTATGCGGCGGCTTCAGTATTGCGTTGCTCACCCCTTAACAGAGCGTTAACCCTACTATCAGATATTTATAAATCCAGTAGGCGAGCCTGAGATTTATTTACAGTTCCCACATAGCCACCAATGCCTTTGCGTTGCATTATTGATTGGCTATTTTGATATGCTTCGTAAAGCAATTTGAATCGCTCTTTCGTTATCACCATTGAATTGTGGGTAACTTCGATGTTGAAAGCTACGACAGTGGAATCTGCTGGCGATTCTTTTAACGCGTTTAATGTAAACTTAGAACGTTTGGCTGCGTTTTTTAGCCGTTCACACCAGTGCTTCAAAAGCTCTTTGTCATTCGATGAGATCACAATGTCATCAACATAAACACTAATAGTGACATTTTGGTCGTTAAAGCATGAGTCTAGTTCAGAACCAAATGTGCTTTTATGTAAACAAATAGAGGCTAAAATTGGCGACTGCACGTACCCATAAGGAATGCTGTGCGAATGGGCTTTAGAGCCATCATTTTTGACAGATGAGAGTTTGGCTAACTTTCGTGCGATATCGTATCCAAAAAGTGGTTTTAAAGTTCTTGTAACTCTTGTGCGACTTATAGAACCAAAAAAATCTTTGATATCAAGGCTAGCAAAGAAATTATTAGCTGTATGTTTTTCCAAAGCTTTTACATGTCCGCCGTCACGCAGGTGATAATAGTACTCAGGAGCTTTCCACTTTTTACGAATTTGGGTAATCAATTCACGACCGTATTTTTTGGATTCTAAGGTTGGTTCATACACCCAAGTTCCGGGTTTTACTTCAAACCTATTTTTCCATCCAATATTCAGGTACATGTTATTTGATCTTCAGTGCAATAATTAAAAGCCACGTTAAATAGCGCGTAAGCGACTAGTGCAAACTTACCTACAGCTGTAAGCAAGTTGAACACTTTAGTAGTCAACTCGATGCGCTCTTTAACTAGACTTAGATTTGGTTGTTTTTCCATAATCTAGCCCTCCATAAAGACCCCGACATGCCTAGCGCGAGCGCATGACTTTCATTAACTATCAGGACAACATATGAATAACATTGAAATCAATCATAAGAGTCCTCAAGAATCACATTGTGACAACTATAGAGGGATGGCAACGATGTCGCCTAATGTCAGGGACTTTGAATTCTACGCTTAGCTCTAGTAAAGTCAATAAAAACAGTGCTATATGTTGGGAGTAGGGTTAACAAACTGTTTAAGAGTGATTCGCAACGCGTGGCATTTTTGTTATGCGTTAGCTTATGTGTTTAAGGTGGTATGCTGCGGCATTGGTATTGCGTTGCTCACACCTTAACAGGGCGTTAGGTTTTCGGAGGTAAAATGCATAAGTTTGTATGGGATACATCAGCAATAGTAAATATTAAAGAATCGAATGATGATGGATATTCACCGGGTAGAAGCCTATTTAAAGATCTTTCTGATGGTTGGATTGATATTGACTATCAAAATATATTTCCAACTCTCGCTGTTTTCGAAGTAAATGCAACGGTCTCAAAGCTCGCTCGCAAAGGAAAACCGGTTCTTAGAGAGTTCTATCTTTTAGATGACCGAGCTCTTATGTACGATGTTGACCAAGAACTAATTCGAAAAGCTAATCAATTATTTACGTTGGATGGCTTTGATAAGTTGTATGGAGCAGATTTGGTTTTTGCATGCATCGCAAAGATTGAAGATGCGTACTTGGTTACAATGGATCGTAAACTTGCCATGCATGCTTCGAAGCATGTAAAAGTCATTGATTTGAATGAGAGTAAATCTTCGCCAGTTTATAGAGCACTCTTTGAGTAAAAACCTAACAAACTGTTTAAGAGTGATTCGCAACGCGTGGCATTTTTACTATGCGTTGGTTTTAGTGTTTAAGGTGGTCTGCGGAGGCTTCGGTATTGCGTTGCTCACACCTTAACAGGGCGTTAGGCTTAAAATAACAGTATGTCATATTTTATATTTGTTTTATAATCTCGCTAATTTTTATTTTCCAGAGTTGTGGTTCTTGATGAAACAATGGTTGTATGAGAAATCGCTTGCCGTTTTCATTATTACATTAGCAGTTTATATTTTGATTTGGTGCACAGTCTCTTACGTTGGAGTTTATGTGACATACGTTGCGGGACCTATTTTAGTTGTGTCTGGGATTATTTCTTATTGTTGTTCACCCGACGAAAATACGTCTAACTAAGGGAGATTGAGTAATGCCAATGTGCGACGAGTTTCCCGAACTATATTTTCCTGATGAAAATGGAGATTTCGCTTGGGATAAGCCGGGTTGGGGAGATTCTTTTGAAGAGCCTGAAGAGGAGTTAAAAGAGGAATTTAGTAGTGCTTCAAACTACTTCTCTTCTTTGGCGGACGCTAAAGCTTATGCTCTAGCTCACCCTGGAACAACTTTAGTTCGAAACCCACAAGGAGAGGGTTTTGTAGTTAAAGGTACTGTAGCTTCTGAGAAAGTTGTTTATAGACAAAAGCAAGATGCCCATAAACGTTCAGAGAATGAACGTGCAGGTCGACCAAGAAATGCAGGGCTCAGTTGGTATGATCGAGACTTGGCTATATTGTTAAGGCTCCATAGCCAGAGATTAGATATAAAAGAGATAGCGCTCCAACTTGAAAGAAGTCCGTTGTCAATATCTGCCAAATTACTCAATTTAGAGTTGTTGTCGGAGCAAGAACATCAAAGCAATATGACTCTATATTCACAACCAAGATTTTAAGCCTAACAAACTGTTTAAGGGCGATTCGCAACGCGTGGCATTTTCACTATGCGTTGCGTTTAGTGTTTAAGGTGGTATGCGGCAGCATCGGTATTGCGTTGCTCACACCTTAACAGGGCGTTATATTCAGTTACAATGAGGAGGTTATTTGTTAGATAAATATGACTCAAAGTTAAGATCAGAGTTTACTTACGTCGACTCACCAGATCATCCCAATTTGATATCCTCCCCTGATGCTCTTGTTGCAAAAAAAGGGGAAATAAATGCTTACTATCGAGTCCATTCAGATGAAAAAGTTCGTTTAAAAAACTTATTGTCAAGGCTGGCAATTTCAAGGTTAGCTCTTCCTGTACATACAAAGCATGTGCTGGTTCTTCCAGAAGACAATAATGAGAGGATATTATTTGCCTGTATATCTAACTTTGATCGGGTAATTGAAGACAGCGACTTTACGACAAGTCTAAATTTACTAAATGATAAAACCCCTGATTCTATTGTAGAGCGTAACCTCTTTCTTAGAGATGAGCATTATGTAAGGTTTGGAATTGTTTATGAGCTATCGCTAAGTCAAGAATCGCACACTCACGATCGGGAAATAAATATTTCTTTCGATGACGATATACTTGAAAGTGTCTATTATTCGGATTGGTTAAAAAATACTCGAAATAGAGGTGTGAAAAAAGAATTTTTTAAATCACATTTGTTTTATAAGACCGAACGTAGTGTTATTTCTATTCCTAACTTTAATAGCTCTAGTAAGAAGATGGACTTGTTACGCAACATTTGCATTTCTTCTTTGCAGATCGAGTCAAATTTTGAAGATGGTGTTTTAGAAAGTGATTTGATGTTGGGTAAGTTTATAATGTCTGAATCTGTTCCTAGCTATAAGCATGATGTGCTCAAGGGGCTAAGAAGCGCTTCATTTTGTGGTTTATCTTTAAGTGGAGCAACTAATATTAATAGTGTTAATAGTTACTCAGAGTTTCTCTCAAATAGAATCGAAGGTGGTATCCGTGAGCTCAGCAAAAAAAAGAATCGATACATTAAACGTAATCGTAACTGGTAGTATTATTGCGTCAGAGCACGAATGTAACTTAGTTCAAGGTGAGTTTAATGAGGTTCATCGTTGCTCAAATGTTTTACCTAAACAAAGAAAACACTTATTGCAGATACTTCATGCAACTAGAGGTTTAGATACGGCTTTAGGTACTTTTGCGAGACTTCATGCTATACCTTATAAAACACCTGCTTTAGGATCATATATTTGGTCGTTTGCTAATCATACTAAACCTGGTTTGCAGCATTTGACTCAAGCAGAAAGACATCAATTTCAAACAGAAATTGTGGACAAAAGAAACCACTTTATGCATCAAGCTGGTGCTTTTCCTAATCAAGATAGGGTCGTTAATAAAATACTATCTGAAATGCAAACATGCCTAGCAAGAGTCTCAGCCCTCTAAATATAACAAACTGTTTAAGAGTGATTCGCAACGCGTGGCATTTTTACTATGCGTTGCGTTTTTGTGTTTAAGGTGTTCTGCGGAGGCTTTGGTATTGCGTTGCTCACACCTTAACAGGGCGTTAGAGTG
>NZ_JAPPTN010000028.1:0-6352 GCF_027587095.1 Vibrio sp. NFR
TCAAAGACCTCGCTTTTGCGAGGTTTTTTTGAATCTACAATGTGATAAACTGTAGTTTCTACAGGGGTGTAGCTCCAATTGGCAGAGCAGCGGATTCCAAATCCGCGTGTTGGGAGTTCGAATCTCTCCACCCCTGCCATATTTAAGGCTCTAGCAGAAATGCTAGAGCCTTTTTCGTATATGGAGGAACGAGTACCAGTCTAGTTGGAAGAGCAGGGGATTCCCCTAATGCCCAAATAGTGCGTGTTGGGAACTGAGCCGCCAGTCCGCTTGGCAGCAAGCCATATCGAATCTCCGGAGTGCCGGTCCAATCTACCCCTGCCATATTTAAGACTCTGGCTGAAATGCTAGAGCCTCTTTCGTATATGAAGAAAAGAGTACCAGTCTAGTTGGAAGAGTATCTGATTCTCCTAACGCCAGAATCGTGCGTGTTGAGATTAGATCTCCAGCTCGCTTGGCAGTAAGTCCTATCGAATCTCGGAGTATTGATCCAATCTACCTCTGTCATATTTAAAGCTCCAGCAGAAATGCTGGAGCCTTTTCGTTACAATCTGGACCTGTTATCTTGTTGAATTTCTTAGAATACAAAGTCGTCTCATCCCATTGTATATCGAAGTGTCAGTTTAAATACTTAAAGAAAGCAACAATGTTGTAATCTATGTCGCTAGCTGTACATAATAAAAAAGCCCAGTATTTTCATACTGGGCTCTGTAAGTTTACTATCGAAGCATTTTAAAGAATGCGTTTTAGTACACCATCAGCTTTGATACGTGTGATCTTACGGACCAGCTTCTGAACACTGACTGGATAGTCTTCCACTTTCTCTAATTGCTTGTAAGTACAAATAAGCTGAGTGTGCTCTAGAATGTTTGCCACCTCTTGTTCAAATTTGTCTGTCATCTTCGCGAAGTTGTCTTGTACTAAAAGACCATTTTCAAGATCTAGTGACCATGCTCTAGGGTTTAGGTTGTTGCCTGTCATAAGCATGTAGCGCTTATCAACCCAGATACCTTTGAGGTGGAAGCTATTGTTATCATGTTTCCAAAGGTGAATAGATAATTTGCGAGCAGCAATGCTTGCTTCATTCGCTTTAGCGAAACGACGTAAGTTGAGTTCGTACAGATATGGTAAACCACCAATAGTTTTGAACTCTTCTTCAGGAGAGATGTAGAAGTCGTTTGCAGTCTTGTCACCAACCACGATTGTTACTTTTACGCCACGTTTCATTGCACGCTTTACTTCACGATTAATCGCTTTCGGGAAGTTAAAGTAAGGTGTGCAGATAAAGATTTCGTTCTGAGCAGCTGCAAGCAGCTTAACGATTTTCTGGTTGAGTAAATTACGGCGCTTCCCTAAACCTACCAGCGGTGTAACTTTCACTTCGTCTTCGCTGGCTACTTCTGGTTTAAATTCGTAATTAGCACGAGCTAAAGAAGAGCGAAGTTGGCGAATGTCCGCTTTGATCTCTTTTGTCTCAGGTTTATCTTTATCTGCAAGATCATTAACTGCAGGGTGGGCGATCATTTCATCCTGAATGAATCCTACCATCGAGTCTGCTAATGCTTTGTGTTGAATGACATGGTAGCGGTCGAAGCGGTAACGACCATTGTATTGTAGGTATACGTTGTTAAGACTTGCTCCGCTGTAAATGACGGTGTCATCTACGATGAAGCCTTTAAGATGAAGTACACCAAAGACTTCTCTGCCTCGTACAGGAATACCGTATACAGGAATTGAGTGCTGGTATTTTTTTGCGAATGCCTTGTAAAGTGCTGCGTTGCCTTCAGATGATTCTGCACCAATGAGACCACGTTGCGCTCGGTGCCAATCTACACAGATATTGATGTCCAATCCAGGATTGCGCTGTTTCGCTTCATAAAGCGCTGTGAAAATTTCACGTCCAGCTTCATCATCTTCCAGATATAGAGCGACTAGGTAAATTCGTGACGTTGCTTTGCTGATCGCATCAAGAAGACGAGCTCTGAAAGCATCTGCTGCGTGCAGAACTTCGAAGTCTTCAGGCTTAACTGCGAGACTTGGCAACTGTTCGAATGGGTTCCTACTTACTATCATACCGGTGTGAGTACCTTAATTAAGTGCAATATTGCGAACCTGATATTTTACCAAAGATATGATTTCTCTGGCTACAAAAGCGCACTGTTTGAAGCACTAGAAGTAATGAATTGCATTGGAATGAGATCTTTGCCACTGTCCACGTACCGTAAATAAGCCATTTTCAATGAGTTTGGAAGCTCAGAGCTATCAATGGTTTTGAATCCATGTTGAGAGTAATAAGCCTCTAAATGATTAAAAGCAAAGCAATAATCTCCATTGTTGAAAACAGTGTTTTCGCAATGAGTAAGTAATGCTTGACCGACCCCTGTTCCCCTACATTCCGGAACAACAAGCATACCAGTCAGCAAGCGAGACTTTTCGACCGCTTTCATTCTAAGGAGAGCAACGATTTTTCCTTCTAAACTTGCGGTGATGATCAGCTCATCACGCTTGGCTTTTCCGGCAGGGTAATGTGCTTTGTATAATCTCTTGATCAGAGGTAGTTTGATCGGATTTAACACTTCTATGATTAATGAGCTAGGTATTGTCACTGCGGCTAAAACATAACTAAGGTAGAATGGCTACAGTTTAAGAGAATCTCATCTGGCGTTGCAAATCCACTATGGAAATTAAGAAACATGCGAGCCTCAAGGCTTTCCACACATTTGGTATCGAACAAACCTGTGCTTATTTAGCGATCGTTGAAACTATCGATGATGTTATTCAGCTATTTAAAGATGAAGCTTACCTAGAGTTACCGAAGCTATTTTTAGGTAAGGGCAGTAACATGCTGTTTACTCAACACTATGAAGGCATGGTCATTATTAACCGCTTAATGGGTAAAACTGTTACTGAAGAAGGTGCTCATTATCTATTGCACATTGAAGGCGGTGAGGATTGGCCGGCGCTTGTTCAATGGTGTGTAGAACAAGGCATGGGAGGTATTGAGAACCTCGCACTCATCCCTGGCTGTGCAGGCTCGGCACCTATTCAAAATATCGGAGCCTATGGATTGGAATTGCAAAATGTGTGCGAATACGTAGATATCCTCGATTTGGAGAACTTCACGACCAAACGCATGACTGCAGAAGAGTGCCAATTTGGCTATCGTGATTCGATCTTCAAGCATGCATTATATGAAAAATGCTTTATTACTGCGGTCGGTCTCAAACTGCCAAAGCAATGGAAGGCGATCAATCAATATGGTCCTTTGCAAAGTATTCCTGAAGAAGAGCTTAGTCCCCTAACCATTTTTGAGCGTGTATGCCAAGTGCGAATGGAAAAATTGCCAGACCCTGCAAAAGTTGGTAACGCAGGAAGCTTTTTTAAAAATCCAGTGATCAGCCAAGATCATTACGATCAACTTATCAAAAAGCACAGCAATATGGTGGCTTACCCTGCGAAAGGAGGAATGAAAGTCGCTGCGGGTTGGTTAATCGACCAATGTGGTTTGAAGGGGGTATCAGTGAACGGTGCTCAAGTAAATCCACTCCAAGCTTTGGTTCTAACTAATGTTGATAATTGTAGTGCCAATGATGTTGTCGAGCTTGCGTCTTTGGTAAAAAGGACCGTTTGGGATAAATACCAAATTGAACTAGAACATGAAGTTCGTTTTATGAATAACAAGGGCGAGACTAACCTAACTGAGATTGAGGCTACGCGATGAGAAAGGAACACTCTGCAAAACTGCATATTCTCAAAGCGCTAAGTGACGGTGATTTTCATTCTGGGGAAGCCTTAGGGCAAGAATTGGGTATATCACGCGCTGCTATTGCAAAGCACATCAAAGGTCTTAATGATTGGGGCGTAGACATTTACCGGATTCAAGGACGTGGCTACCAGCTAGCTCAGCCTTTACAACTGCTTGATGAGCAAAGGCTTCAAGCTTATGTTGATACTCAACTTGAACTCATCTCGGTTATAGATTCAACCAACCAATATCTGCTCGAGAAAGTCGATGACTCCGATAAGGGGCGCGTATGTTTGGCTGAATATCAAGCAAAAGGAAGAGGACGACGTGGTCGCCAATGGATATCGCCTTTTGGAACTAACTTGTATTTGTCGATGTACTGGCGTTTGGATGCTGGTATGGCAGCGGCTATGGGGTTGAGCTTAGTTGTTGGTATCGCAGCAGTGGAAGCTATTGAAGAGATGGGTATCCAAGGCGTGAAACTCAAATGGCCGAACGATATTTACTACGAAGATAAAAAGCTTGCAGGCATTTTAGTTGAAATGTCAGGGCAAGCCGGTGGGGCAGCGCATCTAGTTATTGGCATGGGGCTTAATATCGGTATGCCAGACTTGCAACCTGAAATCGATCAACCGTGGACAACCTTAAACCAAGTGAGCGATAGCCTAGATATCGATCGTAACCAGTTAGCGATTAACCTGATTGAACACTGGAAGAAAGCACTAGAAGAATATGAAATGACAGGGCTCGGTGGGTTTGTAGAGCGTTGGAATCGTTTAGACAACTTTATTGGACGCCCTGTAAAGCTATTGATGGGACCTAGAGAAATCCATGGGGTAGTAAAGGGCATCGATCAGCAAGGTGGTGTAGTATTAGAAACCACTAATGGATTGGAGACCTACGTTGGTGGTGAGATCTCCCTAAGGAAAGGTGATTAACCTCTAGTCTAGTGCCTGATAGAGGTTACTTTCTCAACGACACCTTGTCGACGAGATGACTAGGACCTTTGTGCAGAATTAGATGGGCTCTCTCGCGAGTTGGCAGAATGTTATGTTCTAGATTGAGCCCGTTAATGCTTTGCCAAATTTCTTTAGCTTTGTTTTTCGCCTCTTCGACAGACAATTGCGTGTAATGACTAAAATAAGAGCCTGGCTGAGTAAATGCACCTTGGCGGAATTTCAAAAATCGTTCTACATACCATTGCTCAATGGTCTCAGTTTCTGCATCAACATAAATAGAGAAGTCTAGGAAATCAGAGACAAACACGCGATGTGGATCATGCGGATAGTCCATACCACTTTGCAGAACGTTTAACCCTTCGATAATCAGTACATCTGGACGATCTACTTTCTTTCGTTCTTCAGTAATGTCGTACGTAATGTGTGAATAAACTGGGACTTCTAAGTTTGGTTGACCTGCTTTTACATCTGAAACGAATTCTACCAAGCGTTTAATATCGTAAGATTCCGGAAAGCCTTTACGATGCATGATGCCTCTCTCTTCCAGCACTTTCTTTGGATATAAGAAACCATCTGTTGTCACAAGGGCGACTTTCGGATGGTTCTCCCAACGAGAGAGCAATGCTTTTAGAAGTCGTGCGGTAGTACTCTTTCCTACCGCCACACTGCCGGCAATGCCGATAACAAAGGGTGGAGCATGTTCTTCCGTGTTGAGGAACTGCTGAAGTACAGAGTTACGACTTTGGCGAGCCTGAACGTACAGATTTAAAAGACGAGACAAAGGAAGGTAGATCTCTACCGCTTCCTCCATAGTGAGGTTTTCATTAATGCCTTGAAGCGCTTTCAGATCGTCTTCAGAGAGTGTCATCGGAACAGAATTGCGCAATTCTGCCCATTCGGCACGGTCAAATGACAAAAATGGACTCATGGGTCTCTTTTATCCTTGGTTTCATCGAGAGCAAGAACATACAACAAGCTCCGTGCAAAGCAAACGACAAAGCTCGAAAGTTTGCTTTAAAAAGCGAGGTTTGTATGATTTTGCAGCAATCGATTCTAAAAAGTCGAATTTTACGATTTTTTTTGAAATAGCTATTGCAACCTAGAAAATCATTCAATAGAATGCGCACCACTTATGCCGACTTAGCTCAGTAGGTAGAGCAACTGACTTGTAATCAGTAGGTCACCAGTTCGATTCCGGTAGTCGGCACCATTCTTTCCTGTTTCCAGTGGAAACAATTGTAGTAAGAATGGCTTAAAAATTTGGAGGGGTTCCCGAGTGGCCAAAGGGAGCAGACTGTAAATCTGCCGGCACTGCCTTCGATGGTTCGAATCCGTCCCCCTCCACCATATTCTTTAGGAAATAGCTCTCAGAGTTACGTGTTGCGGGCATCGTATAATGGCTATTACCTCAGCCTTCCAAGCTGATGATGCGGGTTCGATTCCCGCTGCCCGCTCCACTCTAATTTGAGTGCTGATATAGCTCAGGTGGTAGAGCGCATCCTTGGTAAGGATGAGGTCGGCAGTTCGAGTCTGCCTATCAGCACCAGCTCTCAAAGTTATCTCCTTTTGATATAAGATTTACCAATTATCTTTTTTGGTTGCGTGGTCAATTCGGGCCACCTAAATCCGTACCTAGAGGGACTACTCA
>NZ_JAPPTN010000029.1:0-4776 GCF_027587095.1 Vibrio sp. NFR
TCTACAGCAACTGGTGACGCAGAAGAAGCTATTCAACGTTTTTACGATTCAGGTCTTAGTTGTAATTTGACCCATTTCCCATTGTTCAAACCAGACTCCAATTGGCGCACAAAGCTGCAAGAGCAAGACGTTATATATGTTGGGGGCGGTAATACCCGTTCAATGTTAGCTATCTGGCGAGAGTGGGGCATAGATACAATACTCAAAGAATGCTACGAAAATGGTGTGGTATTGTGCGGTATGAGTGCAGGGGCTATATGTTGGTTTGACTTAGGCATCACCGACAGCAATCCCGAAGAATATACAGTTATTGACGGCTTGGGTTTCGTGCGTGGTCTAGCCTCAGCTCATTTTAATGGCAGTGATGAAAAGGCTGACTTATTTTCTGATTTTTCTCAAAATAACAGTAGTGTACCGTGCTATGGTATTAGCGATTATGCCGCCCTGCACTTTATTAATGGTCAATTATATCAGACGGTTACTAGTAAATTTGATGCAAAAGTAACGTTCGAAAATGCACTCTAACAAACTGTTTAAGAGTGATTCGCAACGTGTGGCATTTTCACTATGCGTTGCGTTTGGTGTTTAAGGTGGTTGCAGCAACATCGGTATTGCATTGCTCACACCTTAACAGGGCGTTAGTGCGCAAAGATAAAAATTACAATTAGCAGGATTTAAAATGAGTGAAATTGCTCGTTTCATATCTGGTAAAGCTCCAGATAAATTTGGTCGCAATGTTGAGCAGTTGTTAGCTTACAACCACTTCTGGCTGGAGCATGATCATAAGTATATTCAAGTTCTTTTTCCGATAGATGAGGGCACCAAGTTCAATCAACATGCTCCTTTGGTAACTCAAGCAGATCGAGAGGCTTTTGCTAACTCAGAAGAATTACGTGTTGCTCACTTAAAAGCACTCGACCTTTTACTTGAGTTTTGGGGATTACAGCGAGATGGGTGTGAAATTTCGTCAATACAGCCATTAAGCCCTGCTAACCATGTTTGGCTTAAAAGTCATGACCATAACCAACTTCGCCTGACCCGAGCAATTCGTAGTTTGTATTTACTCGGTAATGAGCACATAGCAGCTAAATTGTGTGACTTTCTAGTGGTTGCAGCTAGAGAAACCGGCATGGTTTCAGACAAAACGGTCGAGTATTGGCGTAACGCGCTTAAAGGTTAGGGGATCGCTGAAAAAGCGCACTAACAAACTGTTCAAGAGTGATCCGCAACGCGTGGCATTTTTACCATGCGTTGGTTTAAGTGATTAAGGTGGTGTGCAGTGGCTTCAGTATTGCGTTGCTCACACCTTAACAGGGCGTTATGTGCTTTGGTGAAAATGGATATGGAAATCACAATCAGGCGTATCGAAACAGAAAGCATTGAGGACAAAGGTATATTCGAGACTTTGTTTAGGGAGTACCTATCTGGATTCTCAGTTGAGCTAGATCTCTCAGTAATTGCTCAGTTGTTTGCATTGCCTTATTTCCACGGATTTATCAGTTTTGTCGACGATAAGCCCGCTGGTTTTGCGGTTTGCTTTGAATCGTTTTCAACTTATCGTGCGCAAAGAGTGATGAATATCCATGACTTTATGGTGTCGGACAACTTTCGTGGTAAAGGTGTGGGCAAAGCGCAACTGAATGGTATCGAACAGTATTGTCGTGATAATGATTACCTCAAAATCACACTAGAGGTCGGTGATGATAATGCTGCAGCTAAAACGCTCTACAGTTCATTGGACTACGAAGATTACCGAGTAGTTTTGACAGGGCAGCAACATTGGCAAAAGTACCTCAATTAGCATGCACATAACAAACTGTTCAAGAGGGATTCGCAACGCGTGGCATTTTCACTGTGCGTTGGTTTTAGTGTTTAAGGTGGTATGCGGCGGCTTTGGTATTGCGTTGCTCACCCCTTAACAGGGCGTTAGGTTTTATGAGGATAGCTATAAATGAGTGATGATATTTTAAGAGTAGCTCAATCATTCAAAGAGCAAACTAGAGGTCTATCTCAAGAAGAGAGTATGGCGCACTTTGAAAAGCAAAAAGAGCGATATGAGCGAGAATATACTGAATTTCTTGAATATCACGAAAGAGAAGAGTGCTATTTGTGTGGTAAGTCTATAAAGACCATTAGTAAAGAAAATCCCTGTTTACACTGGCTTCTCAGGAAGTGTAAGTTCAAGAAAAAAGACTTTCCAAAAATCACTGAAAACTATGACTTTTACAATATTTCTTCTTATTTGCGTTGGGTTGCTCACGCAGAAAGCGGTGTGAAAAACATAAACAACTTAAAAGAGGAAAGCAGTGACAGGAAAATATTTGAAACAACCATTAAGTGGCAAAATATTGAGTGGACACTAGATTGTTCAAAAAATGATTTTTCAGGTCATGAGGGTAGTAAAACTGATTTTCCTCATTGGCATTTCCAGATGCGCGTAGATGGGAATCAGTTCATAAACTTTAATGATTTCCATATCAAGTTTTCAAAAGACGATCAGTTAAAAATTGTACTGGAAAATGATCCTGATTCAGGTTTCCATCATACTTTTGGTCCGGGAGGTGAAGGGATGCAGGAACATATGGACAGAATGGCTGATGACCCAGACGAGTTTATCGCCAATTCAATGACAGCCGAAAATCCTGATGATGGAACAGTACATATGCAGTCAATTGTTACTGCTCCTGAGGGTGGTATTTCTGGTGAAAAAATAAATGAAGCCCTTGAAATGGCAAGAACTACTGGTAAAACGCTTGCACATTGCTTTAGAGAAGTCTTATCGAAAGAGGAAGGCGTTTCTGTTTCAACAATAGCTAGTCCTGCTGAAAGTGTTCCTGAAATCGCTAAACGGACTGAGAGAAAACGAAGATAAAACCTAACAAACTGTTTAAGAGTGATTCGCAACGCGTGGCATTTTTACTATGCGTTGCGTTTAGTGTTTAAGGTGGTATGCGGGAACTTCGGTATTGCGGTGCTCACACCTTAACAGGGCGTTAGGTTTCAAGGAGAAAACAATGGAAGTTTCACTTCGCAACGTTACAAAACAAAACTATGAAAAGGTATGTGAACTAGACGTATTGAAGGAGCAAGAACAATACGTTGCTTGCAATATGTGGTCTCTCGTTGAGTCAATGTTCAACGAGGGGTATGAAACTAGGGCTATTTATGTCAAAAATGAACCTGTCGGCTTCTTTATGTGGGTCAAGGAGTCATTGTCTAAAGTTTCAATATGGCGGTTCATGGTCGATTATAAACATCAGCAAAGCGGTATTGGTCGTAGAGCTTTAGAGCTCGCACTGAGTGAAATAAAGCAATTGCCAGAGCTAAAAGAGGTCGAGATTTGCTATGACCCAGAGAATCCTGTAGCCAGAGAGTTCTATTCGAGTTTTGGTTTTGTTGAAATTGGTATGGATGAAGACGATGAAGATATGCTTGCAGTCCTCACCATTTCAACCTAACAAACGCTTCAAGACGGATTCGCAACGCGTGGCATTTTTACCATGCGTTGGTTTTAGTGGTTAAGGTGGTATGCGGCGGCTTCGGTATTGCGTTGCTCACACCTTAACAGGGCGTTATGCTTATCTCAGAGGTTTAGATGAAATATACAAAAAATCAGCATATGTTGTCACAGTGGGTACTTCGGAACTTCCGAAGTGATGATACAGCGGAACATCCAAAGGATAAGCAGCGGGTATGGTGTCATACCGTGTATCACTCACCTGAGAAAGAAAACGATATTAAGGAGATTCCTCTTCCAATATCGTCAATTGCTATCCATAAAGACTGTTTCATGCTAATTGATCATGAAACTGGCAAAAAGTTCGATATAGAAGATGAGTTGTCTGATTATGAAAACAGCACTTCTGTACTATTTAATGAGTTAATCCATAAGCATAAATTTACAAAGCTCCTTGATGTTACCCGTAAGGGGCACGCTTTAGAAATGCTGTTGAATTTTATGGTAATTCAAATGGTTTTGGGCTTTTACAATCCGCAGAATAAGATGGATGATAAAGATGAGGTTTTATTGCATATCTTGTCTGATATGGAGGAGAATTACGAAAACATAGAAAAACTAATTTTCAACCCACCTAAAGAAGTCAAGCCTTACTGTAGTACCGCGCTTTTTAAAAAAATAGAGCGGGTGGCAAAGTCAAAGTCTGAAGTTAAAGATAAATGCAATGCACTGTTTATTCTATCAATGCTATCTGAAGCCAAAGGGCTACCTTCATTGTTTGGCTACTTGTCATCCGTTAGAAATAATATGTTTAAAAACATATATATTACAGGTATCTATCATACTGGTTATGACTTCGATAGTACTGAAATTAGACCTGTTTTTACAATTAGCCCTAATGTTTTCATCTTAAATCCAGATAACAACCTTAATCTTCTACCACTAGCTCACAACCTAGCGTTGAGCTTTTCTGTAGGCGAAAGTGAATATTATAATAGTCATTTGAAGGTTTATAGTGTGGACCCAAGTAAGTTGAAATGTAGAACTAGTAAAAGAATCCATACTTATAAAGTATCTCACGATTTCATCGACAATATTACGGGTTGGATTACTGCTATAGGTGTTTCTCATACGAAGACTTTATATACACCTTATGAACTAAAGGACATTGAAAGATATCTAGTTCATCAAAGTGAAAATGAAGAATATCACTATAGCCCTCAACACCCCCAGTTCGTTGTAATATAAGCATAACAAAGCATTTAAGAGTGATTCGCAACGCTTGGCAGTTTCGCTTCGCTCAAGTATAGCCAAGCGTC